>CAJNCJ010000001.1 GCA_905221235.1 bacterium
TAACCTTTAACCCCATTCAAACGTCTCACACTAACTTCCACCATAGCGGAACTTAATCTGAAACGCTTTCAGATGAGAGGATTTTGTGCGCTCTTTTTTTCGATTCATTTTGGCTACAAAAGCGATGAAATCAAGCATGATTAAAACCAGTGGAAGTTACCCTGACACGGATTTCCAATGTTTTTTAGGATTTTTATCAGACTAACTTCCACTTGGATTAGCAGTGGAACTTAGTTTGGGAATTTACCATGAAAAAAGAAGCCTTTCGGCTTCCCTTCTTACAAGACTTTTGCTGAAGTACGAGTGATTTCTTCTACTTGAATATTCTCTGATTCAAATTTTTCTTTCAAGGCTGGTAAATCAATTGATCCCTCGATTTGAACTTCGATAATCACCTTACCATCTTTACGCGGAATATTTACTGTATGGGAAATATTCAAATTTTCTTCAACGATTAGAGAAACAATCTTTCCGAGTACACCAACTTCATTTTCCGTAACAAAGCGCACACGAATTCCTTCTTCACCATAACCAGCAATTTCAAGAAAGGCTTGGAAAACGTCACGATCCGTAATAACACCATAGACTTGATGGTTATCAACGACAGGAAGAATACCAATCTTGTTTTTCAACATCAGATAAGTTGCATCCTCTAGACTCGCATAGCCAGAGACAGTGACAACATCGCGAATCATGACATCTTTTACTTTTGTCTTATTCAGAAGATAATTCATCTCATAGATAGAAAGACTTGTTGCCTTGGATGGACTAGCTTGCGCAATGGTTCCCTCAGTCACCAAACCAACCAATTGATCATTTTCGATAACAGGCAAACGGTGCAACCCTTGCTCTCTCATCAAATCTGCTGCATGAGATACTGTTGTATCTGGACTAATATAAACTACCTTGCGGGTCATAAAATCTTTAACTGCCATGAGACTTCTCCTTTTCTATTCTTATCTCTATTATACAATCTTTTTGTAAATCTATCAAACGCTTACATTTCTTTTTCAAAATTCAGAAAAGTATGAATAAGCTAGCAAAAAGAGCTCTGAAATCGAGCTCTGTAAATGAAGGTAAAAAACGTTTCATTCGATTTTTTCAATTATTAGAAATTCATCTTTTAATGTAGATAAAGATTGCTTTGCAATCTCTATCCGCAACCTAAACTAGTCTCCCAGACTATGCGAAGATTGCTTACGCAATCTTCATCCACCGACTAAAACAATCCACTGGATTCTGATGATTGCTTCGCAATCTCTATCTGCCGACTAAAAAGGTCCCCCGGACTATTAATGGTGATTACTTCGTAATCCTCCTCCACCGACTAAAACAATCCACTGGATTGTTTTAGCCACCTAGATATGCTTTTCTGACTTCTTCTGATGAGGCGAGTTCTTTTCCTGTTCCTGATAGAACGATTTTTCCTGTTTCCAGTACATAACCTCGGTCAGAGATTGCGAGTGCCTTATTGGCATTTTGTTCAATCAAGAGGACAGTTGTTCCTTGCTTCTGGATATCTTGAATGATATCAAAAATCTCTTGGATAAAGATTGGGGCAAGTCCCATTGATGGTTCATCTAAAAGAAGAAGTTTCGGTGTTGACATAAGAGCGCGTCCCATGGCAAGCATTTGTTGTTCCCCTCCTGAAAGAGTGGCTGCATCTTGGTTCTTCCGTTCTTCAAGACGTGGGAAACGTGAGAAAACTTTCTTCAAATTAGCTTGATTTTCTTCACGATTTTTCTTTAAGAAAGCACCCATTTCTAGATTTTCCATAACTGTCAATCCAGGGAAGACGTGGCGTCCTTCTGGCACTTGTGAAAGACCACCTGCCACGATTTTTTGAGCTGGCATTTTTTGGATTTCTTGACCTAAAAATTCAATCTTTCCTGAACTTGGTCGAACCAAACCAGACAAGGTACGGAGAATGGTTGTCTTACCTGCACCATTGGCACCGATAAGGGAAACAACTTCTCCTTCATTAACTTCAAAGCTTACATCACGGACTGCTTGGATCATGCCGTAATGCACAGAAAGATTATCAACTTTTAACATAGACATTAGGCTTCACCTCCTAGATAAGCTTCGATAACGCGTTTATTGGTCTTAATTTCGTCTGGAGTTCCCTGAGCAATCAAACGACCGTATTCAAGTACATAGATACGTTCTGTTACTTCCATGACCAGATTCATATCGTGTTCAATCAGCATAATCGTAATCTTAAATTCATCTTTGATACGACGAATTAACTCAGTCAATTCAGCAGTTTCCTGTGGGTTCATACCTGCTGCTGGTTCATCTAAAAAGAGAATTTTAGGTTCCGTAGCAAGGGCACGAACAATTTCCAAACGACGTTGTTGTCCGTAGGCAAGATTTTTAGCAAGAGTTTCTGCATCTCCATCTAAATCAAAGATTTTCAGCAATTCCAAAGCCTTAACCTTTAATTCTTTTTCACTCTTGTAAAAAGCTGGTAAGCGTAAGAAACTAGCAAAAACATGTTGTTTGTGATGGTTGCCAAAGGCAATCAAAACATTGTCCAAAACGGTTAAATCTTTAAAGAGACGGATATTTTGGAAAGTACGTCCAAGTCCCAAAGAAGCAATCTTATATGGTGCCTTTCCATTTAAAAGGTGACTATCAAGGGTAACAGTTCCCTCACTTGGTTCATAAACACCCGTCAAGAGGTTGAAAAGAGTGGTTTTCCCAGCTCCGTTTGGACCGATTAGTCCAACCAATTCCCCTTCGTTCAATTCAAGAGTCACATCTCCAACAGCTGTTAGACCGCCAAAATGTTTGGTTAACTGTTTTACTTCAAGTAATGCCATTAGTTTTGTTCCTCCTTCTTAGATTTTTTAAAGAAACGTGATAGGCTCAACTCCCATGTTCCAAGGAGTCCACCTGGTCTGAAAATCATTACCAATACCAAGGCCAAAGCGTAAATAATCATACGCACGCTAGCAACATCTTGGAGAAGCATATTCAAAATTCCAAGGACAATTGCTGAAACAATTGCACCTGTAATGGAACCAAGTCCACCAAATACAACAATAATCAAAACGTTGATTGAGTTGATGAAGGTGTAATCTTTCGGTACAACAGAGCCGATAAATCCTGCCTGAAGTGACCCTGCAATACTTGCAGTAATGGCTCCAAAGACAAAAGCGATGATTTTAATTTTAGTCGTATTAACCCCAACTGACTCAGCAGCGATTTCATCTTCACGAACAGAGAGAGTTGAACGACCAATTGGACTACGCAAGAAGTTCAAGGTTGCAATGGTTGTAATCACGACAAAGAAGTAAACCATTTGCCAAGTTGTAAAGTTAGGAATCCCTAAGATACCTGCCGCACCATTTGTAAGACTTCCGCCATTGATGATAAAGATACGGATAATTTCAGAAACACCAAGAGTCGCTACCGCAAGATAGTCCCCCTTCAAGCGTAAAGTTGGAATTCCGACAAGCAAGGCAACTGCTCCTGAAAGTAAAGCCCCTACAATCATAGCTCCAAAGAAGGCACCGTAGGTTGGTGATTTAGAACCAATAATAGCTGCTGCATAGGCACCAATCGCCATGAAACCAGCATGACCAAGTGAAAATTGACCTGAAAAACCAACGATTAAGTTGAGACCAACAGCCAGAATAATATTAATTCCGATTTGTTGTAAAATCTGTACATAGAATAGATTGAGTACTCCGACTGAAACCAGTACACTAATCAAGCCATAGCCAGCTAACAAAAGGAGTAACCATAGAATATTAACTTTTAAATTTTCTTTCATCGTTTACACCTTCTCTTTCACATTTTTACCAAGGATACCAGCTGGGCGAACAATCAAGATCAACAACAAGATTCCATAAACAATGGCATCACGGAAGTCTGACATTCCAAAGGCTGTCGCAAAGGTTTCCAATAGACCAATCACAAAACCACCCAGAGCCGCACCAGGAATGATTCCGATACCACCAAGTACTGCGGCAACGAAAGACTTAAGACCTGGAGTAACCCCCATCAAAGGCTCAAGAGAGTTATAATAGAGGGCAATCAGAACACCAGCCGCACCCGCAAGAGCTGAACCCAAAGCGAAGGTAAAGCTGATAGTACGGTTTACATTAATCCCCATCAATTGCGCCGCATCGCTATCTACGGATACCGCACGCATGGCTTTCCCCATCTTGGTCTTTTGAACAATAACTTGTAACAAAATCATCAAAATCAAGGAGATTGCTAAGATCATTAACTGTACATTCGTTAAGCTAATTGGTCCCAAATCATAGCGAACTGTTTGAATCGCTTGAGGGAAGGCACGAGTATTAGCACCAACCAGATAGACCATGCCATACTCCAATAAGAAAGAAACCCCAATAGCTGTAATCAAAACAGCAATACGAGTAGAGTGACGTAAAGGTCGGTAAGCAAGGAACTCAATCACGACACCAAGAATGGATGTCGCTAGCATAGCTACAATAAGAGCTACAAAGAAATTCATTTGGAAAGAATTAATCAAGAAATAACCGATAAAGGCTCCCATCATATAAATATCACCGTGGGCGAAGTTGATGAGCTTGATAATTCCGTAAACCATGGTATATCCTAGGGCTAACAGCGCATAAACACTACCTAGAATCAAACCATTTACTAGTTGTTGGAGCATAAGATTCACTCTTTCTATTTATAATTTCGAGGGTTTTCCCTCATTTTTTGATAGGTTCTTAAACATCGAAACAGGGAGTGAGTCCGAGGCTCATTCCCTATTTCAACATTTTCTATTATGGTTTTACAACTTCTGCTGCTTCAACCTTACCATTGTTCATGGTCATCATGTAAGCAGTTTTGACTGTGTTGTGGTCTGCATCGAAGCTTGTTTGACCAGTTACACCTTCAAAATCTTTTGTTTTAGCAAGGTTATCCTTGATTTCGCCAGAGTTTTTAGCACCTTTTGCTGCGTTTGCTACAAGGTGAACTGAGTCATAAGCCAAGGCTGCAAATGTTGAAGGCTCTTCGTTGTACTTAGCACGGTAAGCATCAAGGAAGGCTTTTGCTTTAGCCGAAACTTCTACAGTAGTTGAGAAGCCTGAGATAAAGTAGATGTTTGAAGCTTTTTCAGCAGTTGCTTGTTGTACAAACTCGTCACCGTTGAATCCATCACCACCAACGATTGGTTTGTCAATTCCCATACCACGCGCTTGGTTTACAATTTTACCAGCTTCAGTGTAGTAACCAGGGACGATGATAGCATCAAAGTCTTTCCCTTTCATTTTTGTAAGGGCTGCTTGGAAGTCTGTGTCACCTGCTACGAAAGTCTCATCTGCAACGATTTCACCTTTATAAGCTTCACGGAAGGCTTTGGCAATACCTTTAGCATAGTCACTGGCATTGTCAGTGTAAAGAACAACTTTCTTAGCTTGCAATTTATCAGAAACATAGTTTGAGATAATTTTTCCTTGGAAGCTATCTTGGAAAGTTCCGATAAAGAGGTAATCTTGACCTTTAGTCAATCCATCTTGAGTCGCACTTGGTGAGATCAATGGAACACCTGCTTTTGTAGCGTTCGCTACCGCAGCTGCAGTTGCACCAGATGTCGCAGGTCCTACGATTGCTGATACTTTAGATTGAGTTACAAGGTTAGTTGTTACTGAAGCAGCCTCTGCTGTTTCAGATTTGTTATCTTTATCGACTACTTCGATTTGTTTTCCATCGATACCACCTGCTGCATTGATTTCATCAACAGCAAGTTGGGCACCTTTTTGTTCAGATGTTCCGTAGGCTGCTACGGCACCAGTTTCTTCGAAGTTAAATCCGATTTTGATTGTCTTTTCATCTACTGAGTTACCAGCAGCGTTTGACGCTCCAGACTTCACTTCTCCACAGGCTGCAAGAAGTGCTACACTTGCAAGCGCCACAAACGATAGGGCAAATTTTTTCTTCATCTTTTTTGTCTCCTTATTTCTTAAATAAATAGCATGTTAAGAATATACCGAATTATCAGAAAATTGTCAACACTTTTCTTGAACTTTTTCGATGATAACGTTTTCCTCTCGATAAAGATTGCCCACAAAGGGTGTTTCCAGCTCTTGGATATGACAAACTCTGACTTTTTTTATAAATTTTTCCTTGCTCAAGCGCCCGACCAATTGCTCCACTTCTTGAGTTGGAACATAGAGTTGTAAGTAACGATGTTTCTTGGAATGATAGGTAATATCTCCATAATCCTGCAGTTTTTTGGCATCACGATTATAGTAAAGATAGATAATCAAGCCAGATCGATTGACTTTTTCAAACATGATAAATCCTCTTTCTAAGAAATCTCTCCCTATTATACCAAAAAAAGCAAACCCAGTCGAGTTTGCCTTATTTCATCATTAGTTCAATGAATTGTTGGCCATGATTTCATCAATAAAGCCATATTCAAGTGTTTCTTGGGCGCTCATCCAGTTATCGCGTTCTGCATCTGCATGAACTTTTTCAATTGACTGACCTGAATTTTCAGCCAAGATTTTTTCCAAGGTGTTACGAGTTTTAAGCAAGTGTTCTGCAGCGATAGCCATATCAGTTTGTTGAGTACCACCACCTGTACCACCCATTGGTTGGTGAATCATATACTCTGCATTTGGAAGCATGAAACGTTTGCCTTTTGCTCCACTTGATGCGATGACAGTACCCATAGATGCCGCCATACCCATCACGATAGTTTGGACATCTGCCTTGATAAAGTTCATGGTATCAACGATTGCCAAACCAGCTGAAACAGAACCACCAGGTGTATTGACATAAAGGTAAATATCTTTTGTACTATCTTGGGCATCTAAGAAAAGCAATTGGGCAATAACAGAGTTAGCCATATTGTCTTCTACTGGACCTGTCAGCATGATGATGCGGTCTTTGAGAAGACGTGAGTAAATATCGTAGGAACGTTCTCCACGGCTTGTTTGTTCAATAACTACAGGAATCATTCATTTCTCCTTTTGAGTTTTATTTTTGTTGGTCAAATGACTGAAGATAAGACTATTATAATATCTTGGTCAAAAAAGGTCAAATTTTTGCTCTGTTTTCATCAGACAGAAACAAAAATTCAACCTCCTTCCAAGACTGGAAATTCTTTTCCAAGTCAATCTCTTTTTAATTTTATTTTGTACCGAACAAGCGGTCTCCAGCATCTCCAAGACCTGGAACGATATAACCGTGTTCGTTCAAACGTTCATCCAAGGCTGCTGTAAAGATTTCTACATCTGGATGAGCTTCTTGAAGGGCTTTAACACCTTCTGGAGCAGATACAAGGCAGACAAACTTGATATTTGATGCGCCACGTTTTTTAAGAGAATCAACAGCCAAGATTGCTGAGCCACCTGTTGCCAACATTGGGTCTACGACAAAAATTTGACGTTGGTCAATATCCTCAGGCAATTTCACCAAGTACTCAACTGGTTGAAGGGTTTCTTCATCACGGTACATACCGATGTGGCCAACTTTAGCAGCTGGAACCAAGCTCAAGAGACCATCAACCATCCCGATACCTGCACGTAAGATTGGAACGATGGCCAATTTCTTACCAGCCAATTGTTTTTGAACTGTTTTTGTAATTGGTGTTTCGATTTCCACATCTTCTAGTGGAAGATCACGAAGTACTTCATACCCCATCAACATTGCAATCTCATCTACTAGCTCACGAAAAGCTTTTGTAGAAGTATCTGTACGACGCAAGATTGACAATTTGTGTTGAATCAGTGGATGATTAATAACTTCAATTTTTCCCATTTTTGGAATTCCTTCTTTCAATTTATTCTTCTTATTATACCAAAAAACGGTTTAAAAATCTTTCTAAACCATTTATTTTTGATAATTTTTACATTAAATCTGCCTCTTTAAGAGCTGCCTGTACGGTCTCAAGTGGTAAATGGGTCAATTCTGTCCCTTTTTCTTGATAAAGGTATTGGGCATAGTCATCCATTCGGTACTGGTTAATATAAACCACGCGCTTGCAACCAACCTGGAGCAATTGTTTCGTGCAATTCAGACAAGGAAAATGGGTTACATAGGCCGTAAAACCTTTAGGAACACCACGTTCAGCACCTTGGAGAATGGCATTAACCTCAGCGTGAAGGGTGCGAACACAGTGGCCTTCAATGACCAGACATTCATGGTCAATACAATGCTCAGTCCCTGACACCGAACCATTGTAACCAGTGGAAATAACCTTATTATCCTTTACCAGAATTGCGCCCACTTTGGCACGTTTACAAGTGGAACGATTGGCAATCAGTAGGGCTTGGGCTGCAAAATACTCATCCCAGGCCAGTCTTTTTTCAGTCATATCTCTTCTCCTTTTTCTCTATTTTTTAAAAAATGGTAACCGTAAGTCCGCAATCTTTTCAGCTGGTACCTTCATGCCATCCTTGATCCATTTGAGGAGGACAGATACAATGGCTGAACTCCAGAAGGAATGAAGATAAGAGCTGACACCTTTTGATTTTCCATGGTATTTTTCTAGAAATTCCTGCATGGCTTGGACAAAGATTTTTTCCAGATGGTAATCCAAGGCCAGTTGAATCACTCTGGCTTCCTTTCTGGCCTCGCGGAAAAGGTGAACCCAGACCAAATAGAGATCTGTCTTTAAATCGTAATGATGCAGCTGTTCCATAATATTGTGGACAGTTCGTTTAAAGACGCTCTCTAAAATCTCCTCTTTGGAATCATAATTGCGGTAAAAGGCTGCACGCGAAACGCCTGCACGCTTAACCAATTCAGAAATACTAATCTTGGTCAGGTCCTTTTTTTCCAAGAGTTGCAATAGGGCTGTTTCAATGGCTTCTCTGGTTAGTAAATTGGATTCTTGGTTTGATTTTCTGAGATTTTCAAGAGACTTTTCAGAGATTCTACGTTCAGACATAACATTTTCTTTCTACTTGTCACAACAGACGGATGAGGCTTTTGTTTCAAGGGTTTTCATGATATAATTGTAAAAAAAGACAGAACCTTTGTCAATGTATAACTGACAAAGATGGAGAATTTCTATGACTTGGAAGATTATTGCTGACTCTGGTTGTGATTATCGTCAGCTGGAAACACCAGCTATTGACACAACCTTTGTAAGTGTCCCCTTAACCATTCAAGTAGCTGATCAGGTCTTTGTTGATGATGCCAGTCTTGACATTGACCAAATGATGGAAACTATGTATGCAACCGCAGAAGCTTCAAAATCAGCTTGTCCAAGCCCAGATGATTATTTGCGAGCATTTGAAGGTGCCAACAACATTTTCCTAGTAACCATCACGGGTACTCTTTCTGGCAGTAACAATAGTGCTCAACTAGCAAAGAATATTTATCTAGAAGAACATCCTGACACTAAGATTCATGTAATTGATAGTTTGTCTGCTGGCGGAGAGGTTGACTTGCTCGTAGAAAAATTAAATGACTTGATTGACCAGGGCTTGTCTTTTGAAGAAGTGGTTGAAGCTATTACAGCCTACCAAGAAAAAACCAAGTTACTTTTTGTCCTAGCTAAAGTCGATAACTTGGTGAAGAACGGCCGTTTGAGTAAGCTAATCGGTACAGTCGTTGGCCTTCTCAATATCCGTATGGTTGGAGAAGCTAGTGAAACCGGAACCCTCGAATTGCTACAAAAAGCAAGAGGAGCAAAGAAATCCGTTCAAGCTGCCTATGATGAGTTGGTAAAAGCTGGATATGCTGGTGGCCGAATTATCATGGCCCAACACAATAACGAAAAATGTTGCCAACAGCTCTCAGAGCGAATTCGCGAAACCTTCCCACAAGCGGATATTAAAATTCTCCCAACCTCTGGCCTCTGCAGTTTCTATGCGGAAGATGGCGGTTTACTGATGGGATATGAAATTGATTAATTGCATTCTTGACAAGAGGTGACCATCATCTCTTGTTTTTTGTGGTACAATAGAGCTATGAAACATTTTGATACTATTGTCATCGGTGGGGGACCTGCTGGTATGATGGCTACGATTTCCAGTAGCTTTTATGGACAGAAAACCCTCCTCATCGAAAAAAATCGGAAACTTGGGAAAAAATTGGCTGGGACTGGTGGTGGACGTTGCAATGTGACCAACAATGGTAGCTTGGACGACCTGCTAGCTGGCATCCCTGGAAATGGGCGCTTTCTCTACAGTGTCTTCTCCCAATTTGATAACCATGATATCATTAACTTTTTTACGGAAAATGGGGTCAAACTTAAGGTCGAGGACCACGGGCGCGTCTTTCCTGCTAGTGACAAGTCTCGAACAATTATCGAAGCCTTGGAAAAGAAAATCACTGAGCTAGGTGGTCAAGTTGCTACTCAAACTGAGATTGTTTCGGTTAAAAAGGTGGATGACCAGTTTGTCCTTAAGTCCGCAGACCAAAATTTCACTTGTGATAAACTGATTGTCACAACTGGTGGAAAGTCCTATCCTTCCACTGGTTCGACTGGTTTTGGACATGAGATTGCCCGTCATTTTAAACACACCATTACCGAACTTGAGGCTGCTGAAAGTCCATTATTGACGGATTTTCCACATAAGTCCTTACAAGGGATTTCTCTGGACGATGTAACCCTAAGCTATGGTAAGCATGTCATCACTCACGATCTGCTCTTTACCCACTTTGGTTTGTCAGGTCCTGCTGCCCTGCGTATGTCTAGTTTTGTCAAGGGTGGGGAGGTTCTCTCACTGGATGTTTTGCCTCAACTTTCTGAGAAGGACTTGGCTGCATTCCTAGAAGAAAATCGGGAAAAATCCTTGAAAAATGCTTTAAAAACTTTGCTTCCAGAACGTTTATCAGAATTTTTTGTGCAAGGCTATCCTGATAAAGTCAAACAGTTGACTGAAAAGGAACGTGAACAACTTATCCAGTCTATCAAGGCTCTCAAAATCCCTGTGACTGGCAAAATGTCCCTTGCCAAGTCCTTTGTCACCAAAGGTGGTGTCAGTCTCAAGGAAATCAATCCTAAAACTCTGGAAAGTAAGCTCGTTCCTGGCCTCCACTTTGCTGGCGAAGTCATGGATATCAATGCCCACACGGGTGGCTTTAACATCACTTCTGCCCTCTGCACTGGCTGGGTGGCGGGATCAACCCCAATCTAAATATACATTACTAAACGGAACAATCCGCCCCAAAAGAAAGGAACTACTTTGGAACATATTATCTTACTAAGGGGAGTGACTCCTAATGGAAAAAATGCTATCCCTAAAATGTCTTATCTAGTAGATATCTTGACAGAAGCTGGTTTTCAACAAGTTCGAACTTATATTCAAAGTGGAAATATTATTCTTGAAAGTAACTTAGCTCTCGAAGAAATACAAGAACAGGTTCATACTCTAATAAAGGAAAAGATTGGAGCTGATCTCAAAATAATCATTAAGAATAAGGATATTTTTAAAAACATTGTCCAAGAAAATCCGTTTGGAGAACACTATCTTTATGACCGTGTACACGTGATTTTTTATCAAGAACCTATTCAAAGTCTCCCTTTAGAAAAATTAGAAATTGATTACAGCGAAGAAGAAATTTGTGTCGGTAACCACTGTCTCTACCTCTATCTCCCTAGAACTGCAAAACGAAAAAAGCTCAATACTAACTATCTTGAAAAGCTTTTCAATGTGGATTTGACCATGCGAAAACTAAATGTGGTAGAAAAATTATTAAGCAAGTAGTACTTAAATTTAGTAAAAATCGGAAGAATACTCCTCCGATTTTATTTTGTCTGAGTTTGGACATAGTGGGCAATGACATCTGATGTGTACTGGGCTGTTCCTGTTCCAAATTTGTTAATGTTTTCCTTAAACTCTGGATTATAGACATAGCCTTTTCCAATATGACCAAAGACCTCAATAGAGCAGTCAAATCCATAAGTACGAATGGCTTGCAAGAGTTTGGCTGCTTCTTCTTGATTTTCGGCTGCTACTATAGGCAGACCAGATTGAAGATTTTGTGCCAAGGCTTGAAAGACTTGGTTGAAGGCAGCCGTAGCCTCGTCTTCGTGACCTTTTTGGCGCTCCAGCGCTTGGTCCATGACTTCTTGTCCATATTTCTCTACCGCCTCTTGGTGGTATTTTTGATGGTCTTGGTAGTTAAATCCAGCGAATTTCTCTTGAATGCTCATTTCTCTTTCTCCTTTTTGTTCTTGAATGGTTTTCTGCAAGGTGGAAATCAAGGTATCCAGATGTTCCCTTTCTCGAGTCAAATAGTCCAACTGTCTGGTCAGATGGGGCAATAAATCTGTCCTTTCTTCCTTTAATAGCTCTGCTATTTTTTCTAAAGAAAAACCTAGATATTTATAATACAGAATAACCTGAAGTCGCTCCAAATCCTCTTGGCTATAGGTTCGATAGCCGTTTTCCGACTTTAATGGGACCAAAAGTCCTATCTTATCGTAGTGGTGCAGGGTCTTGACAGAAACACCTGAAAGCTGTGCAGCTTCTTTTATATGATACATGATTTCCTCCTTATACTCAATGAAAATCAAAGAGCAAACTAGGAAGCTAGCCGCAGGCTGTACTTGAGTACGGTAAGGCGACGCTGACGTGGTTTGAAGAGATTTTCGAAGAGTATTACAATGATAGTATAACCCCTACCCTTAGGTCAGAGTCAAGCATTTTTGCGAAATTTTTTACTTTATCATAACATGAAAATGGTTTTCTTGACAGACCTTAGAAAACATGATAGGATAGTCAAGTCTATCAATCAAAAGAAACGCTCATCTTGAGTACTTACGAGGCTATTTGCCAAGGGCAGTAGCTTTTTCTTTTGTAACACTAATTTTAGGAGTTTAACTATGTCTGAAAAATCGCAATGGGGTTCTAAACTGGGCTTTATCCTAGCATCTGCTGGTTCAGCCATCGGACTTGGTGCTGTTTGGAAATTCCCCTATATGACTGCTGCTAACGGTGGAGGAGGCTTTTTACTAGTCTTTCTCATCTCCACTATTCTAATCGGTTTCCCTCTTTTGCTAGCTGAATTTGCCCTCGGCAGAAGCGCTGGTGTTTCAGCTATCAAAACCTTTGGAAAACTTGGTAACAATAGTAAGTACAACTTTATCGGTTGGATTGGTGCCTTTGCCCTCTTTATCCTTCTCTCTTTCTACAGCGTTATTGGAGGATGGATTCTGGTTTATCTGGGTATTGAGTTTGGGAAATTGTTCCAGCTTGCTGAGACGAATGATTATGCTCAGTTATTTACTTCAATCATTTCAAATCCAGCCATTGCCCTAGGAGCTCAAGCAGCCTTTATCCTATTGAATATCTTCATTGTATCACGTGGTGTTCAAAAAGGAATTGAAAGAGCTTCTAAGGTCATGATGCCCCTGCTCTTTATCATCTTTGTTGTCATCATTGGGCGCTCTCTCAGTTTGCCAAATGCCATGGAAGGGGTTCTTTACTTCCTCAAACCAGACTTTTCAAAACTGACCAGTGCTGGTCTCCTCTATGCTCTGGGACAATCTTTCTTTGCCCTCTCACTAGGGGTTACAGCCATGCTGACCTACGCTTCTTATTTGGATAAGAAAACCAATCTAGTCCAATCAGGAATCTCCATCGTAGCTATGAATATCTCAGTATCTATCATGGCGGGTCTAGCCATTTTCCCAGCCATGTCAGCCTTCAATATCCAATCTGAAGGGGGACCGAGCTTGCTCTTTATCGTCTTGCCTCAACTCTTTGACAAGATGCCTTTTGGAACCATTTTCTACATCCTCTTCCTCTTGCTCTTCCTCTTTGCGACGGTCACTTCTTCTGTCGTTATGCTGGAAATCAATGTGGGCAATATCACCAATCAGGACAACAGCAAGCGTGCTAAGTGGAGTGTGATTTTAGGAATTTTGACCTTTGTCTTTGGAATTCCTTCAGCCCTATCTTACGGTGTCATGGCGGATGTTCACATTTTTGGTAAAACCTTCTTTGACGCTATGGACTTCTTGGTTTCCAATCTCCTCATGCCATTTGGAGCCCTCTGCCTTTCACTTTTTACAGGCTATATCTTTAAAAAGACTCTTGCTATAGAAGAATTCCATCTTGATGAAAAAGCATGGAAACAGGGACTTTTCCAAGTTTGGTTCTTCCTTCTTCGTTTCGTCATTCCAATCATCATCATCGTGGTCTTTATCGCCCAATTTATGTAATTAAAAAGGACTTGAGTAGTGATACTCTTCGAAAATCAAATTCAAACCGCGTCAACGTCGCCTTGCCGTACTCAAGTACAGCCTGCGGCTAGTTTCCTAGTTTGCTCTTTGATTTTCATTGAGTATGAACTCAGGCCCTTTCTTTTTTTATGGATGGCTAACAATTAATTCCAAACCTTGACCTTCCAATGTCCAAGCTTCAACATCACTTGGTAGGATAAAGTGGCTGCCTTTTTGGATTGGATAGTTTTTTCCGTCAACAGTCAGTTGACCTTGACCAGCCAAGACACTCAACAAGCTGTAGTCAGCTGTCTTTTCGAAGTCAACTTTTCCAGTAATTTCCCACTTGTAGACTGCGAAGAAATCATTAGAGACAAGTAAAGTTGAACGTAAATCATCAGCTTTGACTGTTACAGGACGGCTATTTGCAGGCTCACCAATGTTCAATACATCAATGGATTTTTCAAGGTGAAGTTCACGCAAGTTACCATTATCATCCTTACGGTCAAAGTCATAGACGCGATAGGTGGTGTCACTAGATTGTTGGGTTTCAAGAATCAAGATACCTGCACCGATGGCGTGCATGGTGCCACTTGGCACATAGAAGAAATCTCCAGCTTTAACTGGTACTTTTGTCAGCAAGGCATCCCAGTTTTTATCCTCGATTTGCTGGCGGAGTTCTTCTTTTGACTTAGCATTGTGACCGTAGATAATCTCTGAACCTTCATCCGCTGCGATGATGTACCAGCATTCTGTTTTTCCGAGTTCGCCTTCATGCTCTAATCCATAAGCATCATCTGGGTGAACTTGGACACTGAGCCAGTCGTTGGCATCCAGAATCTTTGTCAAAAGCGGAAATACAGGTTCTGGACGATTGCCAAACAATTCACGGTGTTCTGCATACAAAGTTGCTAAGTCTGTTCCCTCGTAACGACCATTTGCCACCTTAGAAACTCCATTTGGATGAGCTGAGATGGCCCAGTATTCGCCAATTTTTTCACTTGGGATGTCATAACCAAACTCATCACGTAGCTTGGTACCACCCCAGATTTTTTCTTGCATAACTGATTGTAAAAATAATGGTTCTGACATCATATTCTCCTGTCTGATTTTTCTCCCCTCATTATAGCAAAAAGCTCCATCTAATTGAACTCTTTTTCACATATTATAAAGTAGGGAGAAGATTTTATAAAAATAGTGAACAAATGTGCTCTACTCAATGCTTGCACCATTGCTAGCAATGACATCCTTGTACCAGTAGAAGGATTTCTTCTTGCTACGTTTGAGGCTTCCATGACCAGCATTATCTCGATCTACATAGATAAAACCATAACGTTTATTCATTTCCCCTGTGCCAGCTGAAACCAGATCGATACAACCCCAAGTCGTATAACCAAGCAAGTCAACACCATCTTGGTAAATGGCATCTCGCATAGCCTTGATATGAGCTTCTAAGTAAGCAATCCGATAGTCATCTGCTACATAACCATTCTCATCCAGTGTATCTACAGCACCGAGTCCATTTTCTACGATAAACATAGGCTTTTGGTAACGATCCCAGATGGCATTGAGGGTGATACGAAGGCCAAGTGGATCAATCTGCCACCCCCATCCTGAAGATTCTAGATAAGGATTTTTGAGGGAGGCAAAGATATTTCCAGCAGTTAATTCTTTAACTTCTGGATCCCCTGAGGCCACTCGACTTGCATAGTAAGAGAAGGAAACAAAGTCAACAGTGTAATTCTTTAACAAATCTAAATCTTCTGTGGTCATTTCTATCTTGATTCCCTTATGTTCCCACTGTTTCTTGGCATAATTTGGGTATTCCCCACGCGCTTGAACATCAATGAAGAAGTAACTCTTGCGATCTTCCTCCATAGCAGCCCAGTAGTCTCTCGGATGGGCTGTGTTAGGATAGTATTGCCCTGCTGCCAACATACATCCCACCTTGTTTTCTGGGTCAATTTCGTGGGCAAGTTTAGTCGCCATGGCTGAAGCCACCAACTCATGGTGAGCCGCTTGGTATTTGACCTGTTCTTGATTTTCTCCTTCTTCAAAACAGAGCCCAGCTCCCATAAAGGGGGCATGGAGAATCATGTTGATTTCGTTGAAGGTAAGCCAATATTTGACCAAACCCTTATAACGGGTAAAGAGTGTGCGACAAAGTTTTTCATAGAAATCCAACATCCGACGATTGCGCCAACCACCGTATTCTTCAATTAAGTGCATAGGACAGTCGAAATGAGTAATGGTTACCAGAGGTTGGATTCCATACTTATGACATTCCTTAAACAAATCCTCATAAAAGGCTAGACCAGCTTCATTTGGCTCGGTTTCGTCACCCTTAGGAAAAATCCGAGTCCAAGCAATGGATAGACGATAAGTCTTAAAGCCCATTTCCGCAAAAAGAACAATATCTTCCTTGTAATGATGGTACATATCAATGGCTTCTTTGGCTGGGTAAAAATAACCCTCCTCAAACGAAAACATCTTTTTCTGACCTGCGATAATGGCTTCACGGTCTGGACCGATGGGGACGACATCCACATTCGCCAATCCACGACCGTCTAAATTATAAGCACCCTCACATTGATTAGCTTCCGTAGCACCACCCCAGAGGAAGCCCTCTGGAAATTGTAGTCTTTCTGTCATCACTTTACCTCACTTTATTTGCTAGTTCTATTATACTAAAAAGGAGATAAAAAGTTTGAAACTATCTGGGTAATGATGGGGCTGAGCTTGCTAATATATACGAAAAAAGAAGACTGAAATTAGTCTTCTTTTTAAATCAAAGCTGTAATAGCCGTCACAAGGCCAAAAACGATACCTGGAGCATTGGCAGCAGCAAGGGGAATATCTCTTTCTTTCTTGAAAAGACCGTAGTAAACCCAGAGACTACAGTTGATGGCAGCAACCAAGGGCTGGATGAAATTTCCTTTTTGACCAGCCAGATTGTTCATAATTTGTGGGAAGTAAGACACATACATCATAACAGACATGAAGGTCGCTACCCAACCCAAAACTTTCATTTGTTTTTCGGACATTTTCAAAACCTCTTTTATTATTTTATGCTTTTTATTTTATAATATGATGTAAAAACAAGCAAGAGTTTGAGAATTTTGTTATAAAAATGTAAACTATCACAATCTTGTGATAAGAAAGAAGATTGAAGTTATAAAAAGTATATATAATCAGAATAATGCATATTACTATATATTGAAAAATCTTGATACTGGGTGTTTTATTGCTGAAATATTTACTTTATTTTCTGATAAAACTGACTTTTAAGCCAGAATTAATATTTTCCTAAATCTACAACTTGTTGATATCTACTTTCATCATCAATATGATGGGCAATTTCTAACATCATAACAGGAAGAGAAAATAGTAGTTCATGTACCATGAAGGCATTTTCTTTATCTAGGGTTGCGGTCACTTCATCAGCCAATAACAGATTTTTTCTACGAAGAAGAAAGCGTGCCAATTCAATCCTTACTCTTTGTCCCCCAGAAATATTCTCCCCGTTATTTTTGATAATAAAATCCATCCCACCCGTCAATTCAAAATCTAGTTTGACTTGTTTCAAAACAGCAATCACCTCTTCATCAGAAAATTCTTGTCCTAAGGTCAAATTATAACGCACTGTATCGTTAAAGAGAAATGGATGTTGGCTAATAATTCCTATACTGGATACAAAACTTGATGTACATTCATTAACAGTTGTCACGCCGATAATTTCTCCCTCATCTGCTATTTCTTCTCCAGTAATGAGTCGAAACAAGGTTGACTTACCACAACCACTCGGTCCTTTGATTAAAACTTTCTGACCTGCTTGAACATCCAAATTTAGATGAGTAAAAAGTCGTCTGTCACCATAGGATTTACTTAAATTTTTAATGTGGAGAGCATTCAATTCTTGCGCATCTTTTTTATCTATCTGTTTTACATCTCCAATTTCTAATACTCCAAAAATCTTATCTGCTGTCGTTTTTGCCCCTTGTATATCGACAGCATCATACATAATAGTCTGAATAGGGCTCACTAGCTGACCTGCTGCGATGTACATGGCAACAAGACTTGCCACTGACACTTTCTGCCCAGCCATAGCAAAGTAAAAACCTAAAACAAGTGGTAAAACTTGACTTAAAAAAACCATGAAACCGTTGCAAAAGAAAATAATATTATGGGTAAAGCAAAATTTTTGAATAGCTAGTTGATAATTTCGATTAATCTTCCAAAATCTGTTCTGATTTTCAGAAATTGCTTGGTTCATGAGTAGAGTGTGTGCTCCTCGGATACTATCAGATACTTGATTATGAACTTCTACTCTGCCTTGCGCCATGTCATCACCAGTATATTTGAGTCTTTTATTCATCAAGAACTGAGGAATAGGACGTAAAATAGTGAAAAAGACAAAAATACTACCTAACAACAAATTTTGCGAAATAATATAAATCGCTGTTAGTAATGCTACAAAGCTCCAGCAAATGATATTGATGTATTTTTCTAAGTAATTATCCCCCAAATACTCCATATCTTGTGTGAGCATAGTGATTTTTTCATCTTCGCTAAAATCTTTTTTTGTCATCAGCTTGTCAAATAAATCTGCCCTCATATTCATTTGAATTTCACGCCGAAAAACATTATGTGTATGATTACAAAAGAGCATTAAGCTATACAAGACAAAGTATACTGTAAAGCCAAAAACAGCAAACTGTATGATTTTAGAATAAGTCAGTTCCCCTTGATTTAAGGACAAGGCTTGGGATACAACTAGGGGTTGAGCAAGAGCCAAACCTCCATTTGCCAGTGCACCGATGATAGTATAAAACTTCGTTTTCTTATCCAGATAGTGAAATATTTTATTCATAATGCCCTCCTAGAAAAAGAGAGAGGCTAGCACTCCTCTCCGTTTTTATTATATAAACTTAACAAATATTACAATTATTGCTTGCAGCTTCAGGTTTTTTTACAACCTTTTTGTTTTTCTTGATAGACATTTTTGCTTACCCCTCTCTAGTCCACATCTAAAATATCTTCATAGCATCCGGAAATAGCATAAAGTGCTAGATTTTTACGAATTTTCTCTTGCATATTCTTACAAATCACAGAAGAGCTTAATTCCGTAATATGCTTGGCCATTGGACAAAAGCCTGATTTACAAATCAAAACAAAGGGACATGTTTTACAATCTTCTCTAACAGATAAAAACCATCCTTTCATTTTATCTTTGTTAATCAATCCAGTATTGATATTTCCAAAAACATTTTGATTATCGTACAAAGCAACTGTACATGCTTGTACAATACCTCTAACATTAAACATATAGTGATTTAAACGATTGGCATAACAAGAAAAGGAATTGTGAACCACAATGCTTGGCAAAGATAGATGGTACCCCAAATCAACTGCTTTCTTAGAAATACCAAAACTCATATCATTTTTAAATACTGTAACACAGTCGTCTTTAGAACGATCTCCTTGTCCCCAGTTACCAATATTATGATATAGAAGAAAAAATCTATCATCATTTTTAAAGTAACGACCATCATTTAATAGAAATGACTCCATATGGTCATAATTTTCCTTCGATATATTGAATCTTAACGTACAAATAAAATCTAAATCACTATCCTTCATTTTATGAAGATTGTCTAAAATTCGCGCATAGGAACCTTTTTGATTTTTTAACACACGTTGAGAATCATGACTCTCTCCATCACCATCAATAGTAATCTGAAAATTAGTAACATCATACTCTCTTACTAATTTTTCAAATTTGGAAGATGTTAACAAAAATCCATTAGTAGTAATACTTGCTGAATACGTTATTCCAAATCGCTCACAAATTTTCAAAAATTCTAGTGAAAGCCGTTGAATTGTTTTATAGCCTAACAGAGGTTCTCCACCAAACCATGCTATCCTTAGGAAATGATATTGAGAATTACTCAATTTTTCTTCAGCAAATTTCAAAATAGCATTTTCTGTTTCAATAGACATTCCAATATTTTTAAAGTGTTCATAACAATACTTACATCGAAAATTACAATCTCCATGAGTAAGAATTGTAAACTCTAGTATCTCATTATTCCTATCTTCTATCTGTTTTAAATATTTGTTTACCTCATTGTCTTCACGTAAATATCTATTCTCTTCCAAATAGGCAATATATTCACTTCCCGTTGTTTTATTTTCTTGTATATTCTTCTTCAATTCATTCGTAATTAAAAATGAATGATTATTTTTGGTATTAAAATATACACTACCATCTTCAGTATCATACCTTAAGACATATCGTGATAATTTCATATTACCACCTCTTTATTCTTTGATTTCTTTAAATATATTATATACCTATTAAAATGATAATTCAATAAAAAGTCAGAAAATTAGAAAAGTTCTACATTTTAATAATTTTCAATCTAGTATAAACTAATTTCAAATACCCTTATCTACTATACATGCCGTACTGTCACATTTCTATTCGTAGAGACACAATCTCGCTATTCCTTCCTCTGATGATTCTTATGTCCAGCGTCATACTTAAAACGGTCTATCACGAGACTGTTTTAATTCGTTACCTCACGATAGTCAAGCTCAGAAGTTACTATTAGGTTTACCTAAAAAAGACCGGATTTCTCCGATCTTTCAATAGTTCAAATTCTCAATTTCTGTTTTAAAAATAGCTAAGATTAACTTCAAATGACTAAGCACCTTATTTCATACGATAAAAATCAATCACTAGACCAGCAGGACCTTTAACTAATAAGGACTCTGTTCCCCAATCCGTTTCACAAATACCGTGTAAAATCTCGATACCAAGCTCTTTCAACCGTTGGTAATTCTGGTCTACATTCTCAACCTCGATATGAAGAATGATTCCTGACTGAAAGTTTTCCAAAGGAATCAAATGATTTTGGGACAACATCAGACAGTGACTGCCAATCGTAAACTGAGCAAAACTGTCATCAACATAATCGGACTTTTTATCCAAAATACGCTCCAAGTCAGCACAGACTTGGGGAACATCTGAAACGAAAATATCTAATTGATTTAAATCCATTTACTATCCTCCATAAAAAGACCGGATTGCTCCGATCTTTTTAAGTTTCTCTTTATGAAAATCAAAGAATAAACAAGGCATCAAACCGCAGGCAGTACTGGAGTACGGCAAGGTGAAGATAACGCAGTTTACATTTGATTTTCGGCGAGAGGAATTATTTAATTGCGCGTGATTGCAAACCTTCTTCTTCCAAGAAGAGACGGAATGGTACGAGTTCTTCTGCTTCGTATTTTTCCTTGAAGGCTTTGATAGCTTCTTCTGAGTGAAGTTTTGGATCCAATTCAAGTACTTCTACTGGAAGTGGACGGTGTGGAGTGATGCGAGCATCGATCACAACAGTTTTACCTTCTTTGTTCAATTTAACAGCTTCTGCAACAACTGCATCGATGTCTTCGATACGGTCAACTGTAAATCCAACAGCTCCTTGAGCTTCAGCGATTTTCGCATAGTCAGCATTAGGGAAGTCACAACCAAACAAGTGTTTATTTGTGTCTTCGTATTTGTCCTTGATGAAGGCATATTTACCATTTGAGAAGACAACGTTGATAACTGGAAGGTCGTATTGAACGTTTGTGATAACGTCTGGGTAGCACATGTTGAATGCACCGTCACCCATGATGTTCCATACTTGGCGATCTGGATTGTCTTTCTTAGCAGCGATACCACCAGGAAGGGCAATACCCATTGTCGCAAAGAGTGGAGATGTACGCCACATGTTCTTAGGTGTCATGTGAAGGTGACGAGTAGATGTTTGAGTAGTGTCACCTACGTCGATTGAATAGATAGCGTCTTGATCAGCATGTTTGTTGATTGCATTGTAAACTTGATACAATTGCAATTCACCCTCAGTTTTACCTTCGATTTTGTTCATGTAATCACGCCAGTTTTGGTTGTTCTTAACGTTTGCACGCCACCATGGAGTAGATTCAACTGGGTTCACTTTGTCAAGGATAGCTTTCGCTGCTTGACCTGCGTCACCAAGGATTGAAGCGTCAAGGGCGTGACGTTTACCAAGTTTGTAAGGGTCAATATCAACTTGGATGAATTTTTCAGTGTTCTTGAATGCTTCGTAAACTTCAGCAAATGGAAAGTTTGAACCAAGGAAAAGAACTGTGTCTGCTTCAAAGACCACTTCGTTGGCTGGTTTCCAACCAACACGGTAAGCAGAACCTGTCAAGCCTTCATAGTTCCATTCGAAAGCTTCAAAGTTTTTACCAGTTGTGATGATTGGTGCTTTGATTTTACGTGACAATTCAGTGATCACTTCACCAGCTTTAACACCACCGTAACCAGCATAGATAACTGGACGTTCAGCATTGTTCAAGATTTCAACAGCTTTGTCGATTTCAACTTCGTTCAAAGCAGGAGCGATGAATGAGCGCTCGTATGAACCTGATCCATAGTATGAGTTTTCATCGATTTCTTGGAAACCAAAGTTTACAGGGATTTCAACGACAGCTGGACCTTTTTTAGAAACTGCAGCACGGCAAGCTTCGTCGATTACTTTTGGCAATTGCTCAGCGTAAGCTACACGTTTGTTGTATACAGCGATACCGTTGTACATTGGGTTTTGGTTCAATTCTTGGAAGGCATCCATGTTGAGTTCGTTAACTGGACGTGATCCAAGGATCGCTAGGAATGGAGTGTTATCCATAGCTGCATCGTAAACACCGTTAATCAAGTGAGTCGCACCTGGACCACCTGAACCAACTGCAACCCCGATTGAGCCACCGAATTTAGCTTGCATAACCGCTGCAAGAGCACCTGTTTCTTCGTGGCGTACTTGCAAGAAGCGGATATCTTTGTCTTCAGCCAAAGCATCCATCAATGAGCTGAGTGTTCCAGATGGGATACCGTAGATTGTATCTACGCCCCATGTTTTCAATACATTAAGCATTGCTGCAGATGCAGTAATTTTCCCTTGAGTCATAATGATAACTCTCCTTCAAATATTTTTAAATCTACTAAAAAAGATTTCATATAGTTTTTGAAAACGTTTCAGTAAATTTTTACAATACTAATTTATCACATTTATTTTTAGTTTACTAAGAATCTGCTCAGAAGTTTTTATTCTCTATTACAGTACAGTTTGAAAACGTTTTTAGCTTCTGTTTTATAATACTCAATGAAAATCAAAGAGCAAACTAGGAAGCTAGCCACAGGTTGCTCAAAGCACAGCTTTGAGGTTGCAGATAAAGCTGACGTGATTTGAAGAGATTTTCAAAGAGTATAAAAAGCGAGCAAGCCCGCTTTTAATCTATTTTACTAAAGTTTAAGAGAAGGGAACTAGTCAGAACAGATACAGAACTAAATGCCATTGCTAGACCTGCCAGTTCTGGGTTGAGGGCCAGCCCAACACCAGAAAAGACTCCTGCTGCTATCGGAATTCCAACGACATTGTAGATAAAGGCCCAGAAAAGATTGAGCAGAATACGATGAAAAGTTTTCTTACTCATGTCGAAGGCACGCACCACGCCTAAGAGATTATTGGTTGTCAACACCAAATCTGCTGATTCGATGGCGATATCTGTTCCAGCTCCCATAGCAATCCCCACATCTGCTACACTAAGGGCAGGAGCATCATTGATGCCATCACCAACAAAGGCTACTTTGCCTGACTGTTGTAGTTTATGGATTTCATGGGCTTTTTCTTCTGGTAAGACACCTGCAATGACCTCTTCGATTCCGATCTGATCGGCAATAGCACGCGCCACACCTGCATTGTCTCCTGTCAGCATGACTGTTTTAAGACCTCGTTTTTTCAACTGACTGATGGCAAGCTTAGCATTTTCCTTAGGAATATCTTGCAAAGCAAGCAAGCCTTTGATTTCATTGTCCACAGCCAAGAAAACAACTGTCTTAGCTTCTTTTTCTAGTTCTTCTAATTTTTCTTGATAAACGCTTGAAATGTTCATGCCATCCAGCATTTTAGCATTTCCTAGCAGAACTTGTTTTCCATTGATTTGCCCTGAGACACCTTTTCCGTGCAAGGCTTGGAAATTTTCAACAGTGTGAAACTCAAGTCCAGCTTCACTCGCTCGTTTCACAACGGCTTCAGCCAGTGGGTGTTGAGAAGCTTCTTCCAAGGAAGCTGCCAATCCAAGCACTTCTACTTCGTCGCCGATGATATCTGTTACCACAGGTTTCCCTTCCGTCAAAGTCCCGGTCTTATCAAAGACAATAGTTTGAACTTTCTGGATTTCCTGTAGAACCATTCCATTTTTGAGGAGAACTCCCATCTTGGCACTGCGTCCTGTCCCCACCATAAGGGCTGTCGGTGTTGCAAGACCCAAGGCACAAGGGCAGGCAATAATCAAAACAGCCACTCCATAGAGAAGCGAAGACACAAAGCTCGCTCCAAGCACGACTACACTATCCCTGAGCAAGACGAACCAAACCCAAAAGGTCACGATCCCTAAAATGACAACTGCTGGGACAAAAATCCCTGAAATTTTATCCGTCAAGTCCTGAATCGGCGCACGACTTGTCTGAGCTTTCTTCACAAAATCCACAATCTGAGCCAAAACAGTCTCTGAACCAACTTTTTCTGCTCTAAAAACAAGTGTTCCACTATTATTGATGGTTGAACCAATGACGGTATCTCCAACTGTCTTATCCACAGGCAGACTCTCACCTGTCACCATAGACTCATCAATACTAGAGATACCTTCTACTACGACACCATCAACCGCAATCTTTTCACCGGGACGCACTCGAATCAGGTCACCTACCTTGACTTGCTCCAAAGGGACTTGAACATAGTTATCCTCACGCAAGACTTCTGCAGTTTTAGCCTGCAAGTCAAGTAATTTCTCCACAGCTTGGGAAGTATTTTTCCGCATTTTCTCCTCAAAAACAGCTCCCATAAGAACGAAGAAGAAGATAAATGCAGCACTTTCAAAGTAAACGGGGAGACCAGCGAAGAGGGCAACTAAGCTATAGAAATAGGCCACTAGGGTTCCCAGAGCAACCAAGGTATCCATGTTGGCATTGTGCTTTTTAAAACTAGCCCAAGCACTTTGGATATAAGGACCACCTGCTACTAGCATAATCGGTGTTGTGGCTAAAAAGGTGCCCCAACGCATGACTTGGTGACTAATTCCTCCTGTCGACATCCCAATCATGAGGATCACAAGAGGCACAGTAAAGATACTGGTAATCCAAAAACGCTGTAAAAGTGATAGAGATTTTCGAGTCTTCTCAACAACTGTATAACTTCCCTTTTGCATCTTCATACCACAAGAAAATTCATGTTGACCTAATTCTTGAGGTGTAAAACGAATGACTTTCTCCTCATCTACGCCGATTGATTCCAAGATGCCTTCTTCTTCAAACAGGATTTCCTTGTAACAGTTTGAAGGAGTAGCACGATGAAAGGTGATCTCAGCAGGAACTCCTTTTTGCAGTTGAATGTGGGCTGGATGGTAACCTTTGTCTGCCGTGATACGAATTTTTTGAACACCATTTTCAAGACTTGCTTTTACAATTTCAGTCATATCATTCTCCTATTCTACAATCATCTTACCGTGCATCATATTCATGCCACAAGAGAAACCATACTCTCCAGCCTGCTCAGGCGTAATTTCCACTACATACTCTTCCCCCATAGGCAGGTCCGCATGTACTCCAAAGTCTGGAAAAACAATTTGATCCAAACATGGTGAAGGATCCTTGCGGTCAAATACAATGCGGGCTGGCACTGATTTTTTAAGAATAATCAACTCAGGCGTATAGCCTCCCATGACTTCCACTCGAATCTCTTGGTAGCCGTTTTTTTGCTGGGCCTTTTGTCCAGATTTTTCAGGCTTTTTGAAAAACCAAAACAAGATAAAGGCGATAAGGGCAATACAAATAATGGTTACAATGCTATTTAACATGACGTCTCCTTTACATACAATTACATTTTACTTCTGTTACAGCACTTGATTTCTTCTCAGAAATCACAGCTTCTAAGTCTTCCAAGTCAGCCTGAGTAAAATCACATTCAGTAATCAAATCAGCCAACAAATTCTTAATCCTACGGGAACAAACCTTGTCTTTGATATCATTAACAAGCAAGTCTCGACTTTGATCCAAAGTTAAAATAGCTGAATAAACAAAGGACTTGCCTTCTTTTTTCCGAGTCAGACACTCTTTCTCAACCAGACGAGCCAAAAGAGTTTGAATGGTCGACTTGGACCAGTCGAATCGCTCAGCCAGAACCCTAATCAAATCCGTACTGGTCTGCTCTCCTTGCATCCAAATAATCTTCATGACCTGCCATTCTGCATCTGAAATCTGCATCATCACACCTCCTAAATCTACATTTGTCAATTACAATTATCAGTATACTCTTAAAATCTACATTTGTCAACTATTAAATTAATCTTTTCTGCGAAAAATAGGATTTTAATCATTTGAAAAACGATTTGCAGTCAAATTTTACTATATAAACTATAAAAATATGCTATACTAAAGAAAAAAGAAAACAACCACTAGGGGTGCGTAAAGCTGAGATTAACAACTGTTATACCCTTTGACTCAATCTAGGTAATGCTAGCTGATGGAAGTGGAAATGATGATGGGGACTAGCAGTCTTCTATTACCTTCCTAAAACAGACTTGCTTGTTCTTGAGAATACAAACTTCAGTTGGTTGGGAGGTTTTAGATGACTTATTTACCCGTTGCTTTGACTATTGCAGGGACAGACCCTAGTGGTGGTGCTGGCATTATGGCTGATTTGAAGTCATTCCAGGCTAGAGATGTCTATGGAATGGCTGTTGTGACAAGTCTTGTCGCTCAAAATACCAGAGGCGTTCAATTAATCGAGCACGTTTCTCCTCAAATGTTGAAAGCCCAATTGGAGAGTGTCTTTTCGGATATCAAGCCACAGGCTGTGAAAACTGGAATGTTAGCGACAACAGAAATCATGGAAATTATCCAACCCTACTTAAAGAACCTTGAATGTCCATACGTCCTTGACCCTGTTATGGTCGCTACGAGCGGAGACACCCTGATTGATACCAGTGCCAGAAGCTACCTAAAAACAAACCTACTTCCCCTTGCAACCATCATCACACCCAATCTTCCTGAAGCAGAAGAAATTGTTGGTTTTTCAATCCATGATCCTGAAGACATGCAGCGTGCCGGACGCCTGATTTTAAAAGAATTTGGTCCTCAGTCTGTTGTTATTAAAGGCGGGCATCTCGAAGGCGGTGCCAAGGATTTCCTCTTTACAAAGGATGAGCAATTTGTCTGGGAAAGCCCACGAATTCAAACCTGTCATACACATGGTACTGGATGTACCTTTGCTGCAGTGATTACTGCTGAACTAGCCAAGGGGAAAACCCTCTATCAAGCAGTCGATAAAGCCAAGGCCTTTATCACAAAGGCCATCCAAGACGCTCCTCAACTCGGTCATGGTTCTGGCCCAGTCAACCATACAAGCTTTAAAGATTAAAAAAACTCTCTAGTTCCCACTTTAAGGGAATTAGAGAGTTTTTATAGTCTTCGAAAATCTCTTCAAACTATGTCAGCTTTATCTGCAACCTCAAAGCTATGCTTTGAGCAAGCTGTGACTAGCTTCCTAGTTTGCCTTTGATTTTCATTGAGTATTAATTAGAAAATAATGTCATCCAACTTTGTCAAAAAAGCTTGTGTTTTTGCCTCTATATCTTCTGCCTGCATCAAATCACGCACTACAGCTACTCCAGCTATGCCAGTACCAATAAGCTGTTCAATGTTATCTGACGTCAAACCTCCGATAGCAACTACTGGAATAGCGACTCTTTGGCAAATTGTTTTCAAGGTTGAAATCAGGGTGATAGGCGCATTTTCCTTGGTCGTAGTCGGGAAAATAGCTCCTGTCCCCAAGTAATTCGCCCCTCCTTCTTCTGCCTCAAGGGCTCTTTTTACAGTTTTAGCTGTGACACCAAGTATTTTGTCAGGACCCAAGACTTGTCGGGCAACCGAAACTGGTAGCTCATCGTCTCCAATATGCAAACCTGCAGCATCAACCGCAAGACAAACATCCAAACGATCATCGATTATCAAGGGTACCTGATAGGCATCTGTTATTTCCTTGACTTGTTTTGCCAGTTGATAATATTGATTAGTTGTGAGATTTTTTTCTCGTAATTGGACTATGGTAACCCCTGAACGGCAAGCCGTCTCAACCTTTTCAAGAAAACTTTCCAAGGAATCTTGGTAGCGATTGGTTACCAGATACAGTCTAAGTGCTTCCCTATTCATAAATATCTCCTTTAATGGCATCTAGCCAGTTTTCATCTCTTTTGAGGAGAGAAAGCTGATTGAGTACTTGGTAGCGAAAATCTTCCAATCCCATTCCTTGAACAACTATTCTCTCAGCAGAGATATTGAGATAAGAGACTGCTAGACACGAAGCTTCAAATCCAGTCTTTCCTTGGCTGAGAAAAACGGCTGTCAAGGCTCCAACTAAGTCTCCTGTCCCTGTTATCCAGTCTAATTCTGCACAACCATTTCCCAGTACAGCGACCTGATTCTCTGAAACGATGAGATCCTTGGGGCCAGTGACTAAGAATGACATACCTGAATAGGTCTGACACCAGTCTTTCAAGACTTGAAGTAAATCCTCAGTTTCTTGATCTTTAGAACTCGCATCGACCCCAACGCCATGGTGTTTTAATCCAACAAGACTTCGGATTTCCGACATGTTTCCTTTAAGGACCGTGGGGCTATAGTCTAAAAGGTCTTTAGCTAAGCTCTTACGAATGGATGAAGCTGTTACGCCAACCGCATCTACTACCATTGGGAGACAAACTTTATCTGTATAAGAAGCTGCCATACGGATTGCTTTTTCCTTCTCAGCTGACAAATGCCCCAAATTGATGAAGAGGGCCTGGCTTTGTTTGGTAAAATCAAGAACCTCACGGGGATCATCTGCCATGACAGGTTTGCATCCCAGCGCCAAAATTCCATTGGCCAGCATCTCACAAGAAATCTCATTGGTGATACAGTGAATTAGGGAACTAGAGCCTAGAGGAAAGGGATTTGTAAATGCCTGCATCAGTCTATCCTTTCACTGAAAAAATATCCCTGCACTTTTTTAAAGAATTCCTGCTTGATTAAAAATCGAAAGGCAATAAAGGAAATCGCTGTACCAATCAAGGTTGCTCCGAAAAATCGAGGAGTGTAGATAAACCAGCTAAGCTTCGCCGCAGATCCTGTAAAGAGTACCATAACAGGATAGGAAACAATAGAACCGATAATACCTGTTCCCAAAATCTCTCCTAGAGCAGAATAGTGAAATTTCCGACCGTACTTATAAAAGAGACCTGCAAGAAGGGCTCCAAAAGTCGCTCCTGTAAGTGCTAAAGGCGGAATCCCTTGAGTTGTCATACGGATAAAAGCTGTCACAGTTGCCATAACTAAAGCATAAGCTGGCCCCATCATAATTCCTGCCAGAATATTGACTACACTGGACATCGGTGCCATTCCCTCAATTCGAAAGATGGGTGTAAGAACTACGTCAAGAGCAATCATCATGGATAAAATGGTTAATTTGTGAACTTGTAGTTGGTGGTTTCTCATGTTACTATTCTTCTCCCTTTTCTAAAGACTGTAAATCGCTCTTCCATGTCTGGTGTTGGTAGGCCATTTCCCAAAACTTGGCTTCCATATGAACACTGATGTGGAAGGCATCTAGCATTTTTTTCTTGTCTGTCTCATCGCTTTCTCTATAGAGCTGATTGACCAGCGCTTCTTCCTCTCTGATTTGCTGCTCCAACTCATCCGTAATATAAGTTTCAATCCATTGTTGGTAGAGAGGATTTGGTGATGGTTTAAGATTAAGTGATTTGCCTATATCATGGTATAGCCAGGGACAAGGGAGCAAACTTGCAAAAGCAATGCCCAAGTTCGGCTCTTCAAATTGCCGATAAATGTGTGAAATATAATGATAACAGGTCGGAGCGATTGGATGTTGCTCCATTTTCTGGTCGCTGATTTCCAATTCCTTGAAAAATTGTTGGCGGATAAATAACTCACCCTCCACTAGACTCTGGGCATTTTGTTTCAAGAGTCTTTTCATCTCTTGGTTTGAAGTCTTATCAGCCAAGAGGTGATAGGCTTCTGAGAAGGCCTTCAAATAGTAGGCATCCTGAATCAAGTAATAGCGAAAGATGGACGGGTCTAAATTTCCCTCTTGTAACTGTAAAACAAAGGGGTGATGAAAGGAAGCCTGCCAAGCTTCCTTGGATAATTCCATCGCAATATCTGTAAATTCCATAATAACTCCTTTATAAAAATAGACTGCTTTGAAGTAATAAAAAGAACAGCAGGTAGATTAATTTTGTTTTTTTAGGAATATAAAAGGTCCGATAGTGATTTTCCAACTGTGCATGTTCGTCATATCCATGCGCAGATAGAGCTCTCAGATAAAGATGGCGCCATCTAAAGACCGTCATCAAAACCTTACTGTAAATCAGGGGCGACCAAAAATGTAGTTCTTGACCGCGTAATAAGCAAGCTTCCTTGAGGGACTTGATTTCTTGCTGAATAAGGGGGAAGGAATTGAATACCACAATCAAGGCATAGGCCCAAGAGCGTGATAACCCCTTTTGAGCCAAGTACAAGAGAAGCTCTTTTAGGAAAATAGAGGAAACAAAGACAAGGCCTATACAAACTGTCACAAAGGCCCTCGTTCCAAGCATGACTGCCTGCGAAGCATCCCCATGTAACTGAACTGCCCAGTAGTTGGCAAAAGATGGTAAAATGGCGAGCAATAGCATCCAAGCCAACATCTTAAATCGACGGTAATAGAGCATAAAGAGAATACAGAATGCGACTACCGAAAGATTCAGAGCAATCGAAGGAATAAAAGATGTTTCCAAGGATAAAATCAGCAAAAAGAGACTGATAATCGGTGTCTGGGTTGCTACTTTGACCATACTATCTCACCTCCTTTTGGGTATTGCTACTCTGAGATGTGAGTGGTTTGGTAATTGTCACTTCTTTCACATGACTGAGACCCTGACTAGTCATCTCAATCCAATAATCAACCACAGAGATCAAGGGATCTAAACGATGGCTAATGATCAGAAAACTTCTTCCTTGATTTCTCTCCTCCAGAATCCACTTGCAAAAATAATGGCAGGCTCTATCATCCAAACCAGCAAAAGGTTCATCTAGTAAAATCACAGAAGCCTTGCTGGTCAAGATGGTCAAGAGCTGAAGAATCTTTTGCTGACCACCACTTAATTGATAGGGACTCTTATCGAGTGCCTGCTCCAGATCAAAATATTGTAAAGCTTGGAAAATTCGCTGATTTCTTTCAGAATCAGGTCCATCTAATTGAAGTTCCTCTCGCAGACTGACTCGGATAAACTGCTTCTCAGCTTCCTGAACAACACCCGTCAAGTCACGGTACAAACTCTTTTTCTTTTTCAGAACTGTCCCCTTCCAGATAATTTTCCCTTTATACTTTTGAAATTGAAGAATGGAGCGAAAGAGGGTTGATTTCCCGACACCATTGTCACCCAAAATACAGGAAATCCCTTGGTAGAAAGTAAAATCATCAACCGAAAAGAGGGGGCGACTCCCCAGCTCACAAGTCACACGATCCATATGGAATAGTTCTGGGCTAGAAGCAACTTCCTTTGAAACAGCCTGTGTCATTTCAGAGGCAGGGATTTGATTTATTTTCCTTAGTTGTCCGTCTCTTAGCTCCACCATATGGTCGATATAGGCTTCATAATCAGATAAATCATGGTCGCACAAAATAACTGTCTTACCATCAGAGACCAACTCTTTTAGAATCTCCAATATCTCTATCCTACTCTTGCGGTCAATGGAAGCGAAGGGCTCATCCAAGAGATAGGCCCTAGGGTTCATGGCAAAGAGAACAGCCAAGGCAGCCTTTTGCTTTTCCCCACCCGATAAGTGATGGATGGGACGGTGCAAGATCGCATTGCAGCGACATTGCCGGACCACCTCTGCTATTTTAGCATCAATCTCTTGAAGTGGACAGCCGATATTTTCCAAGGTAAAAATCAGCTCCTCAAACAAGTTCTCCATGGTAAATTGATGATTGGGATTTTGAAAGAGAATGCCAACCGTCTGGACACGTTCGATGATAGAAAGCTGACTGACCTCGTTCCCATTTATCAGGACTTGACCGCTATAGGGAAGAGAACTGACTTGGGCGATCATTTGAAAGAGGCTAGATTTTCCTGAACCACTGCTCCCAACTAACAAGGTAAAGGATTGCGCATGAAAAGCAAAATCAATCGGCTCAGAGAAGATTGGGGACTGAATCGCTCGTAGTTCCAGACCCATCTATGCCTTGCCTCCAGCTGCAAACTGATGATAGAGTTTGACAATAGCACGAACCAAGATGGTACAGAAGAAAAAGACGGAAATAAAACGTACTACAAGCAAGGAAAGGACAAAAGGAAGGGAGAAGGCGTAATAACCTAACTTAATGTATTCATAGACAAAGCTAACAAGCGTAATCCCAATACTATTAGCAGTTAGAGAGAGCCAACTTTCATAGCGATTCTTGGTTACGATAAAACCAAGTTCACTTCCCAAACCTTGAACCAAGCCAGACAAAAGGGCACCTAAACCGAATTGGCTACCATAAAGAACTTCAGCAAGTGCAGCTAACACTTCTCCAATCGTCGCACTTCCGACTCTTGGAACAAAGATAGCAGCAATGGGCGCAGCCATACACCAGAGACCAAAGAGGATTTCATTAGCAAAAGCCTGCAAACCAAGAGGGGCTAAAATCAGAGTGAGGATATCAAACAGATAGCCAGATCCTACAAAAACGCCACCAAAAAAGATAGACAAGAAAGCAAGCAAGATAACATCTTTTAAACGCCATTTTTTAAACATAAAAACTCCTTTTAAGACAATAGGGCATTTAAGAGAGACTTGCCATCATATTCTGCATCTAGTCTATCTAGTAAAAAATAAAAAACTCTAATCAAACACAAGAATTAGAGTTTTGCTTACAAAATTAGATGGTTTTTTCTTTCTCAAGAAAAAACTATTCACATTTCCCTTCGACAGTACTAACTGTAGCAGGTTCAATGGGTATCATCTCAGCCTAAAGCACCCCAAATGTCTTTATTATTTAATTACTGGACCAGTATAGCAAAAAATGAAAGCCCTAGCAAGATATTTGACCGAAAAATATCTTTATATAGTTTTTGATAGCGATTTATTCTTCCAATACACGAAGAAAAACCTCCACATCAAGTGGAGGCAATCTCTTTTATCAATACAATTTTAAGTCACGAGGGTCAACTGGGAAGGTTGGATTGTATGGATTGTGACGGAGTTTGAAGTGTTTGACATCTTCAATAGTCTGAGTTCCAGACAATTGCATGACTGTCTTCAATTCTGCATTCAAGTGTTCAAAGACTTGACGTACACCGACACTACCGCCGAGAGCCAAGCCATAGATAACAGGGCGACCAATTGCTACCAAGTCTGCTCCTGAAGCCAAGGCTTTAAAGACGTGTTGACCACGACGAATACCTGAGTCAAAGACGATTGGCACACGTTTGTCAACTGCTTCTGCTACTTCTTGAAGTGAGTCGAAGGCAGCTGGTCCACCGTCAATTTGGCGGCCACCGTGGTTAGTAACCCAGATACCAGAAGCTCCTGCAGCAAGCGAACGTTCAACGTCCTCACGGCATTGTGGTCCCTTGACATACACAGGAAGTCCTGAGTATTCAGCGATAAATTCTACATCACGTGGAGACAAGCGTTGTTTAGCTGATTTGTAAACAAAGTCCATTGATTTTCCAGCACCTTCTGGCAGGTATTCTTCAACAATCGGCATGCCAACTGGGAAGACAAAACCATTACGCTTATCAACCTCACGATTGCCTCCTACAGTAGCATCTGCTGTCAAGACAATCGCTTTGTAGCCTTCAGCTTTCACACGGTCCATGATATGGCGGTTTATACCGTCATCTTTACTAAAGTAAAATTGGAACCAGTGAGGTGTCCCTTGAAGAGCTTCCGTAATTTCTGGAAGGTCGACAGTAGAGTAAGAGCTAGTTGTATAAAGAGAACCAAACTCATGCACACCACGCGCAGTAGCCACCTCACCCTGTTCATTTGCCAATTTATGAGCTGCAACAGGCGCCATAATGATTGGTGAAGACAATTTTTCGCCTGCAAATTCAATCTCTGTACTTGGATTTTCTACATTGCAAAGTGTATGAGGAACGATGAGCTTGTGGTTAAAGGCACGGATGTTCTCGCGTAAAGTGAATGTATCTTCTGCTCCACTTGCGATATAACCAAAGGCTGCTTTCGGAATAACTTGCTGCGCCATGGGCTCCAAATCATAGGTATTGATGAAATCTACATGACCTTCTGCATTGCTTGTTTTGTATGACATAAAATGCCCTCCTTAATAAGTAAGCGTTTACTTTGTATATTACAAAAATATCTTAACTCTTTTTTCAAAACTTTTCAAATATTTTGTTTGGAAATTTCATACTTTATAGCATTTTACAGATATAATTAAAAATGATAAACTTTCTTAAGTTATAGAAATTCAAATACTCTTTTCATTTTCTACTATAAAAAAGAAATCAGGTAATCCTAGTGACTACCTGATTTTCTATGTTTTAGGCATTTTGCCAATTTTCTTGGTCTTCTTTAAATCGTTTTAGGAGATCCAATCCTTCTGGTGTGATATAACCTTCTTCTTGGGCTAGGTGGATGAGTTCGCTGTAGTTTGAAAGTGTCACTAATTTCACGCCAGCATTCGCAAAGTTCTTATCTGCCTTTGGCAATTGATAACTGAAAATCGCTACAACTCCAAGCACATCTGCTCCTTCTCGCTTAGCTGCGGCTACGGCTTCAAGAACAGAACCGCCAGTTGAAATAAGGTCTTCAACCACTACCATTTTTTGACCCTGAGCTACACGTCCTTCGATTTGATTACCAGCTCCGTGGTCTTTTGGTTTGCTACGGATGTAGGCAAATGGTAGGTTCATCTTATCAGCAATGATGGCTCCGTGAGGAATCCCTGCTGTTGCAGTTCCTGCAATGACTTCAACCTCTGGAAAGGCTTCTTTGATAGCATCCACAAAACCATTTTCAATGAGTGTACGAGTTTCTGGATAGGCTAGTGTCACACGGTTATCTGTGTAAATCGGCGATTTGATACCAGATGCCCAAGTGAAAGGCTCCTCTGGTTTGAGGTAAACGGCTTGAATTTTCAAGAGGTGGCTAGCGATATCTTTAGCAAGTGTCATGATATTCTCCTTTTATTTTTATAATCTAGTTCTTTAATTCTAGTCTTGGTTCCATTCATCCTTGATGGCATGATAAGCTGCAACAGGATCTTCAGCTTGGGTAATGGGACGTCCCACTACGATATAGTCACTACCGATTTGATAGGCATCTGCTGGCGTCATCACACGTTTTTGGTCTCCAACTGCAGCTCCCTGAGGGCGAATCCCTGGTGTCAGACAAATAAAATCTGGATTGGTGGCCTGCTTGATAAGTTGCACTTCCTGAGCCGAGCAAACGACACCATCCAAGCCCGCTTCAGCTGTCTTCTTGGCATAGTGGATGACAGACTCTTGCAGGCTGGTTTGGATATTTTGAAAGTCCTGCATCTGAGCTTCTGATGTTGAGGTCAATTGCGTTACAGCGATCAATTTGGCTTGGCTACCAAGACCTTCACGCGCAGCCTTCATCATCTCTACACCACCAGCCGCATGAACATTGGTCATATCCACACCAAGCTGAGACAAGACCTTCATGGCTGACTTGACTGTATTGGGAATGTCATGAAGTTTGAGATCAAGAAAGACGCTGTGACCCAGGTCTTTCAAGTAAGACATAATCTCAGGACCCGTTGCGTAATAAAGTTCCATCCCTACCTTGAGATAAAGGCTTTCTTCTGCTGGGAAAAGAGCTAAAAATTCCTTGACTGCCTCAAAACTAGGAAAATCAAGAGCAATGACTGGACGATGTTCTCGCATAGGTTTCTCCTTTTACCTTTACTAGTGAGAGAGTCTGGCCAACAGAAGCCACGAAAAAAGGAACCTGCCAACAGCAAGGTTCCACGAAAAATGGGTAGTCTCCACCCTTTCACCGTCTAACCTTAGCTGCCTCTCTGGACTGCTTTAAAGGTTTTCTATTATTCTATTATTTCTACTAGCACTTGTCAAGTAAAAACATGCTAACTAAAGAGCTATAGAAGAAAAGCTAAACCTAGCGACGCGATGAACGTTGACTTGTTTGGTTTCGATTGCTCTCTTCCTCTTGTTTTTTCTGTTCTTCTTCTAAACGTTTACGTTCTTCTTCCTGCTTTTTCTCAGCTTCTTCGGCCTCTTTTTTGGCTTTTTCTTCTGCCTCCATAATTAATTTATCCGCTACAGTGTAGCTGTAGATTCCAGCTTCCATATCGACCACACTTGGTTCTGACAATTGAGGCTTGATCTTGCTGTAATAAGGCAGTTTCTTACTCATTTCAGATAGAGGAACCAAGACCTCGTCCGAATCATTCATGGTTAATCGAATTAAATCTGAAGTCACCTTGCTTGGGGCTAGCTCCACCTTTTGGATAGTAGCCTTGAGTTCCGGGCTAATTTGAGAAAGTTCTGAGACAAAAGCCTTGATTTGTTCACTATCATTAAAGAGAACTGACAAATAAGTTTCTGGTAGACTAACCAAGCTCACAGCACTGGTCTCAAGCTGACCACTGGAAAGAATAGGATAATGATTTTCACCAGAAATATAGTAGGCAACAATATCGTATTCCTTGACCTTGATAGTAAACTTGGTTGGAAATTGATAAACCAGCTGAGCTGATTCAACCCAATAGTTGGACTTGATCTGTTCTTCATATTTTTCTTTATCTATCAGAAGGTTAATCGTATAATCCGAATCCTGAATGCCTGAAGCCTGTCGAATATCATCAGCCGTAGTTTGCACCGTTCCCTCAATACGGATATCCTTCATGGTCGCATAAGGACTGAGTAAGTAAGCAGAGATAATCAATAAAAGCAGACTTGGAAATAAAATTGTTAGAGCTCGCAAGATATGGAGGCCAGGAATCTTTGCTTTGGCTGCTTTTTCTTTTGTATCCTTTTTATCCTGTTCCTCGTCCTCTTTAAACCCTGATTCTTTTATCTCTTCTTCATCTTTGTCACCCTCTGAGGATGCTACTTTTTCTTCAGACTTTTCCTTAGCTGATTCTTCATCTTCTGGGTCTGTTTCACTCTCCTGGTCCTCTGACTTCTCAGATTCTTCTCCCATTCGAGCTTGTCTTTCCTTTTCCTTCTCCTCAGCTAGGGCTGCCTCTTCTTCAGCCTTCTTTTTTAGATATTCTTGGTTCCGTTTCTGCCATTCTGATAACTCTTTCAATTCTTCGAGGATTTCTTTGTCCTCATTTTTCTTATCTTTTGACATTTACTTTCCTTATGATAAATCTTTTTTCAATAATTGATAAAAATCTGCTAGAGATTTCAATTCCTTAGAAGCCTTCATCTTAGCTTGATAGTCTTCCTTGTGACGTAGTAAGTGAGAAAGCTTCTCTTCCAAACTATCCAAGGTCAATTCGCTTTCTTGAAGCTCTTCTGCATAGCCTTTTTTTACAAAGTAAGCTGCATTTTCAATCTGGTCACCACGACTAGCTTCACGACCAAGTGGCACAATAACATGTAATTTTGCCATGGCCAAGAGCTCAAAAATCGTATTGGCACCACCTCGTGTCACAACAATATCAGCCAATTCCATCAAGGGTTGATAGAGATTGGTCACGTAGTCGACACGAAAGAGATTTTGGCTCAACTCGTTCAGGCTAGAATCTCCAGTTAGATTGATAATATTGTAGCGCTCTGTCAGCTCTTTCTTATGGTCTGTCACCAATTGATTAAAGACTCGAGCACCTGCAGAACCGCCAACAAACAATACAGTTGGCAATTTAGGATTAAAGTGGGTTTGGATATCCACCAATTCATCTGGTTCTGGAGTGTTTTGGTCTGAAACCTTGGTCACTGCTCCCACATGCTCGACCTTAGACAAACTTGAAGCTTGCTCAAAGGTTGAATACATCTTCGTCGCAAATTTATAGGCAATTTTATTGGCCAAGCCCATAGATAGGTCAGATTCGTGAATAAAGACAGGCACTCTTGACACACGCGCAGCGATAACAGGCGGTACTGAGACAAAGCCCCCCTTTGAAAAAAGAGCCTGTGGACGAATTCGTAACATGATAAAGAACGATTGGACGATTCCCCAACCAACTTTGAAGACATCCAGCATATTTTGCCAAGAGAAATAACGACGCAATTTCCCAGTCGCAATGGAGTGGAAGGTGACATCCAAACCCGACTTGAGGATTTCTTGGTGTTCGATACCACGCTTGTCCCCGATATAGTGGACTTCCCAGCCATCTTCGATGAATTTGGGCATTAACAAAAGATTGAGGGTAACGTGTCCAACCGTCCCCCCACCTGTAAAGACAATTTTTTTCATATTATTCCTTTAACTCCGCTACTGTGTCGATAAAGAGGTCGCCACGTACTTCAAAGTTAGCATACATATCCCAGCTGGCATTGGCAGGACTGAGAAGAACCACATCTCCTTGAGTCGCAAACTCATAGGCCTTGCGGGTAGCATCAGCAATATCAGTCGCATCCACATAAGCCACACCAGCCTTATCCGCTGCCCGTTTGACACGTTCTGCAGATTGACCGAGGATGACCATCTTCTTAAGTCCAGTAATGTCTGGTACCAATTCGTCAAACTCATTGCCACGGTCCAAACCACCTGCAATCAAGATGACCTTGCTGTTGTCAAATCCTGACAAGGCTTTTTGAGTCGCCAAGATATTGGTTGACTTGCTATCATTATAGAATTTGACACCCTTAATTTCATCCACAAATTGGAGACGGTGTTTGACACCACCAAAGGCTGAAAGAGTTTCCTTGATGGTTTGATTGTCCACGCCACGGAGCTTGGCTACTGCAATAGTCGCAAGGGCATTTTCCACATTGTGGCTACCTGGAACTCCGATTTCACTAGATACCATGATCACTTCTCCACGGAAGAAGAGCTGACCATCTTCCAAATAAGCTCCATCAACCTTTTCAAGTGTTGAGAATGGAACAACAGTGGCTTGTGTTTTGCTAGCCAATTCTTTTGCCAAGTCTTGGTTAAAGTTCAAAACAAGGAAATCATCTGCTGTCATCTTGTTCTGGATATTCCACTTGGCTGCCACATATTCCTCAAAAGAACCATGGTAGTCGATATGAGTTGGCATGAGGTTGGTAATAACCGCAATCTCAGGATGGAATTCTTGAACGCCCATCAGTTGGAAAGAAGAAAGTTCCATGACAAGCGTGTCCTTATCTGTCGCAGTTTGAGCCACTTGACTGGCAGGATAGCCGATATTTCCTGATAAAAGACCATGTTGACCAGCAGCAGTCAAAACATCTCCAATCATGGTCGTTGTGGTTGTTTTACCATTTGAACCAGTAATACCAACAATCGGTGCTTCTGAAATCAAGTAAGCCAATTCCACCTCAGTCAAGACTGGAATACCTTTGGCCAAAGCCTTTTCAATCATTGGATTGCTGTAGGGGATACCTGGATTTTTCACCATAAGAGCAAACTCTTCATCCAAGAGTTCCAAAGGATGACCTCCTGTGATGACCTTGATCCCTTCTTCCAGCAAACTTTGGGCAGCTGGATTGTCCTCGAAAGGCTTCCCATCATTTACTGTCACAATGGCACCTAGCTTGTCCAACAAACGAGCTGCTGATTCACCAGACTTGGCCAAACCTAAAACAAGGACTTTCTTATTTTTAAATTGATCTATTACTTTCATGTCTCAAACTCCATTTCTACTCTTACTATTTTACCATTTTTATGGAAATAATTCTAAACGAAAATGCTCATATTCAGCATTCTAACAAGCAAAAAGAGAGCCGAAACTCTCTTTTTATCTTCTTTTACTTTTATGGACCGACATGAGGGTAATATCTCGCAAGCTAAAGTATGCTAGGAAGAGCATAGCGATTGCAATAAAGAATTCTGTCGGTAGCTGAAAGATTTGCAGAACTGACAGCATAAGCAAAATCAAAAGTGCTACGAAAGCAAAGACGACAAGGACGATATTAACTGTCCCTTTAATGCTTTCTGGTGTCGCAAATACATAGAGTAGTAATAAGAGGATTCCTATGATTAAATAAACCATCTCTATCTCTTTCTAGCTCTTATTCAGCTGATTTTTTCTTCTTGTTAGCTTTCTCGCGCTCTGCCTTGTTAAGGATTTGTTTACGCAAACGGATAGACTCAGGCGTTACTTCCATGTACTCATCATCGTTCAAGAACTCAAGAGACTCTTCAAGTGTCAAGATACGAGGTGTCTTGATTACAGCTGTTTGGTCCTTAGTAGCTGAACGGACGTTGGTCATTTGTTTAGCCTTCGTGATGTTAACTGTCAAGTCGTTTTCACGAGAGTTTTCACCGATAATCATTCCTTCGTAAACCTCAGTACCTGGGTTAACAAAGATTGTACCACGTTCTTCGATAGACATGATTGAGTAAGTTGTAGCCTTACCAGCATCGATAGAAACAAGGGCACCACGGTGACGTCCGCCAATTTCCCCTGGAATCAATGGCAAGTATTGGTCAAAGGTATGGTTCATGATACCGTAACCACGAGTCATTGACAAGAACTCAGTTGAGTATCCGATCAAACCACGCGCAGGAACAAGGAAGACCAAACGAGTTTGACCATTACCAGTTGAAATCATATCCAACATTTCACCCTTACGTTCAGAAAGGCTTTGGATAACAGACCCTTGGTATTCTTCTGGAGTATCGATTTGAACACGTTCAAATGGCTCACATTTGACACCATCGATTTCTTTTACGATAACTTCTGGACGAGATACTTGAAGTTCATATCCCTCACGACGCATTGTTTCGATAAGGATTGACAAGTGCAATTCTCCACGGCCTGAAACCGTCCATTTATCTGGTGAATCAGTTGGGTCAACACGAAGGGAAACGTCTGTTTGCAATTCTGCCTGCAGGCGTTCTTCTACCTTACGAGAAGTTACCCATTTACCTTCCTTACCAGCAAATGGTGAGTTGTTGACCAAGAAAGTCATTTGAAGAGTTGGCTCATCGATGTGTAGGATTGGAAGTGCCTCAACTGCGTCTGTCGGAGTAATGGTTTCACCGACAAAGATATCTTCCATACCTGAAACGGCAATCAAATCACCTGCTTTAGCTTCTTGGATTTCACGACGTTCCAAACCAAAGAAACCGAAGAGTTTTGTAACACGGAAGTTTTTAGTTGTACCATCTAGTTTAGAAAGGGTAACTTGGTCCCCAACCTTAACAGTACCACGGAAGACACGACCGATACCGATACGTCCAACGAAGTCATTGTAGTCCAAAAGTGAGACTTGGAACTGCAAAGGCTCATCTGAGTTATCTACTGGAGCTGGGATGTGGTCGATAATCGTGTCAAAGATTGGTGCCATAGTAGCTTCTTGGTCAGCTGGATCATCTGACAATGAAGAAGTTCCGTTGATAGCTGAAGCATACACCACTGGGAAGTCAAGCTGGTCATCATCTGCACCAAGCTCGATGAAAAGTTCCAATACTTCGTCCACTACTTCTGCTGGGCGAGCTGATGGTTTATCGATTTTGTTAACAACCACGATTGGGACAAGGTCTTGTTCCAAGGCTTTTTTCAATACGAAACGAGTTTGTGGCATGGTTCCTTCGTAGGCATCTACGACCAAGACAACACCGTCAACCATTTTCATGATACGCTCAACTTCTCCACCAAAGTCCGCGTGTCCTGGTGTGTCCATGATGTTGATACGAGTTCCGTTGTAGGCAACAGCTGTATTTTTAGCAAGGATGGTGATTCCACGCTCTTTTTCGATATCGTTTGAGTCCATAGCACGCTCAGCCAATTCAGTACGTGCATCAAGCGTTTCTGATTGTTTCAATAATTCGTCAACGAGGGTTGTTTTACCGTGGTCAACGTGGGCGATAATCGCAATGTTACGGATATCTTCTCTTAATTTTGTCATGATTTCCTCTATAGTATTCAAAATTTATTTTCTAACTGAACGATTATACCATATTTTCAAGTAAATAACATAACTCAAGCAAGTGTAAATGTTTTCACTCTGCTTTTCTTTTCACATCAAGCCTTTTCAAAGCAAACAACTTATGATAAGATAGGCACAGTATGCGTTTAGATAATTTATTAGCCCAAGAAAAAGTTAGCCGAAAGGCCATGAAACAAGCACTTCTCAAAGGGGAAATTCTAGTCGATGGTTGCCCAGCCCGCTCCCTAGCCCAGAATATCGATACAGGGCTACAAGAACTCCGTTTTCAGGGCCGAATCATTCAAGGTTATGAGCACACCTACCTTATGCTTCATAAACCTGCTGGTGTCGTAACAGCCAATAAAGACAAGGAACTTCAAACCGTCATGGATCTCCTTCCACCTGACATTCAGTCTGACAAGCTCTATGCCGTCGGTCGACTGGACCGAGATACGACGGGCCTTCTCCTCTTGACCGACAATGGCCCCTTGGGCTTTCAGCTCCTCCACCCCCAATATCATGTCGATAAGACCTACCAAATTGAGGTTAATGGACTCCTGACACCTGCCCATATTCAAGCCTTTCAAAAGGGAATTGTCTTTTTAGATGGCACTGTCTGTAAACCTGCAAGACTAGAGATTCTATCAGCAAGTCCTTCTCTTAGCCAAGCTTCTATCACCATTTCAGAAGGAAAATTTCATCAAGTCAAAAAAATGTTCCTCTCAGTTGGTGTCAAAGTGACCTCTCTCAAGCGCACCCAATTTGGGCCTTGGAGCTTGGATGATAATCTTCAAGAGGGAGATTATCGCCCCCTAAACTCGGAAGAATTAGCAAACATTCGTGACTTTCTCAGAAAAAGTGGTTAAAAAATGAGCTCGGAAATATCCAAGCTCATTTTCTTATTTCTCAACTTTGACTTTCCCTTTCCAAGAATCCAAGCCATAAGAAAGGATATAAATCTCAGAAAAACCTTGTTTTTTCAAGTAAAGGGCTGCATTTGTGACACGTTGCGCACGTTGGTTTTCGTAGAGAAGGACAGGTTTATCCTTACGAAGGGCTGCAAGACTAGTCTTCAACTGACTTGAAGGAATATTGCGGGCTCCAAGAATATGTTTTCTGTGAAATTCAGCTGGGTCGCGCAAATCAATCAATTGACCCGTACGAATCAAGGCTTCAAATTCCTCATTGTCCACGATTTTAGCCGCACGGCGAATACGAAGATAGTTAAAGCCCATCCACGCCAACATTGCCAGTATAAGTGCCCACAAAATCCAAGTAACCATTAGTTCTTTTCTCCATTTTTCTCAATATAATCCAATTCTACCTTATGCTCTCTGCGAAGAACCGCTTCTGCTTCTAGATAGTCTAATTTGTCCATCAACCCTGCATCGTAAATCCGAGAGAGTTCCAGCTTCATCAGTTCAATATCATATAAGCGTTTTCCCATATAAACAATAATACCAAATCGTTTGAGAAATTGCTGCACATCATAGAATGTTTTCATAAGACTCATTCTAGCAAAATTTTATATTTTTTTCAAGAAGAGACTCACACAATGCTCCTGATTTTCCTATCTTCTTTGGCGATTCTGACGCAAGTGTGGTACAATAAAAACATGAGAATTCAACAATTACATTATATTATCAAAATCGTCGAAACTGGCTCCATGAATGAGGCAGCCAAACAGCTCTTTATCACTCAGCCTAGTCTTTCCAATGCTGTGAGAGATTTGGAAAATGAGATGGGCATTGAGATCTTTATCCGCAATCCCAAGGGTATCACCTTGACCCGTGATGGGATGGAGTTCCTCTCCTATGCCCGTCAAGTTGTCGAGCAAACTCAGCTTCTAGAAGAACGCTATAAAAATCCTGTCGCACACCGCGAACTCTTTAGCGTTTCGTCTCAACACTATGCCTTTGTTGTCAATGCCTTTGTCTCTCTACTCAAGAAAAGTGATATGGAGAAATATGAGCTTTTCCTTCGTGAAACTCGGACTTGGGAGATTATCGACGACGTCAAGAACTTCCGTAGTGAAGTCGGTGTCCTCTTTTTGAACAGCTACAACCGTGATGTTTTAACAAAAATGCTGGATGACAACCACCTCTTGGCTCACCATCTCTTTACAGCACAACCTCATATCTTTGTCAGCAAGACCAACCCTCTGGCAAAGAAAGACAAGGTGAAACTATCTGATTTGGAAAACTTCCCTTATCTCAGCTATGACCAAGGAACGCACAATTCCTTCTACTTCTCAGAGGAAATCCTTTCCCAAGAACACCACAAAAAATCCATCGTGGTTAGTGACCGTGCCACCCTCTTTAATCTCTTGATTGGTTTGGATGGTTATACCATTGCCACAGGGATTTTGAACAGTAATCTTAACGGAGACAACATCGTTTCTATCCCACTGGACATTGACGACCCAATTGAGCTGGTCTATATCCAGCATGAGAAAACTAGCCTTTCTAAGATGGGCGAACGCTTTATCGACTATCTACTAGAAGAAGTCCAGTTTGATAGTTGATACTCTTCGAAAATCTCTTCAAACAACGTCAGTTCTATCCACAACCTCAAAACAGTGTTTTGAGCTGACTTCGTCAGTCTTATCTACAACCTCAAAGCAGTGCTTTGAGCAACCTACGGCTAGCTTCCTAGTTTGCTCCTTGATTTTCATTGAGTATGAGAATCAATCTAAATCGAATAACCTAAAAACCTCAAGAACTAGCTTTCAACCCTAGTTCTTGAGGTTTTTTCTAATAGTAAATCAAAATGAATTTATAAAATCTTATTTTTTAAACCAAAATATAGAAAGGATTACAACAAGGACAAGTCCAGCTCCTACAACAATGCCAAACACTGGAATGTTTTCAAATAGATTCTCTTCTGTCTTTGTCTCCTCACTACTATCTTGTGTTGATTCTGCCACAGTATCATCTTGTTTCGCTACTTCTTTTTCTACCTTTTTCTCAACTTTCTTGGGACCATAATTTGGATTTACAAAAGTTGCTAGCATGGTGGGCTTAGAATAGTCTTCATCTCCTTCTTTGACTAACCATGAGGCATTGTATAAATTCCGCCCCTCCAATACCATCCCAAAATCAATTCGCTCACCAGGAGGCAAAACTGCTCCTAAACCTACACTAAAAAAGAAAGCTTCTCCGTCATTGTTCTCTTTTAAGACAATAAATCCGTTCTCACTCACTTTTTTAAGTCGAGATAATTTTCCTCTAATATCCCCATCTTTAAAAGTTCCAGTGTAGCTTCCATCCTCTTCTAAAATAAGTGATGAAGCTCTACCAGGCTTAGTACCCTTATTAGGTTCTTTATTAATCCAAGTACCCACTAATTCAGATGGGAAAGGAATTTCATCTCCAATTTTAGCATCGACAAGGGACTTAGGCATAGGAGGATTCGGATCCATATTATCTCCTATGATTGGGAGATTTAGAGAAGTATATTCAATAGTTGAGGTATCTATTTTTGTTTTAGAATCAAGGTTTAAGTCATCCAGATCACCTTCTCCTGCTCTGAATTCACCTTTTTTAATTAAAGTTGGCTCCTTATTTTCTTTAGAAAGTTGGAACAATCTATATGACATAATCCCTGGAGAACTTTCGAACACTATAATACTGCCATCTGTGTAGATATTAATAACTGTCCCCATTCTATGGCTTGTATCCCAAAATCTATCAAATAAGGGAGTTGGAGTATTACCATTCATATAATAGACTTCAAACAGTTCCCATTTTTCACCATTGGTCAGACCGATTAATAACTCATCCGTCCCATTTTTATCAATATCCATCAAAGCGTAACCAAGTCTATTAGCATTATTTTCAAATAGATGTTTGCTCTCCCACTTCTCAGTAATTTGTGGCAATAGTTGGTTGTAATCAGTACTATTGGCTTGGGCTGAATTCACAACTGAAAATAAGCCGCAAAACAAACTCAAACAGGTAATTATTTTTATAATTTTCTTCATATTATTTCTAATTTTAATTTCACCTATATAATTAATAAATATTATTTTGATGGTAATGGTTATGTGTGTGATAATGATTCTCTTGAACACGTAAATTTCTCAAGTAATCAACTGCTTCTTCTGTATTTCTACGGATTCCATCTAACTGCTGTAATTGCAAAGTTTGAACATAATTGTTATATCTTAATGCTTGAAGCATTTTCTTAGTATCAATATATTGTTCCCTTTGTAACTGTAGCATTTCTTTCTGATAGTTCAACTGTAATTCTTTATATTTTGTTTCATCATATAAATTTACAAGTTCCTTCATATTATCAGCTTTGAAATTTTCTAAAGCTCCGATAAAAAATTCTATAGCTTCTATGAAATAGTAATCTTTGGGATACCATCCACTACCAAAAGCCACTAGAGCTCCTGCAGCTTCTTGCATCTCTATTTCACACTGCTGTTGCTCTTGCTTAATTTCTTGTTCATGTCTAATCTGTCTATCATAATCAGACTGTCTCATGCCTGAATTTTTAATGAGTTGTTTATTATCATCATCAATTAGCGTATTAATGAAATCAACCCATTTAGGATACCAAATTTTACCTAAAATAGAAGTTAAATAAAGCATTCCTAAGGCTATAATTGAAAAAAATATACCTTCAAATAAGTTAAAACTTATTAACCCTATTATTGCAAAAAATATTATCCTAAGAGGTGCAGCTAATAACATGACTAAAATAATCCCTGTCCATATATTTAACCATTTTTCTGTTTTTCGACGTATCTTTTTTTGAAGATAAAAAATTAAAATTGCTGTTGCTGCCAAATACATAACAAGTTCAAGAAGATTACCGTCACCAAACCAAAACATTAGTAGAAATTTAGCTAGATTTCCCAAAGCACCAAACAGAACTACATAAAATGATTGCCTCATCATTTTCTCTATTTTGTTAGATGAATTACTTTCTAATAAATTTTGTAATTGAGCTTGTATTTGCTTAGCTTTCCTTCTATCATTTTCTAACTTCATCTTATAGTTTTGCTTTTGATAAATATAATCTATACCTCTATGTAGATTATATAAATTTTCTAATAATACTGATTTTTCTTCCACTTCATTCTCCATCTTTTTTCTATTTTACTAAAAACCTGCCATTACTATCACATTCATACCAACTACTACTGAAATGAAATTATTTAATTCATTTTTTCACTAATAGCTTTATCACCTTTTATGACCATTATTGCTGCAAAAATATTTATCAAAACACAGACATAATATAGAATCGCTCCAAAACCTAAATCCGATCTTCCAACCAATTCTTTTGTTATTGAAAAATGAACAAAAATTCCGAATAAACTTACTAGAATAACTATAATAGATGTAATAATTTGAAGCACCCTTCCTTTGCCAATTACTAAAGACAATAAAAAAGTAATCACAAATGCACCATACCAAATCAAAAATAAATACCATAATGGTGCATCTAAATATTCTGAAACATGTTCACTTAATGGAGGTATAAACTGATTACCCGATGAAACAACTGGCAATAAGAAAGTAATCAATCCTACTAAACTAGCTAGAGTTATTAATTTTTTAAATTTCATTCATATTCTCCCTATATACAATTTCTTACCCCAGTAACTTTTAGGGTACTGAGGTAAGCTTTTAATGTGTAGTCTATTTTACTCGGTTAAAGGTTTGATCTGGCTCTTGAAGATAAAGTTCCTTATCTTTTAACATATATTTTGTTTTTCCTAAATTTCTTCCTTTAGTGTCTGTGATTGTCAATTCTTTCTTTTGTTTATCAATTTTCACTAGTCTTTGTTCTTTGTCTCCGTCTGAATCCTCAGAGGTGACGGTCCCAGCATTTCCTTTAATCACCATGACTAAATGATCACGTTTTGTTAAAATTTCATAAGTTCCATCTAAGGGATCAGTCGTTAATTTCTTTATTCCAAAAATTAACACTAGTGCAATTACAACTAAACCTGCAATGCTCTCCTTACGTTTTGTTTCAAATAAGCTTTTTAATTTACCAATTACATTTTCCATATTGAACTCTAATTCCTTATTTTACCCACTTACCTGAGCCATCTACTTTGTAGCCATCTGGGGTACGTTCGTTGACTGCCATCTTACCATTCGATTTGAGGTAGTAGTCACCTACCCATTGGTTACGAGCATAGCTTCCTTCTGACGTTAGGTAATAGTAAGATTGGTAGCTACTATCATAAATCCACTCACTCTTGGCCATTTTACCATCTGATTTAAGGTAGTAACTTCCAGCCCAGGTATTACGTGCATAGCTACCCTCTGCTGTCAAGTAATAGTATGATTTATAGTTATTGTCATAAATCCACTCGCTCTTAGCCATGTAGCCACCTGATTTGAGGTAATAACTTCCTGACCAAGCATTTTGAACAAAGTTACCTGAAGCATTTAGGTAGAAGTAAGAATTGTACTGAACATCAAAAATCCATTGATTGACTACTTTAACACCAACTTTATAGTAAGAAGAACCTGACCAACCAGTCTGACCTGAGTTAGAGCTAGTGGTTTGTTTTGGAGCTTCAGTAGCTTTGGGTGCTTCTACTTTCTTAATAGGATAGTATTCCTTATCTGATATTCTAAAAATTTCTGAACGTCCAAAATAACGTTTTCCAAAATCATCTACACTATATATATCTAAATAATAATTGCCATCCTCTACTAGAAGTAAATTAATACCCGACTGTAATCTATTCTTGCCATCAAATTTACCAAAATAATGCGATTCAGTCAAAGTTCCAGTACTCTCATTAACTATATCAAAATAGAGAGAAGTACTATCATTAACGTTGGAACTTCTTTGTAGGTCAACTAAAAGAGTAGCTGATGTAGAACCTCCCGCTGTCGGTATTAAGGTGATTTTCAAGGGATTTTGAGTATCCTTGACACTCATATCTGTTAAGGCATGAACCTCCATTGGTTTAGAAGTCATAAGACCCACTGATAACAACGAACCTGCTAATAAAGAACTAACTAATATTTTTTTATTTTTCATGATTTCAAATTCCTTTTCTCATCCTTATCCTACCCACTCACCGTTGGTATTGACTGTATAGCCATCTGGTGTAGTGGTGTTTACTGCTAAAGCTCCTGAACTATAGGCGTAGTACCATTTACCAGAAACTTTAAACCATCCTGTTATCATAGCACCTGACTTGTCAAGATAGTACCATGAACCATTATCTTTTACCCATCCTGTAGCCATTGTGCCTGAGTTATTCAAGTAATACCATGTACCGTTATCTTTTATCCAACCTGTAGCCATTGAGCCTGACTTGTTCAAGTAATACCATGTGCCATTATCTTTTACCCATCCTGTAGCCATTGAACCTGACTTGGTCAGGTAATACCATGTACCGTTGTCTTTTACCCAATCTGTAGCCATTGAGCCTGAGTTGTTCAAGTAATACCACATGTCACCAGTTTTGACCCATCCAGTTTGCATCCAACCTACTTGGTCAAAGTAGTACCATTTATCCTTGATTTGTTCCCAACCGTTGGTTGTATATGAACCGTCAGCATGTTTGTACCACCAACGACCAGATGATTCAATCCAGTTACCAGCTTGTGAGTCTTCTACTTTCTTGAGTTCTGTATCTGTTTTCTTCTTCGCTTGTTTCCCTGCAAGATACTCCAGATACCAATCTGATAAATTGTAGTCGTCCTTGCTTTCAGCCTTAACCAACTTATCAAATTTTTCTTGAATTTCAGCTAATTTAGCTTGTTCAGCTTTCAATTTAGCTGTAACGGCATCCAATTTATCTTGTGCCAATTTTGCAGCAGATTTTGCTTGAGTCAATTTTGTTTCTAAATCAGCTACTTTTGCTTTTGCATCTGCAAGATTTTTATCTGCGTTTAGATAAGCACTCAATTCAGTTGCAATTGCTTTCGCATTTGACACCAATTGGTCTTTTTCTGCATGGAGCTTTTCTTGTTTAGCTTGAAGAGCTTTCAACTTGTTTTCTTCTGCTTGCAATTTTGCTTGCGCACTTGTAAGAGCAGTTTCAGCATCTTTTTGAACAGTTTTGGCTGTAGCAAGTTCATCTTTAGCTGTTTTAAGAGCAGTTTGTTTTTCTGCTTGGCTTCTTGAGAAGTTTTCAACAGCTTTTTCAGCAGTTGCTTTACGTTCTTGTGCATTTGTTAAAGCAAGATTTGCTAATTGCAAGTTCTTTTCGGCAACTTCTGTTTGAAGTGGTGTTGCTGATTTGCTTGCCAATTCTTTTTCAGCGTCTGTTTTGGCTTCAAATGCAGAAGCATATTTGCGTGAAGCTGATGCCAATTCTGCTTTAGCGTTTGCAAGAGCAGTTTGAGCTTGGCTGTTTTGTTTTTGAGCTTCAGCTAGATTTGCTTCGAGTTGGGAAAGGTCTTGGTTGAGGTTGATCGGTTGTTTTGTTTCACTAGCAAAAGTATTTACAAACCAATGATTACCATCAATGTTAGCAATTGTCATTGCAACGCTGTTTTTAGCATTTAGATTATTAGTCAAGTGTCCCCACTTAGAACTTTTATCAAAGAATGAATACATTCTGAATGCTGTCACAACAGATTGTTTCAATTCAGACATATTAGTTGCAGATTGAGAATCAACCACTGGAGCTAAGTTTTCACCACTATCAGACAATTGATGTTGTTTTTCAATTGGTTTTGTAATGCTGAAAGGTAGATGTCCGTCTGTTGATGGGCTTGTACCACGTTTTTCATATTCTTTAGCAATTTGTTTGCTATAATTGATTGCATCTTGAGCTACGTTAGGATGGTTATCACGTCCAACTAATTTTGAAACTTCAGTTAAGAGTTTTGTATAGAAATGACTGATTTCAATAATTTGATCATTTGTTAAATTATTAATATCAACTGTACGTTTAGAGTCGACTTGTTCATTAATGTTAACAATGAATTTTTTATTAATTTCTAAAGCCATTTTTTGTAGCAAATCACTAGCTTTAGCTGTACGTGTATTCATCCAATTTTCATATGCATCTTTGAAAGTCACTTGGTCTTTATCAAATCCATATTTGACTTTTTCTTCAGCGGTTAAGTTGTAAATAACGTTAGTAGCTGTGATGGTGTCTGTTGACAACTTGGCTTTTTGTGCATCCAATGCAGTTTGCGCTTCTTTTTCTTTAGACGCTGTAGCATCTGCTTTTTCTTGGATAGAATTTACTTTATTTTGGTCGGCGTCCATCATTTCTTTAGCTAGTTTCAAGGCGTCATTTTTGACATTCACATTGTTTGTAGCTTGTTTGATGGCGTCTGCGCGAGTGCTATCTGCTTTCTTAGCAGTTTCGACAGCTTTTGTAGCGCTTGAGATATTCGCATTGGCTTGTTCAATATCTTTTTCAGCTTGGGCAAGAGAGGCTTTTGCTTCGCCAAGTCCTGAACCATTTAGCGCGTCTTCAGCTGATTTCACATTTGCTTCTTTAGCGGTTACTGCTTTATCCGCTTGGTCTTTCTTACTTGTTGCGCTTGCAACGTTAGCAGTTTCAGTTGCTACAGTTTCAGTTTGTGCTTTAATCGCTTCAGTAGACGCTTCAGTGGCTTTTTGATTGGCTTCCTGAGCTTTTACATTGGCGTCTTGTTTAGCTTTTGTAGCAGTGATATTTTTTTCTGTAGCATTGGCTTTAACAGTTTCAGCTGATTTTAAGTCCTCTTTAGCGCTTGTCAAAGCAGTTTCAGTAGTTGTGACAACTTTGTTAGCAGAAGTAGCTTCAGCTTTTGCTGTTTCACTTTCAGCTTCAACTTGCTTAACAGTAGACGCTTGAGCATCAAGAGCAGGATTGACATCAGAAGATTTCTTCACTTCTGGTTTAGCGTCAGCTACAGGTTTAGAAACAAGAGCTGGTTCATTGACAGCAGTAGTTTCAACTGCTGTTGTAGTAGTTGCTTCTTGAGCAAATGCAGGCACACCAACAGACGCAAGCGCAATAGCTGTTGAAGTTGTGAGGGTTTTCAGTTTCTTCATCATTTTCTCCTTTAATGACTGATAGAATAGGATTGAGTGGTAAGTCAATCCTTGTTATACTAGTATAACAAGCTTACTTTATTTTCCATTCTTTCCCTTATCATACCATAATAGATATTTAAATTTTTCGGCATTTAAACTATAGTTTCAATGTTATTTAAAAAATCCAAAAATAGCATAGAATTCTAATATTTTGTAACTATAGTTTTCTTTTCTCTATTTTTTCTCTAAATTTTTGTATAATAGTTTTAGAAGTATGTAAGGAGATTATTTATGGAAAATCTATACCCATTTGGAGCTACATTTAAGTATCTGCGCGAAGCACGAGGACTCAGCCTAAAGGAAGCCGCCTCAGATATCGTATCACCACAGTTCCTAAGTCAATTTGAAAAAGGAGACAAAGGAATTTCACTTGAAAACTTTGCCAAACTGTTAATTGTTATCGGAGTGGAATGGAATGATTTTGTTCTAGCCTATGCAAATAAAGGTGGAGACTGCTTAGAATTACCTGCTATTGAATTTGGCAAGCATGTGGTCCATGAAGAAGATATTCTCACTTACATTGAAGAATACGAAAAATTATTTGATGTCTATCTAAAAGACAATTCACTTCAAGCAGAGATGATTTTTAAATCAATCAAATTAAGACATTATCCAACCATATCAAAGAGTCCAGAAACTGTTGCCAGAATTCAAAACATTATCAATCATTTAATGAAATCGGATGTCTTTAATAGTATCGAACTTGAAATTTATCGCGTCATCGTCAATCATTCTCCTATGGAACTTATTGACCATATGAGCAAACAATTACTACTTATGTACAAAGAAAGTGCTAATACTGACACCTACATCCGTATTTTAAATGCTCTCACTTTCTCCGTAAAATATTTCTCTGAACTGGGTTACTATCAAAAGGCTGATGATATTATTAAAAAAATTAAATCACTTCAGACCTTCGAACGAGGCTACCTGGCTATTCCCCTCATGTTCCTAGAAGTTGAACATGTTTACAATCAATTTAGATGGAATAAACCTGAGGCTATTCCCTTAGCAAAAAATTTATTTAATTATCTTCAAAGCGCAAAATTTATTGATCAGCAATACTACTCTAATTTTATCAACGCCTTCACTTATCATTGCCATGCATTAAATAAGACTGGAATTGATTTATTCTAATCATCAAAAAAGTTGCTCCATTTAAGGAACAACTTTTTTATTTATAATTAAAAGTCTCCCCTGCCAACTTATCAGCTAGCTTGGGAAAGAGGGTATAAAACTTATGAGCTAGGTTCAACAACATCGGAAGATTGAGTTCTCGTTTGTTTTTTCCTATAATCTTGACAATCTTTTTAGCCACTGCATCTGGTTCTAGCAGGAAGCGGTCAACCGACTTGAGATAGGTTCCATCTGGGTCGGCTTGGTCAAAAAATCCTGTGCGGACTGGTCCTGGATTGACCGTCGTTACATAAACACCGTAGGACATGAGTTCGAGACGCAAAGCATTTGAAAAACCAATAGCTGCAAACTTGGTCGCTGAGTAAAGACTAGACTTGCCAGTAGCGATCAAACCTGCCATGCTGACGATATTGATGATATGGCCTTTTCGACTTTCCTTCATACGAGTCGCAAGGCGACGAGACAGATTCATCAAAGCAAAGGTATTGACCTCGAACATCTGGTGAATATCTTGGTCAGAAATCTGGTCAAATTCCTCGAAAATCCCGTAACCAGCGTTGTTAATCAAGACATCAATCTTGCCATAGCGAAGATAGAGATCAGTGACCAGAGATGCTAAGGCTGAATCATCGGTAATGTCTATTTCAATCAATTCTGCATGGGGATGATTTCCGTAGAGTTGAGCTAATTTTTCCCTATCTCGACCAAGCAAGATGAGCTGGTCTTCTGGTAAAAGTTTGACCATTTCTTGGGCTAGACCACCGCTAGCTCCGGTAATCAGAATAGTAGGCATACTTATCCTTTCTCAATCTGTTAGATTTCCACTTCTTCCAAGTCTTTGACTACATGCACATTTTCAAAAATTGTGGCCGCATCATTCTTGAGCTTGCTGATATCTTTTGAGAGGAAACGGGCACTGATATGGTTGAGCAGGAGGCGTTTAGCACCTGCTTCTACAGCAACCTTCGCTGCCTGCATATTGGTTGAGTGACCATGATTGCGAGCAATTTGTTCATCTCCCTTGCCATAAGTGGACTCATGAACCAGGACATCAGCATTGACAGCCAGACGCACACTAGCACTGGTTTTACGGGTATCACCAAGAATAGTGATAATTTTACCTGGACGTGGCGCTGAGATATAGTCAGCAGCCTTGATTTCAGTACCGTCTTCAAGAACAACATCCTGACCGTTTTTGATTTTTCCAAAAAGCGGGCCAAATGGGACACCAGCTGCCTTGAGTTTTTCAGCATCCAAAGTTCCTTCTAGGTCCTTTTGCATGACACGATAACCAACACAGAAAATAGTGTGGTCCAACTCCTCTGCATACACAGTGAATTTATCGGTCTCCAGGATTTTTCCTAGAGAATCTTGATCAAACTCATGAAAATGAATGCGGTAAGGCAGGCGAGATCCTGATACACGTAGACTGGTTAAGACAAAGGACTTGATCCCTTGCGGTCCATAGATTTCCAAATCTGTCTGCTCTTCATTTGCCTGAAAGGCACGGCTAGAAAGGAATCCTGGCAAGCCAAAAATGTGGTCTCCATGCAGGTGGGTGATAAAGATTTTGCTGACCTTACGTGGTCGAATCGTTGTTTCCAGAATGCGATTTTGCGTTCCTTCTCCACAGTCAAAGAGCCAGACTTCGTTAATCTCGTCCAAGAGCTTCAGGGCGAGACTTGAAACATTGCGGGCTTTAGAGGGCTGACCAGCCCCCGTTCCTAAAAATTGAATATCCATTCGATACTTTCTAATTAATCAATATATAACATGGCTGTGCGGTTTTCCGATCGGAAATAGCGCTTGCCAGAAAAAGCAGCAGCTTCTTGCAATAAATCCTCTTGGCTGTAGCCTTTGAGACGTTTACGACCATCAGCCAAGCTTTCCAAATCAGTCAAAGCTGTGAGACTTTCCACACTAACAACTTCCTCATCTCCGACAGCCTTCATGTAAATCTTTCCAGACTCTTCAAAGACTAGTTGATGAGGAAAAATTTGTGCAATCTCAAAGAGCAAGTCTTCTGAAATAACCTCTTCATTTTCAGAAAAAATTCGAGCCAGACCCTCACTCTCATAGCAAAAACCAAAGGATTTACCAGACAGATTCAGACGAATAAAAGGCTTGCTTTCTAGGGTGAAACTTGGTTCAGCATTGTAGAGATTCAGTTCCTGACTGAGTTCTGCAAAATAATCCGTCGCAGCCTCAGGACTCTTTTTCTGGTAGAGTTCAGCAAAGCAGGCATTGACCACACTTGGCGGAGGAGTAATCAGTGCCAACTGCTCCTGCTCTGTTTTACCAGATAGAAGTTGTTCTAGATAGACCTTGTCCAGATTTGTATAACCTCCATACTTTAGAGCTAAAGTTTTAATATCAGTCATAAAATTCTTCTAACCTCCATTTATTTTTCTCGGAAATGTAGCCCGTAATGACTTCTCCGTCATCTTGATAGTCGCGCTCTTCCAGAATTGCAACACTTTCTAAATCATGAATCTTGTAAGACTTTGAAAAAGGCACGCGTAGGGTAAATCTCTCAAAAATATCCTTGATTTTCTCTAAAAACAAAGCCTGCAAGTTTTCACGACTATCCTCAGACTTTGCAGAAATGAGGGCATATGGCGTTTGGGTAGGCGTAAAATCCTCCACCAAATCCGCCTTATTATAAAGGGTCAGGCGAGGAATATCCTCCATATCCAAGTCTTTCATGATGGACAGAACCGTTTTTTCATGCTCCTCATGATAAGGATTGCTGGCATCGATCACATGAACCAGAAGGTCCACATGCTTGCTTTCTTCCAAGGTCGACTTGAAACTGGACACCAACTCTGTTGGTAAATCTTGGATAAAGCCAACCGTATCAGTCAAAGTCACCTGAAGATTGCCTCCTAGATGGATACTCTTAGTTGTCGCATCCAGAGTCGCAAACAGCTCATCTGCCTCATACTGGGTCTTACTGGTCAAGGTATTCATAATGGTCGATTTCCCAGCATTGGTGTAGCCAATCAAACCAATCTTAAAGGTACTCGACTCCAGACGTTTTTCTCTGACCGTCGCCCGATTTTTCTCAACCACCTTGAGCTGGCGCTCGATATCTGTGATTTGATTGCGAACGCTACGACGGTTCAACTCCAGCTGACTTTCACCGGGTCCACGGGAACCAATTCCCCCTGCCTGACGGCTGAGCATGATCCCCTGACCAACCAAGCGAGGCAAGAGATATTTTAACTGAGCCAAATGCACTTGGAGTTTGCCTTCATGGCTTCGAGCCCGCATGGCAAAGATATCCAAAATCAACTGCATACGATCAATGACCTTGACACCCAGAACTTCCTCCAGATTGACATTTTGTCGCGGAGTCAAACGGTTGTTGACAATGACAGTGGTAATCTCTTCTGCATCCACCATGAGCGCAATTTCTTCCAACTTACCAGAGCCGACGAAGGTCTTGGAGTCATACTTTTCACGTTTTTGTCTGTAGCTATCTACAACGACTGCCCCAGCTGTCTTGGCTAGACTGGCCAATTCTTCCATAGAGAGGTCAAAATTGTCCATGCCCTGCAATTCCACACCGATGAGCAGGACGCGTTCCTCTTTTTTCTCCGTATCAATCATCTAAAAACTCCTCTATCTGGCTTAAAATGCGGTCTTGCACACCAGATTCTCCAATCTGATAAAAGGTGACCTGCATGCGATTACGGAACCAGGTCAGCTGACGCTTGGCAAAACGACGGGTCGCCTGTTTAAGACTCTCACTAGCTTCCTCCAAGGTCTGCTCTCCACGGAAATATGGAAAGAGTTCCTTATAGCCAATGCCTTTAGCAGCCTGCACATCTGGATAATGGTCAAACAACCACTTGGCCTCATCCAAAAGCCCAGCTTTAAACATAAGGTCCACTCGATGGTTGATACGTTCATAAAGCTGACTGCGTTCGTCATCCAAGCAGATAATCAGCGGTTCATACAAGGTCTCTTGATTTTCCAAATCCTGACCAAAATGGGCGATCTCCAAGGCACGCATAGCACGACGACGATTAAACTGAGGAATTTCAAGGCCTGCTTGCGCCACAAGATGGGCTAATTCCTCATCTGTATAAGGCTCCAAACTAGCCCGATAAGCTAAAATCTCCTCATGGGGAGTCTCCCCACCTAGATGGTAACCTTCCAACAAGCTCTGGATATAAAGCCCAGTACCACCAGCGATAATAGCAAGCTTGCCACGACTGTGAATGTCCTCAATCGCCATTTTAGCTTCTGAAACAAAATCAAAAGCCGAGTAAGACTCGGTTACCTCTCTAACATCGATTAAATGATGGGGAACAGCCGTCTGCTCCTCTGGGCTAGCCTTAGCCGTCCCAATATCTAGACCTCGGTAAACTTGCTGACTATCGCCGCTCACAACTTCCCCACCAAAGCGCTTGGCCACTTCAATGGCAAGGGCTGTTTTTCCAACAGCAGTCGGTCCAACAATCACAATTATTTTTGTTTTCATCTTTTTTCCTTGAAAAATTCCCATTTTTTCGTTACTATTATTATAACACAAAAAGGTCAGTCAGAAAAATGTGACCTCTTGAAGAGGCTGACTGATTAAGAAGATAAAGGAGGAAGACTCATGGCTAAAGGATTCGCTAAAGGTCTTGTAACAGGTGTCGCAGGGACTGTCGCTGCAGTCGCAGGTGCAGTATACGCATTTAAAAAGAAAGTGATCGAACCAGAAGAACAAAAAGCAGCTTTCATCGAAGAAAACCGTAAAAAAGCAGCTCGTCGCCGCGTATCACGTTAAGAAACAAAAGAAGTTGGGATTCATTGTCTCAACTTCTTTTTTCTGTTCTTTTATACTCAATGAAAATCAAAGAGCAAACTAGGAAGCTCGCCGCAGGTTGCTCAAAGTACTGCTTTGAGGTTGTAGATAGAACCCATATCTAAGGTAAGGCGACGCTGACGTGATTTGAAGAGATTTTCGAAGAGGATTAAATAGCTAGTTCAAACTTCAACTGCGGGTTAACAGGGTCATAATCCACCAACTCAAAATCTTCTGCTTTAATATCAAAGAAATTAGTCCCATCAGGAACATTCAAAACCAAGCGGGGTTGGCAGTTTGATGGCTCACGACGGAGCAATTCCTCAGCTTGTTCAAATTGATTATCATAGATATGGAGGTTGTTGATAAAGTAGAAGAACTTCCCAACCTTCCAGCCAAAATGCTTGGCAATCATCATCTGCAAAGCCACATACTGCATAGCATTGATGTGGTGGGCCACCAGCATATCATTAGAGCGCTGGGTCAAGGTCGCATCCAGATAGATTTCACCATCAACACGGCGGACATCAAACATAGTCTGAAAGGCGCATGGGAGCAGTCCATCTGTTTCTTCGAAAGCTTGGTAATCCCAGAGCGAAATGATATTGCGGCGGTTCCAAGGATTGGCTTCCAACTGCTTGAGAAGCTTATTGATGATATCGTGTTTCTTAACAACAGCCCCATAGCGCTCACCGATGGTTCCAGTATCACCCACTTCCCAGTCATTCCAGTAGTGAACATTGTACTTGTCATTGAGCACTTCTAAGCTATTTGACTGGTCTTGGTAAATCCAGAGAACTTCTTTGATGGCGGATTTGATAGCGATAGGACGCAAGGTTGTGATAGGGAATTCCCCCTTTGCCAAGTCATACTCGGCAAAGGCACCCGTTACATACTTAGAGTTGGCAACTGTCCCATCCTTGTACTTAGGACGAGCCTGCTCAGAAAAGACACCGTCTTTGAGGATTCGTTCAATATTTTCTTTAAAAATCGTATCTGCTTTTGTCATTTACTCTCACCTCATTTATTTCCTAACTAGTATAGCATAAAAAATAAAAGAGGAACATTACTAACTTTAGGTTAGCATTTTTCCTCTTTTATTATCTTATTGCAATACAAGTGATGCTGCTCCGATAACTCCAGCGTCATTTCCTAGAGTTGCAAGAGCCAATTTTGTTGATGTGCGTACTTGTGGGAAGGTATTTTCGTCGTAGACTTTTTGAACACCTTGTAGAAGGAATTCTCCTGCAGCTGACACACCACCACCGATAACAATTGTTGATGGGTTGAGGATTGAACCGATGTTGGCACAAGCGATTCCCAAGTAACGTGAGAAGTTACGGTAAACGATCAAAGCAAGGTCGTCTCCTTCTTTTGCAAGGTCAAAGACAGTCTTAGCTGTCACTTCTTCTCCATTATCAATCAAGCGTTTCAAAGCTGCATCGCCTTCGTATTCATCGGCATAACGACGAGTCAAGTTAACAATCCCTGTTGCCGAAGCCACTGTCTCAAGGCAACCTTTCTTACCGCAAGTACATGCGATTGGTTGGTCAAAGTCAACAGTGATGTGCCCAAGCTCACCTGCTGCACCAGCAACACCGTGAAGCAATTTGCCTTCTGCGACGATACCGCCACCAACACCTGTACCAAGTGTCATAAAGACAACGTCTGGTTGGTTATCACCAGCACCCATCCAGCGCTCACCAAGAGCTGCCACGTTGGCATCATTATCGATGAAAAATGGAATGCCCAAGGCTTTTTCAATTTTCTCTTTAATTGGTTGAAGGGTTTTCCAGTTCAAGTTGTAGGCACCAATAACAGTTCCTTTTTCACGGTCAACCACACCCGGTGATCCCATTCCAATACCTTGGAAGTCCGCTGCTACCAATCCAAGCAAGTCCAAACGATGTTGAATAGACTCAATCATATCATCTACGATATGACTTCCCTCATCCAAAATGTTGGTCTTGATAGACCATTTTTCTTGGATTTCTCCTGCTGTTGTCAAGATTGCAAATTTGATAGAAGTTCCACCAAGGTCAATCCCAATAATCTTTTGACTCATCATATTCTCCTTTTTAATTTTGTAGTAATTGAAAATGCTTACAGCACTAGTATAACAAAATTCACTCATTTATGCAAAGGTTTGCGTGAATGAATTATAAGGAATTTTTCGCCTACCAGTATCTGTTAGTCATCTAAATGATTAATTGCATAGTTAGCTTCTTCCTCTGTAAAGCCATCTATAGAAGAGGTCAATTGATTGATGAGACGAGATTTAGACATATTAAATAATTTTCTATAATTTTTAGCATTAAATAAGGCATTATATTTATAATCGGCTTCTAAATGATCAACCGCATATTGAGCTGCATCATTTGAAAATTTATCAAAATCAGAAGTTAATTGTCTATACATACGTTTTTTTGACATGTGGAATAACGAATTATAACTTTTTGCCTTTCCTAAAGCAGCAGAATATTCACTATTGCTATCATTACTAGAAGAAGCTGTACTTGCTTGACCTTCCTTCCAAACTCCGTCAGCGCCAACATAATAACGTCCACCATCAACCCATTCATTGACAGCCATTTTACCATTCGATTTTAAATAATAATTTCCTTGCCATGTACTATAAGCATAAGATCCATCTGATTTCAAGTAATACCAAGCTTGATAGGTAGCATCATAAACCCATTCACCTTTAGCCATTTTACCATCTGATTTCAAATAGTAGTTCCCTTGCCAAGCATTGCGAGCATAAGAACCATCGGATTTCAAGTAATACCAGGCTTGGTAAGAAGAGTCATAAACCCATTCACCTTTAGCCATTTTACCGTTTGATTTAAGGTAGTAAGCTCCTTGCCATGTACTGTAAGCATAAGATCCATCTGATTTCAAGTAATACCAAGCTTGGTAAGAATCATCATAAATCCATTCGCTCTGGGCCATTTTTCCGTCTGCTTTCAGGTAATAGCTTCCCTGCCAAGCATTTTTCACTGGATTTCCACTTCCATCAAAGTAGTACCAAGCACCGTCCTGCTTAACCCAACCACTTGTTGTTGCTGAACTTGTGTTGGTTTGAGTCGCAGTTGCTTGTTTTGCTTTGAAAGCACCTTTTGGGGCATTTTTCAATTCGCAAGCCACACCATCATGATCGCGGTCTAACTTGGCAGAATAACCAGGGTCTCCCTCATGAAGATCCGAATAGCCATTAGCCCAAGCTTCCGTACAGCTAGAAAAATGGATGTTTTCTTCTGCTAAAACTGGTTGTGAAAACAAAGCCAAAACTGGCAATGTTGCCAGACTCATTTTTAAAAATAGACGTTTGTTCATCTTTTTCTCCCATAATTATGATATCGATTTCATGTTTATTTTATCAGATTTATTTCTTCAATTCAAGGAAAAATCAATCCTAGTTCTTATAACTTTTCATTACAATTCTTATTTTTGAATAAATAACTCATACAAGCCTCTCACTGCATTACAGCCGTAAACAGCCTCAACTTGGGCTAAGTCTTTTAAGGTCAAGACTCTCTCTTCTACTTGTCCTGTTTCTAGTAAATACTGACGATAAATTCCTGGTAAGATGCCAAGTCGGACTGGCGGTGTATAGAGTTTCCCAGCGATTTTCAAAACCAAATTTCCGATAGAGGTTTCAAGCATTTCTCCTGACTTATTGTAGTAAATGATCTCTTGTTCCCCTAGTCTCAAATGTGGTCTATGAGTCGTTTTAAAATAGGTAAATGCTTGCTGTAAATCCGCTTCCTGAAGGCAAAGTTTTACCTGACAGAAGTTCGGACTAAGAGGTGTTAAGATTTGACGACTGAATTCTATTTCTCCAGACTTGCTAAGACTGATTCGTAGACGGTAATCTTGATTAGCATCACAAGCCTGACACTCTACCTCTATCTTTTGTCTTAAGTCTTCTGAATCGAATGGAAAGGCAAAATACCGACTCGCTTTTCTCAGTCTTTCTATATGTTGCTCTTCAAACAGCAGTTGTTTTTGGCTAATTTTTCCAGTTGTAATCAGTTGGAAGCAAGCTTGTTTGCGATAAAGGACTGCCGCCTTTTGATGAACCTCTTGGTATTCAGATTCCCATGTGCTATCCCAAGTGATCCCTCCGCCAACTCCATAAATGGCTTGACCTTTGTGAAGTTGAATGGTACGAATGGCCACATTGAAAATCCGGCGCCCATTTGGAAGCAAGAGACCAATCGTTCCACAGTAAACTCCGCGCGGTTGAGGTTCCAAATTTTTGATAATCTCCATAGTCGCAATTTTCGGTGCACCCGTTATGGAACCACAAGGAAAGAGAGAACGGAAGATTTCAACAAGATCCACATCCTCTCGCAATTGACTCTTGATGGTCGAAGTCATCTGCCAAACTGTCGAATACTGTTCTACCTGACAAAGACGTTCTACATGCTCACTGCCCACTTCAGAAATACGGTTCATGTCATTGCGCAAGAGGTCCACAATCATCATATTTTCAGAGCGATTTTTAGGATCCTGCTCTAACCAATTAGCTTGGGCAAGGTCTTCTTGGTCAGTCACTACACGCTGAGTCGTCCCCTTCATTGGTCGCGTTGTCAACTCACGGCCATTTTGTTCAAAAAAGAGCTCTGGACTCATGGAAATCACTACCATCTCGTCATGTTCAACATAGGCATTATAGCCTGCCTCCTGCTCTACCACCATACGATTGTAGATGGCAAACGGATTGGCACTTAAGTCCTGCTTGAGTTGGACGGTGTAGTTGACTTGATAGGTATCTCCCTGCCGTAAATGATGGTGAATCTGGGCAATCGCCTTTTCATATTCTGCTTCAGACGTCACTTCCTGCCAATTTGAAGGCAAATCAACCTCATCATAAGTCAGAGGAATAGGGGATGTTTCTACCCTATCATGAACAGTAAAATACAGTAGGTACTCTCTCAGTAGGGGAGTCTTGTGAACTGCTAGTTTCTCTTCAAAAGCAGGTGCAGCCTCGTAACTGACATAGCCCACCACATAATAGCCTTGCTCTTGGTAGCTTTCCACTTGTGCCAGCAAGGCTGTTACTTCCGCTAAATCTCTCGTTTTTAACTCTTTGATAGGCTGGGTAAAGGTGTATCTCTCCCCCAAAGCCCTAAAATCAATCACTGTTTTTCTATGCATACCTTAAGTATAGCACAAATTAAGAAAACCCTCATCCGCAAAGCAGATGAGAGATTTCGATTATTTAAAGATTGAAGTTTTAAAGCTGTTTGTTTGTTGAAGAAGTTTTTTGTATAGTTTTTCTTTAAGTGTAACAGTATTGTCAAATTTAACTGATCCATTCTTAAGAGTAGCTTTATCTTTTTCAACGGCTGCAGCAAATGCATTCTTCAAATCTTCGTAACTACTATAAGTAGTGCCGTCGATTGTAACAGGGTTAAATCCTGCCTTAGCTTTATCAACAACTTCTTTGAAGTATTCTTTCTTCCAAGCTTCTAGAGTACTAAATTTACCATCAGAAACTTTCTTAATGATGAAGTCATCACCTAGAGTAGCATGACCAGCCTGTTTAGACTCATTTTTTAGCATGTTAGAAGCGTAGTTTAAGAAGCCTTTTTCGTATCCAAAGTAACCCCACATACGGAAGGTGTTATGCTTGAATGACATTGCTCCTGGAGCCCCTTCACTTGTATTACCACCATAAATACCAGCAGTGATAGGCACCGTTACATAGGCAGAGCCAAATCCAGTTGGGTCATAAGTACCATTACCAGGACCGTGTTTGGTCATGAAGTTCTTATCTACCAGATCGTTAACAGAAGTTAAGTTATATTCTTTTTCTTCTGCATTCAAATCACGAACCTCATCGTATTGGTTCTTCGTATTCGCTCCACGTAGTTTTTTATCCACTTTCTTGAACCAAGCGTTGTTTAGTTCTTTGCTGCCTTTATTAAGTACGGCTTCTCCTTCAAGGTAGTCAAGAAGCATTAGAGTATCATTGAAACCTTTCATGTAATGATCGATTTCTTCACGAGATGCAAGGTCATTTGGATTTGTGTTGTACCATTGGTTTCCGTCATTTGGACGTTCGTAGGCCATGTTCAATCCTAGTGCTTTAAAGTCGCCGTTTGGACTTGTTTCAGCAGGTGATTGTAACATACCTTGTGCGAATGCTTCTAAGTCAGTTCCTTCACGGTGTCTAGAACCACCTAAGTAAACCATACGGTCATTTACGTGAGTCGTTTCGTGAGTAAAGGCTGAGATACCAAAGTCACTAATCATATTGGTAACCATGAAGAAGACTGAATCATCTTTATAAGGATTACCGTAAATACGAGCTACAGCTCCCATGCGCCAGTCAGTTGCGTGATAACGACCTGTTGGTCCGTATAATTCACGGATAGGTGCTACATCCTTACCACTGTTCGTATGTCCGTATTTATCTGTGCTGATGCCTTTATAGTTTTGGTTATCTAACACAGGAGTTGGTACCATGTTGTTGCTCTTAAGCAGTTGATTACGAACTTTATCTAATGATAAACGAGACCAGAAGTCTAGGTAATTTTGTTGACCTTTAGCGACTTTATTGATTTCAGCTTTGAATGCTTCGCGCTCTTCTGCAGTATTCTTACCGTATTTTTCAAATGAACTGTAAGCCATAGTGTTATATGTTGAGATTAAGAACATGTGAGCATCTTTTAAATTCAGAAGTGGCAGAATCATTTTACCGTGAACATCATTATTCAATCCTTCGTATGCTCTGTGTTTCTTATCAGCAAATTCAGGAGTTGTTGTCTTCGGTTCAACGACATATACATTATCTTTAGTTGCTTTTATGAACCAATCGTTTAAGTCTGTATCACTTGTGAAGAGTTCCATATTGTATTTCAGGAACTCATGTAAATTACCTTTACCAGTAGCACCGGCAATCACTTCACGATAGGCATCGTGAGTGCGGTCCCCCTTAATATAACTTTCTTTAGAACCAATATTGATGATTCTATCTAGGACACTAACATTCTTACCGTAGAAGTCCGGTTTGAATAACATTAACTCTTTAATGTTAAAGTCATCGAATTTAACACCGTAGTAACGATTTAGGTAAGTTAATCCAAGAAGAACTGCAGCCTTATTGTCATCAATTTTCTTAATCAAGGCACGTTTTGCAGCTTCATCAGTGTTAAGCTGGTGATCTTCATTTTCTACTAACTTCGTAACGAATTGAGTAAGATTATCTTTAACATACTTGAAGCTTTCTTCTAGGTACAAGTCCTTAATTGCATTGACTTTGTTGCCACCAGTTCTACCCAAGTGTTGATAAATCGGGTCAGATTGCAATTCAACAGGGCTTAATTTGCTTTCAATAGCACTGATTAAGTCAGCACGATCTTTAACAACCATGTTTGGTGTGTAAACAACTTCACCAAGCTCAGCGACACTGTATTCTTTAACTTGTTTCACTTGAGATTCTTTAGGTGAGATGTTAAAAATTTCTTTTGTCTTATCTGCGTAGTGAACCATAATATGGTCGGCATCTGTAAGGTCTGTAACAAAGTCATTGCCTTTCATTGCAGTTACAGACAATACTTCTTTGGTCATTAATGGACTATCAGTTGCAAGCTTGTTCCCTTGGTTAACAATCCATTCTTTGTTGTAGAACGGTTGAAGTTTTTCAACATTACGATAAGCAAGTTCACGAGATGCATCGTAATCTTGAGTATCTTTGTAAGTGTCAGATTTTGGTTTAACATTATTTAATGTATCTGAAACAAGAGGATTGATAACATAATCATTAGCTGTAATTCCTAATGTTGCAATTTTCTGGTCAGCTTCATCTTGAGACACTTCTTTAATTCGGTTAGAAACAGAGAATTTAAATGAACGTTTACCTGTACTTACATCTTTTACAACGAAGTTACGTTCTAAAGCGTTATTTGAGAAGTATCCACCATCTTCGTCGATATCTTTAGATCCATAGAACACTTCACCATTTTCAACTTTCATCATTGACACGGAGTCTGCAACTTTACCCCATGCCCAGTTTTTACTAAGGAAACCACCTACTTCAACAGGTGTATTTACCTTAATAGTTCCTTTCGTAACAGCGTTACGAACAGAACCATATTTACCAATTCCGTTAGGATCAGAACCGTTATCGGATCTAGCAACAAATCCACCGATACGAGCTTTATTAGCAACTATATCAGCTTCTACATATCCTTTATCAACATTACCTTTCCAGATTTCGCCAACCATGCCACCGAAATCCCAACCTCGATCACCTACACCAGTAAGTTTACCAATATAAGCAACATTAGTAAGTTGTCCGCCGTTATCTAATTTGTTAACAAGTCCGGCAATTCCATCTCTACCAGTTATGCTACCAGTTACTTTAATATTCTCAACAGTAGCATTCTTAACAGTTCTAGCAAGAGCAGAAATGTTATCAATCCAAGGCATATTAATATCGACATTAGCTAAGTTAACATCTTTAACCGAACCACCTTCAATACCACCAAATAATTGACGTGTCATATTGTGGATTGAATAACGTTGTCCCTCAACACTTGATAACTTACCTTTAAATGTACCAGGAACATACTCTTTATTTGGAGTTGGTACATTGGCTGCATTTAAATCTGCACCAAGTTTAAACTCACCGCTAGGGTTAGCTTTCATATCTTTTACAAGCTCATTGAAGTTGTAGTAAACATTACCTTCTTTTGCTTTTTGTTTTTCAAAGTAATGAACATACACTTCGCTAAGTGTGTTATCAGCATTACGTTGAACTAAGTCTGGTGCTTTGGCAGTAACTTTATATAAAGTTTTTCCGTCTTTTTCTACTTCTTCAATCTTGTCAACAGCAAGTCGTGTAACCTTGTTGTCGTGAGTTGTAACTCGTAGGTAAAGTGGGGCAACATCAGCTGGTTTTTCTGTAAGCAAACTAGTATCTGTTTCATTACCGTCAGCGTCCACACTCATCAAGCTTGTTTCTTTGATATTTTTGATTTCAACTTTTTTGAGGTCAATTCTTAGAGGTTCTTCATTCAGAACTACTTCCTCATCGCCTTCACCACGGTCATAAACCATCTTAGTTTCAATCTTATAATCTTTGTAGTATTGCAAATCTGTCAGGCTAGCTGTTAAGTTGTCAGGTGAAACATTCAATGTTTTCACAATCTCATCACCTTTTTTCAGAGTTAAGGTGATAGATTTAATGGCCGCCTTGCTTGGATTTTCTAGACTATATTTAACATCTGAAGTCCGTTTCAAATCCTTAGGTTCAACTGCTGTGATGGTCAATACTGGTTTTTCAAAGTTCTTAGTACCACGTTTCAAAATTCGGTCTTGAGGGGCCTCAATGACTTCCTCTGTAACTTTTGGAGCGTCTTCTGTTTTAACACCCTTAATGGTATTAAAGGTCTTAGTGATTTTTTTCTGACCTTCTTTCCCTTCTTGAGCTACGACTTCTAAACCTTTTTTCAGTTGATCATCTTCTTTAACAACTTCCTTAAATGGAATTTTTTCAAGACTTTCTTCTACAAGAGTTCCTTCAATTGGTTTTATACCGCGACTTACCTGTTGATTTACAGGCTCCTTGGTCACTTCCGTACTGGTTGAAAGAACTTGATCAGTTTTGACACCTTCTACTGTTTTATAGGTTGTTCTTGTAACTTGACTTCCTTTTTCACCATTTCGTAGGATAGTTTCTTCGTCTGTATACTTAGTTGGATCCTCAGTCGTTTCAGTTTTGTAGTCTAGGTCTGTAGTCGATGTTTCAACAAGGGTTCCCTCAGTTACTTTGTACTCAGGTAATGGATCTTGAACAAGGGCTTGACCTGCCTTACCTTCCTCTTGTGTGCCTTTTACTTCTACTGGAGCTTCTGGCAAGTCTGGTTGTGTTAAGGATTGGCCTGATTTACCTGCTTCTTGAGTCCCTTTTGCTTCTACTGGGGCCTCTGGCAATTCGGGTTGCGTTAAGGCGTGACCTTCTTTGCCTGCCTCTTGAGTTCCTTTAGACTCTACTGTAGCCTCTGGCAATTCGGGTTGCGTTAAGGCTTGACCTTCCTTACCTGCCTCTTGGGTTCCTTTAGCTGCTTGGTGATTTGGTTCAGCTTGTGGTACTGGAGTTGGGGCAGGTTGCACCTCTTTCTTAGTTCCGACTGCAATGACTTGCGACACAGGATTTTGAACTACTTGGTCTTCGATGACTTCTCTAACTTCTTGACCGTTGACCATCGAAACTTTGGTTACAAGGCGACGCTGACCATTTACTCCGGCTGTGACGATACGAGTCTGTCCTTCTGCTAGATTCGCATCTGGACTTGTGACCGTTTCAAAAGGAATCTCCACCAAGCTCTCTTCCTGTCTTGTCTGAGGCTTCTCAGAAACTGGTTTTGCTTCAACCGCAGAAGCAACTGGGGTCTCTACTACAGGTTTTTCGACGGCAATTTCCGGAGCAAGAGCAGGTCTTTCTTGAACGACTTCTGTTTTCTCGATTTCTTTTGAACTTTGCTTTTCTACTGGCAACTGAGACTTCTCAGCTGAAGCTGGTCTTGATGGATGGAGTTCTGCTTCCTTGAAGTAACCAATGTATTCATAGCCGTCAATATGGATAATCCCTTCAGCCAAGCCTTCATGTGTAGCAGCTGAAATAGTTTGGTTATAAGAAAGCAATTCTTTATTTTCAAACGCAAATGTACCATAAGGTACAAAGGTGCTGGCTCCTAAAGAACCAATCAAGAGAACACCTAGAACTTCTCTACGACCTTTTTTGGACACTAAAAAGACTGCTAGCGAAGCTGTTGCCAAGCCAAGACCTGCCAAAGCTAGCTCCTTACTTCCTGTGTATGGAAGTTGTTGACTATTAGTTGCCTTCTTGCGATAAACTACATATAGAATATCATCATCTTGAAATTCTGTAGGAACTTCATGGTGAATCAGGGCTTTTTCAGACTCAGTCAATTCCTGCTCTGCCAAATAACGGTAATGAACGCTATGAGCACCGCTAACTTCATTGGCTTGAACCTTATCTACTGAGAGGGCACTGGCACCAAAAAGGAAGGCCCCGATAGCTACAGGACCTACCCCAACAGTGAGCTTACGAATTGAATATTTTGTGATTTTTTCTAGTTGCTGTTTTGTTTTTCTCATTTTCACGACTTTCTAATAGAATCTTGCAGATAGTGCGCACGCGCACCTCCAATTAATTTGGGACGACTAGCCAACGCCGTTACGTGGGCATGACCAATCTCTCTCAAAAGAGGGCGAATTGGAACCTGAACATGCTTGACATGCATGCCAATTGCAGTATCTCCGATATCCAATCCAGCATGAGCCTTGATAAATTCAACCTCAACTGGATCCTGCATAAACTTGAAGGCTGCCAACTGACCCGAACCTCCTGCATGAAGAGTCGGAAGGACACTGACGATTTCCAGACCAAACTGCTCTGCCACCTGACGTTCAACAACGAGGGCCCGATTGACATGTTCACAACCTTGAACAGCTAGATGAATTCCTTTTTCCTCTAGGATATCTAGAATGGTTTTCACAATGATTTCGCCAATTTCTTGGCTGGATTCCTTGCCAATCTGACCACCTATCACCTCACTAGAAGAAAGGCCCAAAACAAAGATGGATCCCTGCTTCAAATTGGCCTTTTCCAATACATCTTCTACAATCTGGCTTGTTTCTCTTTGAATATCTTTTTCCTTCATACTTGATACCTCTTTTGTCATTATCTATCATATCGTTTTTTCTTGTTTTTAGCAAGATAGACAACCTGAAAACCTTACTTCAATCTGCATAAAACTCCCAGAATTGACTGGGAGTTAGCTAGTTTCTATTCTATTTATGTATATTTCAACCGTTGTCCCTTTGTCGGGTGCAGAATCAATCTTCATTTGGTAATTGTCTCCAAAATGAAGTTTAAGACGCTGGTCCACATTTTGCAGACCAACTCCCCCACGTTTGAGCTGACTCTGACTACTATCGCCAGCATTTTGAAATCCAACGCCGTCATCCTCAATGCGGATGACTAGTCCTGAATCCTGTTTCTGGACAGAAACTCTAATATGTCCCTGACCTTCCTTCTCCTTGATGCCATGGTAAAGAGCATTTTCTACCAGAGGTTGTAGGAGCAGCTTGGGCAAGACTAGGTTATCGAAGGCAGGATTTTCCTCAATTGCATATTCCAGCTTATCCCCATAGCGTTGTTTCTGGATAAAGAGATACTGGCGGACATGATTGATTTCGTCAGATAGGCAAATCAAATCTTTACCCTGATTGAGAGCTAGGCGGAAATAGGTTGCCAAGGACTTGGTCACCTGAACCACTCGCTGACTATCCTGAAATTCAGCCATCCAGATGATGGTGTCCAAAGTATTGTAGAGGAAATGGGGGTTAATCTGACTCGACAAGGCTTGAAGTTCATACTGACGGGTCGTTTCTTCCTGCTTGCGCACATCTGCCATCAGCTGATCAATCTGATCCAACATGGCATTGAACTGGCGAGTCACTTCTCTCAACTCATATGCACCAGTTTCCTTGGCACGCAGATTTTGTGTACCAGAAGCAATGTCCAACATGGTTTCTCTCAAATCCTTCAAAGGGGCAATCCAGCGTCTGAGAGTGAACCAAACCAAGCAGAGACAGGCAAGAAGAGAAGTGACACTGGCTCCAAGCAAGGTCCACAAGAGTTGACTCCGAACCTGGTCTAACTTCTCCAACGAAGATACGCCTATAACCGTCCAATCAGTTCCTGCAATATTTTTCTGACTGACGTAGGATTTGTGGTCCAGAGTGTAGCCCTGCCCTGTCTCAATATAAGGTTTCATAGCCTCCATTTCGCTAGATGAACTATAAACTGTGTGTTGAGGATGGTAGACAAATTCATGGTTTTCATTGATGATAAAGGCAAAGCCCTGCTGACCCAACTGGAGTTGGTTGAGATAGGCTTCCAAAGTTTCATAGGAAATATCCAAGCGAAGTACGCCAAGATTAGCTCCCTTTGCATCAACAAGTTCTTGAGTGACAGAAATGACCCATTGACTGTCCGATTTACGAGCTGGAGTCAAAACTGGCTTAGCCCCCTGATGAATGGCCTTCTGATACCAATCCTCAGCCATCATATCTGAAGAGGTTTTCATTTGCACACTGTCATCTGTAGAAATAACCTGACCGGATTTGGTGACCAATACAACAGCTTTCAAGTCCTGGTCTGCCTTTAAAATGGTCAAAAACAAATCTCGGATTCCCTTGGTTTGGTCTTGACTAGGATTCTCAGCATAAGCTAGGAGATCCTTCTGCTGGGTCAAACTGGTCGAGGTGGTTTCTAATTTTTTGATATAAGACTGGATAAAGTGACTAGTCTGACTGATAGTCGTTTGGCTATTGCCCTCAATAGTAGCCTCAATGGCTGAAGAACTAGATTGATAGTAGAAAGTCCCAACCAGAGCTAGGAGAATGAGAAAGACCAGAAAGATGGAAATAACCATTCTGACTAGGATAGAAGAACGCTTCATCTACCTTCCCCCTTCTTAAACTGACGAGGTGTCACACCCGCAATCTGCTTAAAGCGTTGGGTAAAATAGTTCATATCTTCAAAACCAACTTTCTCTGCGATCTCATAAATCTTCAGATCTGTAGTTAAAAGCAAAAGCTTGGCTTGTTTGACACGCTCTCTCACCAGGTAATCCTGAAAAGGCAGACCCAACTCTTTCTTAATCAAGGAACTCAGATAGGTCGGACTAAAACCCAAGTCACTGGCCAAAGACTTTAAACTAAACTGGCTATCAGCCAGATGAGACTGGATTTTCTGAGCAATATTTCCTTCAAACTTATCGGTCAATAAATCTTGTAACTGCTCTTCTTTCTCTTCCTTATCCAACTTTTGCTTGATTTTCCCCAGCATTTCCTCAATATCTTGACGAGAAAAGGGCTTGAGCAGGTAGTCATCTACACCTAGTTTGACAGCAGACAAGGCATAATCAAAATCATCGTAGCCCGTCAAAAAGACCAAATGCACCTGAGGATAGGTTTCTCGGACTAGACTGGCCAACTGGATGCCATTCAGCTGAGGCATATTGATATCGGTTAAAATGATATCTGGCACCTGCTTTTGAATCAGGTCCCAAGCTTGTCTTCCATTTTCAGCTTGACCAATGATTTCCATATCATAGGCTGCTACATTAACCAACTTGGTCAATCCTTGTCTTACCAGATATTCATCTTCTACGATTAAAATTGTGTAGGTCATGCTTCTCTCCTTTGTCACTTACTAGTATCAGTATAGCAAAATTCTCCTCTAACTGCTTAGGAAAGCCCTCTTAATCGACATAATCTAGTAAATAAGCATAGCCTTTTTCTTCCATTTGGTCTTTGGGAATAAAGCGGATAGAGAGACTATTAATACAGTAGCGCAAGCCACCCTTGTCCTGTGGTCCATCCGTAAAGACATGGCCAAGGTGAGAATCTCCAACTCGGCTCCGCACTTCCATACGTGTCATATTGTAGGACTTATCTTCCTTGTAGGTGGCGACATCTGGACTGATAGGTTGGGTGAAACTAGGCCAACCACAACCAGACTCAAACTTATCCTTTGATGAAAAGAGAGGTTCGCCAGTTGCTACATCCACATAGATACCAGATTCAAATTTATCCCAGTAGCGGTTTGAAAAAGCCCGTTCTGTTTGATTTTTCTGAGTAACTGCATACTCCTCAGGTGACAAGGTCTTTTTCAATTCATCATCACTTGGTTTTGGATATTTGCTGGCATCGATGACGGGATAGGCCGCCTGATTGACATTGATATGGCAGTAGCCATTTGGATTTTTCTTGAGATAGTCTTGGTGGTAATCCTCAGCCACTATAAAATTCTTCAAGGTTTCCTTTTCAACTGCTAGAGGTTGATCGTATTTCTTAGCCACCTCATCAAAGACTTGGTTAATCACCTCTAAATCCTTGTCATCTGTGTAATAAACACCGGTACGGTACTGGGTCCCCACATCATTTCCTTGTTTATTTTTGCTGGTTGGATTGATAATGCGGAAGTAATGTAGCAAGATTTCCTTGAGGGAAATTTGATTAGTATCATAGGTTACATGGACAGTCTCCGCATGTCCTGTTTGGTTAATCAACTCGTACTTGGTTGTTTCCCCTCTACCATTTGCATAGCCTGAAACGGCATCCGTCACCCCGGGAACGCGTGAGAAATATTCCTCCACTCCCCAGAAACATCCCCCAGCTAGATAAATTTCGTGCAAGTCTGCATCTTTACTCACTTCTGTTTTTTTCACTGTTTTTCCTCCTTGGCTAACTGATGCTTTCTCAATTTGCGAGCTATCTGTCTGCCCTGCATTTCGCATCAATAGAAAATAGAAACCGGTTATGGCTAGGAAAAAAATCCCTGCCAAGACAAACAATTTTACTTTATCATTCATGGCCTTTCTCTACCCCATTTCTTTCAATGTTTTTAAAATCATATCCTTATCCATAAAACCTGGTTGTGTTTTGACCAGCTTGCCTTCCTTGTCTATAAAGGCTTGAGTGGGATAAGAACGGACACCATAACTTTCCAAAAGTTTGCCTGACGGATCAATTAGAACTGGGAAATTCTTATAATCCAAACCCTTGTACCAATTCTTAAATTCTGCTTCAGCTTGTTCCCCCTTGTGTCCTGGTGACACTACCGTCAAAACCACATAATCATCACCAGCATCTTTAGAGATTTCATCGGTATCTGGAAGACTGGCTAGACAGATGGAACACCAAGAAGCCCAGAATTTGAGATAGACTTTCTTACCCTTATAATCAGACAAGCGGTAGGTCTTGCCATCTACTCCCGTCAGTTCAAAATCAGCAACCGCCTGACCTTTAGTCGCAGTTTGTGAACTGACTTGTTCTGTTTTTGTTTGCTCCTTCATAGTAGCTTCGTCTGACATGTTTTTAGCCGAACAGGCTGCCAAGCAACAGATTGAGCCCACTCCAAGGAGACATGTTTGCCATTTTTTCATTTCTTTTTCCTCTCTATTCAAATAATGTAGTCAAAATGGAAGCATTTCCCAAAAGCACCAAGATTCCCATCACGATAATGAGGAAACCACCTACTTTTTTGAGGGTTCCAAGGTAGGGATGAAGTTTTCGGAAATGTTTCAAAACATAGCTGGAGGCAAGAGCTAGAACCAAAAATGGTAGCGCCAAACCCAGCGTGTAAATCAACATGAGACCAGCTCCCTGCCAAGCACCTGAGCCACCTGAAGCCGCTAAAGCCAAAACAGAGCCAAGAACCGGTCCCACACAAGGCGTCCAAGCAAAACTAAAGGTCAATCCCAGTAAAAATGCCTGACTATAGCCCTTACCCTTTTGCCCCTGTCTCTGTAATTGTAGCCTTCTTTCCTTGTAGAGTCCCTGAAAATGTAAGACTTCCATCTGGTGCAAGCCCAAGAGAATGATAACCGCACCCGTCACATACTGAAACCAAGGGGCATACAGCAAATCTCCTAAAAAACCAGCACCATATCCCAGTAAGATAAAGATAAAGGATATCCCTGCTATAAAGGCCAGAGTTCGCAATAAACTGACAACTGAGATTGAAAATTTGCCACTAGAAGCCTGAGCACCATCTTTGTCATCCAACAAGACCCCTGCATAGACTGGCAACAAGGGTAAGATACAAGGAGAAAAGAAGGAAAGAATTCCAGCAAGAAAAACACTGATAAAAAAGATTATATTATCCATTGCCTTCCTCCATTCTTTGATTTGATAGGACTATTATAGCTCCAAAAATCAAGAAAAAATAGGGACAATGATAGGGAAAAATAGGAATTTAATCAGCTAATGTATAAAATGTTGCAAAAAAAAAAAGCCAGACACAGTCTGACTTTGATGGAAACAGAAAAGAAAATTTACTAGTCTTCCCTACTTATCTGATAATAAATAAGGTCCGCAAGATAGCCTTTTCTCTCTACACCATTGGTAATAGTCTTTAGATAGGACATTCCAGCCTTCTCCATGACACGACCTGAAGCTGGATTGAGACTGGCATAACGTGCCTTGACTTCTTGAAAACCTGCTTGAGTAAAACAAAAGTCCAAGACAGCTTTCAATGCCTCTGTCATAATCCCATGTCCCCAGTAAGCCTTGCCTAGCACATAGCCAATTTCACAAGAAGAATCGTTCTCATCTATTGTAACGATGCTGATATCTCCTATAACTTTCTCCGGATTTTCTTTGAGACAAATGGCCCATTTGTAATAGTTGGGATTGGTATAGGAGGCAACCCAATTTCGAATCGAGTTTCGAGTGATTTCGACATTAGAATAGGGATCCCAGGTAACATAGGTCAGATTCTCAGCGGATGAAGCCCAATTCTGAAACATGGCTTCTGCATCACTTTCCACAAATCTTCTCAAAATCAAACGTTCTGTCTGTAATATTTGCGTACCGATAGATTTCACTATGCTACCTCACTTTCTGATAGATGATTCTCTTCCCAACCTCAATTTAAATTTACTTTGCTTTTGAATTTCAAGGTAATAAGCTAAAAAGGTCCCCCGGACCTTCTTCGCTTTCTTATTTATAGGCTCAGGGTAAAAAGACTAAACTCAGTAATAACTAAAAAACAAGTTTTTCATCTAGTTCCTTGACGCAGCCGCTGTCTGGTTTGAAATGCGCTCTAGCAAGCTTTTTCAAAGCTAGTCATCGTTGCGGGGGTGAGACGACGAAATCGAACTCTGTGAGTTACCAGACCTACTCTCACTTTCTTATTTCAAGGTGAGAGGCTGAAAACCTCCACTGGAGGTTTTCACTCCCAAAAATCATCAAAGACGGTGATTGGTAAGTGACGTTTGTGTTGTCCTTTGTGCCACCAGTTTTCGATTGTTGATTGAGCTTCTGGGCTGATTGTTTTACCTTCTAGGTAGTCGTCAATCTCTTCATAAGTTACTCCGAGGGCCACTTCGTCAGCTAGACCTGGTTTATCTTCTTCTAGGTCTGCTGTTGGGATTTTTTCATAAAGGGCTGGGTCTGCACCAAGTTCCTGCAAGAGTTGTTTTCCTTGGCGTTTATTGAGGCGGTAAAGAGGGAGAATATCTGCACCACCGTCACCAAACTTGGTAAAGAAACCTGTGATATTTTCCGCGGCGTGGTCTGTTCCAATGACCGCTCCGCTATGGGCACCCGCAAGGGCATACTGAGCAATCATACGACTACGAGCCTTGATATTGCCCTTGTTAAAGTCTGAAACAGAGCTACCTGTCGCTTCTACTGCAGCTGTCATGGCATCAGCTGATTCCTTGATATTGACGACTAAACTGACATCAGGCTGGATGAAGGCTAGGGCTTTTTGAGCATCTGCTTCATCAGCTTGCACTCCATAAGGCAGGCGGACAGCGATAAATTTGTAGCTATCATCCCCTGTCTCTGCTCGCAGTTCTTCCATGGCCAGTTGAGCCAATCGTCCTGCTAAGGTTGAGTCTTGTCCTCCAGAAATCCCTAGTACAAAAGTTTTAAGGAAGGGGTGTTTTTTCAAGTATCTTTTTAAGAAATCAATGGAACGACGGATTTCTTCCTGGGCATCAATCACCGGTTTGACACCCAGCTCTTGGATAATCGTTTCTTGCAAACTCATTCTTCTTCTCCTTCACCGAGGGCTTCCTTACGCATTTTGTCAATCAAGTCCATCTTGTCTTGCCATACATCACGCGCCAAATCCACTGGATAATGTTGCGGATTGAGCACGCGCTTGTACTCATCCCACAACTTGTCAAATTCCTTACGTGCATAAGCCTGAATCTCAGTCAAACTAGGCAAGCTGTAAATCAATTTCCCGTCCTTGAAAATATCCACCAATAGAGGAACAGCATCAAAATTACGAACAGTCTTCTTGATGTAAGTATAGGTCGGATGGAACATCTTGATTTCTGTCATGTCGCTCACATCCACACCATCATAAGTGATGTAGTCACCTTCTGACTTGCCTTTTTCACGACTGGTAATGCGCCACACCTGCTTCTTACCTGGCGTCGACACTTTTTCCGCATTATTAGACAGCTTGATGGTATTGCGCATATTACCATTTTCATCTTCGATGGCCACAATCTTATAAACTGCCCCAAGAGCAGGCTGGTCATAAGCCGTAATCAGCTTGGTTCCCACACCCCAGACATCAATCTTAGCCTTTTGCATCTTGAGGTTAAGGATGGTATTTTCATCCAAATCATTAGAAGCATAAATCTTAGCCTCTGTAAATCCAGCCTCATCCAGTTGCTGACGGACTTTCTTGGAAATATAGGCAATATCCCCAGAGTCAATCCGCACACCCATAAAGTTAATCTGGTCCCCCAACTCACGCGCCACCTGAATGGCAGCTGGCACACCGATGCGAAGGGTGTCATAGGTATCCACAAGAAATACGCAATTTTTGTGGGTCGCAGCGTAAGCCTTAAAGGCCTCATAGTCGTTACCATAAACCTGTACCAAGGCATGGGCGTGAGTCCCCAAGACAGGAATGTCAAAGAGTTTACCAGCACGCACATTGCTGGTTCCATTGGCACCACCAATCACCGCTGCGCGTGTTCCCCAGATAGCCGCATCCATCTCTTGAGCCCGACGTGTTCCAAACTCCATCAAAGGTTCATCTTCAATGACTGAACGAATACGAGCTGCCTTAGTCGCCACCAAGGTCTGGTAGTTGACGATATTCAAAAGGGCTGTTTCGACCAACTGACATTGGGCTAGAGGGCCTTCCACCTGCACAATCGGTTCATTAGCAAAAACCAAGTCCCCTTCTTGGGCAGAACGAACCGTCAACTCCAACTTGAAATTGCGGAGGTAATCCAAGAATGCCCCATGATAGCCCAGCGACTCCAAATAGGCAATATCACTATCTGAAAAACGCAAGTCTTCAAGATAGTTCACAATTCTTTCCAAACCAGCAAAAACCGCATAGCCGTTCTTAAAAGGCTGTTGGCGGAAATAAACCTCAAATACCGCCTTCTTATTGTGAATCCCTTGGTCAAAGTAAACCTGCATCATGTTAATCTGGTACAAGTCCGTGTGCAATGTCAAACTATCATCTGGATACATACTTTTCCTACTTCCTTAACTAGAAACACATGAAATTTTTCAAAAACTTTCATGTATTCCAATAAATTATTACTATTATATCACATTTTAGCTGGATTGAGAAAAGAGTAACAAGCTATTCTCCACTCTCCAGTTCATCCATGTCTTGCTCGAACTTTTTTTGGGCCCATTCGCCATAGCTCTTCAGACCGAGATTGCCGATAAAAACCCAAGGAAGGTAAATAACATAAGTAATGAGCCAAGCAGACAGGTATTTAACGTTCAAAGGATTGTGCTGATAAATTTCTATGTTGAATTGATAATTCTGCAACATCAAGAGAGTCGTAATCGCCAAGGTTAGGAAAAAACAACCTAAAATCGTAAAATGAAATCGGCTATAATAGGTCACTCCCAGATAACGAGCACGATTGAAAAAGAAGAAAATCCCTACTATCAGAGTATAGACTAGAAAATTCGGATTAAAAAGAGATGGAGCCAATACAGCCACCAAATAGCTTAGAAGCACAAGCCCAATAAAGAGAGAAAAGGATTCTGCCCCAGCTTTATTGATTAATTGTTCTTCTCTTTCGTCAAGTAATTGATAATGAATGAATTTAGTTATCATCTTCTTCCTCCCAAAATAGTTGGTCTAGGGTTTTCCCTAAACATCTGCAAATGGACTGGCAGAGTGAGAGACTAGGATTGTATTTTCCCGCCTCTATCAAACCAATAGTCTGGCGCGTCACCCCAACAGCCTCTGCCAGTTGACCTTGTGTTAAATCAAGCTCTACACGAGCTAATTTTAATTTTAAATTTTTAGCCACCTGCGTCCTCCTTATAGTTTTAATACTCATCTACTCTTAAAAAATACAAAACTAACACAAGCTGTCAGCTATTATTATAAGCTCATTAATTATCACTCCAATATTATCTTCAGCTTAAAATCAGTATGTTGGATTATTTGAAATAAACTCCCTAGCTGGCTATTTGATTTTTTGTTTAGTATTAGCTTTCGTAGAGTCTTTTAAACGAGTTTTGATTACTTGTATTTCTTGTTTAGTTTAGTTACTTTCATATCACTATTATATAATGCTTTTAGAAATGAGTCTAGCATAAGACAAAAACGTGTACACAGCAAGAGCAGTAGCATAGCAAGATGACTGATTTTTTTACTAGATTTTAAGTCTGCAAAATAATACTAAACGAAACTAAAATGAATACTCCTTGCTTTTCTTAAGAGTGAAAAAATACAATAAAATGATTGTAGTGATGACCACAAGATACTGACTAATAGACATCGTATTTGAAGCAACAAATACAGGTAAGGAATAAAAAGGAAGAAGTTCAATCGCTTTGATAAACAAATCATTACTAGTATTCATCATAATCGTATTTAATATATTAGGAATAAAGAGTAGTAAAGCTACTAAAATACCAAATACCAAGCCACTTTTCAATTTGTATAAATAGAAAATGTAAGATAATAGAAAATAAAATAGGACTAACAAAATTGTATTTACTACAATGGCTACTATAAAATCTAATCCTAAATCACCTGGAACACCCAATTTACTTACGATGACTAATAACACAATACCATTCAAAGCATAGATAATGGAAACTGAGATGGCATATAGAAAATTGGACAAGACGTAAATCATCCGATTTTTCTGTTGATTATAAAATAAACTTATCGTATTGTGGGAAAAATCCCTGCTAATAATTCGGTTAGCATGTATAACAGCCATTAACATACCGAGCATAGCATAAAAATTTGAAATATGCTTAATACCAAGTGATGTCCCTTGACTCTTTAGAATAACGAATGTAACCAGTATCGGCGGTATAAACGAGAGAACCAATCCGAGATATATTACGCCTGATGAATATAAATCTCTTATATTTTCCTTAAGAAAATTCAATTTATTTAATTTCATGATTATAACCTTCCTTTATTTTGAACGATTTAGATAAATATCTTTAAGAGTCTCTTTTTTAGTTTCAAAATCAACTACTTTAATAGAGTTTTCGTTAAAAAATTTAAAAAGCTCACTACTTTGAATATTCCCAGACATAGTAATTTTCAGTCCCTCTTCCTGAACAATATCTCCAAATTCTTGTTTGGTAATGAATATATCTTTATCTGTAGCTGATGAAAAAGCTATCTCAAACAAGCAATTATGACTATCTTTTCCTACTTTTTGGAATGTCAAAAGCCCGTTCTCCAAGAAAAGAACCCTCTCACAAATTTCTTCAATATCTTCTAATTTATGACTCGATATTAAAATTCCCACATTTTCATGTAAAGCTAAGTTTTTTAGAACTGCTAAAACTATTTGTGATGATTCAATATCTAAACCATTAGTCGGTTCATCTAAAATCAATATATTAGGTTCCGTAACGAGAGTTAGAAGCAAAGCTAATTTTTGTTTTGTACCCAAAGAATAGGTCTTTACTTTTTTATTAATAGACTGAGTCAAATCTAACTCTTGAATCAAACTCCCAAATCTTTCTTGATTGTAGTCAATACCATATAAATTTGACAAATATTTTAAATTCTCTAAACCTGTTTTAGATAAAAATAATTTTGGTTCTTCGATTAAATACCCAACATTATCACTACTTGTAATATTTCCTGAAGTCGGTTGATTATTCTGAACAAGAATTTTCATCAATGTACTCTTACCAACTCCGTTTCTCCCTACTAGACCAACAATTTCACCCTTATTAAGTGCGAAATTTATATCTTTGAGAATGGTTGAATGACCATAATTTTTACTTACATTTATAATTTCCATTTTGTAATTCCTCCATTAATATTCTTGGTTTTCTATTTGATCATCATTAATTTTAAAAAGTTGCGCCTCTTTTCAACATTATTATATCATATATCTAACTTAATGCAATATATAAATGTCTTTTTGTAAGGTTTTATTAACAAAAAACTCTCTATCTTTTGTGGTAGAGAGTTTTTGTTTTAAATAAATTGTTTTAAGATATCAACAACTTCGCTTCTTTTCTTAACCTTACAGACCTTTATTCCCTATTTCTGGGATACGATTGTATTGTCCTCAATATCGTCTAGACAGACACAATTTCTAGGTTCTATCGAGAACCTCCTCCATAGTGATGTGAAGAATCCCTCTTTGATTTGTTCTCCTTACAAATCCTTTTGGTAGTAATATCTTTGTCCTGTGTAGGGATAGTCTTGCAAGGTAAAAACTTCCTTGTAGCCATGTTTCTGATAAAAGTCTGGTGCCTGGAACTGGTAAGTATTGACAAAGGCAAAACGACAGTTTCGATTCTTGGCTTCACTTTCTGCCTGCTGCAATAGTTTTGAACCGATTCCTTGTCCTCTCAATTCCTCTTTCACAAACAAATACTCGATTTCTAGCCAATTTCCGAAAGCCTCAGCTACCAAGCCAGCCATGAGATTACCCATCTCATCTTCAACATAAAGATTCAGCGGCTCACTTTCAGCCTCTTCTCTTTTGGAACGGTTATAATCACGAATCAAATTCCCTATTTCTTGTGATTTATGAGATTCCTTATTTTCCAATCTAAAGTACATCTAAACCTCCTCGAAAACGATTACAGCTTGATTATAGTATTATTTCAATAAACTGTCAAACTAGCAAAAACTCACCAACCTAAGCTGATGAGTTCATGATCTATTTTCTAAATTTCCACTGGCTATAAATACCAAAACCGATAATCCAGATAGCTGAGCCAATTGCTCCTACAAATGTAGACTCTTGTAAAAAGAGGGTTACAAAGACAAAGACAAAGAAGAGCATGGTTAAAGGATTTAAGAAACGATAATGGGGCATGAGGTAGCCATCTGCCATAAAGTCTGGTGACTTGCGATACTTAAGGTGAGCCACCATGATCAAGATATAGATAGCGATATAAACACCTGATGATGATGCCGTAATCAAAGCAAAGGCATCCGAAACACCTGGCAAGACATTGATAAAGGCTGCTAAGGCAATCAAGATTGCTGAAGCGATGATAGCATTTTGTGGCACGTTGTGGCGAGAAAGAGTATCCGCCTTGATTGCTTTTAGGAATGGATTTGGCGAATCATGGGCAATCTGGTACAAATGACGACCTGTTGAATAAAGGGTCGAGTTAAGAGCAGATGCTGCTGAGGTCAAAACGACGAAGTTAATCAAGGCTGCCGCCCACTTGATACCGGCCAATTCAAATACTGTAACAAAAGGAGAATCAGCAGAAGCAAGCTCACGCCATGGAATGATAGCCATGATAGCTAAGAGGGCACCACCGTAGAAAAAGGCAATACGCAAAGGGATTTCCTTAACGGCTTTTGGCAAGACCTGACGTGGATTTTTGGTTTCAGAAGTTGTGACCCCGATAAACTCAATCATGAGGTAGGCAAAGAACACCATCTGGAAGGCCATGACAAAGTTGACTCCACCATTTGGGAAGAGGGAGAAATTGTCAGCAATATTAGCCAAACTTGCTACTCCATGAGGTGTCTTAAAGCCTGTCAAGACCATAAAGACTCCTGTGGCAATCATGGCTAAAATAGCCACAATCTTGACCATCGCAAACCAAAACTCAACTTCTCCAAAGAGCTTAACCGCAATCAGATTGACCAAGGCTAGAATGGTCAAAAATCCAATCTCAATCATCCAACTTGGCCAGCTAGGGAACCAAAACTGAACATAGTGAGAGATGGCTGTGATTTCCGCCATACCGATAAAGACAACGGAAAGCCAATAAGACCAAACTGAGAAATAACCCCAGCCCTTGCCCAAATGGCGTGTGATAAAGTTGATAAAGGTATGTTGCTCAGGGTCTTGGTAGAGCATTTCCCCAACCGCACGCATCATGAGGAACATAAAAGCTCCAGTAATCATATAAATCAGTACAATGGAAGGACCTGTTAGGCTGATAGAGCGACCCGCTCCCAAAAAGAGTCCTGTTCCGATTGTTCCAGCAATGGCCATAACCTGCACATGACGATTAGTCAGACCACGCTCCATCTTATTTTTTTTCTTCTTTGAACTCATATCGTCTCCAATTCAATTTAAAATGGAAAAAGGAGTGAGTGAAGCGCACAGCCTCCCCACTCCTTTCTTTTGTTTTTAAGCTGTTTTTTCAACCTTCAAGATTTTTACATCATAGCTACCAACAGGTGTTTCAATGGTTGCTGTGTCACCTGTTTTCTTACCAATCAAGGCTTGTCCGATTGGACTTTCATTTGAAACCTTACCTGCGAAGGCATCCGCACCGGCTGAACCTACGATAATATAAACTTCTTCTTCGTCCTCACCAATTTCTTGGATAGTGACTGTTTTACCAATCGCTACTTCGTCTTGGGCAACTGAGTCGCTATTGACGATTTCAGCATAACGGATTTTTGTTTCCAAGCTAGAGATTTGTCCTTCGACAAAGGCTTGTTCATCCTTAGCTGCTTCGTATTCACTGTTTTCAGAAAGGTCACCGTATGAACGAGCAATCTTAATGCGTTCAACCACTTCTGGTCGGCGGACCAATTTCAATTCTTCTAATTCTTTTTCAAGTTTTTCCTTTTCCTCAAGGGTCATAGGATATGTTTTTTCTGCCATATTTCTCAACTTTCTTCTGATGATATTTTCTAACTAAAATTATGTGAAGCATCACATAATTTTAGTTAGTTTGGTTTAATTTGCTGTTGACATGTTCAGCGACATTACGATCATGTTCTTCTTTATTGCTAGCATAGTAGACCTTACCATCTGTCACATCTGCAACAAAGTAAAGGTTCTCACTCTTAGTCTGATTGATACTTGACTCGATAGCATCCAAGCTTGGACTATCTACTGGACCAGGCATGAGGCCTAGATTTGTATAAACATTGTATGGTGAATTAATCGATGTATCAATTCCAGCATCATCTGCTAGGCTAATATTTTGACCGAGTTTGCCTTGGGCATACAAGATTGCAATATTGCTTTGAAGAGGCATACCAAGGTTCAAGCGATTGTAGAATACACCTGCAATCAACTTACGGTCTTCCGTCTTAGCTCCTTCTTTTTCGACAAGAGAAGCAATGGTCAGCAATTCATTAACCGTTAAATTCTTAGACTTAATCGCACTATAATGAGGAGCCAAGGTCTTATCCATAGCTGCCAACATCTCATCAATCAAGCTTTCAATAGTTGTGCTTTCTTTGATAGAGTAGGTTGCTGGGAAAAGATACCCCTCCAAACGGTAACGAGCTCCACTTTCCTTTGTAGGCAAGCTTTCAAGTAGACTAGGATATTTAGCAACTTCTTGACTAATAAAGTTCTCATCTTGAACTTTTGCCAGAAAGGCATCAGCTGTCAAAGGCTCTTTGAAGTCACCTTGCAATTGACCTACCGCTTGTGCCATTTGATCAATCGTATAACCTTCTGGAATTGTTAAATTCGCAAGCGCAGGTTCTTGAGCTTCAGCTGTTCCACCTTTTTGCAATTCATGGATGATATCTTCTGTACTCATACTCTTTTGCAAATTGTAATAGCCAGACTTCAAATCTGAATAATTTTTATATTTTGCATAAAAAGCAAAAATCACTCCGTGTTTAATCAAACCAGACTTTTCAAGAGTTGAACCAATTGTTTGAACATTAGCTCCTTCTGGGATTTGCACTGTCACATATTGTTTAGATGAAGCATCCACAGGCTGTAAAGATGACTGAACATACTGATAACCGAAGTAACCACCTGCTGAAATCAAACCTAGGAAAATAAGTAGAGAAATGAAGAAGGCCTTAAATCCTGATTTTTTCTTCTTGGGTGACTTAACCGTCTCACGACGGCTACGACGTGGAGTTGCAGGCATTTCTTCTACAACTTTCTTTTCCACTACTGGTTTTGAATTAGGAACTTCTCTTTTTACCTCTCTCTGAGCTTCTGTCTTATAAGAAACAGCTACCCTCGTTGGGATTTCATTAAATTCCTTTTCTACTTTTCTAGGACTAACAGGTCCTGGAGTTGGTCTTGATACTCCCTCCGCTGATGGAGCAGAAGGTCCTTCTTGACTCGGATGACTAGGAGCAAGTGGAGCTTGTCTTACAGCCTCTTCTGCGGGAGAAGAAGGCACATCTTGACTTGGATGACTTGGAACAGTAAGAGTTTCTCTTTTAATCTCATCTGATGGAGAAGCCGGTACATCTTGACTTGGGTGAGTAGGCACGGTAGGAGCTTTTCTCATAATCTCCTCTACAGCTGATAGAGAATCTTCCATTAGCTCTTCTATCGACTGGTCTTTCTTAGAAGAAAATTGGGGGTTTATTGAAGCTAAATTAACTTCCTCCTGATCTTCTTCATGTTTTTTAACTCGTTCTAAATCTCGTAAAATCTGCTCTTTAAAGCTTAATTTTTCTTCTTCTCTTGACTTTTCACTCAAAAGTTTTTCCTCCTCGTTGACAATCCATAATATTATATCTTAAAAGTCTAGGAAAATCAACCTATGATACCTTGTCTTGCCTATTTTTTAGCTTCCCAGACCATATCATACCAAGTTTCACCTGCAAAGGTTGACTGGGACAGACCTTCGTTGACGAATCCATGTTTTTCATAGTAGGCGATGAGATAGTCATGACAGGTTAGGTTAATACCTTCTCTTTCGTGTTTAAGAGCCAGTTCTTTCAAGGCTGTTAGCAATTTCTGACCCAGTCCTAAGCCCTGTGCCTCCTTAGCAATAGAGAGACAGGTAACAGAGATATAACCACCCGACTCATGACTATGGTCTTTTATTTCTTCTGTAAAGGACTGGTCTTGCAGATAAAGATGGGGGCTAACTGGCCCTTCGATATAACCCATGATTCTGCCCTCTTTTTCTGCAACCAGAAAAGAGGTCTGTATTTCTCGCAAATGCACTTCAAAGACAGAACGAGGAATGGCTTCTTCGACTGAAAAATTCTCTAGTTCAATCTCAACGATCCGATCCAAATCTTCTAATCTTGCTTGTCTGATTTTCATTGTGCCTCCAGATAAAAGGGATTAAACCAAATCATACTAAAACCCTGGCTAGTTGCATAAAGGGAAGTTTCTTCATCAATAAAACCGTTCATTTCAAAATAGGAAAGCAGCTCATCAGGACTCTCCAAACGAATCCCTTTGTAATCCAGCTCAACTGCCACCTCTTTCAAGGCTGCAAGAAGAAGTGTTCCCAAGCCCTGTCTCTGATGGTCAGACTCAATGACTAAAGAATGTATTTTTAGACATTGCGGATTGTGGGGTTGAGGACCACCTAAAACATAGCCCAGAAGTTGATTTTCATCCCTAGCTAGAAGAAAGGTATCCGCATAATTACGGATACTTTCTTCTAAAATATGGGAAGATTGCTGCTTTTCCGCTGGAAAAGACGAAGTTTGAATCGCCTCTATCTCAGCCAAATCAGACTTGCTTGCCTGAATAATCTTAATTGGAATTTCCATGGGAACATCCTATTGAACATTGCTTGTCAAGTTAGACAAGAGACGCTCAAATGAGTATTCATAGGTTTGGATATCTCCTGCTCCCATAAAGACATAAACAGCATTGTCATGGTCTAAGAGAGGAGATACATTTTCAACAGTAATCACTTGATGTTTCTTGTTGATTTTATTGGCTAGGTCTTCTACCTTAACATCACCATGGTCCACTTCACGAGCTGACCCATAAATTTTCGCTAAGTAAACAGCATCCGCTTGGTTCAAAGCGTGGGCAAAGTCATCCAACAAGGCAATGGTTCTTGTAAAGGTATGCGGTTGGAAGATTGCTACGATTTCCTTACTTGGATATTTCTGACGAGCTGCATCCAAGGTCGCAATAATTTCTGTTGGATGGTGGGCAAAGTCATCGATAATCACTGTATCATTGACAATTTTCTCAGTGAAACGACGCTTAACGCCGGCAAATGTTTTCAAGTGCTCACGCACCAAGTTCAAATCAAATCCTGCTGTGTAAAGAAGACCAATAACGGCTGTCGCATTCATGATATTGTGACGACCAAAGGTTGGAATATGGAATTGCCCCAAGTCTTGACCACGGAAATGAACTGTGAAGGTTGAACCAGTCGTAGAACGAAGAAGATCGCTAGCTACAAAGTCATTGCCCTCAGCTTCAAAGCCATAATAATAAATCGGAGCATTAGCCGTAATCTTACGCAATTCTGCATCTTCACCGTAGACAAAAAGCCCCTTGGTAATTTGTTTGGCATAGTCGTTAAAGGCATTGAAAACATCCTCTAGACTTGTGAAATAGTCTGGATGATCAAAGTCAATGTTGGTGATAATAGAGTATTCTGGGTGGTAAGGCATGAAATGGCGCTCATATTCGTCAGATTCAAAGACAAAATATTTGGCATTAGCTGAACCACGACCTGTCCCATCTCCAATCAAGAAGCTAGTGTCCGTGATGTGAGACAAGACGTGCGACAACATACCTGTCGTTGAAGTTTTTCCGTGCGCACCTGCTACCCCCATGCTGACAAAGTCACGCATAAAGCTACCTAGGAACTCGTGGTAACGTTTGTAGCTGATACCATTTTGGTCTGCATAAGCAATCTCGACATTGTTATCTGGGCGGAAGGCATTTCCAGCGATAATTTCCATATCACCATCTAGATTCTTTTCATCAAAAGGAAGAATGGTAATTCCTGCCTGCTCAAGACCACGTTGAGTAAAGTAGTATTTTTCAACATCTGATCCCTGTACCTTATGCCCCATTTGGTGCAACATCAAGGCCAAGGCACTCATCCCTGATCCCTTAATTCCGATAAAATGATATGTCTTTGACATGTTTTCTCCCCTATTCCGTAATTCTTGTCAGATTCAACTCTTGGGCAACCTGACGTTCTTGTTCTGTTTGTTTACTTTTTTTATTGTAGATTTGGCTCTTTTTCAGAAAATCATAGTTGTTTTTCTTTGGAGCAGGTGCTGACACTTCTTCATTCTTGGTAGGGATAGAATTGACTTCTTCCGCCAAGATATAATGAGACTGGGTCAATTTTTGGCTATACTTCACCAATTCACCAGGATTTTCCTTTTGGAAAGGCGCTGTCGGTTGATTTCCCTGTCTAACGAGGCCAGATTGAGAATGGCGTCTCGCACGGCTGAAATCCTGAGTTAAATAGTTAGCAGAGCGTTTCTTTTTCAAGTCTGCACGCGCTTCTTCACGCGCCACCTCCGCATAGCTCTTTCCTTCTTTTTTAACCCCTAAAGGAGCCTTTTTAGGTTTCTCTACTTGCTTTTCAATCGGTTTGACTGGTGTTTTTTCAGTAATAGGAGCCCATTCTAAATAATTTTTATCTCGATACTCACCCTTGATATTACTGATCAGATCAGACTCATCGTACAAGTTCATGACTGGCATCTCAGTCAGCATGACCTCGTCATCTGACACCAATGGAAATCGTTCTTGTTTCATTTTCTATTTCCTTTCAACACTTCATTATAGCGTATTGTCTTGATTTTTCAAGTGCTGGCTTCAGAAATTCCCAAAATTTCTCTAATTTCTGCTAAGGTGAGACTGCCACGTGACTCTGTGCCGTCCAATACTTGTGACACCAGATGTTTCTTCTGTTCTTGGAGTTCCTGAATTTTTTCTTCAATGGTTCCCTTGGTCACCAAGCGATAGACCTCAACCGTTTCTTCCTGTCCCATCCGATGGGCACGGCCAATGGCTTGCGCTTCCACCGCTGGATTCCACCAAAGGTCAACCAAGATAACGGTATCAGCACCTGTCAGGTTCAGACCGACACCTCCAGCCTTGAGGGAAATCAGAAAGGCATCTCTTTCCCCTTGGTTAAAGGCCTTAGTCATGTCTTGTCTTTCCTTGGCTGGGGTTGAACCCGTAATTTTAAAGGATGTCAATCCCAAGTCTGGCAATTCTTGTTCAATTTTCTCCAACATTCCCTTAAACTGCGAGAAAATCAAGACACGATGTCCGCCGTCTGCCACCTGTACCAGCAGGTCTCGGAGACTATCCAGTTTGCCACTGGCACCCTGATAATCTTCCATAAAGAGGGCAGGAGTGTCACAGATTTGACGCAAGCGCATTAAACCAGACAAGATTTCCACACGACTTCGCTGAAATTCCTGATCCGACACTTGAGCCAATCTATCTCGCATCTGTTGCAACTGGGCTAGGTAAATAATCTTTTGCTGGTCTTCTAGTTCATTTTTATAAACCACTTCAATCAAGTCTGGCAATTCAGTCAGAACTTCTTCTTTCTTGCGCCGCATCACGAAAGGCTTGATAAACTGAGCCACACGCTCGGCTGGCAATTTCATAAATTCTTTCTTGCTTGGCAAGAGTCCTGGCATGACGATTTGGAAAATAGACCACAACTCACCCAGATGGTTTTCAATCGGTGTCCCTGAAAGGGCAAAGACTGACGGCACCACAAATTGTCTCAAGGTCTGGGCAATCTTGGTCTGGGCATTTTTCATGACCTGAGCCTCATCTAAGAAAAGGAAGTCAAAGGCCATCCCCTGATAAAGCTCACTGTCCTGACGGAAGGTAGCATAGCTGGTCACATAGATTTGATGGCTTTCGGCAAGAATTTCTTCACGACTAGCTTTTAAACCATGAACAACAGCCACATCCAACTGTGGGGCAAATTTCTGAAATTCATCTGCCCAGTTGTAAATCAAACCCGACGGAGCGAGAATCAAGACTCGACTTTCTTTTGTCACCTGACTAGTCAAAAAAGCAATGGTCTGAAGGGTTTTCCCCAATCCCATATCATCAGCCAAAATCCCACCAAAACCATAATGATGGAGCATTTGCAGCCAGCCGATTCCCTTTTCCTGATAATCTCGCAAATCAGCCTGAACCTGAGTTGCTTGTCTAGGGAAGTCCTCTGGATGCGTCAAGTCGTGGGCTAGATTCTGGAATTCTTGTGAAAAAGAAACACGATCTCGCCCTTCAAAAAGATGAGCTAAACTGTAGGCCAAGGATTTTCGAGCCTGCAAGGAGCCATCTTTTAGTTCAAATTGCCCCAGTTCCTGTAAATTTTGGCGAATCTTCTTGGTTTCTTCATCGAAAAAGTAGACTTGATTGGACGAATCAATGTAAAAATCCTGATTGTCAACCAAGGCCTGCATGGCTTGGTCAATTTCCTCTTGGGCAATATCTTGAAAATCAAACTGGATTTCCAAAAGACCTCCCTTGGAAGCAATCTGCACTTGAGGGCTCGCTAGGTTATAGAGTTCTTCTAACCTGTCTGAAAGGTCAACATTCCCCAGTTTTTCAAAGACTGGGATGATATCATGGAAGAAATGATAGACAGACTCTGCTTTTAAGGCCTGACGCCAAGATTGAAAATCTGCTTCAAAACCCGCTGACAAACAGACTTGGAAAATTCTTTCTTCTAAGTCAGCATCACTCGAAAAGGGTAATTCTTCTAGCTCTTGTCGGCTAGATACCTGGCTATCTCCATAATCAAACTGGATTTCCAGACGAAGCCGATTATCCTCTTCCCTGTCAAAGTAAAAAGAGGGAGAAAAAGTTTTGATTTGTAGACGTTCTGGGGCTAAAACAGTCCCCATCTGGTTAAAAAGAGTCAGACAGGAAGCTAACTTATCGCGGTCACTGCTATCAAATTGCAGGTATTTCTTTCCATGTTGATCCACAGGTAGCGCTTTAATTTCCTTGAGAAGACGCATCTGTTGGTCTGTTAGAAAATAAACCTGTCCTTTATGGAAAAGTACAGCTCCCTGATAAAAGACATTGACCCTTGGACTCTCACTAATTTCCATTTCAAAATAATCCGAGTATTCTTTTACTATAAAGGCAAATAGATTAGCATCCGCATGCAAATCCTGAAAAAGTAGGGTTTGGTAGCTATCCACTTGATGGTCAAATTGAAAATGGGGCAAGGCCATCAGTAAATTCACACCCTGCTCAAAAAAAGTCAGAGGGAAAAAGAGGTGCCGACCCTGGTTTTGGAAAAAGAGGTCTGGAGCCTGTCCTTCCTCCATCAGTCCTCGCAAGAAAGTCAGAAGTTCTTGACTGGCCTCATCAAAGGCTTCCCAAGAAAGAGACTCCTCATAAATCTTGCCAATCATATAAGACTTTCTCTGCTCGACAATCCTTAAAAAGAGTGGAATATCCCGAATGACGTAGTATTTTTGGCTATTGATTTGACCGATTCTCAGGGTCCACAAGATATGATTGGTTCCTGCTTCCACCTGCCCCACAGCCGATAATTCATAGGCACGTTCTGATTTTGGAGACAAGATTCGGTCCAAAAATTTGCCACCCAAGGTCACCTTGGTTTCAACGGCCTCTTTTTCTTCATGACCTTCTTCCAGACTCTGCAAGATTTCCTGACCACGCTCATCATTTTTCAGAAAATGCTCTAGCGCTGCCAAATGCACACAGTAGCCCCTCTTTTGGAAAAAATCACAGGCACAAAAAACCAAATCATCCTCTAAACTATAGCGCAGTTCTTCTTCTGCAACGCGAGCGTAGAGCCGATTGTTCTTTTCCTTGATGATGTCAACCTTACCAGTTTCATAAAGGGCAACGCCTTCGATACGGACTTTCCCCGGAATCAATTTAGCCATATTTTTACCTTTACCTTATCTTTTTATTATACCATATTTTCCCCTATGAAAATAGCCTTCTAGAGATACTTTTCTCCTAGAAGGCTGGATTTTTAACGTTTGGCAAAAGTCGTCACAATCCGCTGACAAACTTCTTGCAGCAGAGACTTAGGCATGGCTACATTGAGGCGGGCATGGAGACTTCCTTCCTCTCCAAAATCCAAACCACGGTTGAGAATAACCTTGGCTTCATTTCTCAACAGCTCTTGCAATCTTTCATCAGTCAGGTCATAGGCTGAAAAATCAAGCCAAATCAAGTAGGTTCCTTGCGGTTTCATAACCTTAATTTTAGTTTCTTTTTCAAATAGATCGACCACATAGTTGATGTGTTCTTCAAAGACTTGCTTGAGCTCCTCTAGCCAATCCTTCCCATAGCGATAAGCAGCTTCTGTCGCCAAATAGCCCAAGCCTGAAATTTCATGCTGGTTATTGGCCAACTGGCGTTTCTGGTAAGCCAGTCTCAACTTAGGATTTTCAATGACTGCATAGGAATTTTTTGTTCCAGCAATATTAAAGGTTTTAGTGGCACTGGTCAAGACGATAGCAAATTCTTTAAAGTCAGGGTTGACGGTATTGAAAGACTGGTGTTTGTGACCAAAGAGGGCCAAATCTTGGTGAATCTCATCCGAAACCAAGAAAACACCATGTTTTTGGCAGAGTTGGCCAATCTTCTCCAACACTTCCTTTTCCCAAACACGTCCACCAGGATTGTGAGGGTTGCAGAGAATATAAAGTTTGACATCCTCTTCTACCAAATCCTTTTCAAGTCGGTCAAAGTCAATCTCAAACAGACCATCCTTTTCCACCAAAGAATTGGTAATCAATCTACGGTTGTTCAACTTGATACTGCGAGCAAAAGGTGGGTAGACAGGCGTGTTAATCAGAACCGCCTCGCCTTCTTTTGTAAAGGCTTGAATAGCTGTTGAGATAGCTGGTACCACACCCTCGATAAAGACAAGAGCCTCTTTGTCAAAGTGGTAACCGTGTTGTGTGGCTTCCCACTTTTGAACTTCCTTAATTAACTCTTCACTGGCATAGGTATAGCCATAAACCAGTTGATCCGCATAAGTTTGCACGGCTTGGCGGATTTCAGGCAAGACTACAAAGTCCATATCCGCTATCCAAGCTGGTAGGACTTCACTATCCGTTTCTGCTTCTTTCCATTTATAGGTATGGTGCCCTAAACGATTGGGCAGGCTTGTAAAATCATATTTTCCCATCTTTGTCTTATCCTTCCAAGGCTTGGCGCAAATCTGCAATCAAATCTCTAGCATCCTCAATCCCAATCGACAAACGTAAGAGGTCATCTGTCAAACCGTAAGAATGACGCACTTCTGCTGGAATATCAGCGTGAGTTTGTGTCGTTGGATAAGTAATAAGACTTTCCACTCCACCCAAACTTTCCGCAAAAGAGAAAACCTTGAGGCTGTTTAAAATATGAGGAATGCGTGTTTCATCCGCTACTTTAAAGGAAATCATGCCCCCACGACCAGTGTAGAGAACTTCCTTAACTGCTGGAGAATCCTTCAAAAAGGCAACCACTTCTTGGGCATTAGCTGTTGAGCGCTCCATACGAAGAGACAAGGTCTTGAGACCACGAATCAATTGATAACTGTCAAATGGAGACAAGACAGCCCCTGTCGTATTGAGATTGTAAAAGAGTTTCTCGTATAGTTCTAAACTATTGGTCACAACCACTCCAGCCAAGACATCATTGTGTCCTGCTAGATACTTGGTTGCTGAATGGAGAACGATATCTGCTCCATCTTCAATCGGACGTTGGTAGATAGGGCTGTAGAAGGTATTGTCTACCACCACTTTGCCACCCTTAGCATGAGCCAATTTTGCTAGTTTTTCGATATCAAATTCCAACATCAAGGGATTGGTTGGGGTTTCGATATAGAGAACATCCACGTCCTTTTCTAACTCGGCAATCAACTCTTCTTCTGTATTGGCATAGGTAAAATGGAAACGGCCTTCCTGCTCCACTTGATTGAACCAGCGGAAAGAACCACCGTAAAGGTCACGGACAGCCAAGACCTTACTTCCTACTGGAAAGACGCTAAAGGCCAGTACAATAGCTGACATACCTGAGCTAGTCGCTAGAGCATAGTCTGCTGACTCAATAGCCGCCAAGACTTCTTCTGCCTTACTGCGAGTTGGGTTTTTGGTGCGCGTATAGTCAAAACCAGTAGACTTGCCAAACTCTGGATGCTGATAGGTCGTTGAAAAATGAAGCGGTGTCACCAAAGCTCCTGTCGCTTCATCTGACTTGATACCCGCCTGGGCCAAAATTGTGTTGATGTGTAATTCCTTGCTCATACAATACCTCCAAATCTATAGTAACTATTGTACCACTTATTTTCATCAACTCATTTTCTTCTTTTCAAGAGCTAGTTATAGTTTAAAACTATATAAAAAACGACAGCTTCTTTCGAAACCATCGTTTTTCTTGAAAAATCCTTATTTGACATGTTTTGCCAATTCTTCTTGGGCTTTTTTATTGGATTCTTCTTTTTCTTTCAACCATTTTTCCTTGGCTTTTTCATATTCGTCTTTTGTAACTGTCTTATCTTGTAATTTGAGGTATTTATATGATTCAACCCCTTTATTACCAGCCAATGAATATGGTGTTGAGAAAGGAACAATTTTTCTCAATGTTGGTGTTCCACCAAGTGAAACATTTGGAATTGCTAGAGAGCTATCCACCAACCAAGCTTGGGCATCCGCATATTTGTCATAACGTTTAGCTGGATCTTGCTCCTTATTAGCTTCTTCCAACATTTGAGTGTAGACATCCAATCCAACAGCCTTGGCCTTGTCATTGGCTTCACCTGGCTCTATACCTAGATTTTGCATCAAACCACCAGAATTAACGTTAAAGACATCAAGATAGGTTGAAGGATCTTGATAGTCTGGACTCCAACCACCGTTGTATAGATCGTAATCCTTCTGGGCTGCAGTCTGAGCCAAATAGCTTGTGCTATTATAATCTTCAGTAGAGAGTTGGTGAACATCAATCACAACATTATCTGAACCCAAGACAGATTCAATTGATTGTTTCATGGAATTGATTCCTTGAATCTCTGCCTTATTCGTCAAATCTACTGTTTTATCTAAATGGATAGGGAATTGAACTCCTTTAGCTTGGAGTTCTTTCTTAGCTTCTGCAAATTTAGCCTTGGCTTTTTCAGGATTATAGTATGGATCCTGGGCATCCGCAAAGTTGATTCCTTGCCATTCCTTACCATAATTGACCATCTTAGAGGCTACTACTTCACCAAAGTCTTTTCCATTGATACTTACGAAGTTTGGAGGAACAACCAAGTTACGCAAAATCTTAGTTGCACCATCTTCTCCCTGAGATTGAGCCCCGTAGGCTGTACGGTCATAGGCAAAATTAATGGCTTGACGGAAGTTTTTGTTAAGAACCGCTTCTTGAGTCGATTTCTTCTCAGCATCACTTGTCTTGGAAGTGAATTTATAAGATTTTCTATCTAAGTTGAAATTTAAGAAGTAAGAAGTAGCATCTTGCATGCTATAAATGATATTGTCCTTATTCTTTTCTTTAATCCCTTCAAAGCTCGAACTATTTGGATAAAGACGAGCGTAGCTATAAGCACCTTCTACAAAGTTACGAGCCAGTGCATCTTGGTCACTACCATCATAATAAGCCAATTTCACATCATCTACAAAGACATTTTTAGCATCCCAGTAGTTAGAATTTTTCTTGAATTCGATGACCGATTTTGAAACAAAGGATTTCATCAAGAAAGGTCCATTGTACAAAATACTTGAAGGATCAACTGTTCCAAAATCATCCCCTTTTGATTTCAAGAAATCCGCATTGACTGGGAAGAGAATAGTTGAGGTTGTTTTTGAGTTCCAGTAAGGTTCTGGTCGTGCCAAGGTATATTGAACGGTTTGGTCATCAAGAGCCTTGATTCCGACAGTTGAAAAGTCGCTTGTTTTACCAGTGATATAGTCATCTAAACCTGCAACGGATTCTTGCACTAAGTACAATGCTTCTGATTTTTTATCAGCCGCATATTTCAAACCAGTGACAAAATCTTGGGCAGTTACAGGAGCATATTCATCTCCATCTGCAGTATACCATTTAGCATCTTTACGCAATTTATAGGTATAGGTCAAACCGTCTTGAGAAACAGTCCAATCCTCAGCCAAGGATGGGACATAGTTCCCATATTGGTCATTTTCCATGAGACCATCTACCAGGTTGGTCACAATATCAGTAGTTGTTGAACGGTTTTCTGCTAGATAGTTCAAACTAGATGGATCACTTGAGTAAACATAATTGTATGTTTTTGATGCTGTGCTAGAATTTCCACAGGCACTTAACAAAATACCTGCACTTAACACGACACCTGCAAGCGTTGCATACTTGGCCTTAGACTTTTTCATCTCCAGAACCTCCTGATTTAAATATTTGTTTTATTATACAAACTAACTACTTTTTAGTCAAGTGTTTTTTGACATAAAATTCAATTACTTTCGTTATTTATTCTCTGTTTTACATTTCATATCCAATTCTAACAATAAAAAATGAATAAGAGAGTGTTTTGGTTTTAAAAAAACTCAACTTATTCATTTTATTTATAAATTATTTTTTAAGAAATTTTTAATTTTGCTCGCAGGCGATCTGCTTGGGCTTTTCCAATCACCTTATCCAACAAACGGGTACGGAGACTCATGACTCCGTATACTCCTCCACCCATGGCACCGACAAAGGCTACATATAGGAAACTCCACAAACGTCCACTTGGTTGGAAGACAAATCCAAGTATCCACTGGATGGCACCGACACCGATGAACATAACAAGGGTCAACAAACTGATTAAAATGGTTCGTTTCAAAATCACCTTGCGCTTAACACCGGTTACTTGACAAATGTCCCGATACATCAAGACATTAGGAATAATGAGGCCGATTGTAGTGGAAATCAAAGGACCATAACTGTGGAAGAGGGCGATGGTAGGTATTTGTAAGACTAGCTTGGCAATAGAACCATAGATGAAATAGAGAACGGCCTTTCGGTTGCGGAACATGGCCTGAAGCATTGGAGACAAGACCATGTACAAGCCTAAAATAGTAGACTGCAAAACTGCAAAGACAAACAAGCCCATGGCCAAACTATCTGGCTTCCCATAAAAGACTGTGTAGAGGGGTTCTCCTACCATGACCACTCCAACCGTTGCTGGTATCAGGAATACGAAAAGCATGGTAATGCTGTCCTGAACAAGACGAGAAGCTGCCTTCAAGTCCCCCTTGACATAGTTTTCAGTCAAAAGTGGCAAACCGACACCCCCAATTGAAACCCCTACAGAAATCAAAATCATAGTGATTTTATTAGGATTGGCTGAGAAATAAGAAAACATGACAACCAAGTCCTCGTTGCTGTAGTTGGTAAACCAGCTCATACTATTGATAAAGGTCATCTGATCCAGAATCTGGAAGAGCTGGATGGCAGACCCTGTCAAAATAAAAGGAATAGCTTCCTTAATCGTATCAACCAAAAGACGCTTGCTGTTAATCTTATCCCCTGTTTCAAAGACTCTTTTGAGTAAACCTTCTTGAGCAAGGAAATAGACCAAAACTGCAAAACTGGCTACCATACCGACAAAGGCCGCAAAGGTCGATTGGGTAACGGCTGCTAAGTAATCTCCTGAACCGAGCTTCATAATGATAAAGGTTGCTAAGAGCATCCAGATAACACGAATGACTTGCTCAGCGATTTGGCTCATAGCATAAGGCTTGAGGTTATTCATCCCTTGGAAAAATCCTCGGATAACACTCATAGATGGGAAAATCAAGACTCCCCAAGCCAAGCTTTGCATGATTGGGATCAAGTCTTTGCCCACGCCAGACAAGTCTGCTAGCCAAGGAGCAAAGACATACAAGACTAAAGCAAAAACGAGGCCAAGTCCTGTCATAAATCCTAGAAAGCTTCTAATCAGGGCAAAGCTATGCTCTTCTTCTCGCATGGTATTATACTTGGCAACTTGCTTGGCCACCGCAACTGGAATCCCTGCTGTTGAAACCAGCAAGAACCAAGCATAGATATTGTAACCCATGGTAAAGAGACCATTGGCCGTAGCTGCATAAGATCCCATCCAGATATACCAAGGGATAATATAGATGGCCCCAAGCAGGCGACTGATAAAGTTACTAGCCGTTAACCAAGCAGTCCCCCGTAACATCTGGGCCTGCTGGTGATTGTTTTCGTGCGACATAGATTCCTCATTCAATTTTGATAACTAGGAAAAACTCCTTATCTTCCATTATAAACTTTTCCTTGTTACTTGTAAATTTGCGACTTTCGGTTTACAATAGAAAGTATGATTAAGATTGAAACCGTATTAGATATATTAAAGAAAGATGGTCTCTTCCGCGAGATTATCGACCAAGGACACTATCACTACAACTACAGCCATGTCGTGTTTAACACCATCTGCTATGACAGTCGCAAAGCCAAAGAAAAGAGTCTCTTTTTCGTCAAGGGTGCTACCTTTAAGAAGGAATTTCTGATTTCTGCCATCTCTCAAGGGCTCGGTTGGTATGTGGCTGAAAAAGACTATGAAGTTAGTATTCCTGCTATCATCGTCAGTGATATCAAGAAAGCCATGAGTTTGATTGCTATGGAATTTTATGGAAATCCACAGGAAAAACTCAAACTCCTTGCATTTACTGGTACTAAGGGTAAGACAACAGCAGCCTATTTCGCCTATAACATCTTATCTCAAGGGCATCGACCGGCTATGCTCTCGACCATGAACACAACTCTAGATGGCAAGACTTTCTTTAAGTCTGCCTTGACAACTCCTGAGAGCATTGACCTCTTTGACATGATGAATCAAGCTGTGAAAAATAACCGTACTCACCTCATCATGGAGGTATCCAGTCAGGCCTATCTGGTCAAACGTGTCTATGGTCTAACCTTTGATGTGGGAGTTTTCCTCAATATCAGCCCCGACCATATCGGCCCGATTGAACACCCTAGCTTTGAAGACTACTTCTACCACAAACGTCTCTTGATGGAAAATAGCCGAGCAGTCATCATTAACAGTGACATGGATCACTTTTCTGTCTTGAAAGAACAAGTGGCAGGTCAAGACCATGATTTCTATGGTAGCCAGTCTGAAAACCAAATCGAGAATTCCAAAGCCTTTAGCTTTTCAGCTAGTGGGAAACTGGCTGGTGATTATGATATTCAACTGATTGGTCACTTCAACCAAGAAAATGCCGTTGCTGCTGGACTTGCTTGCCTCCGTCTCGGAGCTAGTCTTGAGGACATCAAAAAAGGAATCGCAGCAACCCGCGTTCCTGGTCGTATGGAAGTCCTCACCCAGAAAAATGGAGCCAAGGTCTTCATCGACTATGCCCACAATGGTGACAGTCTTAAAAAACTCATCAATGTGGTTGAGACTCATCAAACTGGAAAAATTGCTCTAGTGCTCGGTTCTACAGGAAATAAGGGAGAAAGTCGTCGCAAGGACTTTGGCATTCTCCTCAATCAACATCCTGAGATTCAAGTCTTTCTGACTGCTGATGACCCCAACTATGAAGACCCAATGGCCATTGCGGATGAAATTAGTAGCTACATCAATCATCCTGTTGAAAAGATTGCGGATCGCCAAGAAGCTATCAAGGCAGCGATGGCTATTACAAGTCAAGAATTAGATGCTGTCATTATTGCTGGTAAGGGAGCCGATTGCTACCAAATCGTGCAAGGAAAGAAAGAAGCCTATCCAGGAGATGCAGCCGTCGCAGAAAATTATTTATAATCGAAAAACAAGGCTAGGAGGCATTCCTAACCTTATTTTAGTTTTTAAAGAAAAATTAATCTTTCCTTGTCAAATTCGACGGACAACTCATACTTTCCATCTTCATTTTGGACAATATAGCCCAAGACCACTAAACTGTCCACAAAGATATCACGGCGTTTCTGCATCAGTTGGTCTTTTTTGAGAAATTTTAGCAAAAAAGTTGTCATGTATTTGAGAGCATACTCAGGATTAACATCTCCCAAAATATCATAGAGTTCCTGCTGTTTTTCTGTCAAAGGATACTGATTTTTGACCTTGTAGAAATAATTGGACAAGGTCATTTTTGTTCGCGCAAAGTCCGTCTTTTCAACTAAAATAGCTGCATTGGTCTGATTGCGCAATTCCGTCTCAAAACTCTGATCCAACAAGGCTTGATAGACCGGACTAGCTTCTCTGACAAAAATTTCTTGGTCCAGTTCGAGACTATCAAGTGATTCCAGCAAAGGAAGATTGAGATAATAACGCTTATTTTCTCGTAGAATCAAGCCAGCCTTTATATACTCTTCCATGAGTTTATCAACTGCTACATCTGAAAATTGAGCCTTGATTTCTCGTAGAATCACATCCTCATTCTGGTCCAGATAGCGGATCAATTCTCCAAAAAATGGCTGTCTCGTCAAACGAGAGGGATTAAAAATCTGAATCATGAAGATTCCTTTCTTTACATTCTAACAGAGGCGATGCTGCCAACTGACTAGGATTGGTCCCAGCTTGGTTTAGAGGCACAGGCAGACCAATCTCCCTATAATATTCCCTCCAAAAATCACTAATCTCCTGCTCCCCATCTCCAAATTTCATAGGAATAGTTTCGAAAATCGGTAGGATTTCTGCTATATACTGGGAACAGTAAAAACCAGCACCATCTGGATAGAAAGAAGCATTATAGGGAGCTCCAAGATGCTTACAAGCTCTCTCCTTCACCGACTGGATATCCATTTCTGAGTAGACATAAAGGTCGTACAAGTGATTGGATTCAAAGAAGTCTGCTGCTTTCTGACAGATAACACCCGCCTTTCCACTAGCATGGTAAATCAGCCCATCCAAATAGATAGCAACATGACTATAGTTACCTGTAGAAGTCTGGATCGCCTGTCCTATGTCAGACTCATCTCTCACAAAAATCAAATCGCCATTTGCTAACATGCTTCACTCCTAGAAAAAAAGGAGCCGAAACTCCTTTCGATATAAGTCAAACTAGACTTTCCTATTTTGAACTGACACCCAAAATCTTAAGCATTAAAACTTTCAGTCAATTGAGGTACCACTTGTTTCTTACGTGAAACAGCACCAGCAAGGAAGGCATGATTGTTTTCAAGTTTGAAGTTGAAAGCCGCTTCGACCTTGTCCATGTTCGCACCAAGTGCTAGGATTTCTGAGTTTGAGTTGACGATATCTGTAATCATCAAGACAAAGTCAGAGTAGCCGTTTGCTGTGTTGGCAGCTTGCATTGCAGCTTCAATTTCTGCTTGGCGTTCCAAAACTTCAGCGATGTCAACTGTGTTTACTTGGGCAACACGGACATTATTTCCGTTCAATTCAAATGTCTTAGCATCGATGTCAATCAATTCTTCAGCAGATTTACTAGCCAAGTTTGTACCAGCTTTCAACATAGCCAAACCATATTCTTCCAAGTTGACACCAGCTAATTCAGCTAATTCAGGAGCAATAACTTTATCTGTTGGGTGTGTTGTTGGTGATTTCAAAAGAAGAGTATCTGAGATCAAACCTGAAAGCATCAAACCAGCGATTTCTTTAGGAACAGCTACACCATGTTCTTTGAACATACGGTAAACGATTGAAGAAGCTGACCCAACTGGCTCCAAACGCATGTAAAGTGGACTTGCAGTCTCAAAGTTAGCCACACGGTGATGGTCCACAACACCATAAACTTCTACATCAGCGATATCTGATACAGATTGTTGGAATTCATTGTGGTCAGTCAAGATAACTTGCTCTGCACCTTCTGCTTTGGCAGAAGTGATGACACGCGGTGCTTCCACACCAAAATAGTTCAAGACAAAGGCTGTTTCTTCATTTGGAGTTCCAAGGGCAACAGCTTCCGTATCCAAACCGTAAGCTTCTTTTGCAAGGTAGGCAAAGGCTACAGATGACCCGATGGCATCTGAGTCTGGATTTTGGTGACCAAATACTAGAATCTTAGACATGATAATACCTCATTTTGTTTATTCTCTTTATTGTAGCATTTTTTTCGCTTTTTGACAAAAGTAAGAGGAGTCAAAGGACTCCCCACTAATCTCCAAAATAACTGAGCAAATTTCTATCTTGATTTTCAGATAAAAATCTTTCCTTCTGGGCTCGTTTCTTACGCTTGAGCAGGGCTTCTGCTGACATGGCTTCTTCCTTACTGGCAAAACCTTGAGCATAGATGAGTTTGACTGGCAAGCGGGCTCGTGTATATTTTGCCCCCTTCCCACTATTGTGGACAGCGAGGCGTCTTCTCACATCAGTCGTATAGCCTGTATAGTAAGATCCGTCACGGCACTCCAGCACATACATATAAGCCTTATGATCCATAATAAATCTCTTCGAGTTCCGGCGTATAAGAGCCATCATCATTGTGTACAATGAGAGGTGGCAAGACCTTAAAACCGCTTGTTGAACCATCCTTGATAGCTTCAATCAAGAGCATATTAGCTTCCTTTTCTCTTTTTGGATAAACAAATTGCAGACGCTTAGGAGCTAGATTATGCCTTTGTAACGTATCCAATATATCTAAAAGCCGATCAGGACGATGAACCATGGCCAAACGCCCATTAGATTTGAGAATACTCTGGGCACTACGACAGATTTCCTGCAAATTGGTAGTGATTTCGTGGCGCGCCAAGAGATAATGTTCACTCTCGTTCAGATTAGAATGAGGGTCCACCTTGAAATAGGGCGGATTACACAAAATCATATCCACCTTACTTCCCTGGATGTAAGCAGGCATATTTTTCAAATCATCACAGATGACCTGCATCTGCTCTTCCAAACCATTCAAACGGACAGAGCGCTCAGCCATATCTGCCAAACGCTCCTGAATCTCAACAGCAAAAATCTGTGCCTGAGTCCGAGTGCTAGCAAATAGCCCCACTGCTCCATTTCCAGCGCAAAAATCCACTATCAAGCCCTTTTTAGGAAAACGTGGAAAACGTGACAAGAGAACACTATCCACCGAATAGCTAAAAACCTCTCTATTTTGAATGATTTTGATATCTGTCGAAAAGAGCTGGTTAATACGCTCCCCTGATTTTAATAATTGTTCTTCTTCCATGGTCTTATTATAGCAAATTTATATTAATATTACAAAAGATAGAAATTTCTAACTAGTGCTTCTGCTTCTTCAAATGTTGAAGGGCTTCCTTGGTCCAAATTGGCATCATTCGTTTGAGAGGTGCGAAGCCGTAGTTAAAACGGTCGCTTGAAAAGCGTCTCCGTCTCGGAAACTGGTGCTTTTCTTCCTCCAAAGTACGGATAGAAAGACTGGCTTTCCCTGTAAATTCATCTAAATCCACTACCTGAACCAGAACCTCTTCATCGACTTTCAAGGCTTCATGAATATTTTCAATAAATCCCGTCCGAATCTCTGAAATGTGAATCAGCCCCGTATCACCCGTCTCTAGCTCAACAAAGGCACCGTAGGGCTGAATCCCTGTAATACGACCCTTTAGCTTATCACCGATTTTCATCTTAGCCCTCGATTTCAATTGTTTCAATCACAACATCTTCAACTGGCTTGTCCATAGCTCCTGTCTCAACAGCAGCAATGGCGTCCAAAACAGCGTAAGAAGCTTCATCAGCTAGCTGACCAAAAACAGTATGACGGCGGTCTAGGTGAGGAGTTCCTCCTTGGTTGGCATAGATTTCCGCAATCGGTTCTGGCCAACCACCACGAGCAATTTCTTTCTTAGAATAAGGCAGGTGTTGGTTTTGGACGATAAAGAACTGGCTGCCGTTGGTATTTGGACCAGCATTAGCCATGGAAAGAGCACCACGGATATTGTAAAGTTCTTCTGAGAACTCATCCTCAAATGATTCGCCGTAGATTGACTCGCCACCCATACCAGTACCAGTTGGATCTCCACCTTGGATCATAAAGTCCTTGATAATACGGTGGAAAATGACACCATCATAGTAGCCATCTTTTGAAAGAGCTACAAAGTTAGCCACTGTTTTAGGAGCATGTTCAGGGAAGAGCTTAATACGCAAGTCCCCTTGATTGGTCTTAATAGTCGCGATAGGACCTTCTACTGTTTCAATGTCTACTTGTGGGAAATGCAATTCTTTTTCTACCATACCAAATCCTTCTAAGGCATCAAAAATGCCATCTTCTTCTAGTGTTTTTGTAATATAATCTGCTTTTTCTTTGATGTTATCATGAGAAATTCCCATTGCAACGCTGATTCCAGCATAATCAAAGAGTTCCAAGTCATTCAGCCCATCTCCAAAAACCATGACGTTCTCTGGTTTCAAGCCAAGGTATTCCACAACCTTTTCCACACCTGTCGCTTTGGAGCCTGAAATCGGCACAATATCAGACGAATGTTGATGCCAACGAACCATACGAAGTTTGTCTGAGAGACTGTCAGGTAAGTGCAAGTCATCTCCTTTATCTTCAAAAGTCCACATCTGATAGATGTCTTCTTTCTCGTGAAAATCTGGATCTACATCTAAATCAGGGTAAATTGGATTAATAGCTTCACTAATCATATCGGTGCGAGTCGACAACTTGGCATCATGACTCCCAACCAAACCATACTCAATTCCTTCTTTCTTGGCCCAAGAGATATATTCCTCAACATCTGATTTCTCAATCTGATGTTGATAAATGACCTGACCTTTTTTATCTTCGATATAAGCCCCATTCAGGGTTACAAAAAAATCAGGTTTGAGGTCACGAATCTCTGGCACAACACCAAAAATCCCTCGTCCAGAAGCAATACCTGTCAAAATTCCTTTTTCACGTAATTGCTTAAAAATAGTTGGGATTGAAGCTGGAATAAAACCAGTCTTTGAATTTCTCAATGTATCATCAATATCAAAAAAGACAATCTTAATCTTTTTTGCCTTGTATCTTAATTTCGCATCCATATCACTACCTCTTTCAATCTAACTCTTTCCATTATACCATAAAGTAGCTAAATCCCACATCCCCAATAAAATCCTTGTCTCTTATCCGAATTCCTTTACTAGATACAAAACCAAATCATCATTATTCTGGCTAGTTGCATTCATTTCCAAGGGTTGATTTCGATACCAGACACCTGTCCCATCTGGAATGTAGCCCCGTCTGATATACAATCTCTGGGCAGGGCCATAGCCTAAGTGCAAACCTACACCAAGAGTGACCTTACTCGAAACAAACTTGACTCGTTTTTCTGCTTCTTCCAGCAGTTGATTCCCAATCCCTTGATTTCGAAAAGGCTCAAACACATTAAAATCTGATAACTCTGGATAGACTTCTGCAAAAGGACCATGTTTAGCAGAGGGCAAAATGGTAACATAGCCCGCTACAGCACCATCAATCTCTGCAACTAAGACTTCTCTCTCCCCACCTTCCTGTTCCAGAAAATATCTAGCCAAAATTTCCTCTCTACCAGGCCAACCTTGATTCATAAATCCATGAGATAAGGATTCAATATCAGACTTAATCATATTTCTAATCGTACAATTCATCTTTGGCTTACCCACCTTTACTCTTTTTATTACCATTATAGCACGCCAAGGTCAGAAAAAAACTATCTCGTGAAAAAGAGGTTCACTGGACCTCAACTCGCCTTCTCGTTTCAAAGCTCGTGAAAAAAAGACCCGTCAGGGTCTTTTCTTTAATCTTCGTTTACGAAAGGCATCAAAGCCATTACGCGAGCGCGTTTGATAGCTGTTGTTACTTTACGTTGGTTTTTAGCTGAAGTTCCTGTTACACGACGAGGAAGGATTTTTCCACGTTCTGAAACGAAACGGCTAAGAAGCTCAGTATCTTTGTAATCAACATATTCAATTTTGTTTGCTGCGATGTAATCAACTTTTTTACGGCGTTTGAATCCGCCACGACGTTGTTGAGCCATGTTTTTTCTCCTTTATAATTTTAGTTGTCCATTAGAATGGTAAATCATCATCTGAAATATCCAATGGATTTGTTGCTCCAAATGGATTTTCATCACGTGAAAAGTCTGGTACTGAATTTGTAGGTGCTGAATAGCTTGCAGTTGGTGCAGAGTAAGCTCCACCTGTATGACCCTCACGCACACTACGGCTTTCCAACATTTGGAAATTCTCAGCCACGACCTCTGTCACGTAGACACGTTGTCCTTGCTGGTTATCGTAACTACGAGTCTGGATACGACCTGTCACCCCGATAAGTGAGCCTTTTTTAGCCCAATTAGCAAGGTTTTCAGCCTGTTGGCGCCACATAACGACATTGATAAAATCAGCCTCACGTTCGCCATTTTGACTCTTAAATGTACGGTTTACTGCAAGAGTAAAAGTCGCAACTGCTACATTTGATGGGGTATAACGCAACTCAGCGTCACGTGTCATACGCCCTACAAGTACAACATTGTTAATCATAGTTTACCTTCTTACGCGTCAGTTTTGACGATCATGTGACGAAGAATGTCAGCGTTGATTTTTGAAAGACGGTCAAACTCTTTAAGAGCTGCATCGTCGTTTGCTTCAACGTTAACGATGTGGTAAAGTCCTTCACGGAAATCTTTGATTTCGTACGCAAGACGACGTTTTTCCCAAGATTTTGATTCAACAACAGTTGCACCGTTGTCAGTCAAAATAGAGTCAAAACGTGCTACCAAAGCGTTTTTAGCTTCTTCTTCAATGTTTGGACGAATGATATAAAGAATTTCGTATTTAGCCATTGATATGTTCCTCCTTTTGGTCTAATGACCCCAAGACTTCGCAAGGGGTAAGTGAGGTTCGCTCACAATAAACTATTATACTAGAAAAAATTTTTTTACGCAAGTAAAAACTCTGAAATAAAAAAAGAAGATGACGAATCATCTTCTCAAAAACTTTGAGTTTTTAGTCTTCTTTTTTCTTGCGAGCTACGAGTCCGAATGCACTCAACATTCCAAGAAGTCCAAGACTAGCTAAACCAGCCTTATCCTCTGTACCAGTATTTGGCAATTCCTTCTTGTCATGGGCTCCGGCTGTTTCAACAGCTACTGGTTTAGAATCTGTAGAACTTGTCTGAACTGGAGTAGCTACTGGTTTTTCTGGACTTGTAGAAGTCTCTGGAGAGCTTGGTTGCTCTTGATTGATTGGATTTGTCACTTTCTTATAGTGATGTAGGGTATTTCCTTTAGCATCCGTTGTTGAATGACTAAATTCATATCCTTCCAACTCTATTGGATTGTGTTTTCCTTCTTTATCTGAAGTAATTCTGTTACCATTTTCATCAAGATATTCCGTTACAATCTGAACAGTTGAATCACCATTTTGAGAAATGACTCCTCCACCATTTTGTGATTTAGGGGTTACTGTTACAGGAACTTCCACTGTAATAATACGACCGTCAGGTAATTTAACTTTTACCTTAACAACTGGTTTTGTTCCTGGTGTTTCAGTTGTTGGGATTTCTCCTATTTCAACAATTTCCCATCCTTCTGGTAAACCTACTTTCTTCTTAACATCCTCTTTCGTAATTGGTGTTCCAACTTCCACTACAATAGGAGTTACTTTCGGTGTTACGATGATTGGTACTTCTACTTCAACAATTTCTCCAGTAGGAACTTTAATCTTCACTTTAACACTTGGTTTCACTCCAGCTGGAATTGTTGTTGGAATTTTTCCTACTTCAACAATCTCCCATCCTGGTTCTTTTGGAAGATCGATATGTCCTTTCACATCGTCTGGTGTGATTGGAGTTCCTTGTGGTACAACAATTTGTCTTACAGTTGGCGTTACGATGACTGGTACATCGACAGTAATCTTACGTCCATCTGGCAATTCAATTTCCACTGGTACAACTGGTTTTGTTCCCGGAGTTGTAGTAGATGGAATTTCTCCGACCTCAACAATTTCCCATCCTTCTGGTAGATCTACTTTCTTCTTAACATCTTCTTCAGTAATTGGTGTTCCCACTTCTACTACAATTGGTGTTACTTTCGGTGTTACGATGATTGGTACTTCTACCTCAACAATTTCTCCAGTCGGTACTTTAATCTTCACTTTAACGCTTGGTTTCACTCCAGCAGGAATTGTTGTTGGGATTTCTCCTACTTCGACAATTTCCCATCCTGGCTCTTTTGGAAGATCGATATGTCCTTTCACATCGTCTGGTGTGATTGGTGTTCCTTGTGGTACAACAATTTGTCTTACGGTTGGCGTCACGATGACTGGTACATCGACAGTAATCTTACGACCATCTGGTAATTCAATCTCTACTGGAACGACAGGTTTTGTTCCTGGTGTTTCTGTTGTTGGAATTTCTCCTACTTTTGTTACCTTCCATCCTTTTGGCAATTCAATATGTTTCTGAATATCTTCTAGAGTAACTGGTGTTCCTACTGAAACTACTACAGGTGTTACTTTTGGTGTTACGATTACTGGAATATTCATCGTTACTCTAATTCCATTTGGTAATTCAATCTCTACTGGAATACTTGGTCTTTCCCCTGGAACATCCGTTGTAGGTTTATCTCCAATAGAAATAACTTTTACTCCTTTTGGAATGTGTTTTTCAACATCCTCAGTAGTAATTGGATCACCTAGTTTTTTAACGATATCGCTAACAGGAGTGACATTTACTGGAATTTCTACCGTAACTACTTTTCCATTTGGTAGTTCTACCGTTACTTTAACTGGGTCTTTCTTACCTGGTGTTGTTAAGTCCGGTAAGTCTCCTACATTAACTGTAGATCCTTCTGGTACTTTGATTTGTTTCAAGACATCTTCTGGAGTTAGTTTATTTTTTGTTACTGGAGTTTCAATTGGTGTAACTGGCGTTACAGTTACCGGAACATCCACTGTGATAACTTTACCATTTGGCAATTCAATTGTTACCTTAACCGGATTTTTCTTACCTGGTGTTGTTAAGTCTGGAATGTTTTCTACATTCGTTACCTTACCACCTTCTGGAACTTTAACATATTTAGAAATATCATCTTTTGTTAAAGGTGTATTCGTCACTGGTGTTTCGATTTCCTTAACAGGCGTTACATTCACTGGGACTTCTACTGTAATTACTTTTCCATTTGGTAGTTCTACCGTTACTTTAACTGGGTCTTTCTTACCTGGCGTTGTTAAGTCTGGAATGTTTTCTACATTCGTTACTCTTCCGCCTTCTGGAACTTTAACATATTTAGAAATATCATCTTTTGTTAAAGGTGTATTCGTCACTGGCGTTTCGATTGGTTTTGGTTTAGCTTCCACAACTTTAATCGTTGCTGGAACTTCTACTAAAACTTTTCCATTTTTGTCTTTTACTACAACTGTTACTGGTTTATCTCCAACAGTTGTTGCATCAAATGGTTCAGTTTGCCCTTCAGGAACTTTATATTCAAATGTTGAACCTTCTGGATAATCACTTGGAGTAATACTATCTTTTGGTTTTGGTTGATTTTCACCTGTAGCGTTAATAGGAATTAACTGTTCTTTTCCTTCCACTACTTTAACCTTAGCTGGTACCTCAACAAGTGTATCATCTCCGTCTTTAGCAACCACGACTACATCTTTTTCGCCTGGTGTTTTAGTGTCCACTGAAGTCTTATATCCAAATGTAATTTCATCTGGATACTCTTCTGGATTAATGCTCTTAGAAGCATCTGGTTGTTTATTTGTTTTATCAACCGGCACATATTGTGTCTTCGATTCTACAACCATTACTTTTGCAGGAACTTTCGCAATGACCTTGTCTCCAATTTTAGCTACTACAACAACATCTTTCTCTCCCGGTGTTGTTGTGTCTACTGGAGTTTCGTAAGTAAACTCTGTATCTTTAGGGAAAGCTTTAGGATCAATACTTCCTTCAACAGCTGGTTGTTTTGTATCTTTGTCTATTGGGACAAATTGTGGATAGCTTTCTACAACACGTACTGTTGCAGGAACTTCAACTAATACTTTGTCCCCTTGTTTCACAACAACAGTGACTTTCTTGTCCCCTGATGTAGACGTATCTACTTCTTCTTTATACTCAAATGTTGCATCTTCTGGATAATCATCCGTATCAATGCTATCTTCTGGAGACGGTTGTTTCTTACCTTCATCCACTGGAACAATTTGTGGGTAACCTTGTACAACCTTCACTTTTGTTGGCACTTCAACAAGTGTATCATTTCCATCTTTGGCAACAACGACTACATCTTTTTCACCTGGTGTTGTCGTATCTACTGGTGTCTTATACTCAAATGTTGTGCCATCTGGGTATTGTTCTGGATCAATGCTCTTAGATGCATCTGGTTGTGGTTTGCTTGGATCTGCTGCCACATATTGTGTCTTAGGATCTACTACCACTACTTTTGCAGGAACTTCTACAATTGGTTGACCATTTAGTTTTGCTACAACTGTGACATCTTTTTCACCTGAAGTGGTTGTATCTACTGGTGTTTTATATTCAAATGTTGTGCCATCTGGATATTCTCCTGGTGTAATACTATCTTTCGCTTCAGGTTGTTTCTTAGCTGGATTTACTGCTACAAATTGTGGTGTACTATCTACTACACGTACAATTGCTGGCACTTCTGCAATAGGATTACCATCTTTATCCAGCACTTCAACAATCACATTCTTATCTCCAGTTGTTGTTACATCGATTGGAGAGGTTTGTCCATTAGGAGTTTTATATCTGAATGTAGAACCTTCTGGATATTCTGTTTTATCAATGCTTTTCTCTGGATCTGGAAGAACATCGTTTGTTTCTTTAATTGGCACGATTTGAGGGACACCTTCAACTACTGTAACTGGAACTTTAACAGTTGTTGTTTTTTCTTGACCATCTACAGTGTATTTAATAGTTACATCCACTTCCGTATCATCTGTTAAGTCAGGAACTGTTACTGTAGCTGTGTCATCAATAGCAACTGTAGCACCTTGTGGTAATTTCCCTGTAAATGTTCCGTCAGCAATCGCTTTTTTAGCTTGAGCAAGTACTTTTTCTTTTGCTTTATCTTTGTCACCATTTTTAGGAACAAGAATTTCTTCAGCTTCTGGTTTTGGTAATACTGTTACTGGTACTTTCACTTGTTCTGGATCTTTAATTCCTTCGTAAGTTACAGGTACCGTTACTTCTTTCTTACCTGGTGTTTTTGTTAGGTCTTCTGGAATTGCAGGATTACCTTTTGTTCCATCAGTTCCTGTTGTTACTGCATCTTGAACAGTTTTAGCTTCTACTGTATCACCTTCGAAGACTACCAATGGTTTTGGTGTTGAACTTACTACTGTTACTGGTACTGAAATTGTATCTTCTGTTACCACTGTACCTGTACTGTCTTTGTATTGTACTTTTACTGGAACTGCTGTTTTATCACCATTAGAATCTGTTGTTGGAACAGCATATGTTTGATTTGGAACTAATTCTGCTGTAACTCCTGATGGTAATGTTAGTTTACCTAGGGCAGCTTGTGCTTTTTCTTTCACTGCTGTTGTTAAATTTTCACCAGTTGTATCTTTTAATGTGATTACTTTTTCTGGTGTAGCTTTTGGTAAGACTGTCACTGGAACGTTTACAGTTTCAGTTCCGCTTGGATAGGTTACTGTAGTCGGAACCGATACATCTGTTGCTCCAACTTTTCCTGTTGTTTCTGGTAAATCTGCTTCTGTTGGCGTTTCTACTGTTCCGTCAGCATCTGGTGTCACTGCCTCTTTCACCTTATTCGCATCTGGTTTGGTTCCTTCCACAGTGTAAACTGTTTTCGGTACTGAACCTAATACATTTACGGTAATTTCAGCATCTTTTGTATACGTTTTGCCATCAACTGTATAAGTTACTGGAACTTTAACGATTCCTTTATCCGTTCCTTTTTCTGCAGTCATGGTTGCTAATACTTCTTCCGTAACATCTCCAACAACTACATCTTTAGAACCTTCTGGTAATTTATCTTTGAAATCAGCTGATGTTACTAATTCCGTTGCTTTGGCTTTCGCAGCTTCTTTTACTTTTTCAACAGTTGAGCCTTTTGGTACGTCTACATCCCCTGTTGCTTTTGGTAAAACTACTACTGGCACTAAAACTCTTTCCGATAAACTATCATTATTATAGGTTACAGGAATTGGCACTTCCTTATTCCCTGGTTCTGCTGTAATATCGTCAGATAATAGAGGTTCACCTATTTTTCCATCTGTACCTGCTGTTACAGCTGCTTTCACTTCATCATCTGTTAATTCATCATCTTCGAATTTGACAATTTTATTTACTGTTGATCCTACTACTGTTACTGGAACTTCGACTTCTCTCGTTTCAACAACATTATCATTAGCATCTTTGTACTCTACTACTACTTTTGCAGGAGTTTGGACACCTGTTGTCGTTGTTGCTGGAAGAGTACCTTCTTTGACTTGTTTAATCGATACTTTTATACCTGTTGGAATCTTATCTGTAGCAATTGCTTTAGCTGCTTCTTTAGCTTTTTCTTTCACTACAGTTTCTAAATCAGAGCTATCTTTAAGTACCGTTACTCCTGTAGGAGTTACTTTTGGTAAAACTACAACATCTACAGTTGTTTCTACAGAAATTGTTTCTGTTCCTTTTGTATAAGTTACGGTTGCAGGAGTTGGTAATGTTTGACCTGCTTGACCTGAAGTTGCAGGAATATTCGTAATATCATTTTTAGTTGGAGTAAATCCATCTACTGCTGTAGGATTTACTTTGTCTTTTAATTGATCACTTGTTACTGTCTCGTCTTCAACTGTATAAAGTGTATTAGTTGCTTGATCTTTAGCAGTAATAACATAAGTCGTTGAAGCAATCGCAGTATTATCATTTTCATTTGTGCCTGTTGCTGTATCTGAATCGGCAGTAACTTTATTTCCATTACTATCTTTCACTTCTACTTTAACAGTATAATTTCCTGCTTCTGTTAACTTCACAGCTGCAACTTCTGCGGCACTATGATATTCCGTTACTTTCCCTGAAGGAGAAGTTAACGTTACTTTAGTAACAGTTGTTTCCTTCTTAGTTGGATCTGTAGTTGCATCATCTTCTCTATCAGTTATTGTTACTGCAGCAGATGCTTGTTTTACTAAATCAACAGTTGCACCTTTTACAGTTGTGTATGAAGTTGAAGTAATAGTCGGAGCATCATTTAATACAGACGCTTTATCTGAACTTTCTGCATGAACTGCATCGACTGTTCCAGTGAAGCCTGATGAAGTTGAAATCGTCCATTTATCTCCAGTTTTTGTTGCTGTTACAGTAGAGTTATCATCAGCAGTCCATTTGTTTAATCCTTTATCATATTTAACAGTTACAACCATACCTTTATTGGTATCAGTTGCTGACTCTGCTGAACTATTCGCCGCATTTTCTTTATTGTAACTTGTTAATGTACGAGATACATCATCAACTGCTGTAACTTTTCCTGTTACATCTAACGTACGAGTATATTCATAAACATTGAATATTGTTTCTCCATTTTTGTTTACATCAACATATAAGTCACGTTTTAACCATGTAGTAGTTCCATCGCTATTAACTGTTTTCTTTTCAGCAATATCACCAGGTAACTCCCAACGACCTGTTGTCTTATTGAATGTTGCAGTTACATTATCTCCAACTTTCGTTTTTATAGTTACTTCCGCTCGTGTGAAAGTAGCTGTTACATTCTCGCTACTTGCTGTTACATTAATCGTATCTGTAGCTGCTTTTGCTGTTGCTGTTGGAAGAACTTTTAAGTTAAATGTTTCTCCAACTGTACCGATTTCATCATTAACGTTTACAGCTGTATTCGTTGTTTCTGATACAACCCATTTCCCATTTTTGGCAACAACTTTTGTATTTGTGCCATCTGGTAATGTAATCGTTGCTTCTGAAGCACCTTTTGAAATTGTAATTGGCACTTCTTTATCGTATGCATGAATATTTTTTACAGAAACTGTAGGTGCAATTTTAAAAGTTGCCTGAGCATAGGCTTCATTTGCATTAGTTACGTTATAGTCTCTTGCATAAATAGATACGCGGTAAATCCCTGCTTCAGTAGGAGTTCCTTTAAATCCATTTGGATTGTTATCCGACATATCATTGGAAGCAATTGTGAAACCTACACCAGGAATTTTAGTGTCATTTCCTGTTAATTCTGTAGGATTCCCTGCTCCTGCTCCTGTAGTTCCTGTAATATTCGTTCCAGAAACTCCAACAATAGCACGACCAACTGTATCTCTAATAGTCGCTGTACGGTTAAGAGGATTTCCATTTTCATCTGTTAAATTATAAGAAATATTTCTACCATTAGGTGCACCTGCATGTGATGCCCCAGCATCTTTGTATTCTACTGGTGCTACAAGATTTTCTCCTACTTTTCCTTCCTTAACTGTATCATCAATTTTTAATTCAGGTGGTGTAGTATCTTTCCATGCTGTACCACCGTATCTATGATTATCTAATAGAACTGTTACACTTTTACCAGTAATAGTATTTTTAAACGTTACACTAGCTTTTAATTGTTGATAATTAAATGGACTACTATGCGTTACAACCCCTTGTATACTATCCGATTGTTTATCATAGACTAATCCACCAGGCATATTTGATACTATAAAATCAGAAACAGTCCAACCTGCCGCTTTTGCTTTTTCTGTTACTTCAATACGTTTACTTGCATCTTTGACGTAAACTTTATCAATTCCTTGTTCATATCCAAGTTTATAAATACTAGAAAGTAGATATTCATAAGGTCCATTTCCATAGTAAGTTGCTGGAACTTGACTTGAAATTCTTGTTCCATCATATCTTATCTTTCCACGCCATAGTGGAGCTTCTTCTATAATTTTTTGAACTTCTTCAGCAGGTAACTTTAATCCGTAGTCAATACGAGCCTTTACATCACTCTCTTTACCATCATAAGTATAGTTAGATGGTCCAGGACTAGGTCTTGTACCAGCTCTTTGATCAGAGAACACTCTAAACTCTAAGTCAGCAGCATCCGCTTTTTTCTCTGGCGTATTAACACCTATATCACCTTCTCCATCATGGTGACTACCAAATGGCATTGTATAGGTATCCCAACCAGTAAAGTTTTCTCGTGATACTGTACTTGTACTTCCGATAATATCTTTTGCTGTTGGTTGTGCTGGATTTGTTGGTGTGATGACATCATTAGTAACTGTAGTATTTGCTGATGCCTCTCTAAACCCACTTTCACCTTTTCCAGGGATGGCTTGTCCATTACGTGAGTCTTGATTTTGTTTTTCTTCCTTCTTTTCTGCTTTTGGCATACTTTCAAGAACGAAAGCTCTGTTTTTCAATGAACTTGTTGAATAATCAACTTCTGCTTGTGTTGCTTTGTCGTTTGAAAGAAGGGCTTGCGCTTTAGCAAGTTCTGCTTTTGCTGTTTCAATTGCTGAAGCTGTTTTTTCAGTTGATGCTGCTTTTTCTAAAGCTGCTTCTAAGCGAGCAATAGCTGCTTCCAATTTGATTGTATCAGCCTTTGTGACCGTTACTGACGCTACTGGTTGCTCTACATCAGACGCTGGTTGTTCTACAGCTGGGGCTGTTGGTTGCTCAGTTGCTGGTGCCACCACAGTTGATGTAGAAGTTTCAGTTGAATCTACAGGCTTGCTTGAATCTGCTTGATTTCCAGCGTTAGGGTTTACTTGTTCGCTTGTTGCTGGAGTTGTTGAAGGTGTAACATCTGCGTGTACAGTCGCTGCCCCACCAAACATCATGTAGGCTGCTACAGCTACTGATGCTGCTCCAAAACTATACTTACGGATTGAAAAGCGCTGGACTTTTTGTCCGTGATACTTGTCCATTCTTGAATACATATCTTCTCCTTTTTTAAATAAATGTTAATTGCGGAATCAGACCCAAGTATTTCAAAAATGCCCCATTCCCAGCCTGATTCAGAAAGTTAAACGGCTACACTTAGGTACTTAATCCCTAGTTTACATTATAACATTATTTTAATTAAACTGTCTACTAAGCTGACTACATTTATATGCAAAACACGAGGATTTATATATATAAACCAATATTTTATGCAGTTTCATCATAAAAAATAAAAGGCCAATTTGACCTTTTACTTTTATATATTTATTTACGGTTTAATACGATGCAACATACGTGGGAATGGAATAGCTTCACGAATGTGTTTTGTTCCTGCTGCAAAGGTTACCATACGCTCGATACCGATACCAAATCCTCCATGTGGAACTGTACCGTATTTACGAAGGTCAAGGTAGAATTCATACTCTGTACGATCCATGCCAAGTTCATCCATCTTAGCAACAAGAGCATCGTAGTCTTCCTCACGCATCGATCCACCGATGATTTCTCCATAGCCTTCTGGAGCAAGCAAGTCTGCACAAAGCACGCGCTCTGGATTTCCAGGAACTGGTTTCATGTAGAAGGCCTTAATGGCTGCTGGGTAGTTCATGACAAAAGTTGGCACACCAAAGTGGTTTGAAATCCAAGTTTCATGTGGTGAACCAAAGTCATCACCATGCTCAAGATGTTCGTAGTCAGCGTCTTCATCATTCTCATGTTCTTGCAAGAGGTCAATGGCTTGATCGTAAGTGATACGTTTGAATGGCTCTGCAATGTAGCGTTTCAAGAGTTCTGTATCACGTTCCAATGTTTCCAAGGCTTGAGGCGCACGATCAAGAACACCTTGAAGAAGAGCTTTTACATAAGCTTCTTGCAAGTCAAGTGACTCATCGTGTGTCAAGTAGGAGTACTCTGCGTCCATCATCCAGAACTCAGTCAAGTGACGGCGTGTTTTTGATTTTTCAGCACGGAATACTGGACCAAAGTCAAATACACGACCAAGAGCCATAGCCCCTGCTTCTAGGTAAAGTTGACCTGATTGGCTCAAGTAGGCTGGTGTTCCGAAGTAGTCTGTTTCAAAGAGTTCTGTTGAATCTTCTGCCGCATTTCCTGAAAGAATTGGGCTATCAAACTTCATGAAGCCGTTCTTGTCAAAGAACTCATAGGTTGCATAGATGATCGCGTTGCGGATTTGCATCACCGCTACTTGCTTGCGAGAACGGAGCCACAAGTGACGGTTGTCCATCAAGAAGTCTGTTCCATGTTCTTTTGGTGTGATTGGGTAATCTTGAGATTCACCGATCACTTCGATGTCTGTGATATCAAGCTCATAACCAAACTTAGAACGTTCGTCTTCTTTGACAATACCTGTCACATAAACAGAAGTTTCTTGGCTCAAACGTTTGATAACATCAAACTTCTCAAGCCCCACTTCTTCACCAAATTTTTCGACAAAGTTTGGTTTAAAGGCTACACCTTGGAAGAAGGCTGTTCCATCGCGCAATTGCAAGAAAGCAATTTTCCCTTTTCCTGATTTGTTGGCAACCCAAGCGCCAATCGTCACTTCCTGACCAACATAGTCTTTTACATCAATAATCGTTACACGTTTTGTCATTATTTTTCCTTTTCTTTTTTATTCTTTATGGCAAACCACTTCTATATTGTTCCCATCTGGGTCAATCATAAAAGCAGCGTAGTAAATCGGATGCTCACTGCGATAACCAGGAGCCCCATTATCTCGCCCACCTGCCCCTAAGCCAGCCTCATAACAAGCTTGAACCTCTTCCTTATTTTCTGCTAAGAAAGCAAAGTGAATAGGATCTTGTGTCCCCTGAGCCAACCAAAAATCACCACCAGGATGAGGGCTGTTCGGGGCAAGAAAACTGATTAGAGAACTCGTCTTAAAAGCCAATTTATAGCCCAAAGGAGAGAGAAAACTCCTATAAAATCCTTCTGAAATTTGTAAATCCTTTACCTTAATTTCAAAATGATCAATCATTCTCACTACCCATAAATGCTTTCAAGCGTTTAACTGCCTCTTTAAGCGTGTCTAGGTCTGTCGCATAGCTGAGGCGTACATTTTCTGGCGCTCCAAAGCCTGCTCCTGTTACCAAGGCCACTTCAGCTTCTTCTAGGATAGCGGTTGTAAATTCTGTCACATCCGTATAGCCTTTCATCTCCATTGCCTTTTTGACATTTGGGAAGAGATAGAAGGCCCCTTGCGGTTTGACCACTTCAAATCCTGGTACCTCAGCAAGAAGGGGATAGATGGTATTGAGTCGTTCCTCAAAGGCCTGACGCATGCTTTCTACAGTATCTTGCTCACCTGATAGGGCCTCAACTGCTGCATACTGGGCTACTGCTGAAGGGTTAGAGGTTGTTTGACCAGCAATCTTGGACATGGCAGCAATAATGTCTGCTTCACCGACAGCATAACCAATCCGCCAACCTGTCATAGCATAGGTTTTAGACACACCATTGATGACCACTGTTTGCTTACGAATTGCTTCAGATAGGCTAGAAATCGGTGTGAATTCATGACCATTATAGACCAAGCGACCATAGATATCATCTGCTAGGATGAGAATATCCTTTTCTACAGCCCAGTTTCCGATTGCCAAGAGTTCCTCACGGGTGTAAATCATACCTGTCGGATTGGATGGTGAATTCAGCACCAAAACCTTGGTCTTGTCTGTGCGAGCTGCTTCTAACTGCTCTACGGTCACCTTAAAATGATTGTCTTCCTTCGCAGGAACAAAGACTGGAACGCCCTCTGCCATCTTGACTTGGTCTCCATAGCTGACCCAGTATGGGGTTGGGATGATCACTTCATCACCTGGATTGACCACTGCCATAAAGAAGGTATAGAGAGAATATTTGGCTCCTGCAGCAACTGTCACTTGATTTGGTGCAACAGAATAGCCGTAAAAGCGCTCAAAGTAGCTATTGACCGCCGCCTTAAGTTCTGGCAGACCTGAGGTTACTGTATAAAAAGAAGCACGCCCATCTCGAATCGACGCAATGGCGGCATCTTGGATATTTTTGGGAGTAGTGAAATCTGGCTCACCCAAGGTTAGAGACAGGATATCTCTTCCCTCAGCCTTGAGTGCTTTGGCACGGGCTCCAGCAGCCAAGGTCACACTTTCTTCCATTTCTAAAACACGGTTGGATAGTTTCATAGGCCCTCCTTATTGACCAATGCTCCTGTTTCAAAATCTACTAGATAAAAATTAGAGCCTGACTTGACTTCCCAGATTGGCTTGTCTTGATAACGGCCAAAGGTAATCTTGTCAATCTCGCCAGCTCCTTTTTCCTTAGAAACCGCTTCTGCTTTTTCTTGTGAAACACCTTGATTTAGCTGATAAACGTAGATTTTATGGTCATCTTTCCCAATCAGGACAGCAAGTGCTTCTTGTTTTTTATTACGACCAAGAACGCTGTAATAAGATTCCAAGCCATTGTATAAGTCAACCTGATCAGCCTGCTCTAATCCTGCATACTGCTGAGCTAATTTTTCTCCTTCACTTTTAGCTGTTTGATAGGGTTTCATACTCAGAAACACCAGATACAGAAAGGAAGCACTGATAACCACAAACAAAATCGTCATCCCTAGACCATACTGCCACAGTAGATTATTTTTTGCTTTGTTTTGTCTTTTTTTCACTCGTCTATTTTACCATCTATTAGGCTTTATTACAAGTGAATGCAAGAATACTCTTCGAAAATCCAATTCAAACTTTGTCAGCGTTGCCTTGCCGTACTCAAGTACTGTCTTCGGCTAGCTTCCTAGTTTGCTCTTTGATTTTCATTGAGTATAAGCAACCAATTCTATTTCTTCCTTCAAAGGAAACAGATTTTTCTTGATTAAAACCGAGCAGGAAAAGTAAAGACAGCTCCAAAATCAACCTATTAAAAAACCTGAGCTTGGCACTCAAGTTTTCGTAAGTTCTTTTACTTTATAAAATCACTTTATCATCCATTCTTTTAGCCATTTTTCCTAAAAAGATAGGTAGTAAAAGGCCAATCATGACTAAAAAGAAGCCTAGATAAAGAAATGTTAGCACAAAGCCTAAATGGTCAATCAACCAGCCTGTCAGCGGGAAGAACACAATCATACTCAGGCTAAACATCATAGAGTAGACACTCAGCATGGTTGCCCTTACTTCACTTGGAAGGCGCTCTTGCAAATCATTGTCAAAAATCGGCTGAAAAAGAGCATATAGAGCATTACTAATCAAATAAATCAAAATATAGATTAGAGGTGTTCCAAAGTAGGACAACATATAGGTGACTCCAGTCAGCAGGACGAGAATAGGGAAAAGCTTCAAGGCAGCATATTTCTTTCCAATCCTACTCGCTAGATAGACTGCGACGATATTTAAGAGACTACCAAGTAGCATAACTGCTGAAATTTGCCAACCACTTAAATCTGGTAACTGATTTTGATAGTAAAAATAAAACATGCACATAAGTACTCCGACAATCTGAGACAAAATCATCCAGTTGAACAGCATGGGATTTCGCTCCAACTCTTCCTTAACAGTCCAAATAATCTGTTTCATCGTCACACTATCAGCTTTTTCTACCTTAACACTGGGTTCTTTCAGCATCCAAATCAGGAAAAGAACTATGATAGAAGTGGCAATCATGATATAGTAGGTCAGGTGCAATTGACCATGGACAAAAAATCCTGCCAAAACTGTCCCCAAAGACCGAGTTCCTTCTGCTACTCCTGATAGGAAGCTTGAAATGGATAGATAACGCTCCTTTAGTCCAGCCTCTACAGCCGAATCATAGACCATTGCTGCGCTTGTTCCTGAATCAAAATTATAAGACAAGGCACTCACCGCCATAGCTAGGGCATAAATCCAAAAATTTCCCTGCCCAGCCAACATAAGAATAGAAGACACAATCCCTGCTATACGACTTAAATAAAGATTGGTCTTATAGGAATAGCGGTCAGCTAACATACCAGATGGAATTTCACAGAGAAGACTGGTCGTATGAAAAATACTTTCCAGAAGTCCAATCTGCCAAAGAGACATTCCGTTTTGACTGAGAAAGAGAATCCAAAAACTGGTAATCCCTAGAAATGCAAAAAACTCAACTCCGGCCATCAGGCCAATATTTTTCCGATAATTTCTTATTAACATCTTTTCTCCTTTAACAAGTGTATTATTATTTCTTTTGTCCGTCACTTGTTAATCTGTGCCTTACATGATCTCCACCCCTTTTAGAAGCATTCTTCAATGCCATTATTTTTTGTTTAATTGTTTATGAAATGATATCGGAAAATAGCCGTTCTGCGGTTTCTATTGCGAGTTTTCTCGTTTATTTTAGCACTTATGTCACTATATTACAAGAGAATATGGGAATACTCTGCGAAAATCGAATGCATTCCAGTCGCAAGTGACTTGAGTTTCTGCAGTTTTATAGTTTTCAAATTATCTTTGAGCAAATTTCTTGCAAGTCCTTTTGTTTTGTTGTAATATACTTTATAACAACGAGAGAATTCTCGGAATTTAAGCCAAAGGAGACACATCATGTCTAAAAAAGTATTATTTATCGTCGGATCACTTCGCCAAGGTTCTTTCAACCACCAAATGGCCCTCGAAGCTGAGAAAGCACTTGCTGGTAAAGCGGAAGTTAGCTACCTCGATTATTCATCTATTCCTCTCTTCAGCCAAGATTTGGAAGTTCCAACTCACCCAGCTGTAGCGGCTGCTCGTGAAGCAGTTCTCGCTGCGGATGCCATCTGGATCTTCTCTCCAGTCTACAACTTCTCTATCCCTGGAACAGTGAAAAACTTGCTTGACTGGCTATCTCGTGCCCTTAACTTGTCAGATACACGTGGCGCTTCTGCCCTTCAAGACAAGTTTGTCACAGTATCATCTGTAGCCAATGCAGGTCACGATCAACTCTTCGCTATTTACAAAGATCTCTTGCCATTTATCCGTACACAAGTAGTTGGTGATTTCACTGCTGCGCGTGTTAATGACTCTGCCTGGGCAGACGGAAAATTGGTTCTTGAAGAAACAGTCCTAAACTCACTTGAAAAACAAGCGGAAGACTTGGTCAATGCTATCAAGTAACTAACATAATAAAAGCGAACAAGACTACTTTTCTGACACTCAAAAGACTAGCTTGTTCGCTTTTTATATTTAAAGTTAGAGTTTTGTCCCCGACTCTTTTCTTCTATCTTCTATACTTCCTTTACAAAAATCAATTCCTGTGGTTGGGACAGGTCTTCTCTGTAAACAAATCCGGCAAAGTTCAAGCGACGAGCTTCCTCCACTGTTTCTACTTGATTTTCTATAAGTGCTGTTAGAAAGGCACCACGCGCTTTCTTGGAAATAGTTGAGTGAATCTTCAGCTGACCGCCTCTCTCCTCCATAAATTTAAAGGTCACCATCTTTTCTCTGATTTCCTTAGAAAATACAGTCTCAAACTCGGATGACAAGAGAGAGAAAATCACTTCTTCCTGCGTCACAACTTCATCATAGGCTGCCTTCCAATGGCTCTTCAAAGTCTTACCAGCGGCTTTTAATTTCATCAAAAAATCCAAACGGTGAGGAGCCATGGGTGACAAGGCTGGAACAACACCGTACAAAGCCGAGGTAATGAAGACATGATTTTCAAGATAATCTTGTTCCGCCTCGGTCAGCTTCTCTCTCTTAATGTTGCGGTACATAAGCCCATCAAAAAGTTTCAAGGCTGGATAGTGTTGAGCAGTTTGCCTTTTCAAAGCTTGGATATTTTGAAATTCTTCCGCCGCTTTCTCAGCTGATACCTTGTAGAAACTCTCCAATTGACTAGCAGAATAGAGGGCCAAGGCATCAAGTACTGCCTGACTTTCTGGTTTTAAAGGAGCGACTTCGATACTTGGCAAGTCTGTGTTCATTTCTTTTGCTGTTGGGATTAAAATTTTCATATTGATAGTGTAGCATATTTTTTAGCCACAACCAAGAAATTCATCTGAAAAACCTCGGCTTGACCGAGGTTTTTCTGTTTATTTTGGCCATCCTAACCAGACAGCCACGAGAACAAGGGCTAGGCCAGCTAAGCTTGTTAGGATAGATAAGAATTTATCTTTTTTCTCCTTGAACTGAAAAAAACCTATCTTCAAAGCGAGCAGTCCAAGTAGCATTGAAGCAACCATCACATAAAAACCCATTTGTTTGTCCTCCATTAGTCTTATTTTACCTTATTATAACATATACTTCTTAAATAAAGCTGTTCTTACTGAACTTTAAAGGTCTTGAGATAATTGTCTTTTCCTACTTGACCTTCGAAGGTTTTACCATTTTCTAGGTAAGGAAGTTCATCAGATACTGAGGCCTTGACCTTGTATATCTTGCCATCAACTTTAAAGAAGTAGACAGTGTCACCCTTGATAACAGCTGATTTGAGGTCTGCTACCACACCCTTGATACTTTCTGTCGTTGCATTATCAATTTCAAGGTCGTTTTTATTAGCATACTTGCTGAGCAGTTCTTCCACTGTCGTGGCTACGATAACATTTTGGTACTCGACTGCGTCCACCAAAGCGTACTCTTTGACCAAACCAGCATTGTCCTTCAAGCCCATGATGTAGAGAGGCTTGTCATTGAGGTTGATGAGGATTGGGAAGGTCGCCTTGTAAGATTTCTCTTGGACAGCACCTTCTGCTGATTCACGGGCTGATTCTTCAGTTGCAGAGGCCAAGCTGTACTTGGTAATTTCTCCTGTTCGCATATTTTCAAGGATGAAACCAAGATTACTCTCATCTGCATTGGCCGACGTCACACCTGTGTAGAGATAGATGTCATTACCGATAGACAAGTAATTATAGCCCTTGGTAGTCTGAGTCACATTTTTCTTGGAAATCATGGCATTCCAGAAACCATCCTTGTACTTACCATTGTAGTTGATTTGCTCGATGGTTTCCTCTGCTGGATAAACCCTGTCCACCCATTCTGGAACGTCTGCCAAGCTGTATTCCTTGGTTTCTCCATTTGTGGCATCCAAGATAATGACTGAAACAGGACGAGGAACCGCAAGTCCAAATTGCTTTTGGTAAACCGTCGCCACATAGAAAGGATTGCCCTCATCGTCCACTTCGAAAGATGGAGTTTTAAAGATTTTAGTCGGGTACTTCAAGCGCAGGTGGCGTTTGACATCACGGTTAAAATACTCCGAGTCCGAATACTTGATTGGTGTCTTCAAGTCCACCAAATCCGCATTCCCAGTTACCATGTCCACCTTAATATACTCACCGATTCCCTTGGCCTGATTGTTAAACCATTTGATAGGGTCTGCATATTCTAGTGGCGTAACTCGATAAGGTTTCCCATCAATCGTTAGTTGAGTATAGGTGTCTGCCGCCACGTACTGTGACACCTTATCCGTTAGGGAACCCAAGTAGCGGTCCCCAATTTTTTCAGCAGTACTTCTATCTAGGATAGGAACCTTACTGGTGTCACTCTTAGGAAATTCAGTAAACTCTTTTTCCGTAACCGTGACTACATTGGCATAATTTTTAGCCTGAAAAATGCTGGAAGTCACCAAGGAAGCCAAGGCTGCTAAGAGAAGAATTCCTCCAATAGAAGCTACAAGAACTTTACCTAACCGATTGATTTTAAAACCCTCTAGATTTAAGGCAGCTTCCGCCTTACCGTGGCGTACATGAACCGTTTTGACCAGATTGATTCCCTTGCCAAAGCCAAATAAGACTGCCACAACTAATAAATGTCCACAAAGGAAAAAGAGAAATTCCCAGCTGGTCAGGTTAAGGGGCGGTAAAAAGATATACCAGGTCGTTGAGATAAAAATAAGTTCAAAGACTATCCGTTTCATTTGCTTTCCTCCTAAATAATTCGTCCTTCCAAGTGATCCAGTTCATGCTGGCAAATCTGAGCTGGGAAACCTGTCAAAGTAATGGTCTGTTCCTGCCACTTGCTGTCACGATAGGAAACCCTTATGGTTTCATACCGCTTAGTTGGTCTCACACCTACCAAGGACAAACAGCCTTCCTCTGTCTCATAAGGTCCTTCAGAGGACAGGAGCACTGGGTTAAACATGACTACAGGAACCAAGCCAAGATTAAAGATAATCACGCGCTTCTGCACCCCAATCATATTGGCAGCCAGACCGACACAAGTCTCACGATTTGCTAAGAGTGTATCCTGCAAATCTCTGGCAAGATACAGATCATCCTGATTTGCCGGCTGAGACACCTGAGATAAGAACAAAATATCCTTCACAATTTTCTTTTCCACTTCCTCACACTCCTCTTGATTTTTACTATATTATAGCAATTATAGCACAAAAGCCGATAACTGCAAGCCCTTTCCCCTAACTGTAGCAAAAAGCCATCCGAAGATGACTTTTTCTTTTTATATCGCATTCTTGTCAAAGCCGAGTTTGCGTTGGATAAATTTAACGATTTCGACAATGATAATCATTGAAAAGCTTCCGCCCATAACGATTCCCCATTGTGACAAGTCTAGTTTGGTTACGTGGAATATTCCTTCAAGCGGTTCTACGACGATTGTTGCCATGAGAAGAATGAAGGATACCAAGATAGACCAGTTAAAGGTCTTAGACTTGAATGGGCCAACTGTCAAGATTGATTGGTAGACGGATTTGACATTGTAGGCATGGAAGAGTTGAATCAAACCAAGTGTTGCAAAGGCCATAGTAAGGGCATCCGCATGAATGGCATGGTTGTCACCCACATGAACTGGATAAAGAAGGGCAAGACCATAAACACTCATAACAATAGCTGCTTGGAGTACACCTTGATAGATGATAGAACTCATGACACCACCTGAGAAGAAGCTTGCCTTGCGTCCACGTGGTTTATGGTTCATGACACCAGGTTCAGCTGGCTCAACACCTAGAGCGATAGCTGGGAAGGTATCAGTTACCAAGTTGATCCACAAAAGATGAACTGGCTGCAAGACGTCCCAACCAAACAAGGTTGATAGGAAGATGGTTAATACTTCAGCAGTATTGGCAGAAAGCAAGTATTGAATGGTCTTTTGAATGTTTGAGAAGACCTTACGTCCTTCTTCAACTGCGACGATGATAGTCGCAAAGTTATCATCTGCAAGAATCATGTCAGATGCCCCCTTAGAAACCTCTGTACCAGTGATCCCCATACCGATACCTATATCTGCTGTTTTCAGAGCTGGTGCATCATTGACACCGTCACCTGTCATGGCAACGACCTTACCTTGTTTTTGCCAGGCCTTGACGATACGAACCTTGTGCTCTGGAGACACACGGGCATAAACAGAGTATTGACCAACGACTTTTTCAAATTCTTCATCTGACAATTCGTTGAGTTCAGCACCTGTTAAAACATGGCCTTCTGTATCGTTTGCGTCAATGATTCCCAAACGTTTAGCGATGGCTTCTGCTGTATCTTGATGGTCACCTGTGATCATGATTGGACGAATTCCAGCTTCCTTAGCCACACGAACCGCTTCTGCAGCTTCAGGACGTTCAGGGTCAATCATCCCGATCAAACCAGTAAAGATTAAATCATTTTCAAGCTCTTCAGAAGTGAGGTTTTCTGGAATGCTATCGATAATCTTATAAGCACCTGCAAGGACACGCAAGGCTTGGTGAGCCATTTCAGAGTTGTTTGTATGAATGAGGTTTGTAACTTTCTCATCAATCGGAGCAATATCCCCAGCCTTATCACGAAGAACACAACGTTTCAAAAGTTGGTCTGGCGCACCCTTAACTGCTACAAGGAAACGACCATCTGGCAATGGGTGAACCGTTGACATGAGCTTACGATCCGAGTCAAATGGCAACTCAGCCACACGTGGATATTTCTCTAAGAAACCTTTGACATCGTAACCCTTGTCCAAGGCATATTGGATAAAGGCTGTTTCAGTTGGGTCCCCAATCAGGTTACCTTCCACATCGATTTTCGTATCATTGGCCAAGACAACTGAACGAAGAAGAGGCATTTCAAGACCTAGTTCAATGTCATCAGCTGAGTCATGTAGAACCGCATCGTAGAAGACTTTTTCGACGGTCATCTTGTTCATGGTCAGTGTACCAGTCTTATCAGAAGCGATGATTTCTGTTGAACCAAGCGTTTCTACAGCTGGCAACTTACGAACGATAGAGTTTCGTTTAGCCAAAACTTGAGTACCAAGGGCAAGAACGATAGTTACGATTGCAGGAAGACCTTCTGGAATGGCTGCAACGGCAAGCGCAACAGAGGTCATCAACTCACCGAGTGGATTTTTCCCTTGAATGAAGACGCCCACTACAAAAGTAACAAGGGCAATAACCAAAATAGCATAGGTCAAGACCTTAGAAAGGTTGTTCAAGTTTTGTTTGAGTGGTGTATCTGTCTCATCAGCGTCTTGAAGCATGCCAGCGATATGACCAACTTCAGTATACATACCTGTATTGACAACAACACCCAACCCGCGACCATAGGTTACGTTTGAGTTTTGGAAGGCCATGTTGACACGGTCACCAATACCAGCATCTGCAGCGAGCTCGACTGTCAAGTCTTTTTCAACTGGTACAGACTCACCTGTCAAGGCTGCTTCTTCGATTTTAAGAGAATTAGCTTCTAGCAAACGTAGGTCCGCTGGTACCACATCACCTGCTTCAAGAGCAACAATATCTCCAGGCACCAATTCTTTAGAGTCAATCTCCGCCATATGCCCATCACGAAGAACGCGGGCAGCTGGACTAGACATAGATTTGAGGGCTTCAATGGCTTCTTCTGCTTTTCCTTCTTGGTAAACACCAAAGGCAGCATTGATGATAACCACGGCTAGGATAATGATGGCATCTGCGATGTCTTCCCCACCAGAAGTCACGACTGACAAGATTGCTGCCGCAACTAGGATGATAATCATCAAATCCTTAAACTGTTCGATGAATTTGACCAGAATTGATCGTTTCTCGCCCTCTTCGAGTTCATTGTGGCCAAATTCGGCAAGGCGTTTTTCTGCCTCGCTTGATGACAAACCTTGCTCGGTCGCATCCACAGCCTTCAAGACCTCTTCAGGACTTTGAATGTAAAACGCTTGGCGTTTTTGTTCTTTTGACATGTGTCTCCTCCTTGACATTGTGTGCAAAACAGACTCTCTTTTTCTCATCGTATCTTTTCACGACAAACAAAAAGAGACCTGTTAATCATAACAAGTCTCGCTGTTTAAGATAGGGCCGGAAAGCATACTTTTCAGTATAAAATTCGGAATGACGACACTATCACAGGTTTCTGCCAGCTACTCCCTTGAGTAGTACTATTATACCAAATTTTGAAAAGTTTTCAAAGAGTAAAAACTGCCTTATTTGAATTTTCCCTTGAAAACCAGTATAATGGTAGAATGCTATGTGACTAGAAAGGAAGTTGAATGAAGCAATCTATTTCAAATCTCAAGTTAGCTGAGCGTGGGGCCATTATCAGCATTTCAACCTATTTGATCTTGTCTGCAGCCAAATTAGCAACTGGTCACCTCCTCCATTCATCCAGTTTGGTAGCCGATGGTTTCAACAACGTATCAGATATTATCGGAAATGTGGCCCTCTTGATTGGGATTCGAATGGCGCGCCAGCCTGCAGACCGTGACCATCGCTTTGGTCACTGGAAGATTGAAGATTTGGCTAGCTTAATCACTTCCATCATCATGTTCTATGTAGGTTTCGATGTTCTAAGGGACACCATTCAAAAGATTCTCAGTCGAGAAGAAACTGTCATCGATCCTCTGGGTGCAACCCTAGGAATCATTTCTGCAGCGGTTATGTTTGTGGTCTATCTCTACAATACTCGCCTCAGTAAGAAATCCAACTCCAAGGCACTGAAGGCAGCTGCTAAGGACAATCTTTCTGATGCTGTTACATCACTTGGTACGACCATTGCCATCCTAGCTAGCAGTTTTAATTATCCGATTGTGGATAAACTGGTTGCTATCATCATCACTTTCTTTATCTTGAAAACTGCCTATGATATCTTTATCGAGTCCTCCTTTAGCCTATCAGATGGCTTCGACGACCGTCTACTTGAGGATTATCAAAAGGCCATCATGGAAATTCCCAAAATCAGCAAGGTTAAGTCCCAAAGAGGTCGCACCTACGGTAGCAACATTTACCTAGATATCACGCTGGAGATGAATCCTGACTTGTCTGTTTATGAGAGTCACGAGATTGCGGATCAGGTCGAGTCTATGCTGGAAGAACGTTTTGGAGTCTTTGATACCGATGTCCATATCGAACCAGCACCTATCCCTGAGGATGAGATTTTAGACAATGTCTACAAAAAATTGCTGATGCGCGAGCAATTAATTGACCAAGGAAATCAACTGGAAGAACTCTTGGCTGACGATTTTGTCTATATTCGCCAAGACGGAAATCAGATGGATAAAGAGGCCTATAAGTCTGAAAAAGAATTGAACTCTGCTATCAAGGATATTCAAATCACTTCCATCAGTCAGAAAACCAAACTCATCTACTATGAGTTAGATGGTATCGTCCATACCAGTATCTGGCGCCGTCACGAAACTTGGCAAAATATCTTTCATCAAGAAACCAAAAAAGAATAGAGAAATCCTGTCCATGAGACGGGATTTTTCTATTCTTCTAGCTATCAAAGTCACTTAGATACTCATAGCGTTCGTATTTTTCAAGGAGTGCTTCGTTTTTCTCATCTAGCTCTTTCTGAAGAGTAGCCAGTTTGCCAAAGTCAGAGCCGTTGGCCTGCATCTCCTCTTCAATAGCAGCGATACGGTTTTCCAAGGATTCAATATCGCCTTCAATGCTTGCCCACTCCTGCTTTTCTTGGTAGGTCATGCGTTTCTTGTCTTCTCGAACCTTGACGACTTTTTCCTTTTCGGCCTTTTGCACTTGATTGGCCATCTCTGCTTCAAAGACTTTTTCATCAAGGTAATCAGTGTAATGACCAAAGAAAGGACGAATCTTGCCATCCTCAAAAGCCAGAATCTTGGTCGCCACCTTATCCAAGAAATAGCGGTCGTGACTAACAGTCAAAACTGGACCAGCAAAGCCTTGCAAGAAATTCTCCAAAACTGTCAAGGTTGCAATATCTAGGTCATTTGTCGGTTCGTCTAAAAGAAGAACATTTGGTTTTTCCAAGAGCAGTTTGAGGAGATAAAGACGCTTTTTCTCTCCACCTGACAATTTCTCAATCAAGGTTCCATGCGTCGAACGTGGGAAAAGAAACTGCTCCAGCAACTCTGCAATCGAAGTCGTAGAACCACCACTGGTCTTGACCTCCTCTGCCACTTCCTGCAGGTAATTGATAACTCGCTTGCTCTCATCCAATCCCTCAATTTTCTGAGAGAAATAGGCGATACGAACAGTTTCCCCTATCACAACTTGACCTGCTGTCGGCTCAAGACTGCCTGCAATCAGATTGAGCAGGGTTGATTTTCCAACACCGTTATCCCCAACAATTCCAATACGATCTTTGGCCTGCACCAAGAGATTAAAGTCTTGTAAAATGGGCTTATTTTCATAGGCAAAGGAAACATCCTGAAACTCGATGACTTTCTTCCCAATCCGACTGGTTTCAAAGTTCATGGTCAAGTCTGTCTCAGCAGTATTTCCTGAAACTTCCTTTTTCAGGTCGTGGAAACGATTGATACGAGCCTGCTGCTTGGTCGCACGCGCCTGCGGTTGTCTGCGCATCCAGGCCAATTCTTGTTTGTAGAGTTGTTCTTTTTTGTGGAGCAGAGCCGCGTCGCGCTCATCCTGTTCCGCCTTTATGCGAACATAGTCCTGATAATTCCCTTGATACTCAGTCAATCCTGCTCGGTCCAACTCGAAAATCCGTGTTGACAAAGCATCCAAGAAATAACGATCGTGGGTAATAAAAAGGACGGTCTTCTTGGAATTTTTCAAAAAGAGGGTCAGCCACTCAATGGTCGCAATGTCCAGATGGTTGGTCGGCTCATCCAAAAGCAAAAGGTCGTGATTGCCAAGTAAGACTTGCGCCAACTGGACCCGTCTTCTTAGGCCACCTGACAATTCCCCAACAGGAGTAGATAAGTCCTGAATCCCCAGCTTGCTAAGAACCGTCTTGACCTGACTCTCAATTTCCCAAGCATGGAGAGAGTCCATTTCCGCCATGACTCGTTCCAAACGTGCCTGCTTGTCCTCACTATAGTTGAGCATGATCAACTCATATTCACGAATGAGCTGGATTTCCTTGAGGTCGCTGGATAGGACTGTATCCAAGACCGTCTTGCTATCATCAAAATCAGGATCCTGAGTCAAGTAACCAATATGGTAATCATTCTTAGCTGAAAAAGGACTGACATCCCCATCAAAGCCAGAAACACCAGAAAGAACATCTAAAAGGGTGGTCTTACCCGTTCCATTGACACCGATTAGACCAATTCTATCCAAGTCATGGATGATAAAGGAAATATCCTTAAAAACGGTCTTATCACCGACGGATTTACTTAGTTTTTCAACGATAAAATCACTCATTTTTTCTCCCTCAGATAAGCATGGATGGCTTGACGGTCATTTTCCAATTCTCCATCGACAATGGCATATTCAATCTCTGTTAAAATCTCTCCCAAATCTGGGCCAGGCTGGTAACCATATTCCTTGATCAAAATACCACCGTTGATTTGGATTTCTTTCTTATCATGAATGGTCAGACTCTGGTAGGTTTCTGTAATTGCTTGTGGATTGACTTCTTTTCCTTGAGCCTGACGAAGATTTTCAGCCTGTAAAAGCAAATCCAAGTCAAAGCGATAACAATCGCGCTTGCTCAACTCTCCCTTTTCACGCAAGGCCAAAATAGTCAGCAAATCCTGAACTTGCTTGGCAAACTGGCGTGAAGTCTTCCATGCCTTCAAAAATGGCTGCGCATTTTCAATCTCCAAAGCCCACAGTAGAGCCGCCCAAGCTTGCTCTGAAGATTCAAAGGTGAAATCAGTCTCCAAATCAAACAGTCTGTTGAGCTTGTCCTGGCTAGATTCCATATCAGGGAGATAGTCATAAGCTTGACTCTCAATCATGGAAGCCAAGCCCCTTCTCCAAAACGGAGCCAGTAAGAGTTTATCAAACTCAACAAAGGTACGCTCCACAGAAATTTTCTCCAAAAGCGGTGTCAATGTCTTCATAGCTTTAAATGTTTCTGGCTCAAGTTCAAAACAAAGACTGGCCTGAAAACGGAAGCCACGCATAATCCGCAAAGCATCTTCGTTGAAACGCTCACTAGCCACGCCAACCGCCCGCAAAACTTGATTTTCTAAATCTTCTAAACCATGAAACAAGTCAATGATTTCTCCTGTCTCGTCCAAGGCAAAGGCATTGACTGTAAAATCACGGCGCTTGAGGTCTTCTTCTAGCGAGCGAACAAAAGAAACCGAACTAGGTCTGCGATAGTCTACATAGACATCCTCTGTCCGAAAGGTGGTTACCTCATACTCCTCGTCCCCATCTAAGACCAAGACAGTTCCGTGCTCGATTCCGATATCAGCTGTTCGCGGAAAAATCTGCTTGGTCTCCTCTGGATAAGAAGACGTCGCAATGTCCACATCGTGGATGGAACGATTGAGAAGGGCATCTCGAACAGATCCTCCAACAAAATAGGCTTCAAAGCCTGCTTCTTTAATTTTTTCTAATACTGGTAAAGCCTTCTGAAATTCAGAAGGCATTTGCGTTAATCTCATAATAAGTGTTCTAATCCATAGACAAGCTCATGACGCTTGACAACTTCTTTAATTCCCAAATTGACCCCTGTCATGAAGGAGCTGCGATCATAGGAGTCATGACGGAGGGTCAATCCTTCTCCCTGATTACCAAAGATGACTTCCTGATGGGCTACCAAGCCTGGTAAACGAACTGAGTGAATCCGCATGCCATCAAAGTTAGCACCACGGGCACCTGCAATCAATTCTTCCTCATCAGGCGCACCTTGCTGGATAGACTCTCGAACTTCCGCCATCAACTCAGCTGTTTTAATAGCTGTTCCACTCGGAGCATCCTTTTTCTTGTCATGATGGAGCTCGATAATCTCCACATTTGGGAAATATTTGGCAGCCTGCGTCGCAAATTGCATAAGCAAGACAGCACCCAGGGCAAAGTTAGGGGCAATCAAGCCACCCAAATCTTGGGTACGTGAAAAATCTTTTAACTCTGCAATTTGTTCACTAGTAAAGCCAGTCGTTCCAACTACTGGAGCAAAGCCATTTTCAAGAGCAAAGCGTGTATTTTCATAGGCAACAGCTGGAGTTGTGAAATCTACCCAGACATCCGCTTCAAATCCTGCTAAATCAGCCTTATCCTTGAAAACAGGAACTCCCTGCCATTCTGACTCAGACTCAAAAGGATCCAAAACTGCTACCAAGTCCAAATCTGGATCAGCCAAAACCATCTGACAAGCAGCTTGGCCCATCTTTCCCTTAAAACCGGCAATAATTACTCGAATACTCATCTCTACTCCTGTCTAAGATACAAAGCCTGTAAGAACACAAAGTGAAAATAGGAGTTCTGATCAAGAAGTGTCTACTCCTCGGACGAACTATCTTTTTCACACAGGGTTACAGGCGTGTTCAATTATCAAGATACAAAGGACCTTAGCTGCCCATGAAAAATAGGAAATGGTGCTGACTTTCCACGAAAGGCAAGACAGGCATCTTTTTTCACGAGGTAGCTAGTCCATGTTCAATTTCTAAGATACAAGCCTTCTCAACCAGTCTAGAAGTGCTAACTAAATCACTGGAATATAACCCAGAGCAATACTTCCTGATCCGAGGTGTGTTCCAATGACACTGCCAAATGTAGCTAGTGAAATATCCGTACCCACTCCAGATTCAAGCAAATGTTGACGCAATTCTTCAGCCTTTTCAGGAGCATTCCCGTGAATGACAATGACCCGATATTGCCCTGAAGCCGTTGCTTCCTTGATAATCTCAATTAAACGCTTGGTTGCTTTCTTTTCAGTACGAACTTTTTCGTAAACTTCAATCACACCTTGGTCATTGAAATAAAGGATTGGCTTAATGCTTAGCAGATTGCCCAAAATAGCAGCCCCATTTGAAAGGCGCCCACCTTTTACCAAATGATCCAAATCATCTACCATGATAAAAGCTGACGTACGGCTGATTTGAATGGCTAGCTTATCCTGAATGCTGACAAAATCATCGCCCTGGTCGCGCCAGTTAAAGACACTTTCAACCATAATACCCAGCGGAGCACTTGTAATCAAAGTGTCTGGAAAGGCAATGGTCAAGCCCTCATAGTCATCCACCATATACTGGATATTTTGGTAAAAACCTGAAATTCCAGAAGATAGGAAAAGCCCCAAGACATGGGTATAGCCTTGTTCTTTGAGCGAAGTTAAGATTTCATCTAACTTGGCAATACTTGGTTGACTAGTCTTAGGCAATTCAGAAGCCTGAGCCATTTTTTGGTAAAATTCCTCAGCAGTCAGATTGATACCTTCGACATACTCCTGACCATCAATATTGACAGGAATATCCAAGACAAACAAATCTTCTCTTTGTAAGGTCTCTGCACTGAGATAGGCAGAAGAATCTGTGATAACAGCTAATTTCATATTAGAACTCCAAATTGATTCCTGGTAAGTCTAATGCAATTTCAGTTACTTCGTAAGTCAAACGGTTAAGCATGTTCAAACATGGACGAGCCAATGTTTCCACTTCTTCTTGGCTCAATTCACTTGGTTCATTGACAATACGACCATCGATATGGTTCACCTGTGAGATTGTTCCACTAATGACAAACTTATCAAATACAATCATAAAGGTCAAGATGACAATCAAGGAAGTCACTTGATTTTCTTGGTCATGTTGGAGCAATTGGAAATTCACATCCACCTTGGTTTCAGGAGCTCCATTTTCATTTTCCCATTCAAAATTACGCGCATCAAAATGATACTGACTAACAAATTCTTGTTCACGTTTAAGATTCATGTCTTTCTCCCTCGGCTACAATATTATAAGCTATTGTACCATAAATTTTTATTTTCATCTAGTTTTCTAGGATTTAGTCAATCCCGATTTCAACTCGAACTACATCAGCGATGGTATCAACATAGTAGTCCACTTCTTCTGTTGTAGGCGCTTCTGCCATGACACGCAAAAGAGGCTCTGTTCCACTTGGGCGTACAAGGATACGACCATTCCCTGCCATTTCTTCTTCCATCTTCTCGATAATAGCCTTGATAGCTGGCACTTCCATAGCCTTTTCCTTCATGGCATTTTCCACTCGTATATTGACTAATTTTTGTGGATAAATGGTTACTTCTGCTGCCAACTCTGACAAGCTCTTACCAGTTTCCTTCATGATTTTCGTCAATTGGACTGCAGATAATTGACCGTCACCTGTGGTATTGTAATCCATCAAAATCACGTGACCAGACTGTTCACCACCAAGGTTGTAGCCTGATTTTCTCATTTCTTCAACAACGTAGCGGTCGCCGACTGCAGTGACTTCCTTGTTAATGCCTTCGCGGTCCAAGGCCTTGTGGAAACCAAGGTTAGACATCACAGTCGTCACAATTGTATTTTGGACCAATTGTCCTTTTTCAGAAAGGTATTTTCCGATGATGTACATGATTTTATCACCATCAACGATATCCCCATTTTCATCAACCGCAATCAAACGGTCACTGTCTCCGTCAAAGGCCAAACCGATAGCTGACCTGCTTTCTTTGACCACTTCTTGAAGGGCTTCTGGGTGCGTAGAACCAACATTAAGGTTGATGTTAAGACCGTCTGGTGTTTCCCCGATAACCGTCAATTGAGCACCAAGATCTGCAAAGATTTGACGGGCACTTGTAGAAGCTGCACCATTGGCCGTATCCAAGGCAACCTTCATTCCTTCAAGGGGAGTTCCAGTTGAAACCAGATATCCTTCATACTTACGCAAGCCTTCTGGATAATCTACCAAGGTTCCCAAGCCCTCTGCACTTGGACGAGGAAGAGTATCTTCCGCAGCATCTAGCAAGGCTTCAATTTCTGCTTCTTTTTCATCGTCTAGTTTGAAGCCATCACCACCAAAGAACTTGATTCCATTATCAAGGGCAGGGTTGTGGCTGGCAGAGATCATGACACCGGCACTTGCTCCCTCTGTTTTAACCAAGTAAGCTACTGCTGGTGTTGCCAGAACACCTAGTTTATATACGTGAATCCCTACTGAAAGGAGACCTGCCACCAAGGCAGATTCTAGCATTTCTCCTGAAATACGTGTATCACGCCCTACAAAGACTTTAGGTGCTTCCGTTTCATGTTGACTGAGAACATAGCCTCCAAAACGTCCTAATTTAAAGGCCAATTCTGGCGTTAGTTCTACGTTAGCTTCTCCACGGACTCCATCAGTCCCAAAATATTTACCCATTTTTATAAAATCCTTTTTCTATTTTTAATTCGTTTTTGAACTAGTTGCTTTCGTTGACGAAGATGTCTCCGACGAACCGTTTGTACTTGAACTTGGTGATACAGGTTTTGTAGTGACCTTCATTGTCGTATCAAACGGAGTGATCACTACTGGTAAGACAACCCCGTTGTGGTCGATTGCCTGCAAAGGTACTGAACCACTGTAATTACCTGTAATCCGTTCGCTAGTTGGTAAAAGCGCAATAACTTTGTCAATCTTAGCCAATGTTTCCTGGTCAGTTGTGACCGAAACGCGTTCATTGGACACGGTTACACTATCAAGTTGTAGCTTGGGATCAATTTGGCTTTGGTCAACTTGCGGCACAACAATCATCCCATCTCGCTTAACCTTCTTCCCAACTTTCACTGTAATCTTTTGAGGCGTTGCCACAGCGGTCAATCCACTAGGAAGATTTTCAATGTTCAAGGGAACTTCAATCGTTCCAACACTAGCATCTGTCAAATCCGCTGTCACCTTAAACTTACGAGTACTTTCCTGCATTTCGCTGGCCAAGGTCACACGATTGGCACCTGTCAGCACAACGGAAACCTCTGATGCAAATCCGCTAATGAAATACTGGTCGTCATCATAATGAATATCGATAGGAACATTTGCTATCGTATTAGTGTAGGTTTCTGATTTGACCTGCCTTGCGGTATTGCTATTTTGAAAGTTGGTTGACGTTGCATAGATAAATAAGACACAAGCAAAAAAGAGAGATGAAATGATATATAGACTATTTTTTCTCATATTTCCAACCTCCTAGCAAACGGTCCTTGAAACTGACTTTTTCCTCAACAGCTGGCAAAAGAATTGCTCGTAGCTCTGCTTCAAATTCTTCAAGAGTCAAGTCATGCTTGAAGACCCCATTATAGGTAATAGAAATGCCACCTGTTTCCTCTGAGACGATGAAGGTCAAGGCATCGGATACTTCTGATAAACCGATAGCCGCCCGGTGTCTGGTCCCAAATTCCTTAGAAATTCCTGTACTTTCTGTCAAGGGCAGATAGGCAGAGGTGACTGCAATACGATTTTCTCTGATAATCACAGCACCATCATGTAGAGGAGTGTTGGGAATAAAAATATTGATGAGGAGTTCTGCTGAAATTTTGGCATCCAAGGGAATTCCTGTCGCAATATATTCTTGTAAGGTCCGAACTCGTTGAATAGCAACCAGAGCACCAATCTTACGAGGGCTCATGTATTCAACTGATTTGACAAAGGCACGAATCATTTTCTCTTCTGCACTAATTTGGGTAGTAGAAAAGAAATCTGTCGCCCTTCCCAAGCGTTCCAAACCAGTCCGAATCTCTGGAGAGAAGATAACAACCGCAGCAATAACCCCATAAGTGATAATCTGGTTAATCAACCAAGAAATCGTTGTTAAACCAAGGATATTGGCCACAACCTGAGCTAATACAAAGATCAAGACCCCACGCACCAAAATCATAATCTTGGTGCCAGCTATCGCTTTTGTAAAACGATATAAAATATAGGCCACAATCAAAATATCAAACAGATTGATGGCAATACTCCAAGGACTAGAAAACAAGCTAGTCCAATATTGCAGGTTGGATAATTGTTGAAAGTTCATCTGCTGTCTCCTCTCTGTCCAAACACGTTCCTCTCTATTATACCATTTTTCTGGCATTTTTTTCCCTATCCTACTTCATTTTAAATTAAGGAAAAATATGATAAAATAAACTGACTAGAAAAAACAAAGGAGAAACCATGTCTCAACTCTATGATATTACCATTGTAGGTGGTGGTCCCGTCGGGCTTTTTGCAGCCTTCTATGCCCACCTACGCCAAGCCAAGGTCCAAATCATCGACTCTCTTCCACAACTAGGTGGACAACCTGCTATTCTCTATCCTGAAAAGGAAATCCTAGATGTACCAGGTTTCCCAAATCTGACTGGAGAAGAGTTGACTAACCGTCTAATCGAGCAATTAAATGGATTTGATACCCCTATCCATCTCAATGAAACGGTTCTTGAGATTGAAAAACAAGAAGAAGGCTTTGTCATCACAACTTCTAAAGGAAGTCACCTGTCTAAAACTGTTATCATCGCTATGGGTGGCGGTGCCTTTAAACCACGTCCGCTGGAACTAGAAGGCGTTGAAGGCTATGAAAATATCCACTACCACGTTTCCAACATCCAGCAATATGCTGGTAAGAAAGTGACGATTCTTGGTGGAGGAGACTCGGCTGTGGATTGGGCTTTGGCTTTTGAAAAAATTGCGCCAACTACCCTTGTTCACCGCAGAGATAATTTTCGTGCCTTGGAACATAGTGTCCAAGCCTTGCAAGAATCATCTGTAACCATCAAGACACCATTTGTTCCTAGCCAACTCCTTGGGGATGGAAAAACGCTTGATAAACTTGAAATCACAAAAGTTAAATCTGACGAAACAGAAACGATTGACCTAGACCACCTCTTTGTCAACTATGGTTTCAAATCTTCTGTCGGTAACCTTAAAAACTGGGGGCTGGACCTCAACCGCCACAAGATTATCGTCAACAGCAAACAAGAATCCAGCCAAGCAGGTATCTATGCTATCGGTGACTGCTGCTACTATGACGGAAAAATTGATTTGATTGCGACAGGACTGGGCGAAGCTCCAACTGCTGTCAACAATGCCATCAACTATATCGACCCTGAGCAAAAAGTACAACCAAAACACTCAACCAGTTTATAAAAAAGAACCACGAGTCAAATACGATTCGTGGTTTTATAGTTCATCCGCTATCTTATTGATTTTTCTGAGTCTGTGGTTGACACCACTTTTAGTAAGGGGAGTGCTGAGGCTATCTGCCAACTGCTGGATAGAGTAGTCTGGGTGCTGAATCCGCAGCTGCGCCACCTCCTGTAAATCCACTGGCAAATTCTCTAGTCCCATAATATCTTTGATTTTGCTGATATTGTTGATGGTCTTCATGCTGGCAGAAACTGTCCGAGCGATATTAGCTGTTTCAGCATTGTTGGCCCGATTGAGGTCGTTACGTGTTTCTCGTAAAATCTTAACCCGCTCAAAATCATCACGTGCCTGCATGGCTCCGATGACAATCAAGAAGTCCATAATGTCTTCGGCTCGCTGGAGATAGGTCACAGCCCCCTTCTTGCGCTCAAGCACCTTAGCATCTAGTAAAAATTGCTGGAGAAGTGAGGCAATCCCTTGCGCGTGGTCCAGATAGACAGAACTGATTTCCAACTGGTACTTACCTGATTCAGGGTCACGAATGCTTCCATTTGCCAAGAAAGCGCCACAGAGATAGGCACGGCCTGCTTCCTCGTCTGATAAAATTGCCTCATCAATACCTGTTTCTAGGCCAAAGAAGGAGTCGGCCAAGTGCAAATCACTCAGCAAGTCCTGCACCTTTTCATCCGTAAAAACGGTATAGACTCGATTCTTGCGAAGATTGCTCCTTTGGTGATGGCGAATTTCTGATTTGATTTCATAGAAATGGAGAAAGGACTCATAGAGGTGACGAGCCAGTTTGGCATTTTCTGTCACGACTGACAAGGTCAAGCCTGAAGTTGAGAGACCAATGCTACCAGACATCTTGATAATGGCAGATAATTCATGCCGGCTCAGATGGTGTTGACCTAGGATTTCTTCTTTTACTGCTACTGTGAAACTCATTTTCTCACCTGTATAATCCGCATCAACTCATCCACAATCAAATCTCCATCGTGGAAGGCACCTCCATTTTCCAGACGAAGGAAGTTGGATGAAATCACGCGCGGAACTTGCTTACAAAGGCCAGCAAAGTCATGATCTACTTGCACCAAGTATTCATCAAAACGGTTGGAATTCATATATTCCTGAGGCACTTTTTCGATATTCACCAAGACCGTATCAATAAAAGCTCGGCCAAGGTGGCGATGTAAGACTTCCACGTGGTCGCTATCTGTAAAGTGTTCCGTCTCCCCACGTTGGGTCATGATATTGCAGACATAGGCGATTTCTGCCTTGGTTTCCAAAAGAGCCTGGCCGATTTCTTTAATCACGATATTGGGCAAAATAGAGGTAAAAAGAGAACCAGGCCCGAGGACAATCATGTCACTTTCAAGAATGGTCTGCACAACTCGACGGCTAGCCAGAGGTGTATCATCATTGAGAGTATTGGTCACATAGACATGCTCAATCATGCCCGGATGGTCTGCAATATGACTCTCGCCAGCCACTTCCGTCCCATCCTGAAAGACTGCATGAAGAGTCAAAGGATGGTCACTGGAAGGATAAATCTTCCCAGTTGTGTGGAAAAATTTGCTCAGCAATTGCATGGCATTATAGGTCGAACCCTGCATTTCTGACAGACCTGCAATAATGAGATTGCCCAATGGATGACCAGCAAAGGCTCCGGCATCCTCAGAAAAGCGATACTGAAAGACCTTCTCATAAAACTTAGGCATATCCGACATAGCTACAAGAACATTGCGGAGATCACCCGGCGGTGTCAACTGCTGCATATTTTTTCGGAGCTCACCTGAAGAACCACCATCATCTGCCACCGTTACGATAGCAGCGATTTCCACATCTTTTTCCCGCAGACTTTTAAGGATGACAGGGATTCCAGTCCCTCCACCAATCACCGTTATCTTTGGTTTTCTCATGAACGGTTTACCGTTTCCTTTCTTCGGTCTTTATCGCGATGTCCTTCATTGACAGGCCAATTCTTGGATAAATCTTGCGCCAAGCGTTTAGCAAAAGCCACACTACGGTGTTGCCCACCCGTACAACCCATGGCAATAGTTAAAACAGACTTACCTTCCTTTTGGTAACTTGGCAAAATCGGTTCAATCAAGGCCAACAAATGTTGATAAAAGTCTTCGGACTCTGGATGGTTCATGACATAGTGATACACTGGTTCATCCACACCCGTTTGATTACGCAGTTCCGGTAGGTAGTAGGGATTTGGCAAGAAACGGACATCAAAGACCAAGTCCGCATCAATTGGGATTCCATATTTAAAGCCAAAAGACATGACTTCGATACGGAAAGACTGGGCTTGTTCCTGATCTGAAAACTGCTCTGCAAGGGTTTTGCGCAGCTCACGAGGAGTAAGTTCAGTCGTATCCACCACATTTTGGCTCATATTTTTTAAAGGCGCCAAGAGTTCACGTTCCAGCTTAATTCCATCTAAAATACGACCGTCTGCTGCTAGAGGGTGACTTCGTCTGGTTTCCTTGTAACGAGCGACCAATTCCTTATCAGCTGCATCCAAAAAGAGAATTTTAAAGTCCATTTCTTCCTTGTTTTCCAACTCATCCAAAACAGCTTGAATCTCTGAAAAGAAAGAACGGCTACGCATATCTACTACCAAAGCCAACTTATGGTCATCTTCCTTTGTTTCTACCAACTGCAAAAACTTAGGCAAGAGAGCTGGCGGCATATTGTCAATAGTAAAATAACCCAAATCTTCGAAGGACTGAATGGCAACTGTTTTCCCTGCGCCACTCATCCCTGTTACAATCACCAAGTGAAGTTGTTTCTTTGTCATCTTTTTCTCCTTATATCAAAAGAAGTTTGGCAACACCAAACTTCAACTAGCTTATCCAATCTCTGCGATGACTTCAATTTCGACTTTTACATCACGAGGAAGACGAGCTACCTCTACTGCTGAACGAGCTGGAAATTCCTCTTTAAAGGCCGTTTGGTAAACCTCGTTAAAAGGAACAAAGTCGTTCATATCGCTCAAGAAACAAGTTGTTTTGACAACATGGTCAAAGTCAGTTTCTGCTTCTGCCAAAATAGCACCGATGTTTTTCAAAACTTGTTCTGTCTGTTCTTGGATCGTTTCTCCAACGATTTCCCCAGTTTCAGGAGAGAGAGGAACTTGACCACTAGCAAACAAAAGGTTGCCAACGATTTTTCCTTGAACATATGGTCCGATAGCCTTTGGGGCCTTATCTGTATGAATTGTTTTTGCCATTTTCTTTTCCTCACAATTTTTCTAAGATTGCATCCCAAGCCTCATCCATCCCTGCCTTGCTGACAGATGAAAAGAGGATGAAGTCATCACTTGGGTCAAAGTTTAATTTCTTTTTGATTGCTGATTCGTGTTTGTTCCATTTACCACGAGGAATCTTGTCCGCCTTGGTCGCAACGATGATAACCGGAATCTCATAATATTTGAGAAATTCGTACATCTGTACATCATCTGCTGACGGGTCATGACGAAGGTCAACTAAACTGACTACCGCACGGAGATTTTCTCGAGTTGTCAGATACTCCTCAATCATGCGCCCCCACTTTTCACGTTCCTTTTTGGAAACACGGGCATAACCATAACCAGGCACATCCACAAAGCGCATCTTGTCGTCAATGTTAAAGAAGTTAAGAAGCTGGGTTTTCCCAGGTTTTCCTGACGTACGAGCCAGATTCTTACGGTTCAGCATGGTATTGATAAAGCTAGATTTACCAACATTTGAACGCCCTGCTAGGGCAATCTCTGGCAGTTCATCCTGTGGGTAGTGGGATTTATTGGCCGCACTGAGCAAGATTTCTGCATTGTGTGTATTAAGTTCCATAGTCACCTCTAGGCTGTTTCTAGGATCGGTTTATCCGTTCCATCGACAGCTTCTTTTGTGATGCGGACCAATTTCACATTCTCCTGACTCGGTACTTCAAACATGACATCTAGCATGGTTTCTTCGATGATCGAGCGAAGACCACGCGCACCAGTTTTGCGTTCGATGGCTTTATTTGCAATCTCTTGAAGGGCTTCGTCATCAAATTCCAACTCGACATCATCATAAGAAAGCAAGGTTTGGTATTGTTTGACCAAGGCATTTCTTGGCTCTTTCAAGATACGCACTAAGTCATCAACCGTCAATTGTTCAAGAGCTGCAAAGACTGGCAAGCGTCCAATCAACTCAGGGATAATACCAAATTTTTGAATATCTTCTGCGATGATTTCTTGCATGTATGAGCTGTTTTCATCAATCGCTTTATTGTTTTGACCGAAGCCAATAACCTTTTCACCCAGACGTTGTTTGACGATTTCTTCAATGCCATCAAAGGCACCACCCACGATGAAGAGGATATTTTTAGTATCCACTTGAATCATTTCTTGTTGCGGATGTTTGCGACCACCTTGAGGCGGTACGCTGGCAACAGTTCCCTCGATAATCTTGAGAAGGGCTTGTTGTACCCCTTCACCAGAAACATCACGTGTGATAGACACATTCTCACTCTTCTTGGCAATCTTGTCAATTTCATCCACGTAGATAATCCCACGCTCTGCTCGCTCAATGTTAAAGTCAGCAGCCTGCAAGAGTTTGAGGAGGATATTTTCCACGTCCTCACCCACATAACCAGCCTCCGTAAGAGCTGTCGCATCTGCAATGGCAAAAGGCACATTCAAGCTTTTAGCCAAGGTCTGGGCCAAGAAAGTTTTCCCTGAACCAGTTGGTCCAATCATCAAGATGTTTGACTTCTGCAAATCTACATCTTCCGACTCTTCACGCGTATCGTGGAAATTGATGCGTTTGTAGTGGTTGTATACAGCTACTGCCAAGGCTCGTTTGGCACGATCTTGACCGATTACATAGTGGTTCAAGATATGGAGGAGTTCAATTGGTTTTGGCACTTCAGACAAGTCTGCCAAGACTTCCTCCGCCAACTCCTCCCGAATGATCTCCTGGGCTAACTCCACACATTCATTACAGATAAAGGCGTTGTTGCCTGCGATTATTTTTTGTACTTCTTCTTGGCTTTTGCCACAAAATGAGCAATAAACCATCATATCATTATTCCTAGTTGTAGGCATGATTTCCTTCCGTTCTATTCTATACTGTCATTCTATCTAAAATAAGGTCATGTAAAAAGCATGGATACTATTGACCAAATTGGTAAAGGCATTTAACCAGAGCAGGACAGAAAGTCCATAACGCTTTTTACGAAAAGCCTGTGCCCCTGCAAGCAAGCAGACCAAACACAGCATGGCTGTGAAAAAACCAAATATACTACGTTCCATTAGACTTCCTTTCTCTTACGGTATTGGATGGTAAAATCATAAGGATTCTTCTCATCTTTGGTATAAGATTTGCTTGAAACCGTCTCAAAAAGAGACAAGTCAAACTCTTCAGGGAAATAGGTATCTCCTTCCACCCGAGCATGAATGTGAGTCACAATCACTTCGTCAAGGTAGGGTTCAAAAGCTTGAAAAATTTGCTTTCCACCTAAAATATAAAGATTCTTATCTTGAGCCTGATACCAGTCCAAGACAGACTGAACATCATAAAAAGTAGCAACTCCATCTATCTTTTCTTCTAGGTTACGTGTCAAAATCAAGGTCTCCCGTTTTGGAAGCAAGCGACGCCCCATCCCATCAAAGGTCACGCGCCCCATCAAGATAGCATGATTCAGAGTTGTTTCTTTGAAGTGTTGCAATTCTGCTGGCAAATACCAAGGCAGACGATTGTCCTTACCAATCACACCCTCTTCATCCTGGGCCCAAATAGCTACGATTTTCTTAGTCATGCTTCCATCCTTTTCACTGATAGTACTATTTTATCAAAAAACTCAAAAAAAGACTGGTTTGGGATAGCTTACAAGATAGAAAAAATCTGTAAGAAATTTCTTACAGATTTATCTATGTTGCCTTATTTCTTACAAACCAGGTGCTTGTCCAAGTTCTGCTGCAAGCATCCAGATTGTTTTATCCGTTTCAGTCTTAGCATCTGTAAAGATACCGTTTGTTACATCGTCACCTTCTTCATCAGTGACATCCAAACCTTTTTGGAAGAGTTCTGACAAGTAACGGTAGATAGCAAGGACACGTTCCAAGCTTTCTTCAACATTACGGTATTCACCAGCTTCTTCTTCGATTTCACTATTTTGAAGGAATTCTGTCAATGTAGAGAATGGGCTTCCACCAAGTGTAATCAAGCGTTCGCTGATTTCATCCAATTGACCGTCAAGAGATTCCATGTACTCATCCATTTTTGGATGCCATACAAGGAAACCACGACCACGCATGTACCAGTGTACTTGGTGCAATGCCACATGGGCTACATACAAATCAGCAACAGCTTGGTTCAAGACTTCCTTTGTTTTTGCCAATGCTACTGGCGCTACTTTTGTCAATGATGTTACATCTTTTACTGCTTCTTTTTTCAATTCTACCATTTTATTTTACCTCATTCATTATTATTTGTAACCACTTCTTAATGATTACTACCTTAGTATACTACTAAGGTAAACCAATAGCAAGCCAAATGACTCACATGAGAAAAGTTGCAATAGACTGATAATTTAAGAATTTTTAGAATGAAACCCAGTCCCCTTACACCTCTCTTATACTCAATGAAAATCAAAGAGCAAACTAGGAAACTAGCCGCAGGCTGTACTTGAGTACGGCAAGGTGACGTTGACGTGGTTTGAATTTGATTTTCAAAGAGTATTAACTGCGACAAAATAAAGAAAAAAGGGATGCAATTTTCTTGCACACTCCTTTCTCAAACTTATATCTTAATACCAAACGCTGACGTCAACACGACCACGAATTCCTTTTAAGTATTCAGATGAAGTATATTGCCAACCCTTTTCTCCTGAATAATGAGGATTATTCCAATCAAGTGCATCCGTATAGGCTGCAACCCAGTTGACATGTTGTAAAATATCTGGATGATTTAAACGAGTTTGCAAAAGTTGACGGTAGCTATAAACATTCACATTTTGATAACCAGCCTGTTTCATTGTTACCATATATTTGTTGATAATCTTGACCCAGGTTCCAGTATCACTTGGAGCTCTCTTGGTCTTATTGCCATATTCCCAGTTCTCAACATCGTAGTAGATAGGGTAAGACAAGTTCATCTTGTATTTTTTCAAGAGTTCAATGGTCTGATTAGCATCATTCTCAGCATCAGTCTCATTTTCAGCATAAGTATAGAGATAAACACCGTAAGGAATTCCAAGACGGTTTAACTCCTTAATATTATGAGCCAATTCCTTGTCCTCAGTTCCACTATAGCCCAAACGAACAATGACTCCATCAACGCCATTATCATCGATGACCTTTTTCCAATCACTGATCCGACCATTGTGCTCACTGACATCGATGACCTTTTTAACTTGATCAGTCCCAACTTGTTCTTCACGATGGTTAAAGAAATAACGTCTGCCATTTCGGTGAACCCAGCCAACATTCAAGTCTTTCTTTTCTTTTAACTCACCCGAGTCAGAAAAAATATAGCGAGCATCATCCATGACTAATTCACCAGTAGCCATAGCACCACTTCCTGTCAAATAGTAGTTACCCTGCCACTCATCTTTGGCCATGTAACCCCACTTCTTGAAATAGTACCACTTGCCGTCTACCTTTTGCCACTCTTGATTTGCATAAGAACCATCAGACTTGAGATAGAAGTAAGATGAATAGGCTGGATCATAAAGCCATTCATTTTGCATCATAGCACCTTGACCATTTAGGAAATAACTTCCCTGCCATTGACTTTTAGCTAAATAGCCCCATTTTTTAAAATAGTACCATTTACCCCCAACAGAATGCCATTCCTGGTTAGCATAAGAACCATCAGACTTCAGGTAAAACCAATTCCTATAGGCGTTATCATAAACCCATTCATTCTTAGCCATATAACCACCTGATTTTAGGTAGTAATTTCCCTGCCACTCATTTTGAGCATAACGACCGTCTGACTTAATATAAAACCAAGCCTTATAGTAGTTATCAAAAATCCACTCATTCTTTGCTTTGGATCCATCAGCCTTTACATAATAATCCCCCTCCCAGTGGGCAGAAGCAGTGGTCTTTACACCTGCACTCGTTTGAGTTTTATTAGAAGACTGATTTTGCTCTGAACTACTTGAAACTGTCCTTGTATCCTGCGAAGTTTTTGCTACTTCAGTTTCATTTGCAGCGACATGGCTAGTTGCCAAGCCTAGTAAGCAGATACTTGCTAATCCAATTTTTCCAATCTTTGTTTTCAATCTTTCCTCTCCTATAAAAAATGGAACAGACATCTGAATGCTGTTCCACCTAGCTTTTGCTACTGATTATTTTACAAAGTCAAGCAAAGCCAAGAAGCTTTCTGCTTCAAGTGACGCACCACCTACAAGGGCACCGTCAACGTCTGGGCAAGCCATGTATGAAGCAACGTTTTCAGGTTTAACAGAACCACCGTATTGAACACGAACTTTGTCCGCAACTTCTTGACCAAAGTCAGCAGCTACAACGTCACGAACAACTTTACACATTTTTTGTGCATCGTCTTGTGAAGCTGATTTACCAGTACCGATAGCCCAGATTGGCTCGTAAGCGATAACTGATGCAGCAACTTGTTCAGCAGTCAATCCAGCCAATGCAGCAGATACTTGAGCACCTACGAATTCAGCAGCTTTACCAGCTTCATAAGTTTCAAGTGATTCACCACAACAGATGATTGGAAGCATGCCGTTTGCAAAGATTGCTTTTGCTTTTTTGTTGATATCTTCGTCAGTTTCATGGAAGTAGTCACGGCGTTCTGAGTGACCGATAACAACGTAGTCAGTACCAATTTCTTTCAAAACTTGTGGGCTAGTTTCACCAGTGAAAGCACCTGCATTTTCAAAGTAGCAGTTTTGAGCAGCAACTTTAAGGTTTGAACCTTTTGCAGCAGCAAGGACAGTTGTCAAATCAAGAGCTGGAGCAGCGATACCTGCTTCAACAAGATCTGATGAAGGAAGTTTTGACGCAACTGCTTCAACGAATGCTTTAGCTTCTTCTGGATTTTTGTTCATTTTCCAGTTACCAGCGATAAATGGTTTACGTGACATTTCACATACCTCTTTTTTCAATTTATTTTCTACTTATTTTATCACAATTATACACAGCTTGCAAATCTTACTCGGATTTCAATCCTGCTTACATGGATTAATCCTTCCAGAGATCCATGGCATTTCTGAAATCTGCAGATACCTGTGTCAACTGAGGATTGCTGACTTCTCTCTCTGCCCTCTTAGCCTCGATTTGAGCCACACTCTTGATTCCTTCATGGCGCCAATTTCTCAAAATGGCCTGGATGTACTTCCAGTTTGGTTTTCCGTTCAAAACAGCTTCACGAAGAGCTTCCTTAATCAAGTCAGCACTGGTTCCATCTTCTTTTAGTGTCTTAGTCAAATCTTCAATCTCAAAAGGCGTCAACAAGCGACCCAACTCCTGTTGGAAGGTTTCTACCAAATCCTTGAGCTGGTTTTGAGGTGTCAACTGGTCTGAACTCGAAGTAGGAGCTCCAAGCAAGTTATCCAAACGTTCCAAAGCCAAACTAGCATCAAAGAGCAATTCAATTTCGCCATTTAATTCGATAGTACGATACTGGAGCAGTCCCCTTTCCGTCAGATTGGAAATGGCTTGGTTGACATCTGAAATTTCCTTGTCAATCCTTTCAGCAATCTGACTTGGAGACATTTCTTCCAAGCCTGTCGTATTTTGCAAATAGAAAAATTGCCAGACCAGAAAATCGTCGCTAGAAGGAAAGAGTTCCTTAAAATGCAAGAGCAGGGCACTCGGTAAAACCAAGTTCCCTGATTTAAAAGCGCCTAAATATGTCATAATTCCTCTTATAAATACCCAAATGCAGATGCATCATCTTCTATTTTTCTCCAGTCAAAAGGGGTTTCCTGATAGACTGCATAGTTCACCCAGTTACTGAAAAAGAGGGCTGCTGATGAAGACCAACAAAGACAAGGTGTCTGGTTGACATCATCATCCTTAAAGTAATTTTCTGGAATATGTGGATCTAAACCTGCGTCACGATCCCTAAAATACTCTTTTGCCAAGGTATCACGATCATATTCCAAATGCCCAAAACTATAAATTTCTCGCAAATCACGACTGGCCAAAATCGAAACCCCAACCTGAGGACCCTCTGATAAAATCTCGAGATTAGTTTTGTTTAAGACCTCTTCCTTAGAAATCTCCGTGTGCCGTGAATGAGGGGAAACGTAGCTATCATCAAAGCCTCTAAAAAGAAGGTGACCCTCTTTTAGGGTGTCTTGAGGATAAATACCTGATAGCTTACTGTCCATCTGGTATTTTTCCACTCCATAGCGCAGATAAAGACCAGCCTGAGCACCCCAACAGATATGAAGGGTCGAATATACATGGGTCTTGGACCACTCAAGCACCTGACTGAATTCCTCCCAATAGTCCACTTCCTCAAATGGTAAATGCTCAATCGGAGCCCCTGTGATAATCATCCCATCAAAATACTCGTCCTTGACTTCAGGAAAAGTTTTATAAAAGGTCTCCATGTGCTCTGCACGAGTCGTCTTGGAACGGTGGCTCTCCATATAGAGAAAGTCTATGTCCAATTGCAAAGGAGTATTTGCTAAATGCCGTAACAACTGGGTCTCTGTGACCACTTTTTTGGGCATTAGGTTTAAAATCAAAATTTTCAAGGGACGGATATCTTGGTGGGCCGCACGTTGATCATCCATGACAAAGATATTCTCTGTCCGTAAAATCTCAACAGCTGGCAATTTTTTATCAATTCTAATCGGCATAACCTTCTCCTAACTGTACTCTTTTAGAAATAATTGAATGTGTTTGAAGTCAAATCTCAAACACTTAGTCCTTTTATTATACTGCAAGAAGATATAGTTTTCAATTATAGTTTTTCTCTAACTAGCTATAGTCTATTTTTATATCCTAATGTAGAGAAAACAGCCCTAGGGACTGTTTTTCATTAATAATGCATGAGAACTTTGTAATCGTAGTCACCGATTTTTTCACGGCCGTTCAATTCATCCAATTCAACAAGGAAAGCACAACCTGCTACAACACCACCAAGTTTTTCAATCATCTCGATAGTTGCCTTAACAGTTCCACCTGTTGCCAAGAGGTCATCCACGATAAGAACTCGTTGACCTGGCTTGATAGCGTCAGCATGCATAGTCAAGGTATCAACACCGTACTCTTTTTCATAGTCAGCAGAAATGACTTCGCGTGGCAATTTACCTGGTTTACGAACAGGTGCAAAACCAATTCCCAACTCAAAGGCAACTGGACAGCCCACGATAAAACCACGAGCCTCAGGTCCCACGATCATGTCGATTTTCTTGTCAGTAGCATACTGAACGATTTCACGAACAGCGTAGCTATAAGCATTTCCATCAGCCATCAAAGGACTGATATCACGGAAAGTAATCCCTTCCTTCGGATAATTTTCAATTGTTGCAATGTAATCTTTTAAATTCATCTTTTTCTTTCTTTCAAAGTTTTTTACTCTCTATTATACCATATTTTCTCCAAAAGAAGAAAGTATAACCAATATTTCCTAACTGATACTCAATGAAAATCAAAGAGCAAACTTGGAAGTTAGCCGTAGGTTGCTCAAAACAGTGTTTTGAGGTTGTGGATAGAACTGACGAAGTTAGCTCAAAATACTGTTTTGAGGTTGCAGATGGAAGCTGACGTGGTTTGAAGAGATTCTCGAAGAGTATGATAGCCTGATTTCTATGTCCACTCTGTAACCCCGGTAACAACATCAAAAAACTGATGAATCATTTCGATTCATCAGTTTTAAGCAGATATGTCATTGCAAACAAATCATGTCAATTAGAAAGATTAGTCTTCTTTCTTCTTACGAGCTACAAGACCAAATCCACTCAATACTCCGAGAAGTCCAAGTGCTGCTAGGCTAGCATGGTCTTCTGTACCAGTATTTGGCAATTCACGCTTACCTTCAGCTTCTTTGATTGCTGTTGGTTGTACTGGTTGTGCTGGAGTAGCCGGTACTTGAGGTTTAGCTGGCTGTTCAGTCATTGCTGGAGTAGCTGGCTCAACTGGTTGTACTGGTTTTTGAGATTGAATCTTACGGTAAACATTGTGAACATTACCATTAGCATCTGTTTTTGTACGAACTAATTCATAACCTTCCAATGACTTACCTGGATGTGATCCATTTTCGTCTGGAATAATCAATTCACCATTTTCATCTACATAAGTTGTGATGACCTTGTATTCGAATGGTGTTGGAGCCGGTGGCGTGACTTTTTCGTAGACGTGTTCTGTATTTCCATTTGGAAGTTTCTTAGTTTCCACGAAACGGTAACCTGGGATATCTTTCTTAGGTTGGTCACCTTCTTCATTTGGTGAAACTGGCTTACCACTTTCATCTACAAATGATGTAGTTGCCTTAACTACTTTACGGTAAACGTGTGTGACGTTACCATCTTTATCAGTTGTAGTTGTCACAAACTCGTAGCCTGGGATATCTTTCTTAGGTTGGTTACCTTCTTCATTTGGTGAAACTGGCTTACCACTTTCATCTACAAATGATGTAGTTGTCTTAACTACTTTACGGTAAACATGAGTTACATTACCATCTTTATCAGTTGTAGTTGTTACAAACTCATATCCTGGAATGTCTTTCTTAGGTTGGCTACCTTCTTCATTTGGTGAAACTGGCTTACCACTTTCATCTACGAATGATGTAGTCGTCTTAACTACTTTACGGTAAACATGAGTTACATTACCATCTTTATCAGTTGTAGTTGTTACAAACTCATATCCTGGGATGTCTTTCTTAGGCTGTTCACCTTCTTCTGTTGGATTGCCTGGAATTGCGTTTCCTTCTTTATCCTTAAATGAAGTTGTGACTTTTTCGTAAACGTGTTCTGTATCTCCATTTGGAAGTTTGTTTGTCGTTACGAATTTGTAGCCCGGGATATCTTTCTTAGGTTGTTCACCTTCTTCATTTGGTGAAACTGGCTTACCACTTTCATCTACAAATGATGTAGTTGTCTTAACTACTTTACGGTAAACGTGTGTGACGTTACCATCTTTATCAGTTGTAGTCTTAACAAACTCGTAGCCTGGGATGTCTTTCTTAGGCTGTTCGCCTTCTTCTGTTGGATTGCCTGGAATCTCGTTTCCTTCCTTATCCTTGAATGAAGTGGTTACTTTTTCGTAAACATGCTCTGTATCTCCATTTGGAAGTTTGTTTGTCGTTACGAATTTGTAGCCTGGGATGTCTTTCTTAGGCTGTTCACCTTCTTCTGTTGGATTGCCTGGAATTGCGTTTCCTTCTTTATCCTTGAATGAAGTTGTGACTTTTTCGTAAACGTGCTCTGTATCTCCATTTGGAAGTTTGTTTGTCGTTACGAATTTGTAGCCTGGGATATCTTTCTTAGGTTGTTCACCTTCTTCTGTTGGATTGCCTGGAATTGCGTTTCCTTCTTTATCCTTGAATGAAGTGGTGACTTTTTCGTAAACATGCTCTGTATCTCCATTTGGAAGTTTGTTTGTCGTTACGAATTTATAACCTGGGATGTCTTTCTTAGGCTGTTCACCTTCTTCTGTTGGATTGCCTGGAATCTCGTTTCCTTCTTTATCCTTGAATGAAGTTGTGACTTTTTCGTAAACGTGTTCTGTATCGCCATTTGGAAGTTTGTTTGTCGTTACGAATTTGTAGCCTGGGATATCTTTCTTAGGTTGTTCACCTTCTTCTTCTGGGTAACCAGGAATTGTATGTCCTTTCGTATCCATGTACATTGTGATTAATTTTTCATAGACATGTTCTGTGTCCCCATTTGGAAGCGTCTTAGTAGCTACAAATTTATAGCCTGGGATATCTTTCTTCGGAGTTGTTCCTTCTTCTGTTGTTGTTCCTGGGATTGGTTTTCCTTCAGAATCAACATGTTTTGTAGTTACTTTTTCATAGATATGTTTTGTATTACCTTTTTCATCTTTTTCAGTCTTAACAACTTTATATCCTGAAATTTCTTCTGATGGATTTTCACCATCTTTAGATGGAATGAGTTCAGTTTCTTTACCATCTTTTCCTACTACTACAAATTTAGTGTCTGGACGTACAGTTGGTGTATAAGAAGCTTTAATTGTTCTTCCATTCTTATCTTTACGTACTACTTCTACTGGTGTAGCTGTTCCTACGAAGTTTTCTTCTGGAGTGAACGTTACTTTACCGTCTTTGTCGATTGTGTAAGTTCCTTGTCCTGGTACTTCTTTAGTAGTTTTGCCGTCTTCAAATGTTGGTGGTACTGTTGTATCCAAATCCCCTTTGAATTCTGGAGTATTTGATTGTGGTGTGTTTTTAGCACCTTCAGACGTTACATCTTTAGTAGATGTTTTACCTAATACTGTTGGGGTGTAAGTAGCTGTTACTGGTGTTCCGTTTTCGTCAACACGTTTAACTGTTACTCCACTTGCTTTACCTACGAAGTCTTTTTCTGGAGTAAACGTTACTTTACCTTCTTTATCGATTGTGTATGTTCCTTCGTTAGGTACTACTACTTTACCTTCTTCATCAGCACCTTCAAGAGTTGGAGCTACTTTTTCATCAATTGGTACTACTACTGTTTTACCATTTAGTTTTGTAGTTCCTGCTTTAAATACTGGAGTTTCTGATTGTTTCGCACCTTTTTCACCGATAGAAGTTACATCTTTACCTGTTGGTGTTACTGGTAATACTACTGGAGTGTATTGTGCAGTTACTGGTGTTCCGTTTTTATCTTCACGTTTAACCGTTACTCCTGTTGCTTGTCCTGTGAATGATTTTTCTGGAGTGAATGTTACTGTTCCATCTTCTGCAACTGTGTATGTTCCTTCGCCATCTACAGTCACTGAATCTACAGGATTACCTGTTTTCGGATCTACTAATTTAGCTGGTTTATCAGATAATTCTACAGTTTTTTCAACACCGTTAACTGTTGCTTTACCTGGTGTAAATACTGGTGTTCCTGTTTGAGTAGCACCTTGAGCGTCTGTTGTTACAACATCTTTTCCTGCTGGCGTTACTGGTTTAACCGTTGGAGTATATTTAGCTGTTACTTCAGTTCCGTTTTTATCAGCACGTTTAACTGTTACTCCGCTAGCTTTACCTGTAAAGTTTGGTTCTGGAGTAAATGTTACTACACCATTTTCATCGATTGTGTATGTTCCTTCATTAGGCACTACCACTTTACCTTCTTCATCAGCACCTACTAATGTTGGTTTAACTTCAGGGTCTAGGTCTACAGTTACTTCTTGACCGTTAACTGTTGTTTTTCCTGGTGTGAATACTGGAGTTCCAGTTTGTTTAGCACCTTGAACATCTTCTGAAATTGCATCTTTTGATGTTGGTGTTACTGGTTTAACTGTTGGTGTGTATTTAGCCGTTGCTGGAGTTCCATTTGTATCTTTACGTTGAACTTCAACACCTGTTGCTTTACCTGTGAAGTTTGCTTCTGGTTTGAATGTTACTTCACCAGTTTCTGGGTTGATTGTGTAAGTTCCTTCTCCTGGTACTGTTACTGATTTTTCATCAGTTGGTTTACCAGTAGTTGGATCAACAAGTTTAGCTGGTACAGTTTTATCGATTGGAGCTTTTTCGTGCCCTTCAGTGAATGTTGGAGTTCCACTTTGCTCTTGACCTTGAGCACCTTCTGAAGTAGCTGCTTTGGCAGTTGGTTTAACAGGCGTGATATTTGGAGTATAAGTTGTTGTCACTGCAACTCCATTTGTATCTTTTGCTTGAACAGTTACTGGTTTAACTTCTCCTGTGTAAGATTTATCTGTTGGAGTGAATACTGCAACTGGATCTTTACCTTCTTCTTTAACAAGAGTGTATGTACCTACTACATCACCTGCTGTGTTTTTAGCTGGAACTGAATCTGCTGGTTGTCCATTTTCATCTAATAATGTGTAAGTTGCTGGATCAATGGCTACAGTTTCTTGTGTTTTAACTTTTGTCATTGGATCTTCAACTTCAACTGTTCCACCTTTGAATTTAACAGCTTGACGTTGAGTCTGACCTTGGATATCTGAAGTTACTGATGGTTCTGCAGTTGGTTTAGTTCCGATTACTACCGCTGTGTACTTACCAAGTGCTGGAGTACCATTTAAGTCAACACGTTTAACTGTTAACTCTGTACCTTTACCTACGAATCCTTTTTCTGGAGTGAAGTGTACTGTTCCATCTGGATCTACTGTGTAAGTTCCTTCCCCATCAATTGTTACAGTAGTTGCTTCTTGACCTGTCTTAGGATCGATTAGTTTAGCTGGTTTAGTTTCATCGATAGCAACAGTTTTTTCAACACCGTTAACTTCCGCTTTACCACCAATGAAGTTTGGTTTACCACTTTGTTCTTTACCTTGAACACCTGCAGTAAGAACTTCTGTTCCTTCTGGAGTTGCTGGTTTAACTACTGCTGTGTATTCTGCAGTAACTTTTGTTCCGTTCTTATCTTGACGAACTACTTTTAATGTTTGACCTTTTCCTGTGAATTGTTTATCTGGAGTGAAGTGTACTGTTCCATCTGGATCTACTGTGTAAGTACCTTCTCCTGGAATTGTTACAGTTGTTACTTCTTGACCAGTAGTTGGATCAACTAGTTTAGCCGGTGTATTGTCATCCATTGGTACTTCTACTTCTTTACCATCAATTGTAGTCTTACCAGGTGTGAATTGTGGTTTACCACTTTGAGGTGCACCTTGGATATCTTCTGTGAATGTGTTGATACCTTCTGGAGTCACTGGTTTAACTGTTGGTGTATAAGTAGCTGTTGTTGGAGTTCCATTCGCATCTTTCGCTTGAACTGTCGCTGGTACTGGAGTACCTACGAAGTCTTTGTTTGGTGTGAATGTTACTTTACCTGTTGTTGGTTCAATAGTATATGTACCAACTGTGTTTCCTTTAGCGTCTTTAGCTGGAATTGTTGTTTCAGCAGTTGGCTGTCCAGTAGCTGGATCGATCAATTTCGCTGGTTGCTCATTATCAATCTTCATAGGAACTTTATCGTCACCTTGAGTGAATGTTGGAGTTCCTTCTTGAGGTTGTCCTTGTACACCTTCAGTTGTTGTTGGAGTTCCTGTTGGTTCTACTGGAGTGATGTTTGGAGTGTAAGTTGTTGCTACTGGAGTTCCATTTGTATCTTTAGCTTGGATAGTAACTGGAGCAACTTCTCCTGCATAAGTTTTATCTGTTGGTGTGAATACTGCAGTTGCTTTACCATCTACCACTTTAAGTGTGTAAGTACCAATAACATCTCCTGCTGGGTTTTTAGCTGGAACTGATGGAGCTGGTTGTCCATTTTCATCTAATAATGTGAATGAATCAGTATTAAGTGGAACTTCTTTTTCTACACCGTTGATAGTTGTTTTACCAGGTTTGAATGTTACTTCTTTAGATTGTTCAACACCTTGTACATCTGTTGTTTCAGCTGGTTCTGCTGTTGGTGTAACACCTACGATTGTTGGAGTATAAGTTGTTTTAACTTTTGTTCCATTTTCGTCTTCTGCTTGTACATTAGCTGGCACTACAGTACCTGTATAAGTTTTATCTGTTGGTGTGAATGTTACTGTGTTAGTAGCTGGATCAATTGTGTACTCCCCAACTTTTTTACCATTTGAGTCTACAGCATCTACTGGAGTACCCGCTGCTACTGGGTTACCCTCTTTATCGAGTAGAACCGCTGAGTTAGCTTTGATTGGTACTGATTTTTCAACACCTGCGATTGTAGCTTTACCTGGTGCAAATGCTACAGTTCCTGATTGTGCTTCACCTTGGATATTTGATGATTCTGCCGGTGTAGCTGTTGGTTTAATTCCTACAATTGATGGAGTGTATTTAGTTTCGACTTTAGTTCCGTTGTTATCTTCTGCTTGTACTTTTGCAGGTTCTACTGGTCCTACATAAGTTTTGTCTGTCGGTGTGAATGTTACAACACCTGTTGTTGGGTCTACTGTATATTCCCCAACTTTGTTTCCATTATTATCTAATGCTGGTACCGCTCCTTGAGCTTCAGTTCCATCAGCATTTAATAATTTAACTGAACCTGCTTTAATTGGTACTTCTGCATTTCCTGCTGTGAATGTAGGTGTTCCTGTTTGAGTTTCACCTTGGATTCCTGTTGAAGTAGCTGGCTCTGCAGTTGGTTTAACCGGTGTAACTTCTGGAGTATAAGTTGTTGTCGCTGTTGCCGTTGCTTCAGCCCCTGTTTTATCAACACCGACTGGTGCTGTTAGTGATACACCAATCCCTGTAGCTCTTCCTGTAAATGTTGGAAGTGGTTGGAATGTTACCTCACCTGTTGTTGGGTTGATTGTGTAAGTTCCCTCATTTTCCACTGTTACTGATGTTGCTTCTGTTGGTTCACCAGTTTTCGGATCTACCAATTTAGCTGGGTGTGTTGCGCTTGGTGTAATAACTGCTTCGTTATCTTTACCTGCATCAGTTTTGAATACTGGTGTTTCTTTTTGAGCTTTCCCTTGCACATCTTTAGAAGTTTTTGGCTCTGCAGTGATTGGTTTTGGAGTTACAGTTGGAATGTAACGACCGTCCATAGAACCTTTCGATGGAGAGTTTTGTAACTGAACTTGATCACTTATTAAATTAAGTGTTGCAGCATCTTCTCCTTCACCTTTAACAACTCTATTACCATTCAGTCCCCAACCAGTCGTTGCTCCATTCGCATCTGTACGACGAATTGTGATACCATCTGCTGTACCTACAAAGTTAGCTTCTGGAATGAATTCTACATTTACGTCTTTTCCATTGTCTGTAATTTTATATTTACCTTGACCTTGAACTACATAGTATCCATCTACTAAATCGGCATCAGTTACTAATGAACCATCTGGTTTAACAATTTGTGATTTAACTGTTGTGTCAATAGTATTTATTTCACTAAAGTCATAGTTAATTTGTCCATATGCATTGAATTGAACTTTTGCATTTTGTGTAGCTCCTTGAATTCCACTTGTCTCTTCTTTTGTACCACGAGGTGGTATTGTTTGTTGGATTTGGAAGTCTTCCACTTCTCCAGAATAGGCAATTCCTGTTGGAGTTGTGATGTCTGCCTTGTCTAATGCGATACGAATGCGTGCAGCAAGCTTCGTTTGAGTTGTATCTACGTTTTGAACATTAGTAGTCCAAGTTAGTGTAACTTTTCCATCTTGAGTTACTTCTGTCGGTGTTGCAGCTTCACCTTCATCAAATTTACCATTTCCATTAAAGTCAATCCATCCGTTAACCCATGCTGATGATTCACCATCTAAATGAGCATCGAATGTCATAGAATATGTTTTATCATTAACTTTATGTAATGTATAGTTGTCGTTAGCTTGTACTCCATCACCCATTAATTGACGAGCACCTTCATCAGCTGCACCGTCTCCATGATTGTCATCATATTTGAATGCAGTTGTTTTATCAATTGGCGTTGTACGTATATCTATATCTGGAGCTACAGAACCTAAATACGGTTGTTTTTGACCATTTGATTTAGCAATAGAGTGTGCCACACGTCCATACGAAGCTGGTGCATCTCCCTCATCCAAGACCATGAATCCAAGCATAGAACCCTGTTGCCCTGATGAGAAGATATACATTCCTACATTTTTAGCATTACGAGTCATTACTAATGGAGTAGAGAATCCAGAAGAACGGTGAGTTGAAACCGGTCCAAAAATTTGTGTTCCTAAACCATCTACATGGTATTTTCCATCAGCTGCTTTCATAGCGATAACAGTATCTGACGTCACAGTTGTATTAAAGAAACCTGCCGCTTTATCTGCTTTGAACGGCTCGAATGCTGGTTTCCCTGAACCATTAACAGTATATTCAACTCCAAGTTGTCCACTTTGTCCGTGTCCTGCTGAAGCTAATGTTCTTCTTTCATAAGTTTCTGCCGTATAAGAACGCACTGTCGTATATCTACCTCCGTTAGTAGACCCGTCATTTGATAATTCAGAAACTAACTCAAAACCATCCCCATCTGTTTTATAGATTTCAACTTCAGATGAACCAGCTTCTTCCCCAGTTAAGAATACAACGTTTGCTGGTACTTCTTTCCCATTTAAAGTAGCTTTAACAGAGAACTCTACCCCTACGTTAGCTCCATTCTGAACAGATCGAATAACTGTTTTACCTCCAGTATCCATTCCATTTGTTTTCGCAACAGAATATCCTCCTTGTTTTTCTACTTTTACTTCAGCTGGAGTTCCATCTTTATAAACGTTTTGGGCATTAGCATCATAACCTGCTCCACCACGTTCCTTATATGCATCTGTCGAATTAAATGGTGCTAATTTAGTAACCGTTAACGTTACAACATATCCTGGCGAAATTTCTTGAGTAAATTTCGTTCCTACTTGAAGTTTATCTCCTGATCCAAGATTTTCTACAGTAGCTGTTTTACTACCTACATCAAACCATTTGATTTGTCTAGTTAAACGAGCTGTATTTTTATCTTTATATTTTTCCCAGTGTTTTACTTGTTCTTCTTCAGAAAGCGGTGGTTCTGCTACTGTATCAGCTACATCAGCCAAAACATAAGAAAACTTGCCGTCACGGCCAATTCCTGCATTCTTCAATTCATTGTAGACCGCAAGGATTGATTCGTTTAGACGTTCCAATTGAGCGTCTACTTGCTCTTTGGTGACACTCTTATCAGCTAAAAGAGTTTTTGTTTCAGCAAGAACTGCTTGGTTTTTAGCGACTGCTGTTTTTACTGCTGCCTTGTTTTCTTCTTTCACATCAGCCTTAGCAAGTTCAGTATCAGCCAATTGGTTCGTTACTTCAGCTTCTGATAATACTTTTGTTAATTCTTTTTTAGCTTCTTTTAGTTCTGTAGTTTGTTTCGCTTCAGATTTTGCTTTTTCTTCTGCTTTTTTCTCCTCAGCTTTAGCTACTACTCCTGCTGCCTGAGCTTCTGTAACTACTACATCTAAATCCTTAACAATTTTCACTTGTGCATCTACTTCTTCTTGAGTAGCTGCATCGTTAGCTAATACTGCTTTAGCTTTTTCTAACGCTTCACGAGCTGCACTTAATACTGCTTGATCTGCATCAGGAGCTGATATAATATTTCTTTCTAAAGTAGCAATACTTGCTTCAAGAACTGCTTTGTTTACTTTTTTAGCTTCTTCTACTTTAACTTCAGGTTTTGTTTCTTCAGCTTTTGTTTCTTCAGCTTTTGTAATCTCAGGTTTCGCTTCTGCAGTATCTTTATCAGTTTTTTCAGCTGGAGCTGTTGCTGCTACTGAAGCTTCTGCAGCTTGTACTTCCGTAGCTGATACCGCACCATTACCTAGGAACATCAAACCAGCAGCAATTGCTACTGAGGCTGCTCCAAAACTATATTTACGAATACCGTAACGAATGTACTTCTCCGTTCGAAAATCTTGTTGTTGTTTGCCTTTCATTAGACTCACAACCTCCTTCAAAAAATATTTGAATATTTAGACAAATAAAGAGCACCCCCCCCCCCCTTAAATATTTTTGCAATATTAAGAGGATGATATTCTGAGTTTGGAGTGCTCAATATTTATTAATATCTACTTAATTATATCATGATAAAAGTTGGAACACAAGTTTAATGATTTGAAATAATTACTTCTATAGATAATAACATTCTAAAAACATTCTAATATTTTTAAAATTAAACCTGAAAAAATCACACCTTCATGCAGTTTACAAACTTTTATTTAAAACATGATTTATTCGTTCCGTATTTTATTCCAAACATAATGGTTTGATCTAAATCAATAAACCGTTTAAAAATAAAGTTCTGATTTTATCTTTTTACCTAATTCATTATATAGACAACAACATTATATAATTTTTATGATGATATAAATCATTCTGATATGAAGTCCTACAAAATTCCATTGTTTTATAATTATACGTAAAACGTATAATCTAGCCAGTTCTAAAAATATCTTTTCATTTGATGAACACTTCAAAATCCAAATCTATATAATCACAAACCATTTATTGATGATCAAGGAAAGTCAAATAATAAATTTAGAAACTAGTAGCAAGCTACTTAAACTAGTAAACTGAAATTACAGTTAAAACATCTAAAATCAATATCATAACTTTAACAATTAAAAAGGCGAACTATAGTGGATTGAAGTCAGACTAGTACAATACAACTTCTAAAGCATTGTTCAAAAACTTGATGTACTATTCCAGATTCCATCTACTATAATGATTAGTTTTATCAATCAAAAAAACGAGCACTTTCGTACTCGTTCTCTCTGTATAAACTACTGATTAAAGTGAGTTTACGTCAACTTTGATACCAACACCTTGAGTAGTTGTGATAGTCAAGTTTGTTACGTAAGTTCCTTTAGCTGTAGCTGGTTTTGCTTTTTGGATTGTTTCGTTGAAAGCTTTGAAGTTTTCAACCAATTTTTCAGCTTCAAATGATACTTTACCGATGATTGCTTGAACGTTACCTGCACGGTCAGCACGGTAAGTGATTTTACCACCTTTAGACTCTTCAACTGCTTTTGCAACATCCATTGTTACAGTACCAGTTTTAGGGTTTGGCATCAAGTTACGTGGTCCAAGGACACGTCCAAGACGTCCAACAAGAGCCATCATGTCGGGTGTAGCGATAACTACGTCGAAGTCCAACCAACCGTCGTTGATTTTAGCAACAAGGTCATCTTCACCAACAAAGTCTGCACCAGCAGCTTTTGCTTCTTCAGCTTTTGCACCACGTGCGAAAACAAGAACGCGTGAAGTTTTACCGGTACCGTTTGGCAATACCATTGCTCCACGGATTTGTTGGTCAGCTTTTTTAACGTCGATGTTCAAGTTGTAAGCAACTTCTACAGTTGCGTCAAATTTTGCAAAGTTAGTTTCTTTTGCAAGTGCTACAGCTTCTTCTACGCTGTATGCTTTTGTGCTGTCGATTTTCTCAAGAGCAGCACGAAGTTGTTTGCTTTTTTTAGCCATTTTCTATTCTCCTTGTAAGTGGTTCAATCGATTTTCATCTCCCACGTCACTCCTCGAAATGATGAAGTCTTGCGGGTTATCAGTCTATTATTTTTCTTTTCCTACGTCGTTAAGTTCCCTTGCTGTACCCAAGTACAAGCATCAGTCACTTGCCTAGTATGAAAAGCAACTAATAGACTGCTGTGAGATTTTCTACTGTGTTATTGATTAGTCAACAACAGTGAATCCCATAGAACGAGCAGTACCTTCGATCATACGCATTGCAGACTCTACGTTTGCTGCGTTCAAATCTGGCATCTTAGTTTCTGCAATTTCTTGTACTTGTGCACGAGTAACTGTAGCAACTTTAGTTTTGTTAGGTGTACCTGATCCTTTTTCAACACCTGCAGCTTTTTTCAAAAGAACAGCAGCTGGTGGTGTTTTAGTGATGAAAGTAAATGATTTATCTTCGTAAACTGAGATAACAACTGGAATGATCATACCAGCTTGGTCAGCTGTACGAGCGTTGAACTCTTTTGTGAATCCCATGATGTTGATACCAGCTTGACCAAGAGCAGGTCCAACCGGTGGAGCTGGTGTAGCTTTACCAGCAGGGATTTGCAATTTTACAAGTTTTTCGACTTTTTTAGCCATTTTTAAATCCTCCTTTGTGGTTTTGGCGGTAATTAGAGATTTTTACCTCCCACAAGTATGCTTTACACATACTCATCTATTATACACTATTTCTCTGGAATTGCAAGAGAAAAGTTTATTTTTTAATCGACGTAATCTCCGCCTTCAAAGCCGTAATACTCTTCCAAACTGAGACCACTTGCAGCTATTTCTTTTGCTTCTTTTCCGACATAACGAAGGTGCCATTCTTCAGCCATATAGCCTGTTTCCTTTTCCTTGCCTTTGAGATAACGGACAACAAAGCCATAATCAGCCGCATGGTCCAAGAGCCATTGGGCCGCTTTTCCTTCTGTCACCAAATCACCATTTGTCCCAATCACATCAAAGGCTAAACCTGTCTGGTGTTCGCTATAGCCAGGTCGAGCAGAGTAACGGTCGGCAGCTGCCTTCCCGTCTTGATTGACATAATCTTGATAGAGCTTGGTCTGAGTTTCATAACTTCTAAAGCCACTGTAATGATCGCTAATGGGGAAACCTGCCTCTTGCATAGCTTTGATGAGTTTGACCAACTCTGCCTTGGCTGTTGGATTTTCCCCTGGATTATAGTCTTTAGACAATGGATAGTGTTTATTGGCTACGATGATTTCATCGTATTTGCCTTGGATGCTATAGTAGCCTCCTTTGTTAGCCACTTCTGCTTTCTTCTGGGCAGCTCCTTGAGATTTACTGCCGGCTGTTCCATCAGCTTTAGCTGTTTGTTCTGTCTTAGCTGCGCCATCTTCATTTTTTGCTTTTTCTTGTGAACAAGCTGCTAGACTCAAGGCTAGCAAGGCTGTCAAGATAAGGTATCTTTTCTTCATTTCTACTCCTTTATTTCTAATAGTTTATCTACTTCTGACGATAAACGTTTAACTAATCTTTCAATCTCATCAGTTTTTGCTTGGTAGGTTTCTGCTGTCATTTCTTCAAAAGGAACCCACCAAACTGGACCACGTCCCTTGAGACCATGATCATTCATATCACCTCTTCGTCTAGGAAACAGATGCCAATGAAGATGGGCATCGCCATTCCCTAGAAGTTCGATATTCATTTTCTCAGCAGCAAAGGCCTTAGCAACCGCCTCTTGGACCACACTCATTTCTTCTAGAAAACGGAGTCTTGTCTCCTTTTTCAAATGGTGCAATTCGGTGACGTGTTCCTTGGATAGAAAGAGACTATAGCCTGCAAAATACTGGTGGTCTCCAATCACAAGATAGCCTGTTTTCAACTCTTTGACAAAATAGGGATTTTCTCCCTTCTTGATGAGCTCAATTCTCTGGCAAATCAAACACATATTAGTCTACCAATGCGCTCTTAAGGTAAGCATCAACCATACGCTCCGTTGCAACCACCGAGTCAATATGAGTGCGCTCATATGAGTGGCTAGACTCGATACCAGCACCAAGCAGAGCGTGTTTAACCTCAGCCCCTGCAGACATAGCCGCTGAAGCGTCCGAACCATAAAATGGATAGATATCCAACTTAAATGAAATGTCTTGTTCTTTCGCCAAGGCAACCAAGTGTTGACGGAAGTCATAGTGATAAGGTCCAGAAGCATCCTTGACACAGATAGACACTGTGTATTCGTCTGTCTGCTGGTCATCTCCCATGGCTCCCATATCCACAGCCAGATATTCTACCACCTGAGCAGGAATATTAGAATTAGCCCCATGCCCCACTTCTTCAAAGACTGAAAAAGCAAAATGGGTTGTTACTGGCAATTCAATCTTCTCTTCCTTATAAATACGAAGTAGGTTAAGCAAAATCGCTGCGCTGACCTTGTCATCCAAATGGCGAGACTTGATAAAACCTGTCTCTGTCACGACAGTTCGTGGGTCAAAACTGATAAAATCACCGACCTCAATCCCCAAGGCACGAGTTTCTTTTTCATTGGTTACTTTGGCGTCCAAACGCACTTCCATATTGTCTTGCGTGCGTTCTGCAGTTCCTGCATCCTTGTAGACATGGCAAGAAGTTTGGTGGATGAGGATGGTTCCTGATACTTTTTCACCTGTACTAGCCACATGAACGGTACAGTTTTCACCTTCAATCATGTTCCAAGGAAAACCACCGATACGATCCAATTTGAGACGGCCGTCTGGTTTAACAGCACGGACAATAGCACCCAGCGTATCTACATGGGCAGTCACATAGCGATGTTGCTCATCATTTTGACCTTTAATAGTTACATTGACACCGCCCTTGGCTGTGCGAACTGGCTGATAACCAAAACCTTCTAGAGTTTTAACTAAATAATTCGAAATTTCACGAGTAAAACCTGTTGGAGACGCAATGGCCGTCAGTTCTTTGATATATTCTACTGTTTGATTCATTTCTTCACCTCTTTTGCTACCTATTATAACACATTTATCATCGGATAAAAAAAGAAAATCACTCCTGTAGACTTGGCTACAAAAGTGATTTTAATGATTATTCCATTTCAAAAACATCGCTTTCTTGCTTATTTGGTAGAACCAATGAGAGCAAGATTCCGACAACAGCTGGTACTAACCATGGGAGAGATGCCTTGGCAAAAGGAAGAGCGTTGACAAGGTTTGCAAGAAACTCAACCTTAAACGAGCTTCCTAGTACGCTTGCAATGGCAATGGCTGTAACAACAGCAATTGTCAACTGCATACCTGGTTTTGAAAGAGCCACAAATTTGTTGACAATGACAATCATAACGATAGCAATCGTAATTGGGTACAAGATAACCAGTACTGGAATGGAGTACTTGATAATCGCATCAAGACCCAAATTAGCAATGGCAAATCCAATCAAAGTAAAGGCTGTCGCATAAACCTTGTAGCTGATTTGTGGGAAGCGTTCATTAAAGAACTCAGCTGTTGACACAATCAAACCAACTGTTGTTGTGAAGCAGGTTACGGTAACCATAGCTGCAAGGAAGAGTTGGGCTGTTGAGCCAAAGATTTCTTGAGTGGCTTGTGACAAAATGTAAACACCAGGAGTTCCACCCTTCATCGCTTCAGCTGGTACTGGGAAATGATTTCCAAGGAAACCTAAACCGATGTAAAGAGCGCTGAAGGCAAGAGCAACAACGATACCAACAACCCAAATAGTTGAAATGTATTCTTGCTTACTTGAGAAGCCAAGTTGTTTCAAGGTTTGAACTGCGATTACACTAAAGGCAACTGAAGCAAGGGCGTCCAAGGTGTTGTAACCTTCTAGGAAACCTGTACCAAAAGCAGAAGCTTGATAAGCAGCTGAAGCAGCTTGAGGACTTGTTCCACCGTATTTGAAAGCTCCTAGAACAACCAAGATAACAATCAAAATCGCAAAGACTGGCGTTAAAATACGGCCGATACGGTCCAAGATTTTTGATGGATTAAGCGAAATCAAATAGGCTGCTGCAAAATACAGAACTGTAAAAACAATCAAACCAAGACCTTTATTTGCATCCGACAAAAGAGGGCTAATCCCTACTTCGTAAGCTGTTGTAGCTGTACGTGGGATAGCAAAGAATGGACCGATTGACAAGTAAAGAACCGAGAGGTAAAGAGTCGCAAACCAAGGCGCTATCTTTGTTGAAATCTCGTAGATATATCCTTTAGGATTTAGCGTTCCAATAATAAGAGTCAAGACGGCGATACCGACGCCTGAAAAGACAAAACCTGCGATGGCAGGAAGAAAATGTTCTCCAGATAGAGCACCTAGAGAAGGCGGAAAAATCAAGTTCCCCGCACCAAAAAATATTCCAAACAGGAGTAAACCTGTTAAGGCACCTTTTTTAGCCATGAAAATCTCCTTCATATTTATAAAATACTGACCTAGTATATCATGAATAGGAGTATGAAAAAAGCTTCACGAAGTAAATATTGAATGTTTTCAAGATTCTTAAAAATGAGAATTGTCTAAAAATAAAATCCTCTACCGAGATCACACCAAGTAGGAGAAATTCTAATGTTTACAGTTCTTCAAAGGCTAACATGCCACCTTGGACATTGATAACCTCGTAACCTTGTTCTGATAAGAATTGGCAAGCACGCGCCGATCTCATTCCAGATTTACAAATAACATAATGTAACTGGTCCTTGTCCAACTGATCAAAGGTATCAGCTAATTGACTCAGAGGAAGATTCTGAGCACCTTCTAAATGAAGAGCTTCAAACTCATCCACTTCTCTCACGTCCACTAAAGAAAGTTGCTCATTTTGGTAAAGCTGGTAAAATGCGTCAAAGGTTATTTCTTTCATTCTTTTTCTCCTAATACTCTTCGAAAATCTCTTCAAACCACGTCAGCTTCGCCTTGCCGTAGGTATGGTTACTGACTTCGTCAGTTCTATCCACAACCTCAAAGCTGTACTTTGAGCAGCCTGCGGCTAGCTTTCTAGTTTGCTCTTTGATTTTCATTGACTATAAAATGGTTTTAATTCTTTTTTTCAAATCTGGCACCACTTCTGACTCAAACCAAGGATTTTTGTCCATCCAGATTTGATTTCGCGGCGAGGGGTGAACTAGTGGAAAATAGGTTGGCAAGTAGTTCTGGTAATGTTTGACCCGTTCTGTCACCTTGCCACTGATTTTCTCCTGTAAGTAGTAGGCTTGGGCATATTGCCCAATCAAGAGGGTCAATTGAATATCTGGTAATTCTTGCAAGAGTTGCGGATGCCATTTTTCAGCAAAACCGGTACGAGGCGGAAGATCACCCGACTTGCCATGCCCTGGAAAGTAGAAATCCATAGGCAAAACAGCAAAATAACCTGAATTATAAAAGGTATCTTCATCCACACCTAGCCAGTCCCGCAAGCGGTCTCCACTCTTATCTTTCCAGTAAAGGCCTGCCTCTTGAGTTTTAAGTCCCGGTGCCTGACCGATGATATTGATGCGAGCAGTTTTTGGCGCTGCAAAGAGAGGTTCGATTCCGCGTTCTGTATAGCTGGCATTTTGTGGATCTGACATAATAGCCTGCTTGATTCTTTCAATTTGAGACATCTACTTTCCCTCCAAAAAGAAGTCTAAGCATACAATCTCAGACTTCTATCGTTTTATTTGATCAATTCGTAAATAGCTTCGGCATAGATTGCTGCTGCTCGGAAGAGATCATCCAAGGCGATAAATTCATTGGCTTGGTGCATGGTATCAATTGAGTCTGGGAACATAGCACCGTAGGCAACACCTCGTTCGAGCAAGCGACCAAAGGTTCCACCACCGATAACTTGCTCGTGACCTTTAAGGCCAGTTTGTTTTTCATAGACATTCAACAAGGTTTGCACAAGTGGATCTTCCATTGGCACATAGTGAGGGGTATGACCGTGTTCAGAAAGGCTAACAGAAGCAACTGGCAAGTTTTCAAGGATTGACTTGATTTGTTCTGGACTTGTTCCTTTTGGATAGCGGATATTAAGGGCAATCGTATTATCAGCGATTGTTTCATCAAAACGGAATACACCCGCATTCATAGAAAGGGCACCCATCTTTTCATCCACATGAGCAATCTTGAGATTTTCACCCTCATGGTCGTTCAAGAGAATTTTACCAGCGATGTCAAGGTAGTCTTTGGCTGGACCAGCAAAGTCAAACTGGCTGAGGAAGAGGGCTAGATAAGTCGCACCATTGACACCTGAAGCAGGCATAGCACCGTGGGCTGATTTACCAATGATCGTCACCTTGTATTGGCCAGCTTCTTCTTGGAGTTCTCCTCTAAGTTTGTGTTCTGCAACGAAGGCATCTAGTTTAGCTTGCAAGTCAGCCAAGTCACCTGAAACAACTGCTGTTGCTGATTCTGGTACCATGTTTTCACGCAAACCGCCTGTGAAGCTGTGAAGACGGGCAGCACCTGCATTTTCTCCTGCAAAGTGAAGGTATTCTGTGATGTTACCTTTTTCACCGTTGATGATAGGGAATTCAGCATCTGGAGAGAAACCGAAGTCTGGTTTGACAAGTCCTACGTGCTCGAAGTAGTAGTCCATGTCTGCCCAGCCTGATTCTTCGTCTGTTCCAACGATGAAGCGAACTTTCTTAGAAGTTGGAAGGCCCAACTCTTTGATGATTTTCAAACCATAGTAACAAGCTGTTGTAGGACCCTTGTCGTCCGAAGCCCCACGCGCATAAAGGCGACCATCTTTGATAGTTGGTGTGTAAGGGTCTGTGTCCCAACCGCTACCAGCTGGCACCACGTCCATGTGGGCAAAGATTCCGAGAACTTCTTCTCCATCACCAAACTCAAAATGTCCTGCGTAGTTGTCAACATTTTTAGTTGGGTAGCCATCACGGTCTGCGATTTCAAGGAATTTTTCCAAGGCTTTTACTGGACCAGGCCCAAATGGATGCTCAGCATCAACCTTGCTATCATCACGTTCTGAGTTGATTTCCAAAAGGCTAAACAAGTCAGCCAAGAGGTCTTCTTTGCGTTTTTCTACTTCTGCTGTAAAATCAATTGTTGTCATTTTTTTCTTCTTTCTATCTTTTCTCGATGATTTCATCTACTGGCAAGCGGTAACTTGGTTCCAATTTTTCGTCTGTATAACCCAGTGTAATCAAAAGTTCTGGGCGGAAACGGTCTTCGATATCCAAAACTTCGTTGACTTTTGATTTGTCAAAACCAAGAATCAGATTTGATCCGATTCCTTGGTCTGTAAGAGCCAGAACCAAGTTCATAGCAACCAAACCTGCATTGAGGGCTAGGTAGTCGCTGACTTGTTGCTCACTGTAACGCGCAAACTCGGCAGGCAAATTTTTCATAAAATATTGAAGTTGTTCTTCTGAGAAATTGTTAGCACCACCAACACGAGCAATCTTACGAGCGCGTTTAGCCAAATCTGTGTCTGTAAACAGGGCAATGGTTACAGGCGCTGATGATACCTGTTCAAAGTTTGAACCGTAAGCCAATTTTGCTAGTTCGGCATTTTTCTCACGTACCACTACAAATTTCCAAGGCTGGCTGTTGTGGGCACTTGGGGCCAAGGTTGCAATTTCGATAGCCGTACGCACATCTTTGGGATCCACTGGCTTATCAGTGAAATGCTTGGTCGCATGACGTTTTTTATTTAATTCAAGAAATTTCATAATCGATTTCCTTTTCTAATTCTACTGCTTCCATTCTACCATAATTTGAAAGAGCTTGCAGGGATTTTTCATGATTAAGATTTTTTATTACAGCCATAAAAAATATATATTAGTTCATCAAGAACATTTCTGATAAACTAGCAGATGACTTTACATTTGAATGGAGACATTATGAAAAAATTTAGCCTACTACTAGCCATCCTACCATTTTTGGTTGCCTGTGGAAATCAAGCTACACCTAAAGAGACTAACTCTCAAAAGACAATCGTCGTTGCTACAGCTGGCGATGTGCCACCATTTGACTACGAAGACAAGGGCAATCTGACAGGCTTCGATATCGAAGTTCTAAAGGCAGTAGATGAAAAACTCAGCGACTACGAGATTCAATTCCAAAGAACTGCTTGGGAGAGTATCTTCCCAGGACTTGATTCTGGTCACTATCAGGCTGCAGCCAACAACTTGAGTTACACAAAAGAGCGTGCTGAAAAATACCTTTACTCACTCCCAATTTCCAACAATCCCCTCGTCCTTGTCAGCAACAAGAAAAATCCTCTGACTTCACTTGACCAAATCGCTGGCAAAACAACGCAAGAAGATACCGGAACTTCAAACGCTCAATTCATCAATAACTGGAATCAAAAACACACTGATAATCCTGCTACTATCGATTTTTCTGGTGAAGATATCGGTAAACGAATCCTAGACCTTGCTAACGGAGAGTTTGATTTCCTAGTTTTTGACAAGGTATCCGTGCAAAAGATTATCAAGGACCGTGGCTTAGACCTTTCTGTGGTTGACTTGCCTTCTGCCGATAGCCCCAGCAACTATATCGTTTTCTCAAGCGACCAGAAAGAGTTTAAAGAGCAATTTGATAAAGCACTCAAAGAACTCTACCAAGACGGAACACTCGAAAAACTCAGCAATACCTATCTAGGTGGTTCTTATCTTCCAGATAAATCTCAGTTACAATAATACTCTTCGAAAATCTCTTCAAACCACGTCAGCTTTATCTGCAACCTCAAAGCTGTGCTTTGAGCAACCTACGTCTAGCTTCCTAGTTTGCTCTTTAATTTTCATTGAGTATAAGATATACTAAAAGCGATTGGATCAGCCAATCGCTTTTAGTTTGCATTGGTTATTTTAGGAAACTTTTACAAAAAATCAAAAAAAATCTTTCACATCTTCTACATACCCATGCTTTTCTATTAAGCTGGCTAATAATTCCAGATTGTGTCCCTGATAGTTGTCTTCTCTTCGTAGCTCTTCATACATTTCGATAAAGGGAAGTCCCTTGGATTTGGCCAATTCCAACTCCGCTTCGTAGTCATAAGCGACTTTACGAAATAGGATATTTACCAATTCCCCATCTTCAACCTCTATCACGGCATACTGGGCACGGTGATTTTTTAACGCCTCCCAATTAAAATAGGGCATGCCAATCGACCCTGGATTGATGATTTGTTGCCCTTGACTGCCATAACGAAGCAACTGCTTGTGAACATGACCATAGACTGCCACGTCAACTTCTTCATCTAGGAGTTGGTCAAATTTCTCTGTATCATTCTCAACTAGCAAGTCACCACCATAATTTTTGTCAGGTAAATTATGAGAGATAGAAAAGCGTAGTCCCTCAACTTCTTTCTTTTCCAGCAAAGGCAAGCTTCGTAGCCAGACAATCGTTGCAGGATCCATTCGCTCCATCAAAAACTGGGTCATGCGCATGAGCTGGACTTCCTGTGGGTCTTCTAAGACATATTGCCCATCTAAAGCCTCAAGGACACAATCATCCCAATTGCCTCGAACACTTGCCGTGATAGGAAGATCCTTTAGCAGGGTTACCAAGTCATTTGCGCCTGGACCAGGAAGAAAAATATCTCCCAGAAGCCAGTATTCACTGACTCCTTGATTTTTAGCATCTGCAATCACTGCTTCTAAAGCCGTCGCATTTCCATGAATATCTGATAAAATTGCGATTTTATATTTCATTGTGGTTTCCTTCTGTTTGGTAATCTACTTTTTCTTCCGCCACTTGAGGCAAGACTTCTGCCTCCTGCGGGTTCAACTTCCTCTGCACAGCCTCTGCAACGGCTCTAGGTACTCCAACTTCGACAATCTCATCCACGCTGGCTTCCTTGATTTTAGTTAGAGACTTGAAATGCTTCATGAGATTCTGCTTGCGTTTAGGTCCCAGCCCTTCAATTCCATCCAGTTGTGATGAAAAAGAATTTTTGGAGCGCAGTTGCCGGTGGAAAGTAATAGCAAAGCGGTGCACCTCATCTTGGATGCGTTGGAGGAGGAAAAATTCCTGAGAATTGCGAGACAACTCCACCACCTCAAGTGGATCTCCAAAGAGCAATTCATGGGTTTGGTGTTTATCATTCTTTTGCAGACCTGCAATGGGAATATCCAAGCCCAGCTCCTCTTGGATGACTTGCTTGGCTATATTGACTTGACCTTGTCCCCCATCAATGACAATCAAATCTGGCGGAGTCAAAGCCTCACGTTGAACTCGGCCATAGCGTCTGCGAATAACTTCTCTCATACTGGCATAGTCATCTGGACCAACCACAGTCTTGATTTTATACTTACGGTAATCCTTCTTACTTGGTTTGCCGTTAACAAAGACCACCATGGCTGAAACAGGACTGGTCCCCATGATGTTGGAGTTATCGAAAGATTCGATACGAACTGGGGTTGGGATTCGGAGCAAGCGTCCTAGATTTTCAATAGCCCCTTGGGTCTTTTCGACAGATTTTTCTAGCAGGTTGAATTTCTGCTCTAGGCTGACTCGAGCATTCTTTATAGCCAGATTGACCAGCTGCTTTTTCTCTCCACGCTGGGGTTTGAGAATCTTGGTGTCTACCAAAGCCTTGACAGCTTCTTCGTCAATATCCTGCGGAATCAGCACCTCATTGGGAACTAGATGAGATTTTTCTTGATAGAATTGTCCCACATAGGTCAAGAAGTCCTCATCCGGATCATTATAGTAGGGGAAGAGGTTAACATCGCGCTCAATGAGTTTTCCCTGACGGACAAAGAAAACCTGAACACACATCCAACCCTTGTCCACATAGTAGCCAAAGACATCGCGATTTTGGAGATCCTTGGCCATAACCCGTTGCTTGGTTCGAAGCGTTCCAATAGCCTGAATCAGGTCACGATATTCCGCTGCACGTTCAAATTCCATAGTCTGGGCTGCCGTTGCCATCTTGCCCTTTAGGTCATCAATGATTTTGTCATCTTGCCCTTTCAGAAAATCAGAAACCTCCTGAGCCATAGACTTGAAATAGTCCTCATCTTTCTTACAGATGGTGTGGGCCATACATTGACCTATATGGTAGTAAAAACAGACCTTAGACGGCGGATTCGTACACTTACGAAAAGGGAAAATGCGATCCAGTAGTCGCTGGATTTCATTGGCTGCCCCCACATCTGGGTAAGGTCCAAAGTAGAGACCGCCGTCCTTCTTGACCTGACGGGTGATAATTAAACGAGGATAGCGCTCATTGGTGATTTTGATGAAAGGATAAGACTTATCATCCTTAAGCATGATATTGTATTTAGGCTTATTTTCCTTGATCAGATTAATTTCTAGGAGAAGTGCCTCAATATTAGACTCAGTAACGATAAATTCAAAATCCACAATTTCAGACACTAGAGCCTCTGTCTTAGTATCATGACTTCCACGGAAATAAGACCTCACGCGGTTACGCAGATTTTTAGCCTTTCCTACATAGATAATGGTGCCGTTTTTATCCTTGTGAATGTAGCAACCAGGGCTGGTAGGCAAGAGCTCTAGTTTTGATTTAATCAAGTTATTCATAGTTCCATTATAGCAAAAAAGTAGGGAAAGATAGTCCCCTACTCATTGGTCTCATATAATTTTCGAAGTCTTTCAACATCCTCTTCCTGGATACCATAAAAGGAACCTGCAGGTTGCATCACAGACTTCTCATCTGTATGGTCCAAGCCAATTGCATGCCCCAACTCATGTTCTGCCGTATGGACAATACGCTCAAAGGAATAGCCATAGTTAGGATTGGACAAATAATAATGATTCAACCGCACCGTTACAGACAAGAATTGCCCCGTCAAGAGATTGGTCTGACTTTCCGCCTCTCCTGCCACAGGAGTACCTCCGTCATTCATCTCCGTAGCCATAATATCTGCCTTGCCGGCCTCAGTCACAATTTCAAAGTTAAAAGCACCAGTTTGATTCCAATTCTGGATTGCTTTTAAATAAGCTTCTTGAAAGCGTGAATCCATCTGGGGATCCAAGTAAATACGAGCAGAAGCCTGTGGCCACCTTCCTTCAGAATGCTGGTGGCTATCTGTCTGGTTCAACTTAGGCAGTTGCCCTGTTCTTTCCCATTGGTCGATACTTTGTTGACCAATCTTGACTGACCGCTCTGCCTGCTTCAACGCTCCTTGAAAATCCCCGTTCAGATACCAGAGAAATCCAAAAGCAAGAGTGCATAAAAGCAAAACAATCCAAACCAAGCGCCAAAACAAACGCCACACAAAAGAAAAGAAAGCCCCTATCAAACGAAAAAGCCAGCGCATGTCCCTCCACCTTTCTAGCAAATAAAAATTATTTTACTAAAACAAGCTGAAAGAAAACTAAATACTGACTTTTTCATCTTAACGTCCTAATATTTTTTTGAATAACTGAATAGCTTTGTATTTTAAAGGCGATGGATGATAACGGAAAGTTCCTGCTTTACGTACAATATAGCCATTAAAATTTTGTTTAAAACGCAAAACACCATCACTACCATCAAAAATCCCTTGAATGCCTAGGAAGTTGTATTTAGGTATTCCACGTTTTATGCTTTCCAACATAACATATTTTTGAAGTAGCGCAGGGGCATAGAACTTATTAAATTCAGTGTAAGAACCACTAAAGAGATAAGTCGTTTCCTGAGGCATATAAACAAATAAACTCCCAGCTAAAACAATATCTTCTTCTCCATATTTTTCAATCAAGTCTCGCGCTTCTGCTTTTCGAACTTCAAACGTTTCAAATTGACTAGAATATTCTCTCAGTTGATTTTGTTTTTTCTCAGAATGAGGATTTTTACTCAAATCAAGTCGCAACTTGTCCAGGATTTCTTCTAGTTTACTTTGCTCACCTTGTAATTTGTTCATATATTCCGAAAAATTCAAGGTTGCTATGAGAAACTCAGCTTGTTCTCCAAATGAATCATAAAAGTGCTCATAATATTCTAAACTTTTATCACTATATTCTCTACGTTCAGAGGTTTCTCTTGTTATATTCTTAAAAATCGATAGTTCTTCACGTTTTAACTTTTTCAACCGAATGCCAAACGTTTCAGCCTTTTTCACCAAAGGCTTCCCTTTTTTACTAAAACTTTTAAGCAAATTCTTTTCAGTTAATTCAGTCAAATCTTTATAGTATAACCAATCTGGTTCTCCACCTGGATAACCTGTTGTCAATCCATCAAATTGATAACCTAAATCAGTTAAAGCTTGAATGATACTTTTTTTCTCAGCATCTATTGGGTTACCTTCACTATCAAAAGTTTGATAAGTTTCATAAGGTTTTACAAGCAACTCTAATACACCATTTTGCTTGGCATATTCTTTTAACTCCGCATAAAAAACTGGAAGGGCATCTTGTTGGGGATAAATCGGCCCCGAATTGAGCTCCATATGCAGACCACCCAGCATGGGCAAGCTATAAACCAGAGCTGCAACTTGAATTTCTCCTTCTTGTTTCAAAGCTAGATAAACAATTCGAGCTCCTCTTTTTTCTAACAAGTCCCCCATCTGGACCGATTGCATAAAGGAACGAGAAGAAACCTGATCAGAATAAGCCTGAAACTCTTCTTTCGTGAGTGTAATTAGTGCCATATACTTACTTTCTATGTTTTTTTCTTAATGTTTTACGGAAATCAAGAGCAAGTCTTAACAGAGGATAGAGAGGATGGATAGGCATTGTAAATTCACCCAAATATTCTTCAATCGTTGGATTAAATTTTTCCTTAAAATGATAAAGTCCACCATTGAGAGAGTTTTCAACACCACCTAAATTTTGCCACAACATACCTCGCTCAAAGGCATAGCGAGCCGTTTCATACCAAGTTAAAATCGGTGCATTGTAACGTTTAAAATCATCATCCATACCAGCATATAGATTGACAGAGGTAGTACCAAATTCCAAACTCAAAGTAGCCGCTAAGGGAATGTTTGATTTTCCCATATTCATATATCCCTGCAAGAAATCTATTTCCTCTTCTAAACGTTCTTTTTCTTTTATATTTTCCTGAATTTTTGAAGGTTTGGTTGCATCATTAAATTTTTCTGCAACTACTCTATTTTTTTCTAACTGTTCTTCTAATTCTCTTAAACGCTTAGAAACATCCAAACTCGTTAGCGTGATATAGGAATCTTCTTTGAAGTTATCTAATAATTTTTTATAATAAGCTTCGTTTCTTAAATGAATCTCTTTTCGCTTCTCAGTTTTTTTCATCAACTCCGAAAATGAATCTAATAGTTCCAGTCCACCATATTGAATCTCAAGCCCTTTGTTTCGTGCTGTTCGGATAGCTTGCCTCGTTGATTTAGAAAGTTTATCTTCTTCAAAATTTTCCTTATATATTTTCGCCTGAATACGAGGCTGAATGGTGTCATCCATCTCGGTTGTCCGCCCAGACCATTTCACTCCTAATTGCCCTAAAATCTCAACAATAGCAAGATTTTCAGGATATTCTATCTTATCTTGATTGACCAAATATTGAGATAGACAAATACTTGGATCGAAAGTCACAAAAACCGCTCTCTTACTGCGAGCATAAGACTTAATGGACTGCAGGACAAACTTTAAAAGTTCTATATCCCTGTAATCCAATATAGGACCTCTTGGAATATAAAATATTTTATAGCCTAAAGGCAGAGATTTTATGAGAATACTAGCCACAGCCAGTAACTTCCCCTCTTCATAGACACCAAATTTCTCATGATTCCAATCAGATTTCACTTTTTCCCAAGCACTGCTTTGTAATACATTAGCTAATTCATGTTCTTTGACAAACTGATCATATTCTAATGTGGGAATGCCAATTTGATAACGGTACATTTCCTACTCTCTTTCCTCCAGTATTTTATTACTATTCTACTACTTTCGTTTGAAAAGTCTAGTGAAAACAGACTTCCAGCATTGTTTTAAATCCAAGAATAACTATAAATAGTGGTTCATTTATAAAAAACTAAGTCAATCTCTCTTCTAATTTGAAATCAATTGGTAGGGTTGCTAAAAAACGTTCCAATTGTTTTTCCCAGTAGTACCACTCGTGAGTCCCAGCACTATGGCTATAGGTCACATCAAAACCTAGTTTTTTGAGATTTTTCACTGCTAGATTATTGGCTTCATACAAGAAATCCTGCTCGCCACACCAAGCCCACAGCTTGGTCTTTTTATCCGATTTTTTAGCCAGACTTTCAAGCGAATAGGGACTAGTTGTCCAATCTTTAATCTCTCCAAAAACACCTCTCCAGTAAGCTGGTGTCCCCAGATTTTGGCTTTCAGGAGAAAAATCTTGAAAACTAAGGGCGCCTGAAAAGCTAGCTGCACGAGAGAAACGATTTGTAGCAAGAGCCAGTTTAAAACAGCCGTAACCTCCCATAGAGAGACCAGCGATAAAGGTCTTTTCACGCTTGCTAGTCATATTAGGGAAGAAGCGTTTTAAAACCTCTGGCAATTCCTCTGCCAGAGCTGTGTAATAATCAAAACCATACTGAGTATCAGTGTACCAACCATTGCTAGTATTGGGCATAACGACAATGAGATTAGTCCCCCGAAGTAAGCGTTCTACATTAGTCCGCTTGAGCCAACTATTATGATTGCCAGACATCCCGTGCAAGAGGTACAAGACAGGGATATCTTTACACTCTGGTTCTTCCACTCGATTGGCATCAGGGTAGAGGACATTCACCCCCCACTCCATATCCAAGACTTGTGAGTAATACTCGATTTTCATTACTGCCATAATTTTTCCTCTATTTTTCTATAAGAAAAAGCCGAAATTCGACTTTCTCTCCGTTTATTTCAACAATTATTTCGCTTCCATGACTACTGGTAAAATAGCTGGACGACGTTTGGTTTGGTCAAAGAGGTACTTGGTCAGATTATCACGAACCTTCCCTTTGAGATCTGCCCAGTCAAAGTCATCTCCTTGAAGATAGTCTTCTACCGTTTGGTTAATCAATTCTGAACTTTCACGGAGAATATCGCGACTCTTCTTGAGATAAACAAATCCGCGCGTATGAACACGAGCCTTGGCCACAATTTTCTTCTCACGACGGTTAACGGTAATTGCTACGATGAAAATACCGTCCTCTGACAAGACCTTACGGTCACGAAGAACCACATTTCCAACATCACCGATAGCATTTCCGTCAATCAAGACATCCCCTGCCGAAACCGCGCCAGCTGGGACAAAGTCCCCATTCTCATAAGCCATGCTGGTTCCCTTTTTAGGAATGAAAATGCGTTCTGGCAGCATCCCAACCGCCATAGCAGCCTTAGCATGGGCATCCAACTCACGGTATTCCCCTTGAATTGGGAAGAGATACTTAGGTTGCAAGAGATTAATCATCAACTGCAAGTCACGCGCATTCCCATGTCCTGACACACGCAAGCTTTGGGTAATCAATTTGACAACTCCACCAGCTTGGTAAATCATATTTTCCACACGCGCCATAACTGCTTCTTTAGCGATAGACGGAGTGGTTACGATATAGACTAGGTCACCGTCCTTGATTTCCACATAACGGTGGCGACCAATCGACATCTTGCGAAGACCATTGATTGGCTCACCCATACGACCTGTCTCAAGAATAATCAACTCATGGTCTTCAAAGCGAGACATATCTTTTGGCTTAATCAAAAGACTTTCGTTAGCTAGAGACAATTTCTTGAGGCGAATAGCAGTACGGACGATATTTTCAATATCAAATCCTGTCAAGACCACACGACGGCCTGTTGCATCCGCAGCGTCAAACACCTGCTGGATACGAGAGAGGTTGCTGGCTACTGCTGCAACAATGATACGACCATCCCAGTCCGAAATGGTTTGAGTGATCTCGTCCCCAACTTCACTTTCACTAGCCACTTGGATATTGCTGTCCGCATTGGCTGAATCGCTGAGCAGAGCTAGAACTCCGTCACGACCGATTTCTGCCAAACGAGCGAAGTCTGTCGCATAAGATTCACTAGCTGTCTGGTCAAATTTGAAGTCACCTGTGTAAACGATACTACCTTCAGCTGTCTTCAAGACAACACCCAGACTTTCTGGGATAGAGTGGGTCGTACGGAAGAAGGACACCACAGTTCCTCCAAAATCAATCTCCGTATCCTCATCGATAACATGAAAATCATTGAATTTCTTAACTGTGTCATTTCCTTTGACAAAGAGTTTTGCCAACTCAATGGTCAGCTCAGACCCAAATACAGGCACCTTGGCTTCAGCCAAGAGATAAGGCAGAGCACCAATAGCATCCGCATGTCCGTGGGTCAAGAAGACGCCAGCGATACGGTCGCTATTTTCAAAAAGGTAGTCCATATTTGGAATGACTACATCCACCCCTAGTTGTTCATTTTCAGGATATTTCAGACCTGCATCCAAAACGAAAATAGATCCATCGATTTCAGCGATATACATATTTTTCCCGTTTTCACGTACACCACCAAGTGTTGTTAAACTGATATTACTCATTTTTCCTCCGAAAGCTTAGTTTATCTTGATTATAGGGTTACTTGCCCTTTTATTCTAAAAGCACTACTTTTAGCCGAATCTTTTCTTACCATTATACCATTTTTTTGATGATTTTCAAAATGAAGATTTGTTTTCAAAAAAGAGCTGGTTTCCCAACTCTTTCCTATCTGCTATTCTTTTTCCATTAAAAAGTCATAAATTTCTTGCACAGTACCCAGCGCCATCATTTCTTGGTCTTTGACGGTTTGTTTGAGATTTTGGTAAATCTGACTTTCTCCTATCTCTCGCTTTGGTGCTTCTTTATTGACTGTCATGACCCCATCTTTGATCGTCACAAAGCCTAGCTCTTCAAATACTTGAATCATCTTGACCAGTAAGATTTGTTGAATATTAAGATAAGTAGCCAAATCTTTCAGCTTGTAGCGAATATCAAACTCTGGAAACTGGTAGATGGTCTTGTACAATTTAGCAAACTGCTCTCTAGTCCCATACCCTGTCAGATAATAGGCCTTGTCAATATCATTTTTGAAATAGACAGCAGAAAAATTCTGTTCCTGAAAAATGGTCTTCAGCTGAGTAATATCCTCAGGAACGGTTTTCACGACAATAGCTTCACTATTTACTAGATTCGGCAGTTCTCCAGCAAAATCCAAGACTGGAACTCCTTCTGGCAAGACTGCATTCTTCCCACGGATGTTAAAAAGTTGAACACCCTCCACACGCGCATCCACCACCATCAACTGCAGGGCAGTTTGGCCATTCCATTGGTTGACAGACAATTTGACTGCCAGCTCTAGATTTTTGGTTTGAGAAAACTCTGTCGCCCATCTGCCTTGGCCAAAGGCTACCACTTCAAAACTCGCCTCACCTTTGGAAATTTTCAGTTTGAGATGGGCGTTTCCTGCTCCCATAGTACGAGCACTTTCGACCTGAAAATCCTTGATATAAAAGACAGGTTTCTGATTGTCCATTCCAAAAGGTGCCAAGCGTTCAAAGTTCTTGACCGTTTCAAGACTCAAAGTCTCCAAATCCAGCTCTTCATCTAGGTTTAACTTATTCTTGCCACCAGCATCTGCGCCCTTTTCACGAACATAGTCTTCTAAAACCTGAGATAAATCTAAAAGTTTCTCAACTTCCAGCGTCATACCCGCTGCACCAGCATGGCCACCGAATGCGATGAAGAGGTCTCGATGGGGATCCAAAGCTTCAAAAATATCCACCGCTTCCACACTACGAGCACTACCTTTGGCACGACCGTCTTCTATATTAAGAACGATGACTGTCTGCCCTAGTTCTTCCAACAAACGACCAGCCACGATACCTAGAACCCCAGGATTCCAGCCTTCCTTGGCCAAGACCTGGACCTTCTTCTCAGGATCCACCATGGTCTTGGCTTCTTCATAGATAGATTGGACAATTTCCTTACGCTCTTCGTTTTTCTGATGAATCATGAGGGCAATCTCATGCGCTTCCTCATCATCAAATCCAGTCAGCAAATCAATGGCAGGATTGGGATCGTCCAAGCGACCTAAGGCATTTAAACGAGGAGCAATCTGGAAACCAACTGTCTCTTCCGTCACTTCATTAGCAGCAATCCCAGCCATATACAGCATTTCTTGTAAACCAATGCGCTGAGTATGTCCCAGCATTTCCAGACCATACTGAACCAAGATACGGTTCTCATCTGTCAAACTAACCATATCAGCAATGGTACCAATCGCAACCAAATCAAGCAGTTCCACCTGTACTTCTTCTAAAAGGGCGCAAGCCAGCTTGAAAGCCACTCCGCAACCAGCCAAATATTTGAAGGGATAGTCCGCATCTGGATGTTCAGGATGAACGATAGCATAGGCATCGGGCAGAGTTTCAGGCATGGAATGGTGGTCAGTCACAATGACATCTACTCCCATAGACTGGGCCAATTCAATGGCTTCATGACCGGCAACCCCATTATCCACTGTCACTATCAAGGAAATTCCCTCTTGCTCGATAAAGTATTTATAAACACTAGCATTGGGACCATATCCATCAGTAAAACGATTAGGCAGGTAAACTCTGCACTCGGCACCAAGCTGTTCCAAACTTTCCTTGACAATCGAAGCTGAAGTCATGCCATCCGCATCGTAGTCCCCATAAACGAGAATATTTTCTCCTTCTTCAATGGCCTGACGAATACGAGCCACTGCCTTGTCCATATCATGAAGTAGATAAGGATCATGCAAGTCCTCCAAGGAAGGTTCTAAAAACTTCTTCAAGCTCTCTTCATCCTGAATCCCTCTCTCTAATAATAAGCGAGCCACCTCAGAACCCAGTCCAGCCTTCTTGGCTATCTTTGTAAAATCCGCATCTTCAACCTGCGGGGCAAATTGCCATTCATAAGTAGGTGTTATCAAAAAGACATCCACTCTTTCTAAGAATTCTATTGCTTCATTATAACATGATTTAGACGTTTTCTCTATCCAGATTGCTTTTTTATAAAATTTTAGTGAATTTTTTCAGATATGATTTGACAAGGCAATTCTTTTGGTGTAGAATCGTGTTATAAAATCTAACACAAAGGAGATTCCTTATGGCTTTAGTAGAATTTGAACACGTCGAAAAATATTACGGAGACTACCACGCACTCCGCGACATCAATCTCCGTTTTGAAAAAGGACAAGTCGTTGTCCTACTCGGACCATCTGGTTCTGGTAAGTCCACTCTTATCCGTACCATCAATGGTTTGGAGGCTGTTGACAAGGGAAGTCTCCTAGTAAATGGTCACCAAGTTGCTGGTGCCAGCCAGAAAGATTTGGTACCTCTTCGCAAGGAAGTAGGCATGGTTTTCCAACATTTTAACCTCTATCCGCATAAAACAGTGTTAGAAAACGTAACACTAGCACCCATAAAAGTTCTAGGAATTGATAAAAAAGAAGCTGAAAAAACAGCCCAAAAATATCTGGAATTTGTAAATATGTGGGACAAGAAAGATTCTTATCCAGCCATGCTATCTGGTGGACAAAAACAACGGATTGCCATCGCACGTGGACTCGCTATGCATCCTGAACTCCTTCTCTTTGATGAGCCAACATCTGCTCTTGACCCTGAAACCATCGGCGATGTTCTAGCAGTTATGCAAAAATTGGCCCACGATGGTATGAATATGATTGTCGTGACCCATGAAATGGGCTTCGCCCGTGAAGTTGCTGACCGCATTATCTTTATGGCTGATGGAGAAGTTTTGGTGGATACGACAGATGTCGATGACTTTTTCGACAATCCAAGCGAACCTCGTGCCCAACAATTCCTCAGCAAAATCATCAACCACGAAAGTGACAAAGTCAAATAAGGAGGCGCCTATGAAAAAGAAATTCTTTTTATCCGCATTATTGATTAGCCTTTTCGGCCTTGCTGCTACAAAACCAGTTCAGGCCGACACCAGTGTCGCAGATATTCAAAAGAGAGGCGAACTAGTTGTCGGTGTCAAACAAGACGTTCCCAACTTTGGCTATAAGGATCCCAAGACAGGGACCTATTCTGGTATCGAAACCGACTTGGCCAAAATGGTAGCAGATGAGCTCAAGGTCAAAGTTCGCTATGTGCCTGTTACAGCGCAAACTCGTGGACCACTTCTAGACAATGAACAGGTTGACATGGATATCGCGACCTTTACCATCACAGACGAACGCAAAAAACTCTACAACTTTACCAGTCCCTACTACACGGACGCTTCTGGCTTTTTGGTCAATAAATCTGCCAAAATCAAAAGTATTGAGGACCTAAACGGCAAAACCATCGGAGTTGCCCAAGGTTCCATCACCCAACGCCTGATTACTGAACTGGGTAAAAAGAAAGGCCTGAAGTTTAAATTCGTCGAACTTGGTTCCTACCCAGAATTGATTACTTCCCTTCATGCTCATCGTATCGATGCCTTTTCCGTTGACCGCTCGATTCTTTCTGGCTATATCAGCAAACGCACAGAACTGCTAAATGATAGTTTCAAGCCATCTGACTACGGTATTGTTACCAAGAAATCGAATACCGAACTCAACGACTATCTTGATAACTTGGTTACTAAATGGAGCAAGGATGGTAGTTTACAAAAACTTTATGATCGTTACAAGCTCAAACCATCTAGCCATACTGCAGATTAAGGAGGACACCCTATGACAGATTTATCATCTTGGACAGCCTATTTTCAGGATTTTGGACAATTTTTCAATGGTTTCCTCTTCACCCTTGCCCTAGCGATTGGATCCTTTATCCTCGCTATGGTTTTGGGTATCTTCTTTGGAGCTATGTCAACTAGCAAACGTCCAATTTTGCGAATTTTGGCTCGTATCTTTGTGGAATTTTACCAAAATACTCCCCTCTTGGTGCAGTTTGTTATCGTTTTTTATGGTCTACCACTTATCAGTGACCATATCATCATGATTCCGATTTATTGGACAGCTGTTCTCTGCGTGGGACTCTATCACGGTGCCTACATCGCTGAGGTGATTCGCTCAGGGATTCAATCTATCCCTAGCGGTCAAATGGAGGCCGCCTTGTCACAAGGTTTTACCTATATCAGTGCCATGCGCTTGATTATCTTGCCTCAGGCCTTTCGTATCATTCTCCCACCTTTGACCAACCAAATTGTTAACCTCATCAAAAACACCTCGACAGTTGCTATTATCTCTGGAGTGGACTTGATGTTTGTGACCAAGTCTTGGTCAGCCCTCAACGGAAATTACATCCCAGCATTTTTAGGCGCTGCCCTTCTCTACTTTGCTCTTTGCTTCCCTGTTGCCCAGTTTGGTCGCAAGATGGAGCAAGCCAACAAAAAAGCCTATTCACTTTAGGAGGTTACTATGGAATCCATTTTAGAAGTTTTGACCCCAGATAACCTAGTCTTTATCTTTAAAGGATTTGGCTTGACCCTCTATATTTCTCTGATTGCCATTGTCCTCTCTACCCTTATCGGTACAGTTCTAGCGGTCATGAGAAATGGGAAAAATCCTATCTTGCGTATTATTTCCAGCATTTACATCGAATTTGTACGTAATGTTCCCAACCTTCTCTGGATTTTCACTATCTTTTTAGTGTTCAAGATGAAGTCCACTCCAGCTGGTATCACTGCCTTCACCCTCTTTACCTCAGCAGCCTTAGCTGAGATTATCCGAGGTGGCCTCAATGCCGTAGACAAGGGCCAGTACGAAGCAGGAATGTCACAAGGATTTACCTCAACCCAAATCCTCTACCACATTATTCTTCCACAAGCTATTCGTAAAATGCTACCTGCCATCATTTCTCAGTTTGTGACCGTGATTAAGGATACCAGTCTTCTCTACTCTGTTATCGCCCTACAAGAACTCTTTGGAGCCAGCCAAATTCTCATGGGCCGTTATTTCGAACCAGAGCAAGTCTTCAGTCTTTATATCCTAATCGCCCTCATCTACTTCAGCTTTAACCTAGCAATCTCTAGCCTGTCACATATGCTAGCAAAACGTTGGCAACAAGCAGCAGAATAACATATTAGCTCTCCATGCGATATGGAGAGTTTTTTCTACTCAATCTCAAAAAAACACTGCCAGATTTCTCTAGCAGTGTTTTGACATTTCATTTATCTTAGTAAACTGTTCTTTCAGTTTCTACATCGAAGAAGTGTGCTTTGTTCAAGTCAAATCCAAGTTCAACTGTTGCACCTGTTTGCAAGTAGTCACGAGCATCCACTTTGGCAACAAATTCGTCTTTACCAACTTGGCAGTAAAGGTGAGATTCTGAACCAAGCAATTCTGATACAGAGATAGTAGCTTTGACAACTGATTCTGGGAATGTTTCAAGGAAAGCAGGCTCTGCATTCACGTCTTCTGGACGGATACCGAAGATCAATTCTTTACCTTCATAGCCTTTTTCACGAAGAACTTTCAATGCTCCTTCTGGAACTTTCAAACGGAAACCGTCAGAAACAATTTCGCTGCCAACCAATTTCACGTTGATGAAGTTCATAGCTGGGCTTCCGATAAATCCTGCTACGAATTTGTTAACTGGGTTTTTGTAAACTTCTTGAGGAGTACCGATTTGTTCTACACGTCCGATAGTACCTGTACCAGCAGGGTTCTTAGTTGCTGACATGATAACGATACGGTCTGCAAGTGTCATCGCTTCTGTTTGGTCGTGAGTTACGTAGATAGTTGTAGCTCCGATACGACGGTGGATTTTCGCAATTTCAGCACGCATCGATACACGAAGTTTAGCATCCAAGTTTGACAAAGGTTCGTCCATCAAGAACACTTTTGCATCGCGGACAATCGCACGACCCATGGCAACACGTTGACGTTGACCACCAGAAAGGTCAGCAGGTTTACGTTCCAAGAACTCTTTCAATCCAAGGATTTCAGCTGCTTCTTGTACACGTTTGTCGATGTCTTCCTTGCTGTATTTACGCAATTTCAAACCGAAAGCCATGTTGTCATAAACAGTCATGTGTGGGTAAAGAGCGTAGTTTTGGAATACCATGGCAATATCACGGTCTTTTGGAGCTACGTCGTTGACAACCACGCCATCGATAGATGCAGTACCTTCTGTGATGTCTTCAAGACCAGCAATCATACGAAGAGTTGTTGATTTACCACATCCTGAAGGACCTACGAAAACGATAAATTCTTTGTCTTTGATGTCCAAGTTGAAGTCTTCAACTGAGTAGTGTTCGCTGTTTGGATATTTTTTGTAAATATTTTTAAGATTCAATTCTACCATGAGGTGAACTCCTTTTGTCTTTTGATAGTTTTATTATAGATGAAAACGCTTTACATTTCTATGGCAAGATGACCAAAAAAATAAAAAAGTTCTGTGCAACTTGCACAAAACTTTATAGAATATCTGGTAAAATCAACTGATAACACAAGGTTAGGTCGGTCAATTCCTTTAACTGTAGCCCTGTCAATTCTTCCCATTTATCAATCTTGTATTGGAGAGAATTGCGGTGCAGATAGAGTTGCTGGGCTGTTTTAGTCAGAACAGCACTGTTTTCCCAAAGAGAAAGGATAATTTCCTGAATCTGATCCTGATCCAAGATCATCTGATGCAGGCATTCTTTAATGACTCTCAGGTCCACAAGCCTTTCCCCCATACTCCACAGATAGAGTTGGGAAAAGGTATGAACACCTTGGTGACCCTGACGCCACCAAGTCTTGAACAAATCCCGCTCCGCTTTGATCAAGTCTGATAGGGCTTGATGACCTGTTTGAGACCAAACCTGGCCTAACATGATGGATAAACGTACTCCAAAGTCATACTCAACCGCTTCAATTGTATCACTTAAAATAGCTCGTACAGAGGAATATTTATCTTGTTGAAGCACGAATACATAATCCTGAGCTCCGACTTGAAGCACCGTCTGACAGTTGGGAAAAAGAGTCCGCATCATGTCTAGCCAAGAGGCTAGATTTTCCTGTTGAAAATAGGAAAGATGGCAATAAACCAGCTGAATCTTTTTAAAAGCTTGTGGTGCCTGTCCCTTCCCCTCAATCAGATAAGAATACCAAGGATTGAGCGAACGAGCCTGCTCCTGCTGGGTCAAAAGAGCAACCAACTGCTTTTCACGCTCGCTGAGCCCAGCTACCTCCAGCAAAATCCACTGCTGAGAAGCTAAAGGGAGAGTAAGATAGCCTTCTTTCTCTACTGGTTGGTCTGAAATCTGAGCTTCAGGAAACCAGTCTTGTAGTTCTTTTGCCATCATGTCCTAGCCCTCCACTTTTTGGATGCACCACGAAATCAAGCTCTCAAGACGTTCTAGATTATCAGTCATATGGAGATAGCCCATGACGGCTTCAAAACCTGTGGACATACGGTAAGTCACCACATCAGCATTTTTGGCCTTGGTGTGACTATTGGTATTGCGACCACGTTTATAGATTTCTTCTTCTTTTTCCGTTAGGACTTGCTCCTCCAACATAAGGGAAATCAGGCGAGCCTGAGCCTTGGCCGAGACATACTTGGTCGCTTCTTGATGGAGTTTATTGGGTTTGGTCATGCCTTTAAGAATGAGGTGACGACGAATATACATAGAATACACCGCGTCCCCCTCAAAAGCTAACGCAATCCCGTTAATGAGATTGACATCAATCACGTGTCCACCTCACTCCATCTTTGGTGTCAAGGAGCTTAATTCCTTGATCAGCCAATTGGTCACGGATCTGGTCCGCTGTCGCAAAGTCACGATTGGCACGCGCTTCTTGGCGTTTTTGAATCAAAACTTCAATCTCTGCATCTAGAACTTCCTCGACAAAGACAATTCCAAAGACCTCTAACATAGCCGCGAGAGCTTCCTTAACACTTGCATCATAGTTACCCGAGTTAATCCACTTGGCCATTTCAAAGACTACTGTAATACCGTTGGCAGAGTTGAAATCCTCATCCATAGCTGCTACAAACTTGTCTTTAAAAGCTTGCAAGTCTTGGGCATCCACATTTCCTGTAAATGGTTGCTCGTAAGTATTTTTGAGATACTTAAGATTTGTCTCTGCATCACGCACTGCCTTTTCGGTAAAGTTGATAGGCTTGCGATAATGTTGAGTCGCAAAGAAGAAACGAAGTACTTGCCCATCGAGGGTTTTGAGGGCATCGTGTACGGTTATAAAGTTGCCCAAGGACTTAGACATCTTGACATTGTCGATATTGACAAAGCCATTGTGCATCCAGTAGTTGGCAAAGGTCTTGCCTGTTTTGGCTTCTGACTGGGCAATTTCATTGGTATGGTGAGGAAACTCAAGGTCGGCTCCACCACCGTGGATATCAATAGTATCGCCCAAAATTTCTGTCGACATGACCGAACACTCAATATGCCAGCCCGGACGACCAGGTCCCCAAGGACTGTCCCAAGAAATCTCGCCTGGTTTAGCAGCTTTCCATAGAGCAAAGTCTACAGGATTTTCCTTGCGAGCCGTTTCTTCATCGGTTCGACCCGAAGCACCTAGTTCCAAATCTTCCAAGGTTTTATTGGCCAACTTGGCATAGTTGTGAGATTTTTCTACACGGAAGTAGACATCCCCTTGACTCTCGTAAGCAAAACCTTTCTCGATTAAATCTTCCACAAAACGGATAATATCAGCCATAAACTCTACTACACGCGGATGGCGAGTCGCAGGTTTGACGCCCAAGGCCGTCACATCCTCACGAAAGGCAGCGATGTACTTGTCTGCAACCTCCTGAGGCGTGATACCTTCTTCCTTGGCACGGTTGATAATCTTATCGTCCACATCCGTAAAATTGGAAATATAGGCAACCTCAAACCCACGGTACTCAAAATAACGACGAATGGTATCAAAAGCTACTGTCGAACGAGCATTCCCCACGTGAATATAGTTGTATACCGTAGGCCCACAAACATACATCTTTACCTTACCGTCCTCGATGGGGACAAATTCTCGCAAATCACGAGACATGGTGTCGTAAATTTTAATCATAAAATAATAGTCAGGAAAACCAAAATCAAAGAACACTTAGTTTCATCACTGAGAGTTCAATTCAATTTCAGTCCGAATCTCTCTAGACTTCGGAATCCCTTGCTCCTTTCTCATTCAGATAAACCACCTGGGTCTGTTTGACAAAGCCAATTTTTTCATACAAGCACTTGGCACCTACGTTTCTGTCCTCTACTGCAATCTGAAATTCCTTATCATTTTGCTCAATCAGTTGGTTGACTAGGGATTTTGCTAAATAGCTTCCATAGCCTTTTCCACGTTCAGGTTCCGATATTGCCAAACCATAGAAGTAATTCGTATTAGTCGACAAATCTACCGTGCAAGTTCCAATAACCTGACCGTCTTTTAATAAAATATATAGGCGACTTTCTGGATCCTTCAGAGCTTCGGCGACATACCTATCCACAACTTCTCTCGATTCATGTTCCTCTGAAAATGCCTGAAATTTTAATTGACTAATTTGCTCCTGATACGAACTATCTGCTAACAAAACTTCAAGATTAGAAAGTTTTGCTAACCGATAAGGTCTTCTATCCTTACCTAACCAGGTTTCTGTATCTTCATCCTCGACCAATCCCCAGTTGCTGACAAAATCAGGATGACGCTCTAGAAAAATACGTTCTGTCTGAAAAGTAACTGAACGAATAGGGAAAGCAGCCGTTTCTTTCTCAAAACTAGTAAGCAATGCACGTGCAATCCCCTGACGACGATAATCTGGATGAACCAGTATCGTCACTTCCACGTCTTGGTCATCGGCATAGACAGTTAAGAGACCAACAAGTTCGCCTTTTTCATAATAAAGGAAAAAGGCGGGCATGTTTGGGTCAAAATTAAGCATGTTAGAAAGATAGGGATCACGATAAGTTCCATCATAGGCTTGGCAACAGTCAATTAGTTTTTTCGCCTCAGATAACTCCTCTTGGCTTAACTTGTTTCTTGCTTGAATCATATAGGTATCCTCTACAAACCAGACGATCTGTGACTGGCTTCTTTAGCCTGCTCGAGTTTATTGACGTAATACTCTCGTTTTTCTTCGACTTCGTGAATGACTGGCTCATCCTTCTTACCATGAACACGGACAATCTTGGCCGGAATACCGACAACCGTCACATCACTAGGTACATCTGCGACAACAACTGCTGCTGCACCGACCTTGGCATTTTCACCGATTTCTACAGGCCCGATAACTTGGGCATGAGCCGATATGAGTGCTCCTTTGCGTACAGTCGGATGGCGTTTGCCAACATCCTTACCAGTCCCACCGAGAGTCACTCCGTGATAGAGAAGAACGCCTTTTTCAACAATCGCCGTCTCACCAATCACTAAGCCAGAACCGTGGTCAATAAAGACACCTGAATCGATCTGAGCACCCGGATGAATCTCAATCTGAGTCCAAAAGCGCCAAAACTGACTGTGCATCCGAGCCAGGAGTTTGAAGCCATGCTTCCAGAGAAAATGTGAGAGACGGTGGGCCGCCAAGGCCTTGACACCTGGATAAGTCAGCAAAACCTCCAAAGTGGTGCGGGCCGCTGGATCATTTTCTTTTACGATATCAATGGTTTCGCGCCACCATCCCATACATTTCTCCTTTTCTTATTCTGAATCTTTTGGTGTTTCTGTAAATTCTTTCTTAGGTTTGTGGTCCTTATGATGACGTGGGCGGTGAGGTCTCTCAGACTTTTCACCCTTTTCATCATGCTTAGGTTTTGGCGGACGAGGAAGAAGAGCCTTCATAGAAGCATCGATACGGCCTTTTTCATCAATCTTGATAACCTTAACATCAACTTCATCCCCGATTGCTACCAAGTCTTCAACATTATTGGTACGAGTCCAAGCCATTTCAGAAATGTGAACAAGGGCATCTGTCTTGTCAAAGAGGTTGACAAAGGCACCAAATTTCTCGATACGAACGACTTTGGCACGGTAAACTTCATCCACCTTAGCCTCACGAACTAAACCAGCAATGATTTCTTTGGCACGGTTAATAGCATCTTGGTCGCTAGAGTAGATAGACACATTTCCTTCTTCGTCGATATCAATCTTAACGCCTGTTTCAGCGATAATCTTGTCGATGGTTTCTCCACCCTTACCGATGACAATCTTGATCTTGTCCACATCAATCTTGATGGTATCAATTTTCGGAGCAGTTGGAGCCAATTCTGGACGAACTTCTGGAATGGTTGCTTCAATCACATCAAGGATTTCAAAACGCGCTTTCTTGGCTTGAGCAAGAGCTTCTGTCAAGATTTCTGCAGTAATCCCTTGAATCTTGATATCCATTTGAAGGGCTGTAATCCCGTCACGAGTACCCGCAACCTTAAAGTCCATATCTCCAAAGTGGTCTTCCAAACCTTGGATATCTGTCAATACTGTGTAGTTATTTCCATCTGAGATAAGTCCCATAGCAATACCAGCTACTGGCGCCTTGATTGGCACACCACCAGCCATAAGAGCAAGCGTTCCCGCACAGATAGAAGCTTGAGATGAAGAACCATTTGATTCCAAGACCTCAGCTACCAAGCGGATGGCATATGGAAATTCTTCCAAACTTGGCAAGACTTGAGCAAGAGCACGCTCACCTAGGGCACCGTGACCAATTTCACGACGACCTGGCGCACCGTAACGACCAGTTTCCCCTACAGAGTATTGAGGGAAGTTATAGTGATGCATAAAGCGTTTCTTGTACTCTGGATCCAATCCATCGATGATTTGAGTTTCACCCATCGGAGCCAAAGTCAAGACTGAAAGAGCCTGAGTTTGCCCACGAGTGAAGAGACCTGAACCGTGCACACGAGGAAGGAAGTCAACAACCGCATCCAAAGGACGGATTTCATCGACCTTACGACCGTCAGGACGTACCTTGTCTTCTGTAATCAAGCGGCGCACTTCAGCGTGTTCCATTTGTTCCAAGATTTCAGCCACATCACGCATGATACGGTCAAATTCTTCATGGTCTGCATATTTTTCTTCGTAAACTGCAGTCACTTGGTCTTTAACTGCTTGAGTTGCAGCTTCACGAGCCAATTTTTCTTCTACTTGAACCGCTTTTTGAAGGTCGCTGTTGTAGGCTGCGATGATTTCAGCCTGCAATTCAGCATCTACATGAAGCAATTCCACTTCTGCTTTTTCTTTACCGACTGCAGCAACGATTTCTTCTTGGAAGGCAATCAATTCTTTGACTGCTTCGTGCCCTTTAAGAAGGGCTTCCAACATGATTTCTTCTGACAATTCTTTGGCACCAGACTCAACCATGTTGATAGCGTGTTTGGTACCAGCTACTGTCAACTCAAGGAGAGATTGCTCTGCTTGTTCTTGACTTGGGTTGATGATGATTTGACCATCTACATAACCCACTTGTACCCCAGCGATTGGTCCGTCAAATGGAATATCTGAGATAGAAAGCGCTAAAGATGAACCAAACATAGCTGCCATTGGTGCAGAAGCATTTTCATCATAAGAAAGCACGGTGTTGATGACTTGGACTTCGTTACGGAAACCTTCCGCAAACATTGGACGGATTGGACGGTCAATCAAACGCGCTGTCAAAGTCGCATCTGTTGAAGGACGTCCTTCACGTTTCATAAAGCCACCAGGAAACTTCCCAGCCGCATACATTTTTTCTTCGTAGTTGACTTGAAGAGGGAAGAAATCCCCAGTTGCCATTTTCTTAGACATAACGGCCGCAGTCAAGACAGTTGACTCACCGTAACGCACTACAACAGAGCCATTTGCTTGCTTAGCAACCTGACCAGTCTCTACGATTAACTCACGACCCGCAAAAGTCGTTTGAAACACTTGTTTTGTCATTTTAATCCCCTTTGGATTGATGAAATTATACGCCTTGCCTACAAAAATCAAGATACTAAGCCGTCAAGCAACTCAAAGGAAAATAGGAAATCGAACGACGGAGCGACTGCTCCTAGGCAGATTTATCTTTTCCCAAAGAGTTGTAGGCGTGTTCAATTCTCAAGATACAAATCATTAGAAATATTTGATGCTAAAGCATCTAATCCTTTCACGCTAATCGATATCAGGCAATTAGCTAAATGCTTTACTAACTCTCTCGTCAAATAACATCGATTTGACTCGTTCGTGTCGCTAAACCTTACAGTTTAAATACATTGTATTTTTTAATACCCTCATCTTTGTATCAAGTACGTACAGAGTCTATTTTATCATATTTTTCTTAAAAAGTGCGGTCTTTACCATTAAAAAGGAACCATTCCCCTCACTTGAGAAGAATGGTTTGCTTTTTATTATCCTAGAGACTGATGATTAAACAAAGCATGGGTTGCTTGGTGGATGTATTTTGCTGTATCCGCATTATTCATGGTGTAGAGATGCACACCTGCGACATCCTGAGTTACCAAGTCCACGATTTGGTCCACTGCATAGGCAAGTCCTGCTGCTCTGAGCGACTCAGGGTCATGCTCATACTTGTCTAAAATGGCTTTAAATTTGCGTGGAAGATGGATATTCTCACAAGTCTTCAAGAGACGGAGAGCCTGATTTCGATTCAGAATTGGCATAATCCCTGCATGAATGGGAACATCAATCCCAGCCAAGATACACTTGTCTTGGAAATCATAGAAGCGCTCATTGTCAAAGAAAAGCTGAGTTACAAGGCTCGAACAACCTGCATCCACTTTCTTCTTAAGATTTTGAATATCTGAAATCTGATTTGGTGAATCTGGATGCCCTTCTGGATAACAAGCACCAACAATTTCAAAGTGAGGAGCTTGTTCCTTGATGAACTCAATCAAGTCAGTTGCGTAGCAGAAATCCTTTTGTGGTTCCACATCTGGAATAATATCTCCACGAAGAGCCAAGATTTTCTGCACTCCAACCTTGTCCAAGTCAGCAATAGTTTCAGCAACCTTGTCCTTGGTCAAATAGATAGCCGGCAAGTGAGCAATAGTCGGAATCGCCAAGTCATTTTGGATAAAGTCAGCCAAACGAACCGTCGTTTCCTTGATATTAAATTTATTATTGCTGGCAGTTACACTGATAAAGTGAGGGGCCAACTCCTGCATATCTTGAAGAGCAGAAATAATTTTATCATTACCCACGGCTGGGTTTGGAGGGAACACTTCAAATGAGAGTGACGGTGTTTGGCGCGACATAGTCATTATCCTTTTCTAGTTGATTTTTTCGTTAGCTGGACTCTTAGAATCCAAGTGAAACAGGCAGATTGACCAAACAGTGCTTCTTGAGAAATCCTTATCTTACAATTTCTCACGCGCAGCTTTTGCTGCTTCCACAAGGCGGATCAAGCTTTCTTTTGTTTCTGGAATACCACGTGTTTTCAAACCACAGTCAGGGTTGATCCAAACTTTCTTGCTTGGCACTTTAGCAAGGATGGCTTCGATTGTGTGGTCGATTTCGCCTTCATTTGGTACACGAGGTGAGTGGATATCGTAAACCCCAGGTCCCACTTCTGTTTGGAAGTTTTTCGCTTTGAGTTCGTCCAAGATTTCAAGATTTGAACGGCTAGCCTCAAATGAGATAACGTCCGCATCCAAGTTATCGATAGCTGGGATGATATCTGTAAATTCTGAGTAACACATGTGAGTGTGGATTTGTGTATCTGGCGCTACTGTTGAGTGTACCAAGCGGAAGGCAGGAATTGCCCAGTCAAGGTAGTCTTCGTACCAGTCGCTACGACGAAGTGGCAATTTTTCACGAAGAGCAGCCTCATCGATTTGGATGATTTTCACACCAGCAGCTTCAAGGTCAAGCACTTCATCCTTGATAGCAAGGGCGATTTGAAGAGTAGAATCCTTGATAGAGATGTCTTCACGTGGGAATGACCAGTTGAGGATGGTAACAGGTCCAGTCAACATACCCTTAACAGGTTTGTTTGTACGGCTTTGTGCATAGCTAGACCATTTAACAGTGATTGGGTTAAGACGAGTTACATCACCCCAGATGATTGGTGGTTTCACCCCACGCATACCGTATGACTGTACCCAACCATTTTTAGAGAAGAGGTAACCTGACAAGTTTTGACCGAAGTACTCAACCATGTCGTTACGTTCAAATTCACCGTGAACAAGGACATCAAAGTCGATATCTTCTTGCCATTTGATCCATTCATCGATCGTTTCAGCAAGGAAAGCGTCGTACTCTTCTTGAGACAATTCACCTTTACGGTAAGCCAAACGTTTAGCACGAACTTCCTTAGTTTGAGGGAATGAACCGATAGTTGTTGTTGGAAGAGCTGGAAGTTTGAAAGCTTCTTCTTGGATAGCTTCACGTTCGGCAAAGGCTGGCAAACGAGTGTAGTCTGCGTCAGTCAAACCAGCGATGCGCGCACGAAGTTCCGCATTGACACCAACACGCTCAGTCGCAAAGAGTTCTTTATTTGCTGCAAGAGCTTCTGCTCCTTGACCGTTGCGGATAGCATCCAAATCACGGATTTCATCCAATTTTTCAACCGCAAAAGCAAAGTGGTTCAAGATAGCTGGTTCAAATTCTTCGTTAGCAGTTGTAAATGGCACATGAAGAAGTGAGCATGAGCTAGTCAAAACAATGTTTTCAGCTGGGATTTGCTCAAGAATAGCCAGGCTCTTTTCGTAGTTGTTACGCCAGATGTTTTTACCATTGACAATACCTGCATAGAGAGTCTTGTCAGCTGGGAAACCACCTTTAACGAGTTCAAGAGTTTTCTTACCTTCAACGAAGTCCAAACCGATAGCATCTACTGGCAATTTCACAAGGTCAGCGTAGACGTCACGAACATCACCGAAGTAAGTTTGAAGCAAGACTTCAAGACCTTTTTTGTCAGCCAAAAGTTTGTTGTAGAGGTTCAAGAAGAGAGATTTTTCTTCAGCAGTCAAGTCTTTTACAAGAGCCGCTTCGTCGAGTTGGATACGAGTTGCACCAAGTTCAGCCAATTTAGCAAAAACTTCTTGGTAAGCAGCAACTAAGCTGTCTACGAAGTCTTCTGCTTTCACGCCTTCTTCAAAGTCTGACAATTGAAGGAAAGTGAATGGACCTACAAGAACAGGACGAGTGTTGAGACCAAGTTCTTTTGCTTCTTGGAACTCATCGAAAATCTTGTGACCTGCAAGTTTAACTTGAGTGTCTTTTTCAAATTTAGGAACGATGTAATGGTAGTTAGTGTTGAACCATTTCTTCATTGGAAGGGCGCGAACGTCCCCTTTTTCTCCTTGGTAACCACGACCCAAAGCAAAGTAGCGCTCAAGGTCAGACAAGTCCAAGTTTTGAACTGAAGCAGGTACCACGTTGAAAAGGAAAGCTGCATCTAGGAAGTTGTCATAGTGAGAAAAGTCGTTTGATGGGATTTCAGTGATACCTTTTTCTTTGACGATGTTCCAGTGTTTAGCACGCAATTCTTTTGCTGCTGCCAAGAGTTCTTCTTCTGAGATTTCTTTTCTAAAGTATTTTTCAGTTGTAAATTTTAATTCGCGGAATTCGCCCAAACGAGGGAAACCGATGATTGTAGTTGACATGATGTGTCCTCCAAAATTTGTTGTTGAAACTATCTTAACAGAAAAGAAAGCGTCTGTATAATTGTAAAAAATTAGGCTTTGATATAGTTTGAAACTATATCTCTGTTTTAGACAAAAGAAAAAGACTTGAGACAACTGCCTCAAATCCTTTGTATAGCTTATTTTTAGCTGTGTTTTAGTTGGAATACTCAAACACGTTATTAGTAATTCTTATAAGTGACTATGACTTGTTATTAGAAAAGACTATAGGTTGATCCCCTTCTCTCGGAGATTAGCCAAACACTCCTCATAGTAGGTATCGTCATGTTCGCTATATATAGGACTAGTCAACTTTTCCTCTACTAAATCTTCATAAGGAGAGCAGGTCTTACCTCGGTAATTCTTGTCCAGCCACTCTGGACTGACATTGTAGCCACGGCTAGCCATCTCCTCCATGATCAAGCGATGATAGGCATAGAGACGATAGGGCGAGTGAGTAAAGACATAGTCCACCGTCGCATGCTTTCTGCACCAGCCATTGCCACGCAGGGCGCAACACTCTCGATGTTGCCCCAAAAGCTGAGGCCGGGGAAGTTGTAAAATCAAAGCCTCATGCCAAAGTCTCATGGGTGTCTCCTTTCAGTAAAGTCGAATGTTGCAAGTAGGTATTCGGATAGGATTCAAGCAACTCTAGAGTCTTGGCGACCAAGTCTTCCTTGGAAGCCAGACCACAGCGATAGCAATCCAGCAAGAGCATATAGTCCTTACGCTCAGCATCTGTCGCTTTCTTTTTGAAATAGCCCCAAATATGCTGAAAAGCATTGCAAACCTGACCCCTGTGTTCTGGAATCTGGCAGGCACGATCAATCATCTCTTGAACCTTATTCACCTCCACCGCTTCTTGCTTGAGATACTGACGAATCTCATTGTAAATATTGCTGGAATGGCTCAACACGAGGTATTTGTTTCTAGCCCAGAGTTGTTGGCAAAGGGCACGTTGATTGTTATTCATAATTGACATTATATCATATTTTGATTTATAAATATCTATTCCTATCTTATAATATTATAAAATTGCCTTTTTTAAAGCCGCTTGAAGTTCTTCATCTACTGCATAGATATAGAGTCCATTTACTCCTCTTGTAAGTAAAACATTTAATTCATTTTTTAAAAGATCTTCACCAAAATTTTTCATTTCACCATTTTCGAGTTTCCTATTTTGAACTGCTCCTTTATTTTTACTAGCAGAGATATCAAACTTAATTTTACCATCTCTATATTTAACCGATGGACCAATAATGACTCCAGCATAATTCAAATCAAAACCTTGCACAGTAAAAGTGGATCCTACTTCATCAATAGTTTGTGGTTGTTCAATCCAAGAAAGTTTAGAGTTTTTCCTATCCCTACTCAATTCTCTATTCCAAGGACATAACCAGCCATCTATTTCCACACACCAATAATTTTTATATTCATCTTTATATCTATATTTATAACTATCTTTATATTTTTCTACAGGTTTAGATTGACTACTATATTCCCAGTCATAAGTTGCTATTAACCTAGAAATCCCTAAATGCCGATTCTCATCTTTTAACTTAATAGCATCCTGTAATTCCTTGGGAGAATTAAATATCTGGATGTCATAGTTATTGTCTTCTTTTAATTTGGTAATTTCTCTCTTATCAATAATATTTCTAATCCAACTAATTGTAGATTCACTAGCTTTTATACGCATTTGATTATTTAATTCAATTAAATTGCCAGACAACCTCGCTTGATGCTGTAAAGTCAAAAATGAATCATCTACCCATATTTGAGATTTATTCATTATTTGATTATCATCGTACACTAAAACTACTACTTTCGATTTTGATAGTATATCTTTTAAATGATTACCACCCTGATAAGCTTGATTTTTTGCAGTCAAAAGTAAATGTCCTTCGTCAATAACAACTATACCAGCATTAGCATCTTGCTTTTTTAGTGCGTTTAAAAACTGAGTTGGTTTCATAGCAACATCAAGAGTTGAACCACTCTTCCACTCAAGCTTTTTCTCTATTTCTTTATAGACACTCAATTGATCGTCATGATTAACAACCAAATTAATTGCATTATTTTCTCTTAGGAAATCCGTGTCATCAGAATTTAATAAATCATCGATTAAAGAACTCATCAAAACAGTTTTACCAGCACCAGCTTCTCCTTTAACCAAGATTAAAGTTCCAAACTCGTTCTTACTAAGTGCTGATGTAATTTTAAAAATGATTTCATTTTTTGCCTTTAATTGCTCATTGGTTAATTTATGAAATGGGGAAGATTTAAAAATTGCAGAATTTCTAACAATACTTTCTGCTGGAAATAAATACTTATTTTTCTTATTTAACGAACTCCAAATTTTGGTAAAAATCTCATCAAGCTCATCAGAAGTATAATATTTATTTTGAGGATTCCCTCGCCTGTTTTGAACATTTGAAACATTATCAACGCTTAATAAATACAACATTAGTCTATTCTCAATATCTAGTGTCAAAGACTTATTAAAGTGATGATGACCTATAACAAACATTTTAGTAGTATTTGATTTTGAAAATTTAACCCAATCTTCTCTAATTTCACCTAAATGTTGATTTGTACGACGTACAATATCTGTTGTTTCACCTACATAAACACTATAACCATCAGAATTTTTATCATTTACAATATATATAGTCGGATATTCAAACAATAGCATCTTGTTTTCATCACGAAAACTGATTTTTAAAGTTTCCTGTAAAGTGTCTAATGAACCACTTTCATATTCTACTTCTTCAATTACTGGTTTCAATATTTTACTCATATCAGTTACTCAACACTATAATTCAGTATATTTTTTATTATTTCCTTTACTTAATTTAACAGGATATTTCGCTTTATTTTTTTCTAATTTTTCTTCAATAATCTGTTCTATATCCAGTTGTAAATTATCAGCTAACATTATTGAATATATTAGCACATCCGCTAGTTCTTCTTTAATTCTTTCAAGAGACTTTGTTGTAACTTCTTCAGATTGCTTCCATTGGAACAATTCTAGAAGTTCACTAGATTCCAGCAAGATAGATATAGCTAAATCTTTTTCATTATGAAATTTTCTCCAATCACGATCATCTCGAAATTTATTAATTTTATCAATTGTTGATTTCATTTTAATTCTCCAATATGAATTTACTTATACACATTATATCATGAAACCTATTCTTAAATTTTATAAAAGGAATAAAATTAGGTTTAAATTCTTGAGCTTCACTCTCACAAAAAGACTCATTCCCCCTTTCTACTACAAAATATGGTATAGTAGAATTATACTATCTACGAGGAGTTTACATGTCACAGGATAAACAAATGAAAGCTGTTTCTCCCCTTCTACAGCAAGTTATCAATATCTCATCGATTGTCGGTGGTGTCGGGAGTTTGATTTTCTGTATTTGGGCTTATCAGGCTGGGATTTTACAGTCTAAGGAAACCCTCTCTGCCTTTATCCAGCAGGCAGGTATCTGGGGGCCACCTCTCTTTATCTTTTTACAGATTTTACAGACGGTCGTCCCTATCATTCCTGGAGCCTTGACCTCGGTGGCTGGCGTCTTTATCTACGGTCACATCATCGGGACTATCTACAACTATATCGGAATCGTGATTGGCTGTGTCATTATCTTTTATCTGGTGCGCCTCTATGGGGCTGCCTTTGTCCAGTCTGTCGTCAGCAAGCGTACCTATGACAAGTATATCGGCTGGTTGGACAAGGGCAATCGTTTTGACCGTTTCTTTATCTTTATGATGATTTGGCCCATTAGTCCAGCTGACTTTCTCTGTATGCTGGCTGCCCTGACCAAGATGAGCTTCAAGCGTTATATGATCATCATCGTTCTGACCAAACCCTTTACCCTCGTGGTTTATACCTACGGTCTAACCTATATTATCGACTTCTTCTGGCAAATGCTTTGAGAATAGAAAAATCCGTTTGGTTTCCCAAGCGGATTCTGTGCTTTATTTTGAAACTTCTTTTGCAAGAACAAAGTTTCCAAGTGTAGCAGAACCATTTCCTGCGACTGCTGGCGTTACAATGTAATCACGCACATCTGGTACTGGTAGGTAACCATTGAGAAGAGCTGTAAATTTCTCACGGACACGGTCCAGCATGTGTTGTTGAGCCATGACCCCACCACCAAAGACGATCACATCTGGGCGGAAAGTTACTGTAGCATTAACCGCAGCTTGAGCGATGTAGTAGGCTTGAACATCCCAGACAGAGCTGTTAAGTTCGATGTTTTCACCACGAATACCTGTACGAGCTTCAAGACTTGGTCCAGCCGCAAAGCCTTCCAAACATCCTTTGTGGAATGGACAAACACCGTTAAATTCTTTTTCAATATCCATTGGGTGTTTAGCCACATAATAGTGACCCATTTCAGGGTGACCCACACCACCGATAAACTCACCACGTTGAATAACACCTGCACCGATACCTGTACCGATTGTGTAGTAAACCAAGTTTTCGATACGACCACCAGCATTGTTACGGGCAACCACTTCACCGTAAGCCGAGCTGTTTACGTCTGTTGTGAAGTACATTGGCACGTTAAGGGCGCGACGAAGGGCACCAAGCAAGTCTACATTTGCCCAGTGAGGTTTTGGAGTTGTTGTGATAAAGCCATAAGTTTTTGAGTTTTTGTCAATATCAATGGGACCAAATGAACCAACTGCAAGACCAGCAAGGTTATCGAATTTTGAGAAGAACTCAATGGTTTTATCGATTGTTTCGATTGGAGTTGTTGTTGGAAATTGTGTTTTTTCTACAACGTTAAAGTTTTCATCACCGACAGCACAGACAAACTTTGTACCGCCCGCTTCCAAGCTTCCATATAATTTTGTCATGATAAACCTCTTGTTTTTATTTTCTTTATTATAGCATATTTTAAAAATCTAAGTTTCTCAATTTTTTAGATTTTCCTCTGTAAATCTTACCATTCAAGCAAAAACGAACAAACATGTCATTTGTTCGTTTTCATTTAGCTAGGAAAGATTAGGCTTTCACTTCGATAAGAGCATCCCCCTTCGCAACTGAACCTGTTGCGACTGGAGCTACTGAAGAGAAGTCAGCTGTGTTTGTAACGATAACCATTGTTGTATCATCAAGACCAGCTGCAGCGATTTTGTTTGAATCAAATGTTCCAAGAACATCGCCAGCTTTTACCTTGTCACCTTGAGCAACTTTTGCTTCGAAACCTTCACCATTCATTGTTACAGTGTCGATACCAACGTGGATCAAGACTTCAGCACCATTAGTTGTTTTCAAACCAAAGGCATGTCCTGTTGGAAAGGCAATTGAAACTTCAGCATCAGCTGGTGCATAAACCACACCTTGGCTAGGTTTCACAGCGATACCTTGTCCCATAGCTCCACTTGAGAAGACTGGGTCATTAACATCGGCAAGAGCGACAACGTCACCAACAATAGGGGTTACAAGTGTTTCATTTTGAAGAGCTGCTGGAATGTTACCAGTTGTTTCTTCTTGGACCAAACGTTCTGTCTCTACTTCAGTAGCAACTTCTTTTTCATCCTCATAACCAAACATATAAGTAAGAGCGAAACCAAGAACGAATGATACAGCTACCATAAGAAGGTATTGGGCAAGTTGTCCGTTACCGATGTAAAGCATTGTACCTGGGATAATTGTGATACCATTACCAGTACCAGCAAGTCCAAGGATAGAAGCCAATCCACCACCGATTGCACCAGCGATCAATGAAAGGAAGAATGGTTTACGGAAGCGCAAGTTCACCCCGAAGATAGCAGGCTCTGTAATACCTAGGAAGGCAGAAAGAGCAGCTGGGAAAGCAAGTGTTTTTAGTTTTGGATTTTTAGTTTTAACACCAACCGCAACAGTTGCAGCACCTTGAGCTGTCATAGCAGCTGTGATGATAGCGTTGAATGGGTTAGCATGGTCAGCAGCAAGCAATTGAACTTCAAGCAAGTTGAAGATATGGTGCACACCTGACACGACGATCAATTGGTGAACCCCACCAATCAAGAAACCACCAAGACCAAATGGCATGCTGAGGATCGCTTTTGTAGCGATAAGGATGTAGTTTTCAACAACGTGGAAGACTGGTCCGATGACAAAGAGTCCAAGGATAGACATCACCAAAAGTGTCACGAATGGCGTTACCAAGAGGTCAATCACATCTGGAACGACCTTGCGGACAAGTTTTTCAAATTTAGCTCCGACAACCCCGATGATGAAGGCTGGAAGAACGGAACCTTGCAAACCAACAACAGGGATGAAACCAAAGAAGTTCATAGCTGTTACTTCACCACCTTGAGCAACTGCCCAAGCGTTTGGAAGTGAGCCAGAAACAAGCATCATACCTAGAACGATACCAACGGCAGGATTTCCACCGAATACACGGAAGGTTGACCACACAACCAAACCTGGCAAGATGATGAAGGCTGTATCTGTCAAGATTTGAGTGTAAGTTGCAAAGTCTCCTGGAAGTGGCATTTCAAGAGCGTTGAAAAGACCACGCACACCCATGAAGAGACCTGTCGCTACGATAACTGGGATGATTGGAACGAAAACATCACCGAAAGTACGGATAGCACGTTGGAACCAGTTCCCTTGTTTAGCAGCTTCTGCTTTCATGTCAGCTTTAGATGATGTTGGCAAACCAAGTGCAACAACTTCATCGTACATTTTGTTAACTGTACCTGTACCAAAGATGATTTGGTATTGACCTGAGTTAAAGAAAGCACCTTGAACTTTTTCCAAGTTCTCAATCACTTCTTTATTGATTTTTCCTTCATCTTTGACCATGACACGTAGACGAGTCGCACAGTGGGCAACACTGTTGACATTTTCACGTCCGCCCAAGGCATCGATGACTTTTTTTGCAATTTCCTGATTGTTCATTTGCAAAAATCTCCTTATATAAAATTTTGTTCTTGTTTGAAAGCGATTTTATCCGCCCTACGACTATTATTTTATCATGTTTTAGAAATATGTCAAGCGTTTTGCAGAAAAAATATTCTATCCACTTAGTTGGCTCGCTGTAGATTGATTGATTTTGACTGTTTTAGCAGGCATTCCTTAAAAAACAAGTTTAAAATCTTGGTTAAAAGGGTTTTGTTTCATTATCTTTCATGTTTTCGTGAAAATTTGATTGATTTCCTGCATTTATTTTATGATAAACGTTTGACAGTTTTTTCTCTTTTTTAACATAAAAGTCTTGCTTTTTTTTCCGAAAACGGTTACTATTAAAAGTGATAAGATTTTTGGAGGAATGAAAGAATGGAATGGACTACTGAGCGTCGTTACAGACTTTATCAAGACTGGACGCAAGAAGAAATTAAGAATATTAAGGAAAATATGGCACAATCTCCATGGCATACTCATTACCATGTTGAGCCAAAAACAGGACTTCTCAACGACCCAAATGGCTTTTCTTACTTTAATGGAAAGTGGATTGTTTTTTATCAGAACTTTCCTTTTGGTGCAGCCCACGGTTTGAAATCTTGGGTGCAATTGGAAAGCGAGGACTTAGTTCACTTCACTGAAACTGGTGTCAAAGTTTTGCCTGATACTCCATTAGATAGCCACGGCGCCTACTCTGGTTCTGCCATGCAGTTTGGCGATAACTTGTTCCTATTCTATACAGGAAATGTCCGCGATGAAAACTGGATTCGTCACCCATACCAAATCGGGGCTTTGATGGACAAGGATGGCAAGATTACGAAGATTGACAAGATCTTGATTGACCAGCCAGCAGATTCTACAGACCACTTCCGCGATCCGCAAATTTTTAATTTTAAAGGTCAATATTATGCCATAGTCGGTGGACAGCACTTGGAGAAAAAAGGCTTCGTCCGTCTCTACAAGGCTGTTGACAACGACTACACAAACTGGCAAGCAGTTGGCGACCTTGACTTTGCTAACGACCGCACTGCCTACATGATGGAATGCCCAAATCTAGTCTTTGTAGGAGAGCAACCTGTCCTTCTTTACTGCCCACAAGGTTTAGATAAGAAAGTTCTAGATTACGACAATATCTATCCAAATATGTATAAGATTGGGGCTTCCTTTGACCCTGAAAATGCTAAAATGGTAGATGTATCTCAGCTTCAAAACATGGATTATGGTTTTGAAGCCTATGCTACCCAAGCCTTCAACGCTCCTGACGGACGTGCTCTAGCAGTTAGCTGGCTTGGTTTGCCAGATGTTTCTTACCCATCTGACCGTTTTGACCACCAAGGAACCTTCTCTTTGGTCAAAGAACTGACTATCAAAGATGGCAAACTCTACCAATACCCAGTCGCGGCTATCAAGGACCTTCGTGCTTCTGAAGAAGCCTTCTCAAACCGTACCCAAACCAATAACAGCTACGAACTTGAACTCAACTTGGAACCTAATAGTCAGAGCGAGATTGTCTTACTTGCTGATAAAGAAGGCAAGGGACTTGCAATCAACTTTGACCTTGTAAATGGTCAAGTGACAGTGGATCGTAGCCAGGCTGGTGAACAGTATGCTCAAGAATTTGGGACAACTCGTTCTTGTCCAATCGATAACCAGGCTACTACTGCTACAATTTTCATCGATAACTCTGTCTTTGAAATTTTCATCAATAAAGGAGAAAAAGTATTTTCTGGTCGTGTCTTCCCACATGCGGATCAAAATGGTATCCTGATCAAATCTGGAAACCCAACTGGAACTTACTATGAATTAGATTATGGTCGCAAAATTAACTGATGTCGCCAAACTTGCAGGCGTCAGCCCTACTACCGTTTCTCGGGTTATCAATAAAAAAGGCTATTTATCAGAGAAAACCATTCAAAAGGTCAATGAAGCCATGCGAGAATTGGGCTATAAACCCAACAATCTAGCTCGCAGTCTGCAAGGAAAATCAGCTAAGTTAATCGGCTTGATTTTCCCCAATATTTCCAACGTTTTCTATGCAGAATTGATTGATAAATTGGAACACCAACTCTTCAAAAATGGTTACAAAACCATCATCTGCAACAGTGAGCACGACTCTGAGAAGGAACGCGAGTACATCGAAATGCTGGAAGCCAATCAGGTGGACGGCATCATTTCTGGTAGTCACAACTTGGGAATCGAAGACTACAATCGTGTGACAGCGCCGATTATTTCCTTTGACCGAAACTTGTCGCCAGACATTCCAGTCGTTTCCTCTGACAACTATGCTGGTGGGGTTCTTGCTGCCCAGACCTTGGTTAAGACAGGCGCCCAGTCTATCATCATGATTACTGGGAATGACAATTCTAATTCGCCAACAGGACTGCGCCACGCTGGCTTTGCATCCGTACTCCCAAAAGCACCTATTATCAATGTTTCAAGCGACTTTTCTCCTGTCAGAAAAGAAATGGAAATCAAGAATATCTTGACCCGACAAAAGCCTGATGCCATCTTTGCTTCGGATGATTTGACAGCTATTCTGGTCATTAAAATTGCTCAAGAACTAGGCATTTCTGTTCCTGAAGAACTCAAGGTCATCGGCTATGATGGGACCTATTTTATCGAGAACTACTACCCTCATTTGACAACAATTAAGCAACCTATGCAAGAGATTGCTCAACTCACTGTTGACCTCCTATTACAAAAGATCGAAGGCAAGGAAGTCGCAACAACCGGTTACTTCTTACCAGTCACCCTATTACCAGGAAAAAGTATTTGATACTCTTCGAAAATCTCTTCAAACCACGTCAACGTCGCCTTACCGTAGATATATGTAACTAACTTCGTCAGTCTTATCTACAATCTCAAAGCAATGCTTTGAGCAGCTTGCGGCTAGCTTCCTAGTTTGCTCTTTGATTTTCATTGAGTATAAGCACAAGAAAACTCAGACCGATCCGTCTGAGTTTTTTTTATGATCTTAAGTTTTCGAGATAACGCTGGGCTGTCTCTAGGTTAAAGGTTTTATCTGCGATAAGCTGCTCGACTAGGGGAGCTACCTCGGACTCACTAGCACCTGCTAGGAGAGCCAAGGATTTGGCCTGCAATTTCATGTGACCTTGCTGGATTCCTGTACTCACCAAAGCTTTGAGGGCCGCAAAGTTTTGGGCAAGACCGATAGACACGATAATCTGGGCTAATTCTTTAGCAGATGGACTTCCCAGCAGTTCATGACTGAGAGCTACACGAGGGTTGAGACCGATAGAGCCACCCTTGGTCGCTACAGGCATAGGCAGGGTCATCTCACCGACCAATTCTTCTCTTTCAAGGTCCAGCGTCCAGTAGCTAAGACCTTGATAGCGTCCATTTTGACTGGCAAAGGCGTGTGCACCCGCTTCGATGGCACGCCAGTCATTACCTGTGGCAATTAAAACGGCATCAATACCATTAAAAATCCCTTTATTGTGGGTAGCAGCTCGATAAGGATCAACCTGCGCAAACTGACTAGCCAAAGCCATTTTTTCCGCAATCTCTCGTCCTTGATCCTTTTGGCGGCTCAAGTAGCGAAAGGCGACGCGACAACTTGCAGTCACCAGAGAATCGGTCGCGTAGTTGGATAGAATCCCCATGAGACTCTGTCCCTGACTGAGTTCTTCTAAGACTGGCTTCAAGGCTTCCAGCATGGTGTTAAGCATATTGGCACCCATGGCCTCCTGGGTATCGACATGAAGATAAACTACCAGAAAGTCCGTTTCGCCTTTGATCTGTTCTACATGCAAATCACGCGCCCCACCTCCACGTTTAACGATAGAAGGATAGGCTTGATTGGCAAGTTCCAAGAGCTCCGCCTTCTTGCTGGCAATTTTCTCTTGCGCTTGTTCAGGATCAGCAACCTGATAAAGGGCTACCTGACCAATCATCTGACGCTGACGGACTTGCGCAGTAAAACCGCCTGCTCGCTTAATGATTTTACTGGCATAGCTGGCCGCAGCAACCACAGATGGTTCTTCTGTCACATAGGGAACAGTGTATTCCTGACCATTGACAAGAACCTCTGGAACCAGCGAATAAGGTAGAGAAAAAGTCCCCACCACATTCTCACTCAGCTGGTCTGCGACAGTAACACTAATCTGTTCATCCTGTTCCAGACTAGCTTGTCTCTCAGGACTAAGGAGCGCCTGAGCTTGTAACAGCTCGAGGCGCTCATGGTATGATTTTTTAGAAAATCCATTCCAACTTATCTTCATTATTTTTCAACCTTGCTATAACGGCGTTGGTGGTCAACAATTTCAACCAAGGCAAAATCTTGATTTTCATAGCCAGCAAACTGGGCAGAATTTGTTTCATCTAAGTCTACCTCCTCAAAGAAGACTTTTTCATAGTCTGCAACAGATAGGGCAGTTCGTTGGTTGAGCTTGTTCAAGCGGTCTTTATCCAGATAAGCTTCATATCCTTCAACCAATTCACCACTAAAGAACTCAGCCACAGCACCACTTCCGTAACTATAAAGGGCAATTTTATCCCCAGCCTTCAAGCTATCTGTATTTTCCAAGAGAGACAATAGTCCAAGGAAGAGGGAACCTGTATAGATATTCCCCACCTTTTGACTGTAGAGAATAGACTGGTCAAAATGATTTTGCAAGAGATCTTTTTTCTCTTGAGGCAAGTTCTTATCCATGATTTTTTTCAAGCCTTTTAGGGCTAATTTAGGGTAAGGCAAGTGGAAACAAACAGCTGCAAAATCATCTAAGGTAAGCTGGTAACGTTTTTGGTATTCAAGCCAAGTCGTTTTCAAACTATCCAAGTATTGCTGGGTAGAATAAACACCATTTACATAAGGGGTTGTTGAGTAATTTGGACGCCAGAAATCCATGATGTCACGAGTCTGAGCCACATTGTCATTATTAAAGGCCATAATGCGCGGATTTTGTGTAATTAGCATAGCCACACTTCCAGCACCCTGAGTGGGTTCTCCTGGAGTTTCAATACCGTATTTGGCAATATCACTGGCAATGACCAAGACCTTGGACTCTGGAGAATTTTCCACATGCAGTTTTGCATAATGGAGGGCAGCTGTCGCTCCATAACAGGCTTCTTTAATCTCGAAACTACGAGCAAAGGGCTGAATGCCCAGCAAGCCATGCACAAAGACGGCCGCAGCTTTACTTTGGTCAATTCCTGACTCGGTCGCCACAATGACCATGTCAATTTCTTCTTTTTCTTTATCAGTCAAAATCGAGTTACTTGCACTCGCCGCCAAGGTCACGATGTCCTCAGTTAAGGGTGCAATACTCAATTCCTCGAGTAAGAGTCCTTTACTTAATTTTTCAGGGTCAATTCCCCTTGCTTCTGCTAAGTCTTGTAACTTCAAGACATATTGACTGGTCGCAAAACCAATCTTATCAATACCGATTGTCATATTTACCTCTGTTTTATCATTCATGTAAAAAATCGTTCTATACTATTTTATCACAAATGGCAGTAAAAGAGAGAAAAAAGACTTGATTCACCAAATCAAGTCGCTTATGAATCTAACTTTTATGCTGTTTTCGTAAGTAAGAATAAAGTCTGAGAATCACTGTTCCGCTAGCCATTCCAATGGAAATCACCAAAGCCAACATAACAACCAAGGTTGCACTAGCAATGGCATGACTGTAATCTCCTGTCACAAAAAAGGCAGTTGTCCGATAGGAGAGATAACCCGGAACCAGAGGTGCCAAGATGGCTAAGATAAATACCACAGCAGGTGTCTTATAAAGAATACTTAAAATCTGGCTGACACAAGAACCGATAATGGCTGCAATAAAAGTAGCCACAATAACATTAGTCGGTTCCTTGAGCAAAAGATAAATTAGCCAGACGGCCATGCCCAAAATCCCTCCAGGTAAGAGCATAGACCGTTGCACATTGAGTACAATTAAAAAAGTGATAATGGCAAGAAGACTTGCTACTGCTTGTAATAAAAAGGTAGTTAGTGTCATATTAGTTCATCAATACCAAGGCGACAGAAGTTCCTGCCCCTAAAGCAAGGGTAATGAGTAGGGATTCAAACATCTTACTCATACCAGAGTTTATGTGGTTGGTCATAATATCCCGAACCGCATTGGTCAAGGCAATACCTGGTACAAAAGGCATGACCGCACCAGCTATAATCAAATCTGCCGTTGAGGGAAAGCCTGTGTAGCGAGCCCAAAACTGAGCTATCATCCCAAAGACAAAGGCTCCAGCAAAGGCTGTTACAAAGGGAATTCGGATAAACTTCTCCACATAGAGGGAAAAGGCAAAACCAAATAAGGTAGCCACTCCTGCCCCAAGTGCGTCGTAGATATTTCCACTAAACATAATTGAAAAGAAAGGGGCACTAAAGGTCGCAGCCAGAGTCACCTGTAACTTGGTATAGGGAAGGGGTTGAGCTTGCAAGGCCGTCAATTGCTTGAAGGCCGTCTCTAAATCAATCCGCCCCCCAACCAGCTGACGAGAAATCTGGTTCACATCGCAGACCTTTTCGATGTTATAAGAAGAGGAGGTCACGCGCTTCATGCGCGAAATATTGGTGTTTTCAATAGAGAAAAAGATAGCGGCCGGCATGGCAAGAACATTGCAATCCACAATCCCCTGCGAATGCGCGATCCGAATCATGGTATCTTCTACACGATGGATTTCTGAGCCACTTTTAAGGAGAATAGTCCCCGCTAGCATAATCACATCGATGACGGCATTTAATTCTTTTGATTCTTCCATGCTTTCCTCCTTTTATCAACTCCTTCTATTCTATCACAAATCAGGACTCAAAAAAAATCTTTGCCATGAAATCATGACAAAGATTCGTTTAATCACGAGAATTTTCGTGGTTGCCTTCACTACTTGATTGAGTCGTAGCAGGTGCATTCCCTCGTTGATTTCCTTGTTGGTTCCCCTGACTTGGTGTTGTAGTAGAACCTTGGTTTCCACGTTGGGATGGTGCTGATGATGACGTTGACGGCGGTGTTTTTGGTTTGTAGATTGAAATCTTGACACGCGTCTTAGTCAAATCAACCTTTTCACCCGCCTTTGGACTCTGTTCAACGACTGTACCCTCAGCAGTTCCATCAGGAGCTGTTGACACCTCTACAACTTCAATATTGGCTTCTTTAATACCGACAATTTGAACGAGATTGTTTTTAGTAAATTCAAGACTAGATCCTATATAACTTGGCATGGCAACGCTGGTTACTTTCTTAGCAACGGTTAAGGTAATCGTTGAGGCCTTGCTCAAATCATAGGTTGTTCCGGCAGCTGGACTCTGTCTGAGAACAGTTCCTGCTTCGCTCTCACTTGATTCCTCTTCCTCAATTTTGATGAGATTTTCAGGAACCTTCTTCTGCTTGAGTTCTGCGATAACATCTGTCGATTTACGGCCGATATAGTTACTCAATTGGAAGGATTGTTTGCCTGATGAGACTACCAAATTGATTTTCGAACCTTCTTTTCGAGTCTTTCCAGCTTCAGGATCTGTACGGATAATCCGCCCTTCTTCCACCTTTTCACTAGCCTCTGATTTCTCCTCTCCAATCTCAAAATTGACTTTCTTGAGCGTTTCCTTGGCCTCCGCCACTGTCTGACCTGTCACATCTGGAATGGCAATGGTTGCAGGAGTTCTGGATAATATCCAAATCAGAGAGGCTGCCACCAATACAATGCTGGCCAACAAAATCATATAACGAACTCTAAATTTCCGTTTCTTAACAGGCTTGCTTGCGTAATTGTCTTCTGAAGCCTGCTGACTCAGCTTCGCAGTCTGTGGCTTCGGACTTTGTGTTTGCACCTTAGGAATCGAGGTCAAGGTACTCTGGGATACCTTTGGTAGAGTCTTGGTGTCTGCCTTAGTAGTATCATTAAATACCAGTTTAGGTTCATTTCGACGATTGTAAGACAAGCTACTAGACAAATCCACATACATCTCTGCAACTGACTGATAACGATCTGTCAATTTCTTGGCAGTTGCCTTGATGACAACATTTTCCAAAGCCTGAGGCACAGATGGATTTTCATCAATAACTGATGGCAGTGGTTTTTGGAAATGCTGGAGAGCAATGGTCACCGCGCTATCCCCGTCATAAGGGATATGGCCTGTCAGCATCTCATAGAAAATAATCCCCATGGCATAGATATCACTCTGCACAGTTGCCTTCGAACCACGCGCCTGTTCTGGTGACAAATAATGAACCGAACCCAACATAGAGTTAGTCTGAGTCAGACTCGTCTCTGCAAAGGCTACCGCAATCCCAAAGTCTGTGACCTTGGCAGTCCCATCTGGTGTCAAGAGGATATTTTGCGGTTTCAAGTCTCGGTGAACAATTCCTCTGGTATGGGCCAAACGCATAGCCAATAGGATTTGTCCCATGATACGGACGGCTTCTTCATTAGAAAGAGGATAGTGTTCCTTGATATAGCGTTTAAGGTCCAGTCCAGCAACATATTCCATTGCGAGATACTGTTGACCGTCTTCCTCACCAATATCTGTTATCCGAACGATATGAGGATGGTCTAGATCTGCCATAGCTCTCGCTTCACGCTGAAAACGAGCTACAGCTATCGGGTCCGTCTGGTAGTTGGTCCTCAGGACCTTCACTGCCACTTCTTCTCCGTCTAGAATTAAATCCTTGGCCAAATAGACATCTGCCATGCCTCCTCGGCCAATCTGTTTCACAATCCGATAGCGTCCGGCAAAAATCTTGCCGATTTGGATCATTCTGCATCCTCCTCGTTCATAGAAACAAGGGCAACCGTAATGTTGTCTAAACCTCCTGCATTGTTAGCAAAACGCACGAGCGTCGCTGTTTTATCTGCCAAAGGAATATCACTGGTTACAATATCACAAATCTCACTGCCTGAAATCATGTTAGTCAAACCATCACTATTGAGCAAGAGATAGTCACCTGGCTCAAGGGTAATCATTCCAAAATCAGGTTGAACTTCATCTTTTTGACCGATAGATTGAGTAATAATATTTTTCTGTGGATGGCTAGCTGCTTCTTCTGGTGTCAATTGACCTGCCTTAAGCAATTCATTGACCAAGGAATGATCGCTCGTCAACTGGTGGTATTCTTCCCCACGAATCAAACCGATACGAGAATCTCCAATGTGAGCATAGATAGCCTGATTACCAATAATAGCAACAGCCTCTAGAGTTGTTCCCATTCCTTTATAGGCATCATCTTGCCCAAGTTGATGAATCTTTTGATTTTCAATTTCTAGGTAATTGGCGAACCATTCACGCACTTCATTGACTGTATCGATCTGGGTATCAACCCAAGCTATACCTAGGTCTGTTACCGCCATTTCACTAGCGATATTCCCTGCGCGATGACCTCCCATCCCATCAGCTAAAATAATCATGGTACGTCCAGCTCTATTGACATAGTGGTTGACATAGTCTTGGTTATTTGTTCGTTTCTGACCAACATCTGTTAATAATGAAATTTCCATGTGTCAGTTCCTTCCTAATCCGATATCTTGCGAAATTGACTGATAAAGAATCCATCACTTCCATACAATTCAGGTGTAATGAGGATACAGCCGTCTTTCATGATATCCTTACATTCATGTTCTAGTTTTACCTGCTCGAACTCAGGATGACTTTCTAAAAACGCCTCAACGACTTGAAAATTCTCCTCTGAGACAATGGTACAGGTACTATAAGTTATTATACCACCTTTGCGTAGTGTTTGACAAACACTACCTAATATTTCTAGCTGAATTTCCTGTAAGGACGCGAAATCTGCCGTTTCTTTATTGTATTTGATATCTGGTTTTCGGCGCAAAAGACCGATTCCTGAACAGGGAGCATCCACTAAAATCTTATCAAACGAATTCTGACCAAAAAATTCATGCACCTTTCTGGCATCCAATTTTTGCGTTTGAACCCGATCTGCAACCCCTAAACGCTCCGCATTTTCTTGGATTAAGTCCAACTTGTGGTCATACAAGTCCAGAGCAGTAACCTGTCCTGTCGTGAGATAGGAGGCAATATGGGCTGTTTTCCCACCCGGAGCCGCACAGGCATCTAGGACCTGCTCATCACCTTGTAGATCAAGCGTCGGAGCAACCAGCTGACTGGACTCGTCTTGGATGGTAATGGCTCCCTCCGCAAACAAATCATGACCTGCAAAGTGCCCTTGCTCCTTGACCAGACCAGAAGGAGACAAGGATGAATCACTGGCCTCTAACAAGGCTTGAATTTCCTCTTTTCGGCTTAAATCAGTCACACGAATACTGGCCTTGTTGCGCACCAAAAGACTTTCAAAAATAGCTTGCGCTCGCTCTTCACCGTATTCTTCCTTAAGTTTAGACACGAGCCAAACTGGGAGAGAATAGGCAATGGAATCACGCTTGTTTTTTCGTTTGATGCTGGCAATATCTGGCCAGCCTTCACGCAGAATACGACGAAGGATGGCGTTGACTAATTTTTCACTGCCTTTTTTACGGACTTTGGCTAATTCTACTGCTTCATTGACTACAGCATGATCTGGAATCTTGTTCAAATAGCGGAGCTGGTAGGCACTCATGAGAAGAAGGACATAAAGCCAACTGTCTAACTGGTCTCTGTCTTCGATAAAGTGGGATAGGTACCATTCCAGAGTCAGTTTACGGGCTACCGTTCCATAGACCAGCTCGGTCACCAAGCCCTTGTCTGCTACAGAAAGTTGACTTCCCTTGAGATGCTTATTTAAGGCGATATTTGAGTATGCTTGGTTCACAAAAACATCCTCTAGCACTGCTAGGGCTAAACTTCTAGCCGTTTCTACTTTAGTCACCAAATCGTTCTCCTACAGTCAATGTACGTCCAACTCCGTTGAGGAAGGAAGCAATGTCCATCTTAGGTTTACCAGCTGGCTGCACTTGTTTGAGGGATAGAGCCCCTTCTGCCGTTGCGACAATCAATTCTTTCTTGCCAATAGAAAGTATCTCACCTGGATTACCCTGACCTTCTACTGGTAGAGCTTCATAAATCTTAAAGCGGTCGCCCTTAAGGAAAGTATGGGCAACAGGCCACGGGTTCATTCCACGGATTTGGTTAAAGAGTTGACGATTGCTTTTAGTCCAATCCAACTTTTCTTCTTCTGGTTTGATATTTGGCGAGAAAGTAACCTGACTTGGATCCTGCGGTTCAGGTTTGATATCACCAGCAATATAAGTCGGTAGAGTGTCCAAAAGCAAATCGCGACCAACGAGAGCTAATTTTTCAAACAAGGTACCAACATTGTCCTCATCTGTGATCGGAATGCTACGACGAGAAATCATATCCCCTGCATCCATTTCCTTGACCATTTCCATAATGGTCACACCAGCTTCCTCATCCCCTTGAATCAAGGCATAATGGATAGGCGCTCCACCACGATGTTTTGGAAGAAGGGAGGCGTGAACATTGACCGCAAAATCCATGCTATCAAGGAGTTTACTTGGAAGAAACTGCCCAAAAGCAGCAGTCACAATTCCATCCGCTCCTAAATTCATAAGTTCTTCCATCTCTGGACTTCCAGATAATTTTTCCGGTTGGTAAATAGGGAGTCCTGCTTCTTTGGCAGCCTGCTTGACTGGGGTTTCTTGGATCACTTTTTTACGGCCGACAGCACGGTCTGGCTGGGTCACAACGGCTAGAATTTCGTAACGGTCATCTGTCAAAAGTCCTTTTAAGACTGTTGCTGAAAAGTCGGGTGTCCCCATAAAGATTAGTTTTGTCATATCTTCTCCTTCTTATAAAAATTGCTGTGGCTCATGGTCAATACTGAGACGGAGCTCACTATTTTCCCTTTCTTGAGTCAAGGCCAGAACCTGATTTAGAGTCGGCCCCAGCTCATCTTCTAAACGGTATTTAATTAAAATCTGGTAATGATAGAGGTTGTGGGTACGAGCAATAGGTTTTGGCGTCGGCCCAAGGATGTTACTGGTTTCAGACAGGCCTGAGCGCAAAATGTTCATAACTTCATAGGCACGTTTGACCACCTCTTCTTCTTTCTTGTGAGAAAGGGTAATGCCAATGGTGAAATAATAAGGTGGATAGCCTAGTTGTCGTCTAATACCCATTTCATAGGCATAAAAGCCTTCGTAGTCCTGATCCTTGGCAAATCGAATAGCATAGTGCTGAGGATTGTAAGACTGAATCAAGACCTGCCCTGCTTTTTCAGCCCGTCCTGCCCGACCTGCCACCTGAGTCAAAAGTTGGAAGGTTCTCTCAGAAGAACGGAAATCAGGCAGATTCAAGGCTGTATCCGCATTTAGAACTCCGACTAGGGTCACATTTGGAAAATCCAAACCTTTGGCAATCATCTGAGTTCCTAGCAAGATATCCGCTTCTCCTCGCCCAAACTGGTCAAGCAGAGCTTGATGACTGCCTTTCTTACGAGTCGTATCCACATCCATGCGCAGAATACGTGCTTGCGGAAAGAGTTCTGCCAGCTCGTCATAAGCCTTCTGAGTTCCTGTCCCATAGTAACGAATGCTGCGGCTCTTACAGTTAGGACAGACCTGAGGAATGTCCTTAGAAAAACCACAATAATGGCAGTTCATGGTCTTAGTATCCATGTGCAGAGTGAGGGAAATGTCACAGTTGGGACAAGTATCCACCGTCCCACACTCCCGACACATAACAAAGCTAGAATAACCACGACGATTGAGCATGAGAACCACCTGCTCTTTTTTAGCCAGACGGTCTTGGATGGCTTCTAGCAAAGGTGGCGTAAAGTTTGACGTCTCATTTTGTCCGATATAGTCTCGAAAGTCAATTACTTGAACCTCAGGGATCCTAGCCAAAGGATTGGCACGTTGGGTCAGACGTAAGTGTTGATAAACACCTTTTCCAGCTCGCGCACGGCTTTCCAGACTAGGAGTTGCTGAACCAAGTACCAGGGCAGCTTGATTGTACTGGGCACGTAAAAGAGCCACATCTCTAGCATGGTAGCGGGGATTACTGTCTTGCTTATAAGTCGCTTCATGCTCTTCATCGATAATCATGACACCTAGATTTTTCAGTGGAGCAAAGATGGCAGATCTGGCGCCAACCACAACTTGGGCATCGCCGCGTTCCACCTTGCGCCATTCATCATACTTTTCACCATTGGATAGGCCTGAATGAAGAATGGCCACCTTGTCCCCAAAACGTGCTATAAAACGCTCCGTCATCTGAGGAGTCAGGGAAATCTCAGGTACCAGCAAAATAGCTGTCTTGCCCTTGTCCAAAGCCCCTTGGATAATCTGCAAGTAAACCTCCGTCTTCCCACTTCCCGTAATCCCTTGAAGGAGGAAGGGGGGCTGATGACTACCAATAGCACTCACAACTGCATCACGCGCCTGTCTTTGCTCTGGATTCAACTCCAAAGGCTGACTTGCCTCAATTCCTTCAAAATAAGCAGCTGAGCGTTGAACTTCCTTTTGAACTATGGTCACAGCACCTTGTTCCACAAAGAAGTTGACTTGCTCTCGCGAATAGAACTCTAACAAACTAGCCAAAGAAGCACTCTCAGGATGAGACAGCAGATAGTCTCTCAGTTCTAACTTTTTCTTGGCACGTGCAGAAATCTCTACATTTTCTAATTGAGCAAGATCTACCTCATACCAAGACTGGGTCTTGACCTTCTTTTGATCAATCGCCTGATATTCTAGACCAAGCAGGCCTTTTCTAGTCAAACGCATCATTTCAGCTTGCTTACTTAAATCTAGAGAAGAAAAAGCAAGCGAATCCTCTGAACCAAACAAGCGCTCTCGGTCTTCCTGACTCAGACCTGCCAGAGGATAGAGAATCTTGTCATAGCTGGAGTTCAGAAATCCTGGTAACATAGCCTTGAGGATAGAGATTTTGTAGGAGAAGACAGATTTGCGTAACTCCTCAGCCAGCCAGAGTTGTTCTTGCGTGAGAACAGGAGAAAAATCCAGCACCTCCGCAATATCTTTTAAATCTTGATTAACCTCTTCTTCATCTGGTTGGGACTCCAAACCAAGAACAATCCCTTGAATCAGGCGATTGCCCTTACCAAAAGGCACATGAACCCGCATCCCAACTTCTAGCATTCCCTCAAATTCCTCCGGAATCCTATAACTATAGGGTTGGTCCGTCTGCATCAAAGGCACATCCACAATAATCTTAGCTATAGCCATCTTCTCACCTCCTCCTTGTCAGTACATTCTTGCAATAGAAAAAATAAGATTGAGTCCCCCCAACCTTAAATTTTTTCACCATCTTCTTTTTCTTTAGCGATTTGCTCTTTGATTTTCTTTTCTTCTTCTTCTTTACGACGTTTTTCTTCTTCGATACGGCGACGCACTGCTTCACGTTTTCCTTCTGGGTCTGGGTGAATGGTAACGTTTCCTGATTCGATTTCTTCTAAAGCGCGAAGAGTTGATTTTTCAGACTTGAAACCTTGAGTTGCTGGCGCACCTGCTTCCAATTCGTGGGCACGTTTTGCTTCCAAGATTACGAGTGAATATTTTGATGGAACCTTGTCGAGCAAGGTATCAATAGAGGGTTTTAACATCATTTGCTTGTACCTATTTTCTAAATTTTATCGAGTAGTTGGAGATTTTGGTAACATCTCCTGATAGTGACCAATGACACGATCCACACGGAAGTGTTCTGCTTCGATCACACGTTTGACACGCTCAGCAGCTAGGGGCACCTGATCGTTGACAATCGCATAATCATACTCACGCATGAGGGCAATTTCTTCCTTGGCTTTTTCGATTCGCTGAGCAATTACTTCTGCACTGTCTGTTCCACGTCCTACCAAACGATCTTGTAATTCATCCAAATCTGGTGGTGTCAGGAAGATAAAGACAGCATCTGGAACCTTTTTCTTGACCTGAAGAGCACCCTGAACCTCAATTTCAAGGAAAACATCGATTCCCTTGTCCAAGGTTTCATTGACATAGGTCAGAGGAGTTCCATAGTAGTTGCCGACATATTCTGCGTATTCCAACATCTGTCCTTGACGAATCAGCTCTTCAAACTCTTCACGAGTACGGAAGAAATAGTCAACACCGTCCACTTCTCCAGGACGTTGTGCGCGTGTCGTCATCGATACAGAGTATTGAAATTGGTTTTCAGAACTCTCAAAAATCTCTCTTCTAACCGTTCCTTTTCCAACCCCTGAAGGACCAGAAAAAACGATTAGTAAGCCTCGGTCTGCCATTGTGTCTCCTTTTAGTCAGTCTGTAAAAATAAAATAAGATTTTCCTTCAGATAGTAGCATTTTGTGCAAACTATCCTTCTACAGTCTTTCTATCTAGTGTAACAAAAAAGCAGTAATTTTTCAACTGCTCTTTCTTATTTATTTAGCATAATCTACTGCACGAAGCTCGCGAATCACGGTTACCTTGATATTTCCTGGGTAATCGAGATTGTTTTCAATTTTCTCACGAACTTTGTGAGCCAAGATTGTGACTTTGTCGTCCTTGATTTGTCCTGGATTGACCATGATGCGGATTTCACGTCCTGCTTGAAGGGCAAAGCTAGTTTGCACTCCTTCAAAACCGTTAGCAATTTCTTCCAAATCATGAAGACGTTTGATGTAGCTTTCAAGAGACTCACTACGAGCACCTGGACGAGCCGCGCTCAAGGCATCTGCTGCAGCGACGATAACTGCAATGACGCTCTCAGCTTCAACATCACCGTGGTGGCTAGCAATCGTATTGACCACAACTGGATGTTCCTTGTACTTACGGGCCAATTCCATACCGATTTCCACATGGCTACCTTCAACCTCACGGTCAATAGCTTTTCCGATATCGTGAAGGAATCCAGCACGACGGGCAAGTGCCGCATTTTCACCCAGTTCGCTCGCCATAATACCAGCTAACTTAGCAACCTCAATCGAATGACGCAAGACATTTTGTCCATATGAAGTACGGAATTGCAAACGTCCCATAATCTTCATCAAATCTGGATGAAGGTTTGGTGCACCAATCTCATAGGCAGCAGCCTCACCGTATTCACGGATCTTATTGTCAATCTCTTGACGGTTTTTCTCAACCAACTCTTCGATACGAGCTGGGTGGATACGACCATCTTTGAGCAACATTTCCATAGTCATACGGGCAATCTCACGACGAATCGGGTCAAAACCTGACAAGGTCACCACTTCTGGCGTATCGTCGATAATCACATCGACCCCTGTCAAACTTTCAAAGGTACGAATGTTACGACCTTCACGACCAATAATGCGTCCCTTCATAGTATCGTCTGGCAGATGAACTGTTGAGTTTGTTGACTCTGCTACATATTCACCAGCGATACGTTGCATAGCTTGAACTAGGATGTCCTTGGCCATTTTGTCAGAACGTTCCTTGACCTCTTGCTCAGCTTCGCGAATACGGCTAGCAATCTCCTTGGTCAAGTTTTCCTCTGTCTGTGCCAAGATAATATCTCGTGCTTCTGCCTGAGACAGGGCACCAATACGCTCTAGCTCTGCTTCTTTTTGTCTTTCGACTTCCTCTAATTGCTCTTCACGCGCATCAAGGTTTTTCGCTCTATCAGAAATACTTTGTTCTTTTTGTTCAAGTGTTTGTTCTTTACTCGTCAAATTGTCGTCCTTACGGTCGAGGCTAGTAGCTCTCTCTGTCAGACGACTTTCGATTTGTTTGAGTTCTTGACGTTCTGATTTGAATTCAGCGTCCACTTCTTCACGGTATTTTCTGGCTTCTTCTTTGGCCTCCAATAGTGCTTCTTTTTTAAGAGACTTGCTTTCACGTTTAGCTTCATTAACAAGTAAATCTGCTTCACGCTCAGCTTGTCCACGTAAATTAGTTGCTTCTTGTTCAGCATTTAAAAGCATCAACTCTGCAGCTTCCTGAGATGATTTCATCTTAGCTGAGATGCTGACATATCCAATGACTAAACCAATGATGACGGCAAAAACAGCAATCGCAAGCGACATGATTTCCATGTTTTTACCTCATTTTATTGTTATTCCGAATGACATACATTCTTTTACATTCTACCATAAAAAAGTGATTTTCACAAACCTAAAATAGAATATGTTTTAGGGAATTTAGCGTGAATTTGGAGTTTAACTCCCTGAATTTATTTGGATAATCTTTATTACTGAGAATCCGTAACGTCAGTAAAAATTTAAAAAAGCCCACCTTTCAGTAGACTTAGTAATGATCTTTAAAGGACAAGAAAGCCACGCTATCTCCATCCATCATATAAATCAAGCGATTTTCTGCGTCGATACGACGTGACCAGGCTCCTTGGTAGTCATACTTGAGTGGTTCTGGCTTACCTATTCCTGTAAAGGGATCACGTTGAATATCCTTGATTAGTTTATTGATTCTTTTCAACGTTTTCTTGTCCTGAGTTTGCCAGTAGCAATAATCTGCCCAGGCATCTTCTGTAAACTTGAGCAGCATTCCTCACTCCTCAATAACATGGACTTGAGTGCTTCCAGCACGGACTTGAGCCATTCCTCGCAAAACCTTGTCTGATAACTCCTTATTTTGAGCGATTCTCAGAGTTTCTTGAATACTATCCCACTCGCTCTTGGAAAGGACTACAATGTCCTCGTCTGGATTTTTATTGACCACCGTCAAAGGTTCAAATTCATCGTTTACCTTCTTCATGTAGTCTTTTAAATGATTTCGGAATGTTGAGTAAAGAACTGCTTCCATAACCATACCTCGTTTTACCTCTTTTCCACTATTATACACGAAAAGAAAGAAATTGTCAGGAACTTGTACAAGATTTTCTTTTCTATCTATTTATTCGTAAAAATTCTCAAAAAGTCCACCTTTCAGTAGACTTAGTTCTTTTCTATTCTAATCGGCACTCTGCCAAAATTCTGCTCTACTATACTCGGATTTCCTAGTTGGTAAATCTGGTCTGCCTTTTGGGTCATGGTATCCCATGGTTCTTTGCCAATTCGGCTGACTAAATTGACCTGCCCTTTCAGAGACTTGAGATGTTGCCTGCCTTTTTCGGTAAAGCCAAGAACATGAATCCCTTCTGGCAAGTCGCTTTCTCTAGCCTGAACCAAGATATAGGTCAAGAGGCGTCTGACACGCGCCTTGGTATAGCGTTTGGTGGCAACCGCCTCGACCAATTCGTCCACAGACCGGGTTGTCTTGATGGCACCCTTGATGCGCACAGCCATTTCTTGATTGACCTGATAGATGGTGGTTAGGTCGGGATTGGACAAGATTTGATAGCGTAGCAAAGGAAAATAGTCATCCCAGCTCACCTTACTCGCCTGCTCAAAGAGGCCAACAGAAGGCATAAAGCGTTCTAAGAAATCTTGATCATTCTGGTGTTGACGAAGAGCTGTCGCCGAAGCCAATTCCACATCTTTATCCACAGAATGGTAACCCGCCCCCTGACGCTGAATCGGATGCAACTTGATGTTTCGTCCCGCAACTGCCTTGGCATAAGCCAGAGCAAGGACATGATTGGGTGTATTGCCTGAAAAATCAAGACCTGCAAATTCCTTCCACATGGCCTGTGTCTTCTGGGGATAAGAGAGGGAATCAGGAAGATTTTCCACAAATTTCTCCATCTCAGCACCTTTTTCTGTGTATAAGTCAGCGATTTTCTGATAATCCAGAACTTCCTCCGTCCCAAAAGCTAGGGTATCAATCCCCAACCGCGCCAAGATATCCACAGCTCCTTGGCCAAAGAAATCTGCCGCCTGAACACTGACTAAAAAGGGCAATTCCACTACCAGATCCGCTCCATTTTCCAGCGCCATCTGGGCCCGAGTCCACTTGTCTACGATAGCAGGCTCTCCACGCTGCATGAAATTCCCTGACATAGTCACGATTTTCAATCCCTCTGCCTGATCCAGCAGGTATTTATGCCCATTATGAAAAGGATTAAACTCCGCAATAATACCCGTGATGGTCATGCTAATCTCCTACGTCTATATTTCCTTTTTATTCTAAAGGGATGTCGTTTAGCCTTCATTGGCACATTATTACTTTTAACAACTATTAATCTAACAATTATCTTGGATGTAACAATACAACTAGCAATAAATATCGGTATAATCGTATATGGATCCTTACTAGAGATACTATTTTTTACTTCATCTAAAAGGAGTAAGTAAGATCCAATAATTAAAATAAATAGCAAAGTAACTATAAGAACTTTAATCCAGTTCCAAAAATATTCAAACAATTCCTTAATAAAATCTGTATCATTTTTTACTAAAAATTTGAATGTATAACATACAGTTGCAGAAATCAACAAAGTCAATGGAATAATTGAATATTCACCAAACAATTGTATAATTTTATCTCCAAAAATAATTATTATATTTAAAGATGTATTGCTTATCTCAACAGTCTTGGCATATTCACCAAACAAATACGCTAATATCATAGGGAGTAACACATATTTAAATATTTCAAATTTATTGTCAGCTTCATAAATTACAATCTTCTTCAAAAATAATAAAGATATTTTTAAAATTAGTAGAAACAGACCTAATATTGATAAAAATACTAAGATAATAATCCCTATTATAATCAAGAGGATTGACACAATTGCTTTTTTCCAGTTTTTAAAAGATATATGTTCATAAAATAAATCAAGATCACTCTGAAACTCAGTTTTAATATCTACTAACGGTTTAAGTCTAATATTATCTCTAAATTTTATGCAGTAAAAGCCAAAATAAAATAAGATAAATACTAATAGCCAAACTTGTCCTTTTATCATGGTAATCTCCTACTTCTGCGCGACAAAAAACCAACGGGTGCTAGTTTCTGTTGGCTCCTTGTCCTCAAAGTCCGCATAGAGTTTGAAGGACTTGAATCCAGCCTGTTCCAGCAAAATATCATAGGTCAAGACTTCATAGGTCCGCTCTTCATGTACTTCATCGTGACGACTAAAGGAACCGTCAGCCTCCTTGACAAAGAAAGTCAGCTCATGTACGATGGAGTGAGGTGCCGCGTCCTCGTAGGTATCCCAGAGCATGGAAAAATCTTCCGCATTTTCATGGTAGGAATAGCCAGGGAATACTTCATCTGTCTGGTAGGTCGAGTGCACATCAAAGATGAAGATGCCATCTTCGTTGAGAGCATTATAGACTTCCTTAAAGACGTCCCCTACTTCCACCTCATCCTGCATATAGCAGATAGAGTCCGAATAACACGTGACAAAATCATATTGACCTGACTTGGACAAATCCAGCATATTGCCTTCAATAAATTCAATCTTTTGCTTGGCTGAAGTCGCTCTCTTTTCGGCAATCTTCAACATATCTGCACTCAAGTCCAGTCCAGTCACATCAAAACCAGCCTGAGAGAAGCGCACAGACTGGATACCTGTCCCACAAGCCAGTTCCAAGAGTTTCTTTCTCTCCTTGGTCTTAGGCAAATGACGCAGCGAAAAATCCGTCCATTTGTCATATAAACTATCGTCCATGACCGCATCATAGACCGCCGCAAAGGTTTCATAAGTTGCCATAATCATGATACCAAGAGCCTCCATGGCAAACACCACTCGCCCTATACCTTTCTATCTTTTTTTCTAAAATAAGCAAAGAAACCCAGTTGACTACAACTGAGTTCAATTGTACACTATAGTCTTTTCGTTTGCTTTTAGTACTAGGCAACGAGTTGCAGGCATAACTGGAGTTAGGCAAAACGAGTTAACGCCGTAATAAAAGATAAAGGAAAAGACTATAAAGTTTCAGATAAATCTACAGAATCCGCCTCATGCCATAGTTTTTCTAGGTTATAGTGGGCACGCATTTCTTCTGAGAAGATATGCACTACAACAGCACCGAGGTCCAGTAAGACCCAGCCTCCAGCTGCATCGCCTTCAACATGGCTACCTTTAAAGCCCGATTGGGCTACTTTTTCACGAATATTATCAGCAATAGCGTCCAACTGACGACTATTCATTGAGCTAGTAATAACAAAGTAGTCCGTCACGCTAGTCAAATCTTGTACGTCAAGTGCGAGGATATCCTCCGCACGTTTCTCATCAGCCGCTTTCACGACTAGTTCTAGTAATTCTTTTTCGTTCATTTATTCCTCTTTCAAATAGTGCACAAAGGCGTTATAGGTTTCAAGGGTTTGGGGATAGATCGGGAATCCCTGATGAGCTAGATGCTCCACAGTACGAGCTGTTTCGTAGGCCACCGCCTTATCAAGCGATAAACTTGCAATCTCACGCGCTACATCCACTCCAGGAAAGGCTCGATTATGCTCGATATAGTCTGCGACGTAGATGACTTTATCTAGGTATGTCATCTGGTCAGCACCGACTGTATGGATTTCAATAGCTCGCAGGATTTCCGGATCATGCAAATCCAAGTCTTCTTGAATCTTGTAGATGCCAACCATACCATGCCAGACATTATTGCCCCAGTTTTTGAGGTCAGGATCCAGTTGATAACGGTCAATCAAATTCAGAAATTCCTGATCTGACAGCTTTTTAGCATAGTCATGAAGAAGGCCTGCTAGACCTGCCTTCTCACCATCTACTCCAAATCTCTCTGCTAGTTCTATGGCTGCACGCTCCACACCCAAGCAGTGGGTTAAACGTTTTTCAGGTAGAAGCTCTGCCATTTTTTCCAACAAAGCCTCACGGGAGCAGTTGATATAGTCTTGATAGGCCATCAGTAGAGTCCCTCCTTCTCGATGTAGTCTAGCACAGGCTGAGGCAGGAGAAAGTTGGGTTTCCGACCTTGGGCAATAAAATCACGCACCATGCTGGATGAGATATCCATGAGAGGCACATCCACCCAGATAACGGGATAGGAAGTTCCAGCCTTGTAGCGTGGGCGTTGAACCCCCACAAACTGAACCATATCAACCAACTCATCAATTCGGTACCACTTAGGCAGATAGTCCACCATATCGGCACCGATGATAAAGTAATAATCCGTATCTGGATGTTGCTCTGTCAAGATTTTCATGGTGTCGTAGGTGTAAGAAATGCCCTTGCGCTCTAACTCGATTGTTTCAATGGCTAGCCCTTCAATCCCCTTAATCGCCAATTCAAGCATCTTGAGACGATGGTGTTCAGGGATGGTTTCTTTTTTATCTACGTGAGGAGGTTGGTATTCAGGCATGAGCAGAACCTGTTCCAGTCCCAACTGTTGCCGTACTTGGTCCGCAACGATCAGATGGGCATTGTGAACAGGGTTAAAATTCCCCCCTAGAATCCCGACTTGTTTGCGTTTTTTCTCCTTGATTTCTGGCTCCAACTCTACCTTGGTAAAGGGAGTCAATAATTCGATTGCCATAGGCTAGTCTCCTTTATTTCTCTGTAAAAACAGTTGTTTGGAGTAGTTTTTTTAGATTTCTTTGACTTTTTTAGAAATCTTGCGATTCTCTTTCTTGCTAGATTGTTTAAACAAAATCAAGATTCGTCCGATTTTTTGGACTGTATCCACACCGATTTCTTCTTCCAAGATTTCAGCTACTTCGTGGATATTTTCATCTGTATTTTGCAAGAGCGTTACTTTAATCAATTCGCGGGCATCAAGAGCTTGACGAACGCTGGTTTTGATTTGGTCGTTCAGTCCATTTTTCCCGATTTGGATGATGGGTTTGAGGGTGTGTGCCTGACTGTTGAGGAAGGCACGTTGTTTTGAGGTTAATGACATAATTTCTTTAAAAGAGTTTCTTTTTATACTTTTCTAAAGTGGTGGCGGACGTCAGCAAAGTCCTTTGGACTTTCATGACTAAAATTTGAGACTAAGGTCTCAAATTTTCCGCAGTTGGTACAATCACTTGTACCAACTAACACCACGGCGAAAAGTATTCTCTATGGGGCTCGCCTTGCTCGCCCGAATTCAGAAAACCCTTTTCCTTTCTGTGTTTAAATAATTGCTTTTCGTGTGACAACTGCGACGCCTTCTGGTGCCCATACGGCGACTTTGGCGGTGCCTGTTACGCGGATCCAGCCTAGGCCTGAGATGACTAGGTCTGTCTTGTCCTTGATGTTAAATACATGTTGAACTAATTTTGGAAAATCTTCCTTTTCCTTGCTATTTGGTGGGGTTAAAAGGGTTCCGACGTGCTTGTCGTAAAATGCACTAGCGCCTTCTAGCTTGGTACGGTGGAGTTTGAGTTCATTGTCAAAGAAAGCAGTAAATCCTTGTTTTTCTCCTGCAATGAAGTCAAATCGTCCCAGGCCACCTAGAAACAGGGTTTGTTCAGGATTAAGCTGATAGGTTTTAGGCTTGATTTCCTTTTTGGGGCTGACATACTTGAGGTTTTTAGCCGTTAAGTAATGAGCCATCTGGTGGCGGTGGATGATGCCCGGCGTATCGTAGATATAAGAACCATCATCAAGCGGAATCTCAATCTTATCCAAGGTTGTCCCTGGGAAACGCGAAGTCGTAATGACATTCTGGTCACCCGTGATTTCTTGGATAATGGCATTGATGAGAGTTGATTTTCCAACGTTGGTCACACCGACCACATAGACATCGCGGCCCTTACGGTAGTGTTCAATCTTGTCAATGACTTCCTTAATAGCATGTTTGTTTTGGGCTGAAGTTAGTACGACATCCACAGGACGAAGCCCTTCTTCGTGGGCACGTTCCATCAGCCACTGGCTAATCTTTCCTGGTTTAACAGACTTGGGCAAGATATCTTTTTTATTTCCAACCAAGAGGACATCGTTGCCCGATACAAAACGTGGCAAGCCTGGGATGACAGAGCCATTAAAATCAAAGATATCAATGACATTGACCACTAAGGCATCACTGTCTCCCACCTCGTGTAAGAGCTTGAGGAAATCATCGTCTGTCAACTGGACATCCGTAATCTCATTATAGTGGCGGAGACGGAAACAGCGTTGGCAATAGACTTCGCCAGTCTCCAAACCTTTTTCAAGTGCTGACTGGGGGGTAAAACCAAGACCAGCCTTGTCTGTCGTCTGAATGGTTGCTCCACAACCAATACAGAGAATTTCTTCCATAGTTAAATTCCTTTTTTATATGTAATCGGTCCGTACTTTTCAGTGATTTTTCGCATGACACGGCGCTCACGAGCTCGGTTAATCTGCGTTTTGATCGAGTCATGTTGGACCAAGGGTTTGACTAAAATCGAGCGAATGCCAGCACGGTGGGCTGCTCGAATATCTGTCATGAGCTGGTCGCCTACCATGACCACTTCACTTTTCTCATAGTGGAATTCCTTCATGGCACGGTCAATCCCAAATGTGAAGGGCTTCAAGGCCCAATAAACGTAATCAATCCCAAATTTCTCAACTGCGCGTTGAACTCGTTTTTTGGTATTATTTGAGACTACGATAATAGCAATGCCCGCATCCTGAAGATCATGTAGCCATTGCTTCATCTCTGGCGTCCCGTCAGGGTTGTTCCAAGCAATGAGGGTATTGTCCAAATCGACCAAAACAGCCTTGATTCCCTGCGCCTGCAGGCTTTGGACTGTCAAATCATAAACTGCTTCTACAGCAAAGTCTGGCATGTAGTTTTCAATCACCATTTTGGCTCCTTTTCTTTTATTTTCTAGTAATTTTCTTCAGCCATTGAGATAAGGCCACCCATAAAATCAAGCTAGTCATTAAGATATAAATCCAAGCATTTGGCTCTTCTGTAAATGGTAGAGGAACATTCATTCCGAAGAAACCTGTAATAACCGCAAGTACTGCTAGTAAGACGGAGATAATAGTCAAAATTGACAAACTATCATTCAAGTTATTGTTTAGGATGTTGTTGTAAGAAGCTGAGAGTTGTTGCAAGACTTGAGAAATCAAGTCTGTCATAGACACCAACTGATGGGCTTCAATCATGGCATCATCAAACTGCTCTCGTTCGACATCATTAAATCTCCGATAAAGAGCATGGCCCTGGATATGTTCCAAGAGGAGTCGATTTTGTTTTGCTGCTGCTGTCAAGTAAACCATACCAGTCTCCAAGTCAGAGAGGGCGAAGAGATTTTTCTTTGTTGTAGTTTGACGTAGCAAGGCACTAATTTCGTCCTTACTTTTATCCATCTCTTCAATGACAGGATAATAAGCGTTACTGATAATCTCTAAACCAGCAAAGAGAAACTTGTAAATAGAAAGCGACTCATGGCTATCCAGATAAGCTGACATCTGATCAATGACATAAGCATTCTTATGGTTGCTGATGGTAATCATTCGTTGTCTTTCGACGATAAAGGTCATCGGAATCGCTTCATAATATTCTTTGTCTTTTTCTAAATCAAGAACATTATAAATAAAGGTTACCGTCTCCGTTTCACGGTTATAATCCATATGAGCTCGTTCATTTCTATCCAGAGCATACTCAATGGTTTCCTTGTCCAATCCATAGATGTCAGAAAGATCTTCCATATTTTTAATCTTATCCACATCAAGGTCTATCCAGGTACAACCATTGCCCAACTGCTTTTCTAAAACCATCTTTTCTCCTTTATTAAACTCTTTCTATTGTACCATAAATCTGCTAAAATTTCAGGCCTGGTCTGTCCGAGAGAAATTGCTGACGACGGTGATATTGCGATTTGGAACGAAGTGTAGAACCTGGTCTTCTCCTCTGAGTTGCGTTGTTCGAATGCCGACGCTGACGACCTTGCCCGATACAGTAATAGGACCATTTGTCAGAACGACCTCATCTCCCACATCCAGTTGACGTTCAAAGAGGATGAAAAAGCCATTGATGACATCAGACAGAAAACCTTGGGCTCCCATCCCAATAGCCACCCCAGCGATTCCAGCTCCAGCAAGCAAACTAGAAACAGGCAAACCTAAAATCGACAAAATGCAGTAGAGCAAAAAGAAATAAAGGGTATAATTAAACACATTTTCTAACAGGCGTGAGATGGTTTTCTGACGCCCGACATCATGACGAGACATTTTTAGAGAAGGTTTAACAATTCTCTGCACCATGGTATGGAGCAATTTCTTAGCTATATAAAAGAGTAAAAATAAGAATAAAAGAGAAAGTATCTTGGTTAAGATATTCTCGATAATCGCTGTAATATCAAGCTTATTGAGATAGGTTTGAATAAATTCTTGCATAGAAAACTCCTTTCATTTATTATACCATACTTTCATAAAGTGTCATTCTCCATAAATATTCAAAAATAATTTCAAAAATAGACAGAAAATTCTTGATTTTAGTTCATATTTATACTATAATCATAAACATTACACAACAAAGGAGATTGTTATGAAAAAAATCATTCATGCTTGGAATAAGGCAAGCCTGATCAAACGTATCTTGATTGGCATGCTTATTGGAGGAACTCTAGGACTGACACTTCCTAACATTTCAGGAATTGGCCTGCTCGGAGATCTCTTTGTTGGTGGCCTCAAAGCCATCGCACCGATTCTGGTCTTTGCCCTCGTTGCTAACGCCCTATCCCAACATCAAAAGGGACAAGATAGCAATATGAAAACGGTTATCTTCCTTTACTTGGTAGGAACCTTTGCCGCTGCCCTTATCGCTGTACTAGCAAGTTTCATCGTCCCTGTTGAAATTACCCTAAATAGCGCTAATACAGATATTGCTCCACCAGATGGGATTGGACAGGTCCTCAGCAACCTCTTACTCAAACTGGTTGACAATCCAGTTAATGCCCTTGTCACAGCCAACTACATCGGTATCCTCTCATGGGCAGTTGTTTTCGGGATTGCCATGAGAGAAGCCAGCAAAAATAGTAAAGAATTGCTCAAAACTATGGCTGATGTGACTTCTAAAATTGTCGAATGGATCATCAACCTAGCTCCATTTGGGATCCTTGGTCTTGTCTTCAAAACCATCTCTGATAAGGGGATCGGAAGCATAGCTAACTATGGAATCTTGCTTGCCCTCTTGGTGACAACTATGTTCTTTGTAGCCCTAGTAGTCAATCCATTGATTGCCTTCCTCTTTATGAAGAGAAACCCTTATCCCCTCGTTTGGAAATGTTTGCGTGTCAGCGGTGTGACAGCCTTCTTCACTCGTAGTTCTGCGGCTAACATCCCTGTCAACATGAAACTTTGCCACGACCTTGGACTGGATCCAGATACCTACTCTGTTTCTATCCCACTTGGTTCTACTATCAACATGGCTGGGGCAGCGATTACCATTAACATTTTGACCCTTGCTGCAGTAAATACTCTTGGAATCCCTGTTGACTTTGCCACAGCCTTTGTCCTCAGTGTAGTAGCAGCTATCTCAGCCTGTGGTGCTTCTGGTATTGCGGGAGGTTCCCTCCTTCTTATCCCAGTTGCTTGTAGCCTTTTCGGTATTTCTAACGATATTGCCATGCAAGTTGTCGGAGTTGGATTTGTCATCGGGGTCATCCAAGACTCATGTGAAACAGCCCTCAACTCGTCTACAGACGTCCTCTTTACTGCCGTTGCCGAATATGCAGCAGCCCGTAAAAAATAATCCATAAAGACAAGCCTGCTCAGGTCTTGTCTTTTCCGCTTTTATTCTAACTTATTAGGAAATTCTTATGTCTATTAGCCAACGTACGACCAAGCTCATCTTAGCCACCTGTCTTGCCTGTCTTCTTGCTTATTTTCTCAATCTTTCCTCAGCAGTTTCGGCTGGAATTATCGCTCTCTTGAGCCTATCTGATACCCGTAGAAGTACCTTAAAACTGGCCCGCAATCGTCTTTTTTCTATGCTTCTAGCTCTGGCTATTGGAGTTTTAGCTTTTCACTTGAGCGGATTTCATATCTGGAGCCTTGGCCTCTATCTTGCCCTCTACGTGCCTCTAGCCTACAAGATGGGCTGGGAAATTGGCATCACACCAAGCACTGTTTTGGTCAGCCATCTCTTGGTACAAGAATCAACCTCTCCAGACCTTCTAGTCAATGAATTCCTTCTCTTTGCTATCGGTACAGGGTTTGCCCTGCTTGTCAATCTCTACATGCCTTCACGAGAAGAGAAAATCCAGCACTACCACACGCTAGTCGAAGAAAAGTTAAAAGATATCCTCCAACGCTTCAAATACTACTTATCCAGAGGGGACGGCCGCAACCGAGCACAGCTGGTGGAAGAATTAGACACCCTTTTGGAAGAAGCCCTCAGACTGGTCTATTTGGATCACTCTGACCACCTCTTTCACCAGACCGACTACCATATCCACTACTTTGAGATGAGACAGCGTCAAAGTCGTATCCTGAGAAACATGGCCCAGCAGATCAACACCTGTCACCTAGCTGCTAGTGAAAGTCTGATTTTGGCCCAACTCTTTTCAAAAATTGCCGGTCAACTGAGCCAGACCAATCCTGCTTCTGATTTGCTAGATGAAATTGAACGTTATCTGGAAGTCTTCCGTAATCGCAGTCTGCCCAAGACAAGAGATGAATTTGAAACCCGTGCCACCCTTCTTCAACTCCTACGCGAAGCCAAAACCTTCATCCAAGTAAAAGTTGATTTTTACCAAAAATATGGACAGTAAAAAAGAAAACTTCAGACCAATCACAAAAGGTGAATATCTGAAGTTTTCTTTTATTTGTAAGTTAGCACCATAAAGGTTAGTAATAGGACAAATAAGGCCAAACTCACTAATAAAGTGAGAACCTTTACCAAGGTGTTGCTCTGCCAATAGCTTGGTTTACCAATATTACTAGTGGCATCCATGGAAAATAATTGATTTTGACGGGGTTGTATAGTTACCAATACAATCAAAGCAAGAGATAGGACAATAGCTAAAACAATCAGTATTTCAATCATAGGCCTACCTCAAAATTCCCAGCAAAGTAAAGAGTAAACCAATCAGAATCATCAAACCCAGTAAGAGTGAAAAAGTCTTACTAATCTTTTCCCCTCGGGTTTCTTTTTCCTTCTTGATAGGTTTTTGTTTCAACTCTTCCATGCGACCTTCAACGTCTTTGTAAAATAAATCTTCCTCTGACATGTTAGCCTCCTAAAACAGTTTGCATGGTTTCCTGATATCTCACCAAGTCAACATAATTTGCATGTTGGCCTTGTTTGCCAAGTGCCTGACGCATTTGTTCAACATCTGAAAGGGCCAATTTAATGGTCTCAACCAAAGCAGCAACTTCACTACTTTCAAATAGATGGTCTGGAGCGATATAGAGTCTATTATGCACCGTCTGATTGAATCCCAGAATCAAGAGATTGTGCTCAAAAGCCTGACGTACTGCCTGCAATAACTCATTGCTATGGTTTATATCCAAATAAATATCCGACAATTGATACAGCTCCTGAATCTTCTGTGGGCTAGCGTTCTGGTAAAGGACCACATTAGGGTAGCGAAGCATGTCTAATAACTTAGAAGACATCTCTGTCACCGCTGCGATACGGAAAGTGACATCAGGTAAGGCTTCTACGATTGCTTCCACTTGCTCAATCTGATCTGAATTAGTCAAGATTAAGGCATCTCGTCTTAGGAAATTATCACGTTTGAACTGGTAATGGTAACCCAAGTGCACAAACTGAGCATGGTATTTCTCGTCAGTCAATTCTAAAGCGCGCTCATAAGTCGCCTTATTGGGAATGATGATCTTCTTAGTACGCACATCATCATTTTCCAAAATCAACTGCATATTGCCTGGAATGGCATCATAGAGAGGTTCCTGCCAAACCAAGACATCTGAGCCAGACTTATCTGGATGATGGAAGGAAACCAAGAAAGGAGTCGCTAGAGTATTAAAGATAAGCTGACTTGTATCTATTTCCAAATCTTGTAAAAAGAAGGTGATAAATTCAACCTTATTTGCAAAGTAACGCATGGGCTGACCAGGCAAAGTCAATAAGATATCACCCGTCACATGGTTTTCCAGCAAGACTTCCTTACCATTGACGTCTTGGTAAACTGTCATAATCGGCCCACTATCTGCACTATAGGTCGTTGTAGCAAAGCAAGCTCCGAAGCGATTATAGTGGTCAACCTGACGCACTCGACCTTCTAGGTCTTTCCAGTCTACCTGTTTAACCAAGCGAGCCTGCAAACCATCTGCATAATGAATGATAGCCCTCTCCTGTGTCATATCCTCAATACGAGCAGACTGATTATTTCCTGAGATTTCCCAAAAAGCTGGAACAGGGACTTGGTTAAAATAGAGAGGTTTTCCAGCCTCGTAACCTAGATAATAGGTAAAAGGAGAAACCAGACCATCAGACAGAAAACCATCTGCATCGATGACCACTCCAAGTTGAGAAAGACCAGTAGCTACTAGACTTTCATGTAAATCTCGACTTTCCTGACTATAACGATCATAAAGTTCAATCATGGAGCACCTCCTCTACTGTTTTCTTCCACTTTTCTAAAATTTCTTTGGTTAAGAAGCCTTCTGCAATCTGGTAAGAATGGGCACGCATAGCTTCCAAACGATTTTCCTGATACAATTGACAAATCTTAGCCGCATAAGCTTGCTTGATTTGGTCTTCTACATGGTCAGATGAACTTGGAATCAAATAACCATTTTGCCCATCTTCTATAAAGGTCTGATTACCATAAGGCACATCAAAACCGATTAGTGGTAGACCTGAACCAATAGCTTCCATCAAGGTCAAACCAAAGCCTTCACTGGTAGAAGCCGTCAAATAGACCTCATACTGGCTATAAATCTGCGAAAGTTCCGCATGCCCCTTGAGCTGGATATAATTCTCAGCCTGATGATTTGCAATAATGTCTCTGAGCAGAGAATCTTCTCCACCACTACCATAAATATCAAAGGTTAATTCAGGAATTTCTTTACGAGCCTCAATGACTGCCTTGACCAACCAGTCAATATGTTTTTCTTTTGCAAGACGTGAAGCGGTAATCAATGAAAATGGCTTACGTCCCTGACTTGACTCAGTTAATGCATCAATACTTCCTACAGGAATGGTAACAATCTTTGGACAATGCTGAGTATATTTGGCAAATTGCTCTTGCAGAACTTCTCTCTGTCTATCAGTGGATACGATAAAGAAATCAACCTTATCCGCATTGGTAAACTGATAGTCGTAATAGTTATTCCAAAGGATGTAATCCTCGTTTGTAGCATTTTCACTATAATGCTCCGCATGAACAACTACAGCTAAATGCGCTACCTGTGCTTCCTCAAAAACAACCTGTCCAATGCCTGTCTCTCTATCAAGAATGACCAAATCAGACTTGTTCAAATTCAAGGATTTCATAAAGGCACGCATAAATGCTTGCTTCCCATATAAAATCTTATCCTTGAAACGATAAACTTCTTCCTTCCCTTGATTCATCAAGATATCATAGGCTGGAGTTCCGTCTTCATTATAGAAGGTCCGTTGATATAGGACTGCAACATTGTCCTTGGGAGCAAAGTATTCGCTACAATAACGCGTATAAGAAAAGTAATCCTTACGAATCAGTTTTCCTTTAAAAACATACTCGGCATGTTGAACCAAGTCCTTATTTTCATCCACCAAATAACAGGTGACAAACTTATCTTGGTCAGAAAAGAAAACACGCAAAACCTTACCATTCTTTTCTCTACGACTTTCCACACCGCCGAAAATAGCCAGGACATCATCCACTGTCACGCTAGTCGGTGCAATCTTGATATCTGTAAAATGATTATAAAGCCAGATTACTTGATCATCATCAAAACCAATATTAGCTGTTAAGTGCTGAATATTATCGGCTAAAATCATATCTGTAAAGATAAACTTAGAGGACAGATTTAATTTCCGAAAAACACCAGCACGATAGGCTTGGGCGTATTCAACACCGCTACTAGCCCATCCAAGTCCTAAATTTATATTGTAAATTGTCATATTTTCCTCTTTTTATGGGAAATGAGTCATAATCTCACCCTTAGGAGTGACTTCAACCAAGCCCATCAGGAGATTACGCACCATATCCGCACGGATTTGTTCTTTCATAGCTTCAAAGCCAGCATAAGCTTCTTGATAATACTCTACGATTGGATTTTTCTGACTAGCAGACTGACCACCGATAGCCATAGATAACTGTTGTAGATAGTCTACCTGCTCTACCCAGTTGTCATCAATAGCCTTGAGCATAGAAAGTCGTAAAAACTGTTCATATAAGCCATGTTGGTCAAGCAATTCTTTCTTTTCAGAAAGTTCTTTATCAATCACCTGCTTCATAAAGCTACGAACTGCAGTCTTGTCAGTCACATCTATATGATCTGGAACCTCTTTAATATGAAAACTAATATTGGTCACAAGAAAATGGAAGAGTAACTCTCGGCTTTCATATTCTGAAGAAGTCACTTGATCTATGTAACTAGCAATGATTTCCTCTACAACATCCTCTAAGTCACGAGAACCATCTATTAGACGATTACGCTCCTTGTAAATCATATCCCGTTGAATATTCATACTTTCAGCATATTCTAGAGTCTGACGACGTGCCGAACGTCCAGCACTATCACTAGCATGCTGAGCCTTTTCGACTAGCCTTCTGTATTTACGACCTTTCAATACTTCCGGTTGAGTCATATCTTGAACCTGATAATCTTTATATTTTTTATGAACCCAAGATGGCCCAAATTTCTTAATAACATCATCTTCTAAAGATACAAAAAACTTACTCATACCAGGATCTCCCTGACGACCAGAACGTCCACGAATTTGTAGGTCAATCCGCTGACTTTCCATCCGCTCAGTCCCAATAACAATCAAGCCCCCAAGCTCTGCGACTCCTTTACCAAGCTTGATATCCGTACCACGTCCTGCCATAGAGGTAGCCACTGTCACAGCCCCCATCTGACCTGACTCGGAGATAATCTGGGCCTCACGCGCCGCATTATTAGCATTTAAGACATTATGGGCAATCCCTTCACGAAGCAAGAGAGACGAATAGAGTTGAGACATTTCAACTGAGCCTACAAAAACGAGTAGGGGATTCCCCTTAGCATGGTATTCTTTGATGTATTCCAAAGACGCATACACTTTTTCAGGTAAAGTCACATATAAATTATCTGGATAGTCAATCCGTTGTCTAGGACGATTGGTTGGAATGCGTACTACCGACATATTGTATGTTTCAATAAACTCTTTTTCTGCGACCTTACCTGTCCCTGTCATACCAGATATCTTATTGAACATTTTAAAAAGACTCTGATAGGTGATCGAGGCCATAGCCCGCGTCTCTGGAGATAATTTGACATGTTCCTTGGCTTCAATAGCTTGATGAAGGCCTCCTTGAAGTTTAGTTTGCTCCAACAAACGACCTGTTCCCTTATCTACCAGTACCATTTCATTCCCACGAATGACATAATCTTTGTCTTTTGTAAAGAGTTTATGGGCTCGAATCGCATACACTAAATGGCGAGCAAAAACTGCATGTTCTTCCTTATAAAAATGATCTATTCCTAAGAAGCTTTCAGCAGCCTTAGCCCCCTTGGTAGTGAGCCAGATCTCATCCTTTTCCTCCTTAAAGATATAGTCTTCCCCCTCTACCAAAGTCGTTACCAGCGTATCAATAATACCGTAGTGATTAGACTGAACACGAGGAGATCCCGCAATAATAAGAGGTGTCTGAGCGCTATCCAATAGGATATCATCAATCTCGTCAATAATAACATAATCAAAGGGACGTAAAAATTTTCCTTCCTCATTTGAGGCCAGATTATCATTTAAATAATCAAAACCTAAATTGCTATTAGTTGTATAAATGATATCTGATGCATAAATTCTTTTTTTCTCTTCTGGCGTCAATTCCTCTTTTGGATCATCTGTAAAAGGTATCCCAATTGTTATTCCTAAGAAGCGATACACTTGTCCCATCTCCTCGGCATCGCGTTTAGCTAGATAGTCATTGGTGGTAATCAGCATGGTACCTTTACCTGTCAGGGCATTGAGATAAACAGGCATAGTGGCTGTCAAGGTTTTCCCCTCACCAGTATTCATCTCAGCGACATTTCCCTGATGGATAACAATGCCTCCCATTACTTGGACATCATAGGGAAACATGCCCAATACGCGTTTATCCGCTTCACGAACAACAGCAAAAGCTTCCACTAGAAGATCATCTACCGTCTCTCCTTTAGCAAGACGTTGGCGAAACTCCACTGTTTTTGCCGCTAATTCTTGGTCTGATAGGGACTCCATCTTTCCTTTAAGGGCATTAATCTTTCTTAAAATCCTTTTGACTCTCCGAAGTTGGAAATCTTGATATAAACCTTTAAACACGATTCGTCTCCTTAATAGAAAAAGAATAGAAATCTAAGGACTCAAAACCAGCACTTAGAAGGGAGACTTGGTAGGTATAGGTATCATCAGGATAGGTAAAATCAAAGACTTTCATTTTTTCAATTTTCTCTTCAATCACATCCCCATATCTATCAAAAAATGCAATCTTTGTATAAACTCCATTTGTAGGATGACATTCAACATTCATGCATAATTGATAATCCTGTTTTCTTTTCAGCAAAGGGAGACTTGGTTGTGTTCTAGATGATTGATAGTTCGCACTAGAAAACCATGTTTTTAAGATTTCTCCTGATGTAACTAAGGGATTATATAGACTAATATGTTTATCTTCGTGATAGGACACCTTACTACCATACATAAATGTTCCCTTTACCTCTCCCCAAGTGATACTTTCTCTTTGATTGATAATCATTTGTCCCCTCTTCCAAAATCTGATTTCAAAATCATACGGTAAAAGTGTAGAAACCAAGCTACATTGGTATTTGTATCATCATTATGTCGTCCATCCGTACCTCTAGATAAAATCTTAGCCCCGGTATAACAAAGATGTTCTACTAACTGATCGTAAGATTTACTGTCCATATCTTCGTCCTTCATATAAGAAAGACCAAAAGTTGTCTGTGTGAAATCAGCCTTTTTAAAAACATTCCAAAAACGTTGATCCAAATCTTCCATATGTTGGGAACTAACTCCACCAGTATGATGTCTCAGAACATCAAATCCTGTATTAAATACTCCTGGTGCCTCTAATCGCCCACGTCTAGCTATAGTTCCAATATTGGCAAGAGGCTTACCTACAATGATAGCATGAGGTTCGAAGGAAGCTCCATAATAAAGGGATGGAAAAGTTCCCATAGAGATGCCTGATAAAATCAAATCTTTAGCTGTTAAACCAAGATAATCCAAGTAGTACTGAATTGTTTGCTTTACCTTATTTTCTAATTCATCACTTCCTAAGTAAAAAGCGCCTCCTTGTAGACGAGGATCTGAAAACAAGAGAAAAGGACAACCTAGATTTTTCATCATCCAATATCCCTCAAATCCTTCTGCGGGACGAAAACCTGCAAAATAGACAGTCAAAGGTGGTTTAAAATCACCTGGATGGAAGAAATAGTTTATTTCATCACGCATAGAATCATGTAGGATATTTCCACCTAACACAAACTTCCCGAACTGTTTTCTACTCCAGCGCTGATGAAGATTTCCTAATTGAAGTTTGCCTTCACCACGTCCTTCAATCGATATATGTATCAAATAATTAGCCTCTTTACTATCCATAATTATAGCTTTTTCTAAATCAGCTTCTAGATAAACTTCCTCTTCAAAAAATTCATCCACTGAACCATCCCATATCTTGCGAACCACTAGCCGAAATTCACAATTTCCTTGTTTTTCGTACTCTAACCATAGTTCAATGGGTAAATTTTTATAGACCATAATATTATAGGACCAGTAAGCTAATTGTTGGAAACCATCTCCAAAATTCCCTTCTAAAGTCACGTGTTCAAATCCTTGATAAGAAATAGAGCCTTCAAAGGAGGGATGAATTTGGATACTAGATGGAAATAGTTTATCACCGTAACCTCCACCAAAGAGAGAGGTAGACAAATCATTGACTAATTGCTGGGGAACTGAGAAATCTACAGCCTGAGCACACCGCTTTTTTAGTAAATCAAGAATACCCAAATCTGTCGTTTGAAAATCTTGGTCATAAAAAAGAGTATACGGCTCAATATGATGAATAAAAGGTAGTAAATCAGATAAATACTGACCATCCTCTATTAAGATAGCCTGAAAACTGGTTATCCCTTCCATTTCCATCATTTTACGAAGAGCTAGCGGTGAATTGGGACAGAAATAATACCAATCCATATTCTCAGGAATTTCATAATGATGGGCCCAATTATCAATCCCTATCTGTAGGATTTTATAATCCTTTGACATCTGTAACCTCCTCAAGCCAGTGATGCAACTTATCTAAGAATCGTTGTCCAGTATGCTCCTTGATCTTATCAATAGAGTATACTAGAGCTTGATTCCATTCTTTTAGTTTATCGGTATAGTAATGTGCCGCTTTGGAAAATTCTGTCACATCTGAAATTAAATAACCATTTTTCAAATGTTCTACATAAACGGTTTCAACTTGATTAATCTGAGGAATTCCCGCACTAATACCTGCTATTTGGGTATAGAGGTGAGGTTGTTTATTAAGATCCACAATCAAACGAACAAATTCTAGCGTCTTAATCAGATCCAACTCATCATTCATATTGACAAATTGAAAACGTAATTCCTGCTCTTGATTTTCTTCCAAAGGATTTTCTGCCCCACCGTAGTCTATTCCTTTTTCTAAACTATCAGTATGGATTTGTTCCTGAATGATTTCACTGACAAGTGATTCCACCTCTTCCATTTGGTTCTGACTAGCAGAGAAGGCTCCAAAAATAACTTCTGTATTTTTTGTTTCAGCAATAAATGATAAAACCTGAAATAGGGCTTGTCTATCAATTCCTTCAGAAAAATCTAATTGATAGTAAATAATTGACTCCTTCCGAGTCTGACTTCGCCCTAATCGTAAACGCGTATCAAAAGGAGAGAGATGATAAAATTTATCCGATAATGTAGGATATAGTTCTTGCAAAAGTTGTAAACTATCCTCTCTATCCACTAAGACTACATCTACCTGATCAAATGATGGAGCTAAGTCTTTAAAACTAGCTTGAGAATTCCGGTTAATGAAAAGACTCAAAATTTTAGCAGTATCACTCGGTAAGCAATTTAAGACAAATTGGTCATGATGGGGATGAGAAGGAATGATGAAAACATCCTGTTTTTTCTGTTGCTTTTTCAAATATTTCTCAAAATATTCTGAGATTAGCTGACTCATATCAGTGTAGTGAAGCTGTTTAAAACGGTAACCAAATATTGGATTCACCTCTACTCGGCCTCCCTCATTTAAATGCTCTCTAAATCTCCAGATACCTTTAGGATCCAAATAGTCTTGATAGGTAGGCTGTCCATTATCAAAATAAATGACACTCGATACAAAGCCACGATCATCCATGATATAATTCTTACTTATCTGTCCATCGAGATCAAAATATTGGATTTCACTGATAAATCCTTCTACACCATGTTCTACCTTGGCATACTTTTTACCATTTTTTTGAACTACTATTGCAAATGGACTATATAGAAATTGACAATCACTATCCCACTCTATATCTCTCATATTCAGAACCTGGGTGTGTATATCATGCAAGTCTTGCAGATCATCAAAGATAGAATAGACTTCTGTCTCTAAGACACCATGTCTATGTAAAAAGTAACGCAAATGTGGCTGATAGGCTAATACTAATAGCCGGGATGGTATTCCTTGTCTTTGAAAAAGCCTGATTTGATTGAAAGTATCATCAAATTCAAGTTTAAAGTGAGAATAATACCATGGAGTCACATCCGCATGCCATTGACGGTTTGAACCATACCAAGCTGGAATAAAATAATACATAAAAGCCTCCTAAATCAAGGGTTTATAGGTTTCATTTAGTCTCAAAGCCTTCATTTCATCTTTGATTGTAAAAATCATACCACCAAACATCATAAATAAACCTGGAATCATAGCAATCCTCAATAACTTTTCATCAGATAAAACAAATAACATTGGAGCCCCCGCCATCAAAACATTAAAAACTCCTCCTATAATCGAAAAGCGCAATACTAATCGATTAATAAAGCGACTTGTTTCCTCGCCTGGATAAACTCCATATATATACTCTCCAGATTTCTTCATCCGATCGGATATCTGATCACCGCTCAAATTGACAAAAGCAAAAGCAATACTAAATAAAAAAATCATAGCAATATATGAATAAATCCATAATGGTTTTCCAACTCCGTACTGAGCAGATATTTCAGAGAAGACGGAAGTCTGAGGAAAGAGGGTTTGTAACAGTAAAAAGATATAGGTAGGTAAACTTAAGAAACTCATAACATACATAAACGGCATACCACCAGCTGGATTTAACATTATTTCCAAATAAGAATAGCGCTTAAATCGACTACGTAAACCAATCTTATGAACTGGTATACGATAACGCGCTCTATACGTAAGTACCATCATATAAGTTAATACAATACTACTCAATACAATAAGTAACATTACACCCATAGAAATTCGAACAAGCTGAAATGTATTTATAATATCTTGTGGAATATTTAAAATAATACTAGCTAGTAAAATAACTACAGAACCACCTACTCCAAGTTGAGCATTTAAATCTGATAACCATATGAGAAAGAAGGAGCCAGCTATTAATAACAGAGTATTCATTATGGTTACTAATAAGGAGGAATAAAGATGTTGTATCGGTAAATTCAATGAAAGCGCTAAAGATTGAATCAAAGCAATGACTAATGTTAAATACATCTTCCTTCTATCTTGAACTTCTATTGCCCCTGAAGAAATATTTAATTTCTTAGAAAAAGAGAGTAACTGCCATAGAATCATTGATGACATCCATGGTGATAATCCTATAGAAAACAGGGATAAACTTTTTAGATTCCCTCCTAGAAGTGCGGTTGAGAAAGCTAAATAGGCTGTTGATCCACCTAAAAAGTCTCTACTGTTCAAATCAACAAAAGGAAGAGTAAGTCGGCTTCCCAATACATAGATAAACAGCAGAAATAAAGTTATCAATCCCTTTTTTACTGCTATTGATGAATAAATTTTTTTCACGAAATACTCCTTTATTTAAGCTCAACTTGAATCTTACCATAGTCTAAATTGATCCTTGACTTCAGACTAATTTTCCAAACTCTTTAAAGCTTTCACCATTTCATCAGGCCTGTCCACAGAAAAAATACCGCCATATATACTATCGTCACATGATTTCCTAGTATTTTCGAAAGTAAAGATTTTTCTTCCTCTATCTCTAGCTTTAGACAAAACGTCGAACACCTCAGCTCCATGGTTAATATCTAGATATACAGTCGAATCATCTAACATCCAATCTATTCTATTGTGAATGATACTTTGATACAGTGTCACATTTCTATATACTGATAGTTTGGTCAACTCAGAAGCACAGTATACTGGCGCTCCAATATGGAAATGCCAATCTGGTAAAGACTTTATTAAATATTCTAAATTTTCTACTTCTAAAACCCATGTCAGAATACAAGCACCCTTCTTAGACTGGTTAGTACGTTCATAATAATTTAGATTTACTTTTCTAGATATAATCTCTGTCCAATCTAAATCTCTATAAGCCCACCATAATTCACGTAGTCTCGATATACTATATGTATTCCATGGCTTATCATGACTAGCAAAATGAACGATTGCTGGCGGGAGGTCTTCCAAACGTTCATATTTTTTACCTAAACTAAAAGTATCCACCCCAACCATAAAATTATATGTCTCTTCTAACCGTAACCATTTATTTTCAAAGTAAATGTTCAAAATACTCTGATCACCTAGATGGACTATTTGATTTTGTTCTGCAGCCAATTCTAACAGGCTATTAACAATCAAATTCTCTTTCCACTTTGCAACATCCATTAACAAAACTCCAGCATTAAATCCAGATGTTCTTCCTTCATAAGCATAAATATCATCAACAGCTCCTAGATAATATCCTTTAAGATCCATCTCAAATAGAGGAGATAAATCCCTTGTTACAATTATATCAGAATCTAAATACAACACTCTATCAGATTCGACTACTTCTGTTGCAAAAAAACGAAAATAACTTGTGTAATTTATATGAGGGCCTGTTTTATAGCCTTCAAAAAGTTCTTTATCAAAGTGTACATTGTGAATCGTAGATCTCACAACTTCCATTTTCTTTCCTAATAATTTAAACCATTCTGGCGCTATATCACTATTTAAAATATAAAAATCAATTTCTGTATTATGACAAAGAATTGATTTAATTGTTGTCTCTAACTGGACTAAATAAGCATTGTCTGCAACTAACACAATTGATTTTCTCATGACTTTTCTTCCATAAAACTTTTAATCATTTCTACCATTTCATCAGGACTATCATGATGACAAATTCCAACATAAGATTCTTCAGATATAGTCAAACAACGTGTATTATCGAAAGTCAGCATCGGCTTTTCAAATTTTTTCACTAAATCATAGACATACATTAATTTCTCATCATGATTCAAGTCTAAATAAATATCTACCTCTTTTAAACGTTTCTCTATTAACAAAGGAAAATCATTAGGATAAAGAGTAACATTATTAAATTTTGATAATCTCAATAGTTCATTTGCCATAAAAGTATGGGCAGTAATATAAAAATGTACTTCTGGTAATCTTTCAACTAAGTAATCCATTTTTTCTACACACCAAGAATTTGTTAAATTCATACAAGTTAATTTTGGTTTATATATTTGTGCAGAATAAAGTTCACCCTTCTCTTTCCAAATGGATACAATATAACTCCATTCCATAAAAGAATAATGCCACCAATTTTCTCGAAGACGCCCTACAGAAAATTGATTCCACGGTTTGTCTTGAGAAATATAATGTAAGATTTTAGGAAGTGGATTAATTGATTTTTCCAAAATCCAAGCATGCCCTTGTTCTGCTGCTCCTCGATCAAATCCTATTTGGTAATTAAAAGTTTCATTAATTTCAATATAGGAATCAAAGAACAACATATTTAAAATAGATTGATCCCCTTCTCCCACATTTTCATGCTCTTTTTCTGTCAAATCAATTAACTTTTGCCTAATATTTTCAGCTTGCCATTTTTTATTATTTATTAACAATACTCCTGCATTAAAACCAATTCCAGCACCAAAACAAGAACGAGTTGCAGCTAAATAATTTTCACCTAAATCCAACTCAAACAATTCTTCCAAATCATCTGTTACCAATAAATCACTGTCTAAATATAAAACTTTATCTTCTGTTACAAAATCTGGAATATAATAACGAGCAAAGGTCATATGATTGATATGAGGCAGTTTATTTGACCAATTCATTTGGAACTGTTGCCCAATAAGCTTGCAATCAATCAAGTCTCCGCCCATCTCTTGAATATACATTCGTAATCTATTGAACCATTCTTGAGGAATGTCTTTGTTTAGTACATAAATTTTCAAGCCACTATTGTGTCTACAGATTGATTTCATAGCTGTTTCGATTTGTCGAATATAAGCATAATCACCTGCAAATGCTACTGCCTTCTTATTTTCTAACATTTCGTCTCCTTCCTATACAGTTCGTTTAATTAAATGAATCATTTCTATATATCTTCTGTAAATTTCAGAATGCTCTAAACCACACTCTCTCGCTTGAGCACATCTACCCTCTAAATGAGATAATATAGAATATCTATATGAATCTGAATACAAGCCACTCATACTCACAATACAAATTCGTTCAACTAAAGCATCAAAAACATCCTCTAGTAAATTTTCTGTAACACTTTGTATAATAGACCCTTCTCTAACACGGTAGAAATATAAACCTTTGTTAATATAAATTACTTTTGATGACTCTAAGAATAACTTAATATTCGTTCTGGTGTCCTCTATTAACTTTCCTTTTGGAAAATGAACATGTTCAAATAAGTTTTTCCTAAATAGTTTTCCCCAACTGGTATAGTAAGATAACTCTGCATTTTCTAAATTTGGTAATTCTCTTATCAATTCCTCAGAAGTAAAAACTCTTTCATAGTAATCATCTTCAAATATATGAAAATAATACATCGCTTCTGCCACATTATACTTTGCATAGCTTGCTATAGAAATATCAGCGTTCTCTCTAGTTAGTGCTTCATATAGATCAAAAAGATATGTATCACTAACCCAATCATCAGAATCGACAAATGTAATGTAAGCTCCTTTTGAGTGTTCAAGACCAAAGTTACGAGCATCTGAAAGTCCTCCATTCTCTTTTTCAAGATAATGAAAACGACTATCACGAACAGCGTACTCTCTACAAATAGTCCCTGAATTATCTGTAGAACCATCATTCACCATCAGCACTTCAAAGAGTTTATAAGTCTGTTTAGATAGACTATCTAAACACATATTAATAAAATCTTCTACATTGTAAACAGGCACAATAACAGTAATTAATTCTTCCATCTACACTACGTTCTCCGTTCATATTTTCTATCTAGACAAATCAGCTACAATCTGACTGTTATATACCTCATCCTCAATGAACTCAATATCTTGATCAAAATTATACTCTGCTGTATGTTTATGTGAAAATTTAACCTTAGTTTTAGCCCCCATCTTCATCCACTCATATTCTGAATCAATATGACCGATATCCAATACCTGATGACCTTTTTGACTTAAATGATAAACTAAAACTTTAGCTGTAGGACCTAACATACATAAAATCAAGCGACCAGCTGCATGCTTTTCAATTTCTTGTTCAATTTCATGAACTCTAGAAAATGCACTATGAGAAGGACAAATAATTCGTTTAATAGAATTGGCCTCATCAAATAAATCATTCCCTACACCTGAACGAGAAGTCGCACCTTCAACTATCAGTAAATCACGGTTTTTCCAAATACTTTTCAATTTTTCAAATTGCGATTTAGCTTGACTCTTGTCTTCAAAATCTATATAAGGGCGAGATACAAAGGTTGAGCCATACCATGAATTACTACATAGTTCTCTGTAAAAGTCCATATAATGATCCATGTGATCTTTCCAAAATGGAATTGCCCAAGATGTAAACCTGAAACGATCTGTGAAGGCATCAGGAAGGCACACAACTAATTCTTCTCGACTTTCTTGTCCGATGATATCTCTCATAGTTGTGGCTAACTCTTCATCATAATCCTGGTATGGAATCGAATGCCCTGCAAGCATATTAATTTCTCCATCCCCAAAACGAACCAAAGAAGACTTGTTCTCAATAATATAATCTAAGGTTTCATCTATCCCTTTTACTTGAATCGGATCCAGCTGTTTCCCTAGAATTTCATTATTTATTAATTTCTGTAAATCAGCCAACATTCTTTCAGGATATTCACTTGAATACAATCTTTGGCCATTATTCCCATTTTGAGATTTATAAAAAGCTAGTATCGGTTTAGATAGACGAGTCATTTCTTCAACAATATCAGCCGTTGAACTCACCAAATTGATATCTAAGTATGCATCCATATTTTCCTTCAATTCTTCTAACTTATCTCTAGAAATTGCTGGATAAAGTTGAATATTGGGATAACGATTAGATAAATCATATAATTTTGGTCCCATAGCTGTCCAAGCAGCAACTTGAAAAACAACATTTGGTAGCTGTTCAGCCAAGTAATCCAGTTGTTCAATATCCTGAGAAGCAGTAAACGTTAAACAAGTTAAACTAGGAAGTTGTCGAAAACAGGTAAGATGTCCATTTTTCTTAATATCTTTGATTGCATCAATCATAGAGGCGATTCCCCCATTTTCAAAAACGATTTGTCCTAAATCTCCGTGCTGAGTCGATTGAAAAGCTAATTGCGTTTTTTCTTGTTCTTTCAAAGATTTTAAAAAGTTCTCGTCTGCACTACCATGATTGATATCCAAATAAAGATTTGTTGACTGTTTCAGCTTATCTAATACAGGAGGAACAATCTGTGGATGCAATCTCACATTATCATGCACAGCTAATTTTGTTAGTTTATCTCCCATATCCGTCCAAGCAGCAATATGAAATACCACATCTGGTAAAGCTGTGACGAGCTCATCTATCCCTTCTAAATCTTGGGAATTAGTTAAGGTTAAACAAGAAAATTCTCTATCTAGAAGAGGTAGAAGTTCAAACTCTCCTAAATGATGTTGTAAGATTTTATTCCATTCCAAATCATGGAATTCCCACCATAAATCACGATAACGATTGGCTATCAAGGTTGACCAAGGTTTTCTATAGGACACAAAATGTATGATACTAGGTGATACTAATTCATTAAAATAGTTTTCCCATTTATTATAAAAAGCAGTTACATCATGACCTACTTGAAGGTTGTACCCTCTATCTAGCTCTAACCATCTATTAGAGCAAACTTGATTCAGAATCGTTTGATCACCGTTAAAATTTTCAAATTTCCCTTCATCCACTTCTTTTAATGTAACTATTGATTGTTCAATTAGTTGTTCTTTTAATTTCTCTTGACGCCATTTTTTGTTATTGATCAGCATCACTCCTGCATTAAATGTGACACCATCCGTATCCCAAGCAGCTGCTAATAAATATTCATAAAAGTCAATCTCAAATAATGGTTCCAAAGATTGATTTACAATTAAATCACTGTCCAAATATAAAACTTTATTCTCAGAAATATAATCTGGTATAAAGTATCTGGCATAAGTCATTGGACTTATATACTCCCGAGTTTCCCAACCTTGAAAAACAGCCTGCTCTGGTAACTTAACATCAATAATATCACTACCTAACATACGAGCAATCTTTCGTGGTTTGCGAAACCAATCTGGCATGATATCTTGATTTAAAATATAAATCTTAACATCTCGGTTGTGGTATAGAATAGATTTTATAGTTGTTTCTAACTGCGTAGTATAATTGCGATCCCCAGCTAATACAATTGTTTTGTTCATCTCATTCCCCTAATCAATTCCTAAGTGATAGATTGCATCTACCAATAATTTTTTAGTGAAATAGCCCTCTTTTAACAAATAACTAAAAGTTTTTATCCGATTCGTCATTTCTTGATATTCTTGTAAATTCATTTTATCAACTATCTCATGAACCTCTTCTAAGCTATCCGCCACAAAGCCCAAGCCCTGATCTACTATAAATTTAGCAGTTGATAGGCTACTTGGTACAATGACTGGTATCCCAGCTGTCAGATAGGTACTAACCTTATGAGATATATTCAGGGTGTAATATTGGTTGCTTTCTCCATCATTTTGATGCGTTCCCCAGACAAGACCAAATCCACCTTTCGATAATACTAGCAATAATTCCTCGTCTTTTTTCCATCCTTCAATACTAAGATTTCTAGCACTTGGACTAGCCTCCCCGTTATTTGAAAATACTCTTAAAGGTGTATCTTGAGACCAATTTTGTAAGTCTGGAAAACGCTCTAAACTTCCAGCAAAAAAGAGTTCTTTTTTAAACTCTGGGGTATATAAGGATAAATCATGAGGATGATCCCACATACCTTGAACGAGGATTTTCTTAGTTGTCAAGCCTTCTTCCATCAAGCGTTCTTTCATCCTCTCTGATGGGACGATTAAAACATCTGATAGATTATACATATACATATATTCCTTCATAAGATAATAGTTACTATCAAACATGAGAGGAACAACATCATGGATAAAGCAAATAATTTTCACCTGCATATCCTTCAACTTATCAAACAAGACTCGATCAAACTCAAAGCCATTCCAAGTAGGAGACTGAAAGACTAAGATATCACCAATAGAGATACTGGCCATAATCCCATCCAGACGCTTATTCATTTCAGAAGGGCTATCTGAAGCAATATTGTAAAAATAAATACCAACCTCTCTAAACCCCAGTTGACTTGCTATTTTTTGCACGGCATTTTGGGCAAGAATAACCGTACTATCACCTGCCATACCGTATAGATTTGTTAAATGTAGTTTCATATTATATTATCTCATTTTTTATTACTATCTACGGAAGTAAAGATAATTTCTCCATCATTCTTCTATAAATCTCCGTAAACTGCATATTTTGTTCTTCTAACTTTGCTATCACTCTTTGTAATCGATTTTTATAAATCAAAATATGATTGGTCAAATCATAACCTAAACTTGCTAAAATAGCTAGCTTTTCTTCCCTAGCCTCGATTTCATCATACATACGCTTTTCGCTCCATATATTTGATAAAGTATCAGATATACCAATACGGTACTAATAAATATAACTGTTTAAATAGACAACCCTTGAAGCTCTTAGAAGTACTTTCCATGTCCAGTAAGTATCCTCAGCCATTTTCCCTATAGGAAATGATAAATCTTGCAGCAACCCTCTCTTGAATAACTTCAAGTAGGGCACAGTCCAATTCCCATTTCTCATTTCTTCAACACCTTCTCTGTCAATGATTTCTTTTCCTTCTATCACTTCAAAAGAATCGTCTGGATTAGAATCATAAAACAAATATTGGCAACGTGATTCATCGTAACAATTATAACGTCCGATACTAATATCTGCATTTTCTTTTTTCAAAGCACCATATAATCGGTCTAAAGCATCATGTTCCAACCAATCATCAGAGTCTACAAAAGTAAGATATGTCCCTGTCGAATGTTCAATTCCAAAATTTCTTGCTGAAGATGAACCACCATTTTCTTTTTCAAAATAACGGAAACGAGCATCTTTAGCAACATATTCTCTACAGATATCTGCTGAATTATCTGGAGAACCATCATTTATTAATAAACACTCAAAATTTTGATACGTCTGATTTTGAATGCTATCCAAGCACATTCGCAAATAATTCTCAACATTATAGATTGGAACTATAATACTAATTAATTCATTCTCCATATAATTATTACCTTAAATATTTATTTTTCACCCTTACAAGTAACTTTCCATCACTATGAACCATACTATTCGTCGAAACACTATTGCAAATAAGACATCCTGCTTCAATAATCACTCCTTTTAAAATTATGATATCACTTCCTATCCAGCAATCTCTTCCAACTCTAATCTATACCATAGTTCACTGTCACTACTTATTTTTCTTAATACCTAAATCACTTTATAAAATTCATGCAAATATTTATTCTACTTAGCAAAGCATTACAAGGAAGATATAGTCTGCACTTTATAGCTTTCCATGGTAATAAAAATTACGTTTTATTTGATATTTTTTAAAAAATCCACCATGTCTTGAGGTTTATCATGTGAAAACATTTGATCCACATGATACGAATTAGCTACATTATCAAATGTTAGAATTGTTTTCTTAGCCTCTTGCACCAATTCTAAAATATCAGGAAATTTAAATTCATGATTAATATCTAAATAAACATCACATTCTTCGATCATTTTCTGGCATGTCCACTTCATGACAGTTGGATGAAGTTTAATATTCTCATAACTAGCTAAACTTCTAAGAATTTCTCCCATTTCTGTAAAAGTTAAAACATGAATTTCATAATCAGGTAAATTTTTAGCTAAATAATCAATTTGTTCCAATTGCTGACTACCTGTAATAATCAATGCTTGATGTTGATATTCTTTTACAATTAATTCTTCCTGACTATTAATTTGAGCCCATTCTAATTGACTATATTGCCACCAAACTTCTCGTAAACGACCAACTGAATAAGTTTTCCAAGGTTTATCAGCTGATAGATAATGAATAATAGCAGGGAGTGGAGATAATGGTATATCAAAAATAAAATATTGTTCTCTATTATCAGCTACTTGGTCATATCCAATCTGAAAATTATAAGTATCATCTAATAATACATAATTTTTGCCGATTACGATATTCAAAACAGTTTGATCTGCCTCAGGTAAATGTTCATGCTCACTTTCGGTAATATCAATCAGTTTCTGCTGAATTGAATTTTCCTTCCAATAAGCATTATTAATCAATAGAACTCCCGCATTAAATCTATCTTCTAGACCATAGATTACTTTAGCCGCAGCTAAAGGTTTATCAGTTAAATCTATAGAAAACAACTCGGTCAAATCACGAGTAACTACCAAGTCACAATCTAGGTATAAAACAATATCTTCTGAAACAAAACTTGGAATAAAATAACGAGCATAAGTCATAAAATTAATATGCTGTCCTACTGGAGGTAGCTTCCAACTTTGCATATTACCTTGAAACATCTTGATATCTACTATATCACTATTGCGACATGACATTTTTTCCCTGGTAGAAATAAACCATTCTTGTGGAATATCCTGATTAAAAATATAAACTTTGATATCACTATTATGATAACAAATAGATTTCAAGGTTGTTTCAATCTGACGAATATAACCATAATCTCCTGCAAGTACAATTGCTTTTTTATTCATTTATCACTCCTATATTTTTTGTTCCAATCGATATCATTTTTGAAAATGAATATCATAAAATTAATAAGATAAATAATTCCTAATTTGACCTCAATTTTTCCATTGCGGTTATTAATCTTATTTAATTAAACTTGCATACAACATAAGTAACAATCGAAGATCCAATTAAACTAATATCCAGACACTTATTCAAAAATAAGAGAACCTTCTAAAAAATTTTTTATTTCTGACACCATTCCATTTGCATCTTCTTGTCGAAAAACTTTACTAAATCCACTTGAATCATGATTGGTATTTTCAAAAGCATAAACAGGTTTATTCTGTTCTATTGCTCTATTAACAATACCATCCACCTCTCCCCAATGGTTAATATCTAAATAAATATCTGATTTCTTCAACAAATCCTCAACAATATCATCATGATGAACATTTGTGTATATATTCACGTTCTCATAACGATTGAAACTTTCAAGATAATCCGAAATATTTGTTTTAGCTGCTATATGGAAAGCTACCTCTGGAAGATTCTGAACAAGATAGTCTAGATTTTCTAAAGTATCTGAAGCTGTTAAAGTAAAAACATGAAATTGGTGTTGTTTCCTAGGAATGATTTTTAAATCCTCCTGAGAAGTAACGATAGAATTAGCTGGTATATCTTTATAAATTAGGGCATTTGCTCCAATAATGACATTATCTCCAATCGTCACCCCTTTTAAAATGACAACATTGGTTCCAATCCAGCAATTTTTTCCTATCGTTATTTTATCAGAAGTAAATTGAATTTTTTCGATATGGTAATTTGAGTATTTATGATTATGGTCAAAAATCCTTACCCCATCTCCAAACATGGTATCCTTACCAATTTCAATTTCTTTACCGCAACGAATCGTACAATGGTCATTAAAGAAAACTCTATTTCCTAGTGTTAATTTAGCATTATTAGCTACTTCTAAACTTACAAATGAACGAAATGTAACATCTGTTCCTAATTCAATAGTACTAGTAGGAGAAATCTCTATATGATGAAAATCTCCTAATAACTTTACAGAATCTTTAAAATCCATGTTTATCTTCCACTTCTCTTAATTTCTCAATCATTTCTTGAACTTGTTCTACTTTGTAGGTTATCTGTCCAACTTCACGATATTTTGTATTCTCAAAAGCTAAAATCAACTTTCCTCTTTCTGAAAATTGATCTAACATTTCCTCTGTTTTTTCACCATGATTAATATCTAAAAGTACCTGACTAGTCTCAATTAATTCTTGATCTAGTTCTGCTAAATAATTAATTCCAGCATAAACAGTTACATTTGGATAGACTAACAATTGTTTTAAACGATCACTGACCATCACTCTAGCCGCAATCTTAAATTGAATATTAGGCAAGGATTGAATCAATGTCTCAATTTGTTCAATCTGATCTGAAGACGTATAAATTAAACAAGTAAGCGGTTCTCTGATAGGATAGATATGTGATTTTTGTAATGGGTGTAAATGATGATTTTTTCCTAACTCTGTCCATTCAAGACTATGATAATACCACCAAACATCACGATAGGTCTGCGCAGCTAAATCAAACCACGGCTTTCTATGTGAGAGATAGTGGATAATACCAGGATAATCTTGACCTGCTGGTAACTCATAGTCTATGAATTGCTTATGAATCACAACATGGTTGTTGTCAAATCCCATCTCTATCCATCTATTTTCAAAGAGCATATTTAAAATACTCTGATCCGCTTGATCTACCTTATCATGCCACTCATTTGTCAAATCTATCAAGCGTTGGGACATATTTTCTTGTTTCCACAAACGATTGTTGATTAGTAAAACACCCGCATTGAACATTTCCCTGCCATAGTATACTCTTCCTCCATAATCTCGAACAGCTGCTAATGGATAGTCTTGCAAATCTGTTTCAAACAAGTTATCCAAATTTTTAGTTACCACTAAATCGCAGTCTAAATAAAGAGCCTTATCTTCTTTGACGAAATCAGATATAAAATAACGCAAAAAAACAGTGTAACTAATATCAGTTTTATAACGCGAAATTTGCTCAGACGTAACCCGGCAATTGATAATTTCTGAATCAAACTTTTCTAATCGCTTATTTAATTGTTTAATCCATTCATTTGGAAAATCACTATTAATCAGATAAAAACGAATCGAGCGATTATGGTAACAGATAGACTTAATAGTCGTCACGACCTGCTCTGCATAGGCATAGTTAGCTGCGAGGACAACAGCTGTTTTATCTATTGTCTTTTCAGTAGTTAATTGACTTAAAACCATTTTTTTAGCAGCAAGGTCTTTGTATGTATTAGTATCCGATAAGGTACTAGCTTGACCATTAGATAGTGCGCTATCTAACATCTTACTATAAACTGCCAAGTGCTTTTCTAAAGGATAGCCTAAACTAGCTAGTAAAGTAATACGTTCCGACATCGCATCTACTAAAGCATGCATCCACTTTTCAGTCCACGACCTAGAACTACTTCCTTCTCTTTGGCGGTAAGCATATAAACCTGCATTCAAATAGATCGTCTTTTCGGCAAGTAAATAAATCTTTTGATTGAGATATCCATCTTCACCTAATTTACCTACTTCAAAACGTAGCTCCCTAAATAAATCTGCTTTATAAAGCTTTCCACCAACACAAATCAAAGCAAAATTCTTCATATGTTCTGATTCATAAAAATTTTCAAAAATAGAGACATTATCATACACTTTCTCATAATAGGAATTTCCAAATATATGGAAGTAGAATATCCCTTCCTGCTCATTATATGAGTAATAATTTCCAACCGCGATATCTGCACAATACTCAAGTAATTTCTTATATAAAACTTCTACATAATTCGGTTCAACCCAATCATCTGAATCAACAAAGGTCACATAAGATCCTGTCATTCGATCCAAGCCCATATTTCTTGCTTCAGACTGACCACCGTTTTCTTTTTCAATGTAAATAATCCGATTATCTTTGCGTGCATACTCTTGACAAATTATCCCTGAATTATCTGTAGAGCCATCATTGATAACGATAATTTCAAGATTTTTATAAGTTTGGCTAATTAAACTATCCAAACATTTATCTAGATAATGTTCAACATTATAGACTGGCACAATTACCGTAATTTTTTCATTCATGAGCTCATTCTCCTTTCCTACTATTATAACATTTTTTTGCTATTTTTTAAGCTATTAAGGAATTTCAAATTAAAAAAAATCTGTTTATTTCATTGACAATAACGTTCTTACAATACTAAATTATAATCACATTTCAAATTAAATAATTATGCAAAAAACAAAAGGGAAATAATTTAAAATATTCAGCTTTGCAATCTTACTGCAGTTATGTAATCACATTTTCTAATGATCAATCTTAAAAATAAATTTTTAATTCACTTCATCCAAAGAAATGACTCATCTGTCCGCATATCAAGAATCTTTTAAGAATCTATTGATGTAAAGAATCTTATTATTTTAGAATAGCTATCTAATAAACGTAAAAAAGCGACCCACATCAAAAAATTAGAGAACATTCTAATTTTTGAGTGCAGGCCACTTTTTCTATCTAAAAATAGAGAAAAATCAATTTATAAAATGTGTTTGACTAACCTTCAAAATATTTAGCTGCAATTGCTTTTTTGACCAAAATTTGTTGATAAGATTCCACGTCTCCATGTTTAAGAGTTTCTTCTTCATGAATAGATAATCGCCATTTATAAGCTTGAATTTCTCTATCTAATAACTCCTGAGGAGCTCCAATCAATTGGAGAATAGTCATACGTTCTTCAATACTCTTTAAGGGATATACATCTGCAAGATTGACTGTCCTTGTAACACTTGTAGAACGTTTTCTATGAATATAAATAGCCTTATTCATAAAAGCAATTTTATCTGCCTGAAGATAAACTTTATAAGTTGTGTAATCATCCTCTACACTTTTATCTGTTGGATATACAATATCCTTAAACAGCTCTGTCTTGTATAACTTCGCCCACGGAACTGTGAAGCATTGACTGAAATTATACTTACTGTCATATTGATGGTTAAACCATTCAAATGGCGTATAAGTCTGCTCAAAATAATCATCTGCTCCTACATGAATCAAAAAACTAGCTTGATCATCCAAAAATTGAGTAAAGTTTCCGATTGCAATATCTGCATCTGTTTTTTTCAATAAATCATAAAGATTTTGGATATGATCCAACTCCAACCAGTCATCATTATCTACAAAAACGATATAATCCCCAGTTACCACTTCCAAGGCACGATTGCGGCTAGAAGAAACTCCACCATTTCTTTTATGATAGACTTTAACACGTGCATCTTGGTTTTGATAACGTTGACAGATTGCTGCTGAACCATCTGTTGAGCCATCATTAATCAAAATAATTTCAAGATTTTGATAGGTTTGTTGAACGATACTATCCAAGCATTTTTCAAGATATAGTTCTGACATGTAAACAGGAACAATAACACTTATTTTTTCCATCATTTTAATCATATACTCCTTTTCTGATGCAATATATAAAAAACAAAGTCGATTTCAATACACATTTCTTTAAGATACATTCTAAATCAATTCTAATATTTCTGAGAACAGATTAATCATGTTTAACTTTCCCAGCATTTGGTAAGTATTCTTTTATAAATCCTGATATATCCTTACTCATGATTTTATCCAATCGTTCAGAAATAATGTCTTCCGACCAATTCCACCACGCAATTTCTAACATCTGCTCACGGAATATAGGATCTGCTATACGATAACGAATCACTTTAGCTGGATTGCCTCCTACAACAGCATAGGGTTCTACATCCTTTGTCACTAGAGCACCTGCTCCTATGACTGCACCATCTCCAATGGTTACCCCAGCCATGATTTGAGCATTATTTCCAATCCAAACATCATTACCAACTCGAGTTGGACTTTTCAAAATATGATCATCATTCATCTTCAGAGGATCATCCGTGTAAAACACCTCTAAACTCTTGAATGGATAGGTTGTAATCAACTCTAAATCATGATTTGCGGTTATAAATTGAACATTATGCCCAATAGAACAATAATCACCAATTATAACTTGACCTCCGTGATCATAGTCAATTAATTGAGGAATACCATACGTATGTTTCCCTACTATTAAGGCTCCGTAATCAATCAAATAGCGACTAGTATATTTTGTCAGGTAATCAAATAAGTCCGAACGTGAATCATATATTCGTATTTCCAAGGGAATCGTTTCCTGATGTAATCCTTCCCAGTAGGAATGGCCTACTTCTTCATAGCAACACTCAAAAACTGCGGTTAGTTGCTCTGACTTAGAATATAATTTAAGTTTATGATCTTCTAATTTCCAAAACCGCTCATTATCATGACCTGTTCCACCAATATCTCTAATCTGACCATCAGGTAAGAATTGGAAATAACGTTGGTGTTGCTTATTTTTATGTGAAAATAAGCAGAATTTTCCAGATATCAATTAAAACTTTCCCCTTCCAACTAAATTGACTATATCTATCAGTGTGACTACAACATGAATAAGTAGTCATCTAACGAAAACTTTTATACAAATTTAGTGTTATTTACCCTTCATATAGAGAGACTATATAGTGTTCTCTTGCTATATACATCTTACCACAAATACTCTTATAATAAAAGTAACTTACATAGAAATATCAAGGCTATTCCTGAATTGAAAATTAATAAATTTACATACAATTAACGAATTGGAAGGATAATCATATACGATTCAAAGTCATGCCGATGGAGTTTTATTTCTTCAAGGATATTAATCAACAAGTAAAATGAGGTCTTAAAGTCTTGTTTACCATAGACTACAATCGTACAGGAAAAATACGAATACAACTATCGATCATTAGTGGACATTTATGACGAAATAATGCAAAAAATCCCCTGGATGAGTTTTCATCCAAGGGATTCTTCATAAATCGAGATAATAATACTTTCTATGTATTTTTAATCCGATTATTCTTCGTCATCACGTTTACGGCGTTTCGCAAACAGACCTAGACCAGTCACGGCTGCCAAAGCTCCAAGGAGTACAGATGATTTGGAAGCTTCTGTACCTGTATTTGGCAATTGCTGTCTTGACTTACCTGCTGATTCTGATGGTGTTTCAGAAGATAATGTGTCTGCTGAAGCTGACGCACTTGTTGATGCTGGTTCAGAGACTGATGTGCTTGCTGATGCCGATGCGCTTGTTGACGCTGATTCAGAAGCGCTTGTGCTTGCTGATGCCGATGCACTTGTTGATGCTGATTCTGATGCGCTTGTGCTTGCTGATTCAGAAGCCGATGTGCTTGCTGATTCTGATGCGCTTGTTGATGCTGATTCAGAAGCCGATGTGCTTGCTGATTCTGATGCACTTGTTGATGCTGATTCTGATGCGCTTGTGCTTGCTGATTCAGAAGCCGATGTGCTTGCTGATTCAGAAGCCGATGTGCTTGCTGATTCAGAAGCCGATGTGCTTGCTGATTCTGATGCGCTTGTGCTTGCTGATTCTGATGCACTTGTTGATGCTGACTCAGACGCACTTGTTGATGCTGATTCTGATGCCGATGTGCTTGCTGATTCTGATGCACTTGTTGACGCTGACTCAGATGCTGATGTACTTGCTGACTCAGATGCGCTTGTGCTTGCTGATTCTGATGCACTTGTTGATGCTGATTCAGAAGCTGATGTGCTTGCTGATTCTGACGCGCTTGTTGATGCCGATTCAGAAGCTGATGTGCTTGCTGACTCAGATGCTGATGTACTTGCTGACTCAGATGCGCTTGTGCTTGCTGATTCTGATGCGCTTGTGCTTGCTGATTCTGATGCACTTGTTGATGCTGACTCAGATGCGCTTGTGCTTGCTGATTCAGAAGCACTTGTTGATGCTGACTCTGACGCACTTGT
>CAJNCJ010000002.1 GCA_905221235.1 bacterium
TAACCTTCAACTCCATTCAAACGTCTCACACTAACTTCCACCATAGCGGAACTTAATCTGAAACGCTTTCAGATGAGGGGATTTTGTGCGCTCTTTTTTTCGATTTATTTTGGCTACAAAAGCGATGAAATCAAGCATGATTAAAACCAGTGGAACTTACCCTAACACGGATTTCCACTGGTTTTTAGGATTTTTATCAGACTAACTTCCACTTGGATTAGCAGTGGAACTTAGTTTGGGAATTTACCCTTTCTAGATCTTAGCTTCTCTTTAATCCACCACAGTTGACAAAGAACCGAAATTAATTTAATATTCCTAATCAATTTGTTCATATCTTATTATAATAGACTATATATTAATTATGGTGATTTATTCAATAGCTCAGCGAGTATAAGCGAGCCACTCATTAATTAGGCTAGCGATTTCTTTAGGTGCTTCAGTATAAAGCTCATGTCCGAAGTTCTCTAGAAAAATAGTATCAACATAGTCTGGCAATTCTTTTAGGGCTTCCTCTCTCCTTATAGCTTCATTAGGATAGCGAGGACTAATAAATAAGGTATCCCCCACTTCTCTCTTAAAAGCTTGGATTTTCCGCCGTAGTCGAAGAATCGCTTCTATATTTTCATAATTTATAGCTAACTCATATCTATTATACTCCGTATTCCAGTGATAAGACTGTCTTACAGCTTCTTCCATATTTTCTGACCAATGCTTTGCTTCGGATTTCTCTTTAGAAATCATGACCACCCGTCTAACGGGTGGTTTGAACCAGGGCTATAAGCCCAAATTACCAGCCAGCGCCTAAAGACGCTGGCTTTCACGTTGTTCAAGCCTTATTGCTCTTGACTAGTCACTTGCCTCTTAAAGAGGCTTTAGTATTACTTACCACTATCCCTAAAGGGATCCTCATATTCTTTTACACTTAATTTATCTAGTGCTATATCATACTTTACTCGGTCTCAAATTTTCATACTCGTGAAGAAATCATCCACTGGATAATTTCTTTAATCTTGAATATATTTCTTAATTGTGGCTTCATTGAGTCCAACCGTACTCACATAATAACCTTCCGCCCAAAAATGCCTATTCCCAAACTTGTACTTGAGATTGGCGTGTTGGTCAAACATCATGAGTGCACTTTTACCTTTTAAATACCCCATGAAACTTGAAACACTTATCCTTGGTGGAATACTTACTAACATATGTACATGATCAGGCATTAAGTGTCCTTCGATAATCTCAACACCTTTATAACTACATAATCGATGAAATATTTCTCCTAAACTACTTCGATATTGATTATAAATGACTTTTCGTCTATACTTAGGGGTGAACACAATGTGATATTTACACATCCACTTTGTGTGTGATAAACTATGTGCCTTTTGTGCCATATTTTTCTCCTCTCGCTTTACAATTGGCTTGAACACCTTTATTGTATCGCGTTTGGAGTTTTTTGGGTATAACCTTCGACGCGCACCCGCATAGCGGGTGGTTTTTTTGTCTCGCACCTAGCGGAGCGAGACGGACTAATAGTCACATAATAAGAAGAACTAAGTCTGAAACGACTTGAGATTCGATATAGTTTTTAGCTTCCTCTAACTCTGTATCTAAAGGTAAAATCTTATCTAAATCTAGATAGCCACCATCCAAAAGAATCAGTTTTTTCACTTCATGAAATTCCGATGCGAGATAACGAGCCAAATCCCCTCCAAGAGAATGGCCTATCAGACAGATAGATTCTCCCTCTACTATTTCCTTTTTAAACCATGATTTCAATTCTATTTCATCTCGAAGATGCTTTTCATATGGATTCAGAAAACAGACCTGCGAATCTAGTTCTTGAAGAAAATCCTTGCTATGATAGATATTGCTTCCCAGACCGCCAATAAAATACATTTTCATTCTCTACTTAATACTATGCTTATTCATTTTTTGTTCAAAGATAGTCGTGATAATCTGACGCAATTCTTCGCGTTCTTTTTCAGGAATCTCACCACTTGTTTGAGCTGCAGCGTAGAGTTCAGGGTGTTCAATTGAAATCCGTTTAATCGTACGTGATGTAGCATGTTTTCTGACGAAAAATGGGATTCGCTTAATCAAGTCTTGTGGTACAAGCGCAAGAATTTTCTCAGCAGTTTCCTTGTCACTAATCTTAGATGTTGTGAGCCCCTTCTTAATCATTTCCTGTTCTTTTTCTGTAAAATCTTTTAATTCCATTCGCTTAATCCTCCTATTTACTCTAAGTTAAATTATATACCAATTGTAGCAAGACGACAAATAGTCTGTTTGTAAAATCTTCTCTATACTACAACTTTCCTATCGCTCATAATTGCTCTTTAATGAAAAATCACAAATCCTTTTGGAGAAATGACAAGCTGATTCTCCAATTCTTGGCAATTGCTTGCTAGTGATACTGCTTCCTTCTCTAAAAGGTAATCTTCTTTGGACTGGTTGAAAATAGCCTTGATGACTTGGTTATCGTAACTCCATTCTAAAACTAATACATCAGCTTTAATTTCTTGGAGACTATACTTGCCATGCTGAATAGTTGCTGACGCGTATTTCCGAATCTTAATCAGCCTCTTCATAAAGTTCAACATATCATTGTCACTTGATACGCGTTCCCAAGGCATACAACGACGACAATCTGGATCTGGTCCTCCGGTCAAGGCTAGCTCGGTTCCGTAATAAATGCACGGTGTTCCCTTTTGTAAAAAGAGAAAGGCTAGGGCTGATTTGACCAGTTGAGCGTCTCCATTGGCCGTCCACAAGATTCGTTCTGTATCATGCGAATCTAGAAGATTAAACATCACTTCTGAAATTTGCTGCTTGTAGTACATAGACTGACCATTGATTTCATCGATGAACTGATTCGTATTCTTAACACCTCGTAAGAAATAGTCCTTGATGCTATCAGATAAAGGATAATTCATGACCGCGTGAAACTCATCTCCGTTTAGCCAAGGCTGAGACGTATGCCAGACTTCTCCAAGGATATAAAGATCAGACTTTTTAGCTAAAACTGCCTTGCGAAAATCCTTCCAGAATTGATGGTCAATCTCATTAGCCACATCCAAACGCCAAGCATCGATATCAAACTCTTCAATCCAATAAGTCGCAACCTTTAAAAGATAATCCTTGACCTCTGGATTTGCTGTATTTAGCTTAGGCATATAGTCCTCGAAACCGAAAGCGTGATAGGGTAACTCTCTCTTATTGGCTAGCTTTTCAGTCGTCACTGGGAATTGTTGTATATGGAACCAATCTTTATAAGCAGACTGTTCACCATTTTTGACAACATCTTGCCATTGAGGCGATTGCGAACCAATATGATTAAATACCGCATCCAGCATGATTTTCATACCACGCTGATGAGCTTGCTCGACCAGTTCCCGAAAGGTCTCCTTGTCTCCAAAATGACGGTCAATTTCGAAATAATCCGTCGTATTGTACTTGTGATTGCTCGTCGATTCAAAGATGGGACATAGATAAAGACCAGTAATGCCCAATTCTTGCAAGTAATCCAGATGATCAATAATGCCTTGTAAATCACCACCAAAGAAATCATCACTCTTAGGTGTGATAGATGAATCCCAGTCTAATGTCCCTTCTGGATTTAATCGAGCATTTCCATTGGCAAATCGCTCAGGAAATATCTGATACCACACCGTATCTGAAACCCAGGCAGGAACCTTGCAGGCATCAATCTCATGAATATAAGGCAACTTAAATCCATTTCCAATAGTATGAAGATTTTCTAGAGAATTTTCCACGCATCCTTTATCGCCGTACAAAATGCTCTGGCCTTCTGTATCCGTGACTTCAAAGAGATACTGGATACGTGCAAAGTCAACGGACACTTCAACCTGCCAATAGTCAAATAAAGCGTCAGAAGTCAGCTTGGCCATTTCCTTCGTATCCTGATAGAACTCTTCCATAAAAATAAAAGGATCACCATAATGCAAGTTGATGCTTTCAATGTCCCCTTTCTTAGTTCGAATCCGAATATGAAGTTTCTTATCCTTATAAAGATAGGCAAACTCAGACTCTGGCCTATGGTAAATAGCACTTAATTCCATCAATTTGTCTCCTAAATTTTAAATTTAATTTCACGCAAACGTTTTCAAAAACAATAAAACCAGTATACTATTTTTGTAGACTATTTGCAAGAATGGTCCGTTCTTAAATGAACTATATTTTAAAGTATACAAAAAGCCTTAAAAAAGGCTTTCTCTATATACTATTCCTCTTTCGGTTTTGAAAATACTTCAATGTGTTGGCCCAGTACCTTGATTTCTACAGGTAGGTCATCTGACTTATCACCGTCAACATCTGACTCCAATTCACTATCTGAAGAGATTTTAATAGTACGCGCTTTGATATATTCGATATTATCATTTGCGACAACATCGCCTTTCAATAAATCTGGAATGACGGATAATTTAGAGAATATTGAAGCATCTTTTAAAATCAAAATGTTGGCATAGCCGTCCTTGTTTTCTTCAAAGATTTTTTTGTCAGCGAAGTAATTTGTCAAGAGAACCAAAACATGACTCGCTTCACCAACATAATTTCCATTTTCTGTTTCAACCTTAATGTTAAAGACCTGATCCGTCATGACAGATTTCATGGTATTAACAGCATAGGCTAAAATACCGAATTTTGTCTTGTCCTCGATTTCAACATTGTGAATCGCTTCTGGAAGAGAACCGATACTAAAGATATAACCAAAATAGTTATCGTTTGCTTTACCGATATCAATCTTGTTGGTTAAATCAAAATCGAGTTCATCAATAGCACCATCGATATCCTGATTGATTTCCAAAAGTTTTGTAATGAGGTTACCCGTCCCACCAGGGATAATACCTAACTTAGGAACGTAGTCTCTCTCAGCAATACCCGAAATAACTTCGTTGACAGTCCCATCTCCACCAAAACACACCACTGCATCGTACTGCTTACGAGACGCTTCTTCAGCAAAATGTGTTGCATCCAGCGCTTTTTCAGTAATTTTGGTTTCAACATATTCAAAGTATTCTTTTGCTTTATTCTCCAGCTTTTCTTTGTAATCCAAAGCCTTCTCTCCACCAGAGGTAGGGTTGATAATTATCATTGCTTTTTTCATTAATTTTCTCATTAATTTTCTCCTTAATATTCATTAGAAATGTTTATATTTCATCGTATGCATGTAAATGTACTATCATTATACAATGAAAATACGGAAAAGAGAAATATGAAGTACTAGAGATTGAAACTCTTTTATTTTATATCACCCTTATTATCCCATCGCCTGAGTACATCCTTTATGGATTCATCCAAGTAAGAGTAGGCCTTTTCCTTTATCCAATCAGGAATACCATAAGCTGCCTCTGCTATGCTGCCAGTGATTGCAGCGAGAGTATCACTGTCGCCACCAAGTGAGATGGCATTTCTACTTACAATACTCTTTTATTTTACCAGCATATTCACTCAAGAGATTATTTGAATAAATTTTTTCAGCATTTGAATTTCTAACTTCTTTCCATAGGATAGAAGCCACTTTTAATTTATTCGAGTAATTACGACTATTTTCGTCTGCACAGAAATCCTTTAAAAATTGATTCCATTGACAAACTGAATGGTCATACTTGGCATAATCTGAATTTCCATAATAAACTTTTAGCATATCTTTAATTGTAAAGGCCAAATCATTTTCATTTTTTACTTTTCTCCAAGATGTAGCCATATCAGCAGTAAATTTAAAGGGGGAAACATCTGTTAAAGTTGAGAAATATTCTCTAAAGTAAGTGTTAAAGGAGAATCCACATTCAAGTAAGGGCGTATCTAAGGCAATAGCTTCCAATCTTTTCTTATTTCTTTTTGTTGATGATTTTTTAATCAAATTCCCCTTAAAGTACTGCTCAATAATATGATTGAGTTCTTGTTTGGTACCTCTATATTCAAGTTCCAATGTCTTGCATATCTGTGAAAGTTCATCACGATACCAATAATATTTATTAAACTCATCAAAGGATGAGATTTTATCAAACTCAGGTCTGCTATCTATCAATATGACACCTCCTTAAAAACAGTTTAGGTTTTCATCTCAAAATAATGGAATTTTGGCTTCTTTATTTTGAGGATTAGCAACGTTTCACTAACAAATTCACACACTCAGTGGTTCGGACTTACCGTATCATTCGTGAAAAAACAATCTTCACAAAATAAAGGAAAATCCTTTGTTTTGATATTGTTCCACTCGTAAACAGAGCCTACAATGTCTCCAACGATTGCTCCGAGCATAAAATTCCTCCTTGTGACATATCAGATTCATTACACATCCCCAATGGATTGCTCTTTAAAAATGGCTCAACTAAATCAATCCACTCTTGAGGCAGGTAAGCTGACAAATAGCCGTGATTATAACCCTTTGCTTCATATAAAATTGTATTTGCATGTAGCTGATGAAATAATTTCGCTGATTCTTTCACACAGTTCAATTCTTTTTCACCATAGATATACAGAACCTGAGCCTTGCTAGCAGAAATCATATCTTTCAGCTTGTAATGCCCCATATAGTTTTTGTAAATGGTCACCAATGTTTCGACAGGCGTCCTTGGAAGATCCTCTAAATAATAAGCTTTTATTTCCTCTGGATAAGCCAGTTTAGGATAGAGTTTGTTCATCATGCTTAACTGAAGTTTGCAAGAGAATTTATTGAACATCAGTTTACCAAATAGAGACACTAGAAAGATGCTGATTTTAGCTAACCTTGGTTGAGGAATACAGAGGCTTCCGTCTATAATGGCCTTCTCAGTAATTTCACTGTCTAAAGACAAAAGCTCCATGGCAATTTGACCACCAAGTGAAACACCACCGATTGCAAACAATTTCCCACCACAGTTTGCTTTGATATAGTCTAGAATCTCCAAAGCAGAATCTTCAGTAGAAACATAATCAAGTTGATATTCCTCGCCGTGGCCATTCAAAGTGGGTAGAATAATACGGTATTCTTTTGACAAGATTCGTGCTTGACGAAGATAATTCCACCAAGAACTGCCACCACCATGTATCAGTAAAATAGGAGGCAAATTCTTATCACCAAATTCATGGAATTTCATGTTTAAACTCCTTACTGTAGGACTTTTACTAGCTACATCTTTGTTTAATCAGTTTGAACAAGCAGTGATACCGCATCAACATGTGGGGCTGGAAAACTTCTAAACTATAGAACGAAAGTATATACTGCCTTGCATTAAAGACCTATTTAAAATAAAATGTGTAAAATGATTTATTAATAGATTAGTTAATCATTTACTCCAATAACACTACACTTTGTAAAAATTCTATTAACAAAGTTACCAGTAGTACCTTTTCTCACTTAGATATTGTTCTTTTTGTTCTCTAGAATTTTCATGATTTCTGATTCCTAACAATTCGTCTGTTGAAGAAACTATTGGGTCTATCCAGTCAGCTTTGGATCTAATCCAATCAATTTCGTATTTACTAAGCTTCCCTACTATCTCCAGTTTATCAGCCATCAGTCTTAAATCATTTGCTGTTTGAAAATCTTCTAGCATATTCAGAAGAGACATTGTCCGCTTCTTCTCTTCTTCGATTCTATTTTGTAATTTTCTTTTTCGCTCCTGCTCCTCTTCGTATTGTCTTGCTCTCTCTTCACGTTCAAGTCGTAAGTTCTTAACTTTATAATACTCTTGGTAAATTAAAACGATTATTTCTGGTATTGATTGTTCAAGTGTGAATTCTTTAGTATCTTTAATGTATTTACCATCTATTATCTTAAATCGAAATTTTCCATTTGGAATATAGTCATACTTCTTTATTCTTGGTTTAAAAGCATATCTATTAAACTTAACGCTATCATTGTACTTCGCTAATTCTTTAGCTTCTTCTTTTGTTAATTCATGACTTACTTTGTCTGTTGATTCTATAACTTCAAAACGAACAATATCCTTTTCAATTTGAATATCCCAATTTGAAGTTACATTATCATCGATTTTTTCAATAACAGTAACTAGTGTATCTAAAAAGCGATATAAACGGGGAAGAGAATTTAGTGAAATACTTTTTACAAATTTAGGTTCTTTTAAATCATTATATCTGTGCCTAGAATCAAAGTAAGGATAAGAAGCTGCTTTTTCCCTCTTATTCCACTCTGTAATTTTATCTCTTAGATTAGCTACAGATTTATGTAATCTCTTATTTGGAGTCTGGTTTAGGTTTGAAACTGCTTCAATAATACGATCTATTTTATCGTCGTCTATAAATGATAATGAACTTCTTATACTAGTTGTATCAATTTTAACAGTTTCTTCGTTTTTATCTTCCGTACTATCTTCTTTATGTTTAACAGCTTTAACTTTACTGTTCTTTAAACTTTTTCTATCAATATGAACCTCATTTATGTCATTTTGTGGTAATGGAACGATAAGTTCACTTAAGTCTTGTCCAGTATTCTTACGATACCAATAACTACCCTTTGGAATTGGGATTTCAAATTCTTTACATTTCTTGAGTAAGTCAGAATAACTTAAATCATATTTCAATGAAACTTGTTTCGCACTTATCTCCCAGATTTCTTCATAGAGTTCTTCTCTAGAAAAGGTCTTTATCATCTTCATTTGAAACACCTTTACCCTTATATTTTACATCACCGTTTTTATATTTACCAAGCGAAAACGCAAATTCAAAAACCTCTAATTCTTCACTTCTGCATTTTCGCTTAATATAAAAAGTAAATCTTGTTTTAATCCGTTAAATTCCTCTATAATTTTATCTAAACTAGTTTCAATATTTTCAACACAGATCTCTGATAGCTTACCGTGATTGTATGAAATCATTCTTTCGGCGATAATATGATATGACCAACTCTCAGTGAAACGTCTATCTCTTTCTTCGTTATGAATAGCAAAACCAATTGGGAGAAGATTATTTCTAAGACCTATAGCAACTGCTTGTGAACTTATACCTAAATAATCACCTGCAATTTTTAATGTGATTTTATTTAATTTTCTGATATCTTCGTCGGTATATGTCGGCATGTTAGTACTCCTTTTTTATAATTCAAAATGCAATAGTTTTAGACCTGTAATAAAATCTGAATAACAATTCTCCCATGAAAGATATCTATTATTTTCATCAATATTTAAATTGTTATCAAATTCAGTTGATGATTTAATAATCATATCAAATGTTTCCATATTTCCTATTTTCCTAATCAACTTTCAAACATATAGCGTTTTTATTATCTTCTTATTCTATTATATCATTATTCAAAGTAAAAAACTGTAACCTACTAGTTACAGTTTTTTACAGATTTACTTTTGGTCCTTCTAAAAATTTATAAGTTCACTTTCAGGAATGTTAAAAACATCATATTTTTCAAAATAGGGTTTTACCATTTCTTTCCATCTAGCTTTATGAAAATTGATTGAGTTTAAAGGAGATAGGCCATAATTTCCCAATGCATAACCATCATTTACTTCAACAACAAGTGTTCTGCCCTCAAATGAATTTAAAACTTCACTAATATTATATCTATAACAGAAAATCTTTTCCTTATTACTCTTTGTTCAAAGATTCCAGTATTTCTCTATAACCTTCGTAGAAACGATCTCTTGTAACTACCTCACCAGGATATTTCTTTTCAAGAAGTAGGAATATATCATTTGGATTAATTCCTTCATCTAAAAAATCTTGATACAGTGGGCTACATAACCTCATTTCACCTTTACTTGAAAATTTTAAAAATGTTCCATATATTGGAATCATTGATAATAAATTGTATAGACTTTTTTTCATTGTTTTCCTTTTATCTAAGTTTATTAATTTAATCAAATATAACTACCCTATCAGTACTGAAGTTATTAAAGGTGAGATTTACTTTTTCATAAACTTCCTGAGTTTCCTTATAAATCTTATCTGAAACATATGAAGCTCTCGATTCGGATTTCTCAATAAGCACCCACTTTAACTGAGAGTATGAATATTTTGCAAAAGTAATCCATTGTGCGTAATTTATTGTCATAGGATTTTTTGTAAAGTAGATTTTCCCTGCATTAGCAGATGCAGCTATAGAATGTCCAATAAATAGCATCGTATGTAATTTGGGGTGTTTCTCTCTATCCAACGAAAAAGGAATAGAATTTTTTATTGAATGTCCTTCGTTGATTTTCTTAAGGGCGTATCCAATTCTGACTATAACTTCAATAATCATTGTAGAAATAGCCATACTGCTAAAATGAATGAAATCATAACCTTCGTAATACATTCCTTGTACTATTTCTGCTATTGTTTGATCCTCATCGCCAATTTTTCCAAACTGAAGTAAATTAAATAATCCCATCAATGGTGCAGGTAATCCCATTGATGTCGTAATATCAGATTTAAAATGGATTATCTGCTTTGCTATTGCTGCAAAAATATCACTTTCTTTTCTATCTGTATAATTCTCCATAAATTGAGATACTATTTTCCCAGTTTTATCAATAGTAGTCATCTTACCATTTAGAATATCACATACACCAATTACTAAACCAAGAAGTGGATCATGTCCAAGAGATAACAATCTATGATAGTATGCAGACAGTCCATTAACATTTACTTTGGTATGACGATTATCTTGAGCATCAAAAGGGACTTTACTGACCTTTGAATTTGCCAACTTTTCCATTTCTTCTTCAGGGAATCGTTGATTAAACCAGTCTCTTACATAATTAGATAAAGGGCCACCTTTTAAACCATTTGGAGTTTTCTCGGGTATTCCAATTAAAAGAATATCAACAATCGCTGCTAATATACCAGCTCCTGCACAAATCGATATATCAATTTTATCAAGTTTATGAATGTTGTTAAAATCATCCTGCAATGATTGAATAACTGTATGATTAAGTTCCAATTCTTCATTTGTGAAGAGTGCATCTAGTTCATTCATTGAACCAACTTCGCACTCCGCTTTTATTACTAAGTCTTCCCATTTAGGTACAATGATAGTTTGTTTTTTAGTTTCGGTATCTATTATTGGTAGATCAGTCAGAGTATAGCCTAGCTCTCTCAATAATTTTTCGCTTTCCTCTATACGTTCTTCTGCAATAGACATATCGGGTCTGTTTATTAAATTTAACTCTTTGGTTTGATGAGTTAAAATATTATTGAATTTTTGTTCTTCATCAGAATAAATGAATTTACTCATTGTTAGTCCCCTAAATCGCTTTTCAAATCTTTAATTGCTTGAGTTAGGAGGATATTTAAACTCTGTAAATAATCTAGGCGTTCCTTATCAGCATCTGCCTCAGTTTTCAGAGCTTGTATAATAGCTTCATGTTTTTGCAATGCTTCTTTATATAACCGTTCTTTTTCCTGTTTAAGTTGTTTATTTTTTAGATTAGAAGCTAATAATATACCGCCACCAGCTAATACAACGACTGGAGCAGCCATTACAAACACTCCAGCTACCATACCACCTCCAACGACACCGCCAATAGCTGCAAGACCTGAAGTAATGCCGGCCGCTGATAACCCTACAGTACCTAAACCATAAAGAGCTGCGAATGAACCTATCCCACCAATACCTGCCCCCAATGCACCAGCTAACACTTCTGGAATTGGACTCTCTCTTATTGTACGTGTTTTATCATTAAGAGCTGCCGCTGCTTCATTAATTATGTTTACAACTTGTTGTAGTGATTCTACATTTTGAAATACTGCTTCTTTACTCATAAAAAATCCTCAATCTTTTATTATTTTAATTATACCATATATAAATTGAAAAACTGCAACATAAAAGTTAGACAGAAAATATCTAACTTTTGGGGTGTTTTATTATGAAATTGAGTTATGAGTATATAGTTCAAATCTATGAACTTAGAAAGCTAGGTCAAAGATTCAAGCAGCTTTCAAAAAGATTTGATTTAGATGTTTCTGGGTTAAGATACATGATGAAATTAATTGACCGTTATGGGATAAAAATCGTCAAGAAAGGTAAGAATTGTTACTATTCTCCAGAACTAAAAAAAGAAATGATTGATAAGGTCTTACTTGAAGGAGGAAAAAGAAAAACGGAAATTGTTCAAGGATTTGTAACAGAGTTTTCTTTAGATATTCTTCTAAAGATTATTAAGCTTGCCCGTTCGACCTATTATTACCACTTAAAACATCTAGGGCAAACGGATAAGAATCAGGAACTTGAAGCTGTAATTCAGGCCATTTATTGTGAGCATAAGGACAAATATGGCTATCGTCGGATCCACTTAGAACTAAGGAATCGTGGCTTTGTGATGAATCATAAGAAGGTCCAACGTATGATGAAAATCCTTGGTTTAAGTGCTCGAATTCGTCGGAAACGAAAGTATTCTTCTTACCAAGGAGAGATTGGCAAGAAAGCGGACAATCTTATTCAACGTCAATTTGAAGCAACCAAACCAATGGAAAAGTGCTATACGGATGTAACAGAGTTTGCCATTCCAAATAGCACGCAGAAATTGTATTTATCGCCTGTTTTAGATGGCTTTAACAGCAAAATTATTGCTTTTAATCTTTCTTGTTCTCCTAATTTAGAACAAGTAAAAACGATGTTGGAACAGGCCTTAACAGAGAAACACTACGAGAATACGATTCTCCATAGTGACCAAGGTTGGCAATACCAACACGATTCTTATCATCGGTTCCTAGAGAGTAAGGGAATTCAAGCATCTATGTCACGTAAGGGAAATAGTCCAGATAACGGCATGATGGAATCCTTCTTTGGTATTCTTAAGTCTGAGATGTTTTATGGATATGAGAAGAATTTTAGGTCTTTAGAAGACAAGACCTTGAAGAAGCTATTGTAGACTATATTGATTACTACAACAATAAACGAATTAAGGTAAAACTAAAAGGACTTAGCCCTGTACAATACAGAACTGAATCCTTTCAATTATTATTTTTTCTAACTTTTTGGGGTCAGTACATAGACGAATGGTTATGATTTACTCCAAGGTAAAAACTGAGAAATAAAGTCTCGAATCTGGTTTGCATTGAGTGTCCATGAAATCACAATAATTATAGCAATAGCTAAACATGCAATATTCAACGCCTTAATATTAAAGAGCTTTGCATCCTTCTCGTTAATTGTAAAAATAAATTTTACCAAAATATATATTACATTAATAAGAACAAATGCCAAGAAATCAACTACCAGCAGTAGTCTAAATACGCTTACCACAGAAATATTCTGCAGAACGGATGTTGAAAATGTTATTCCTCCAACAAATGCCAATACAATTGCGGCGAATATCCCAAGTATGGAGATATATTCTTTTTCAACACCTTTTATTTGCTTTTGTAGGTTCTCTTTTGCCTCTTCAATACTATTAGCAAAAATATTATTAACGTTTTCAATCTGATGTAATGCCAGCTGAAAATGGTCGTAAATCTTTACAATCATCTTCTTACAGTCATCATTTACATCATTTTTATCATCAAGTGAATAAAGCAACAACTTTTCTAAATTTGTAGCAAAAATCCCTCGTTCTGACATTTCCAACGCATAGGCATAATTACTTATCTCCGAATAAAGAATTCTGTCTAACTTATTACTTAATGAAATATATGATTCTATATTTCTGACTGTTTTCTTTGGGTCATACTTCTGAGTCTCTAGAGTCAACGCTCGGCATATACCGTTAATTTGTCTTTTGGTGTTTGTAAATTTTTTTGACTGCTCCAGCGTCATTGTTGTATTATCTGTCGTTCGGAACAATAGATCCAAATTATCATCATTCATAAAAATACTCCATTATTGACCCAATTGTTATCTCCTTATTCTGATATGGAGCGTATGCATTAATCCATGGCGACTGTCTGTGCGTCAATGACACAAGGTCTGTCGCTGAATAATCTGCAAATTTATCTACGACTTTATCAATAAGAGATTTATCATCATCTGAAATTGCTGTATCCTCAAATTCAACTCTTTTAGAATTCCAAACATTATCTTCATCAAACATAATAAAAGATTCTATCGTAGGAATATCTCCACTTCCATACTGTTTATATTCATGGTATGCTTCTGGCACAACTGGTCCAAAATCCCATGCTTCAATTTTCTCATCAAAACAAGGAGTGTGGTCTTTCTTTTTTGTCAGAAAATAAGCCTGAATAAAATAAAGTACCTTCTGAAGTTTTAAATTTGAGATGCCGTAGTCGTGCTCATTGCTATAATTAATAACATGGCGACATACATCTAAAACTTTATAGCTCATTGTCTCAACCTCCTTCCTTTATAACTAATTATTATATCACTATTTATATGTTTTGGGTGAACTTTTTAAAAATTTTATTGTCATCTATTCCACTACCAAGGCTGACACTTAGTATCGAGTGGCTTGAACTGCGGTCAGGCTTGCTATCCAAATCAATGCCACAACTCCTGACATCTAATCCACAGCCTAAACCCTACCACTCATTTTTTAAGCCTCGACAAATTCACTTAGTAGATATATTTACATATAAGAAAACCGAGCTTTTCGTAAGGTTTCTCTGATGATGCCAACCTTACAAAAAGCCAGAAATACGCCACTTTTCAGACTTTATTTATCCTTCCTTGACATCAACGTAACTGCTTCAATGTGATGTGTCTGCAGGACTAAAAAGGTTTGGGGAGTTCAAAGCTCCAGTGGAGCTTTGAAGCCTCTCGTCTTAAAATGAAAAAGCGAGAAGATTAGCCACGTTTCTCTAATAAACTTACACACTCAACATGATGCGTTTGAGGGAATAAATCCACCGGCTGGACTTTCTTCAACTCATATCCTAACTCTTGATAGAGTTTGATATCACGCGCCATGGTTGCGACATTGCATGAAATATAAGCGATGCGGTCTGCTCCTGTTTGGCTACTTGCTTTGATAAAGCTATCAGTCAAGCCCTTACGTGGAGGATCAACTAAGATAACAGTTGGTTGAATACCTTCCTTGAGCCAATTTTTCATTGCATTTTCAGCTGTGTCACAGACATAGTAGGCATTTAAAATATTGTTGAGTTGAGCATTCTTCTCGCTATTTTCAACCGCCTCTGGAATCACTTCAACACCATAGACTTCCTTAACATGTTTGGCAACAGAGAGGCCAATTGTCCCGATACCAGAATAGGCATCAATGACCACATCATCTGATTTTAATGCTGCAAAGTCAATTGCTGTTTGATAGAGTTTTTCAGCCATTTCAGTATTGACTTGATAAAAGGCAGGACCAGCAATTTGGTAGTCATTTCCCAACATCTGATCGGTAATATAGTCTTGACCATAAAGAATTTTCCACTCCTTGCCAAAAATCGCATTAGTGTTCTGGTCGTTGATATTTTGCATAACAGACACAATCTCTGGAAACTGCTCGATTAGTTGGTCAATCAATTGTTCCACACGGAAAACTTTAGGACGAGTTGTTACCAAAATCACCATGATTTGTCCTGAGTAGTGGCCACGACGCACCACAAGGTTCCGAACCAAGCCAGACTGTTCCTTTTCATCATAAGGTTTCAAATCATAACGGCGGAACAAGTCGCGTAGAGCTACCACTACCTCGTCAATCACAGGATCTTGGATAAAGAAATCTTCAAGCGGCATGAGGTCATGCGAATTTTTACGGAAAAATCCTGTTTCTAAGATACCATTGACACGACGAACAGGCACCTGCGCCTTATTGCGATACTTGACTGGATGTTCCATACCGAGCGTTTCAGCAACCTCTATATCTGTAATGCCAGCAATCTTGTAGAGACTATCTTTAACTTGCTTGGTTTTAAACTTGAGCTGTTCTGGATAGGCAAGATGCCCCAAATCAGCGATTCCTGAACGCAGATAAGCCAAATCTAGATCTTGATTACGGTGTGGCGACTGGACAAGGTATTCTTCCACTTTCCCAAAGCCAATCTTTTTATTGACTTTGAGGACACGCATGAGAATTTTTTCACTCGGTAAGGCATTTTCCACAAAAAATACCAAACCATCCACCTTGGCCACCCCGGCCCCTTCGTGGGTCAAATCAACAATTTCAACTTCTACAATATCATTTTTCTTTAACATTCTTTTCTCTTTCTATTGGCCGACAAAAAAGACGGCAACGTTACGGTTACCATCTATTATACCATGAAATTTGTAATCAGATTCTCTTTGTCTATGCTAGTTCATTTCTTTAAAGGCTGCTTCCGCATCCGCATTGCTGATAACACCAAATTGAATCTTTCCAATCTTTCCTTGGCTATCAATTAGATATTCTGTAGGAATGCTTCGAATTTGATAAGCTTGGAAGGTGGTTGCTTTGGTATCATAAAGAACAGGGATATCCTTATAACCTTGTTCTTGGAACCATTGTGGGAATTGCTCAACAGTTTTTTCTCCTTGAATACCCGGTGCAATAACACTAAGAATTTCGAAATCACGATCTGATTTTGTCGCTAGTTCCATCAACTCTGGCATACTTTTCTTACATGGACCACACCAGGAAGCCCAAAACTTCAAGTAAACTTTTTTACCCTTATAATCAGATAACTTAACTTCTTTACCATCCATGGATTGCAAGGTAAAGTCTGGAGCCTCTTTTCCAACAGCAATCTGTTGTACAGGCGTTTGTTGCTGTTGTTTTGGGGTTTGTTCTGGTGCTTGAGTCTTTTTAGTCTCTTCCTCCCCGCAAGCCATTAAAACGACTAATGACAAGAGGCTTAAGCCAGCAAACATTACTTTTTTCATCTTTTTCTCCTTTATTCAAAAATTCCAGCTAGAACATTTACTTGTCCTAAGATTAACAAAATTCCCATTAAAATAATGAGGAAACCACCAATTTTCTTCAGTAGCATCATATGACGCTTGATTTTACTAAAATAAGGCATCACTACACCTGAAGCTAGAGCCAATACCAAGAAAGGAATAGCCATCCCCAGAGTGTAAATAAGAGTATATATGGCTCCTTGCCAAGCCCCATTACCACCAGAAGCCGCAAGCGCTAAAACCGAACTCAAAACTGGACCAATACAAGGCGTCCAACCAAAGCTAAAGGTAATACCAAGTAAAAATGCCGACCAATAACGATTGGCTTCTGATTTCTTAAAAGTAAAGCTTTTTTGAACCTCTAATTTCTTAAAATGAAAAATTTCCATCTGGTGAAGTCCCAAAATGATAATAATTGTTCCCATAACATATCGAAACCAATTTGCATAGAGAATATTACCAAAGTAACCAGCACCAAATCCTAGAATAAAGAAAATAAGAGAAATGCCTGCGATAAAGCAAAGAGTTCGAATCAAGCCGGACCAGGCAACTTTTCTACCAAGCAAAGAAAAACTTTTTGCGCTTTCCTGATCATCCAATAAAATTCCAGTATAAACTGGTAACAGAGGAAAAATACAGGGGGAAAAGAAGGACAAGACCCCTGCTAAAAAAACGGAGATTGAAAATACTAGCGTTTCCAATAAAGAACCAACTTTCTTAAGAATTTAAACCTATTGTACTATAAATGTTAAAATTTGTATCAAGTTTGCTACGGTTAACTGTTTTTATCATTATATTATATGAAACAAACTCTTTAATAATACACTATGTTTTCTAAAACTTAGAAATTGATTTGAATTTCTCAATCAAGTTGTTCAGTTTTTTCATTTCACTATAGATAAAAGAAAAAATTGAAGAAAATTGTCCAAAGAGCCACTTTTTCTTCAATCTGTTTTTAATTATTTTAATAAGTTCCTTCTTCACCTTGGCTAGTCAAGATAACAGGTCCATCTTTCGTAATCACGAATTGGTGTTCATACTGACATGACAATCCACCATCGATGGTTTTATGTGCCCAACCAGTCTTCATATCTGTATCAATCTCCCAGTCACCTGTATTGATCATTGGTTCGATAGTCAGTACCATGCCTTCACGAAGACGAAGTCCACGTCCTGCAATACCATAGTTAGGAACCATTGGTTCTTCATGCATAGTTGGTCCAACACCATGACCAACCAAATCACGCACTACCCCGTAACCACGACTTTCAGCGTATTCTTGAATAGCCGCACCGATATCACCGATACGATTTCCAACGACAGCTTGCTCAATCCCTTTGTACATAGCTTCTTTGGTTACATCCATCAAGTTTTTCACTTCTTCGGACGGTGTACCTACAGCATAAGCCCAACATGAGTCTGCTAAACCACCAGAATAGCTCTGAGTGTATTTCTTCATTTGTTCCACATTGTTGAAATTTAATTTTGAGACATTCAGGTCAGATTTGGCAATAGGACCTCCCAAAACCATATCAACTTTGAGCAAATCACCATCTTTCAAGATATAATGACGAGGGAAAGCGTGAGCAACTTCATCGTTAAGAGAGCAGCAGGTAGCATAAGGATAGTCCATCATGGCACCGTCGACCCCAATCTGAAGCGGAAGGAAATTTTCTTCCTTACAACGACGGCGAACGTATTCTTCAACTTCCCACATATCTACACCAGGCTTAATCAAATCACGTAAGCCGATATGAATACTTGCTAGAAAATCTCCAGCCTTGTCCATAGCTTCGATTTCACGAGCTGATTTTAATGTTATCATCTTTTCTCCTAGTTTCTAATTAATTTTAACGGTCACATTTGCTTTGGAAACAATCTGATGACCGTGATAAATATCGTAATCAATAATAGCTGACCGTCTCGTATGATGGATGATGCGTGCTTGAATGCGCAGTATATCATCAATCTGAACAGCCTGCAAAAAGTAGATCAGCATCTGCTCGATAATGAGATTGCGACCACTATTTACAACTAAATCTTGGGTCATGTGAGTCAAGATTTCTGCCAATACGCCGTTAGCCAAAACACCATTTTTCTCAAGCATAAAGGGCTCAACTGTAATGACGACCTCATCATGGTGATAAGAGAGTTTTTGTCCAATCTGCTCAGAAAAAGTTGGTAGAGCCGAAACTTGGGAACGACTCATTTTCTCCATGACATCTCGTCGTGTCACAACTCCAAGCAAGGTTTGATTATTCCGAACAACCGGTACCATTTCAAAGTCTTCAGCAATCATCCGTTGACTCACATTGGCAATATTTGTCGATAATCCAACCCAAAATAGACTACGCGACATGACCTTGTCAATTGTGGTACTTGGTGACTTATCACCAGCGTCTCTCATGGTTACAACTCCAACAACAACCTGATGTTGATTGATAACTGGGAAACGACTGCTACGATTCTTACGAACTAAGTCCAAATAATCTTTAACGGTGTCGGTCTCTCTCAGAAAACCATACTCATGACTCGGACGATAAAGTTTCTCAACTGTCAGAATATCCGTCTTAATTTGAACATTTGACAAGGCTTTATTGATCATGGTTGCGACGGTGAAAGTATCATGCTTGCTTCTTAAAACAGGAATTCCTTTTTGATTGGCCAGTTTAAGAACATCATCATGAACATGAAATCCACCTGTAACCAAAACTGCATTTTCATTTTCAAGTGCTAACAGTTGGATACGGGTACGGTCTCCGACAATCAAGAGCCCCCCATCGTGAAGGTAAGACAAAATATTTTGTTCAGTCATAGCACCGATTGAAAACTTACTAAATTCTCTCTCTAAACCTTCTTGCCCAGCTAGAACCTCAGAAGAAGTCACTTCTGCAATCTCAGCAAAGGTTAATCTTTCAATAGCAACTTTCTGAGATTTGACGCGGATTGTTCCACTTCTAGGACGGGTCTCCACAATTCCACGGTTTTCAGCTTCCTTGATAGCGCGATAAGCCGTTCCATCACTGACTCCCAGATGGTTGGAAATACTACGAACACTAACCCTTTTACCTACTGGTAATTCCTCCAAATAGCTTAGAATTTCCTGATGCTTACTCATTGAATTCTCCTTTTACATACCGAAATTCAAGATAATCCCGCATTTTTCTTGTGTAGCGATCACTTCCCTTAAACTGACGGAACAAACTAAATCCAGCTTTAAGAGCAACCTTTTGACTTGCTTCATTTTCGAGGTGGGTAATAATGGACAATTGTTTTAAACCAAATTCCTCAAAAGAAAGTTGGCAAAGTTTTTTAACAATCTCTGTCATAAATCCTTGCGACCAAGCATCTTTTCTCAAAAAATAGCCAAGTTCTGCTTCTTTTTTAATTTCATCTAGCTTCTCAAACTTAATTGAACCAATCATTTGTTCAGTTTTCTTATCACAAATAGCCCATACTCCTAAAGGAACCTTCATAAAATAATTGGCCAGTGCATATTGACTTTCTTCCAGACTTGCCTGAGTTGGGAAAATAAATTGTAAATTTTCAGGATTTGAAGCTATCTCATGGAAGTCTTGATTATCACTAAAAAAGAAAGGACGCAAATACAAGCGATCCGTTTCAAAAAAAGAAAACATTGCTAATTTGGTCCAAATATTCATAAACACCTCTACGGTTTAATCCTCAACAAGTCTAATATCCGCTCCTAGATTACGTAATTTTTCGATAATATCAGAATAACCACGTAAGATAAACTCGATATTGGTAATTTCAGTTTGTCCCTCGGCCATCAAGCCAGCAATAACTAAAGCTGCACCAGCTCTCAGGTCAGTTGCTTTAACACTTGCCCCACGCAAATCACGTCCACCTGTATACAAAATATGACCATTTGTTGTCGAAATGTCCGCATCCATCTTTGCTAGTTCAAAAACATGATTTACACGTTTTTCGTAAATCGTATCAACAATTGTACCACGACCATTCGCTCTTAGTAAAAGAGGGGTAATCGGTTGTTGCAAATCGGTAGCAAAACCTGGGTAAGGAGCCGTCTTAATATTGATTGCTTTCAAATTAGACTGCTCTTCGACAAAAATACTATCTTCAGATACAGTCATTCTCACTCCCATTTCTTCCAGCTTAGCAATAAATCCTTCTAGGTGTTCGTAAAGAACATTATTTATACGAATCCCCTTGCCGACTGCAGCAGCTAAGGAAATATATGTTCCAGCTTCAATGCGGTCTGGAATCACCTGATGACGTGTTCCATGTAATCTGTCAACACCATCAATAATGATGATATTAGTTCCTGCACCGCGGATGTGAGCTCCCATATTATTCAAGAGGGTAGCTACATCAATAATTTCAGGTTCACGGGCTGCATTTTCAATAATGGTACGACCATTTGCTTTAACCGCAGCAATCATCGTATTGATCGTTGCCCCTACACTAACCGTATCCATGTAAATACTTGCACCATGAAGTCCTGTATCTTTAGCAGATAACTTCATGTTATCTCCCTCGTAGCTAACAGTGGCACCCATAGCTTCAAACGCCTTAAGGTGTAGGTCAATCGGACGAGGACCAAGATCACATCCTCCCGGTAGACCAACTGTCGCTTCACCAAAACGGCCTAAGAGGCTCCCATAAAAATAATAAGAGGCACGAAGACTGTTAATTTTACCATAAGGCATTGGAATATTTTGAACACCTCTTGGATCAATCTCCAAGACATCGTCATAACGCTTAACAGTAGCTCCCATCAATTCCATAATTTCGACAAGACTGGCTACATCCGAAATATCTGGAACACAATCCAAAGTCACCACATCATCAGCCAATATAATAGCTGGAATTAAGGCCACAACACTATTTTTAGCACCACTAATAGTAATTTCACCTTGCAGTGGTAATCCACCATTGATAACAATTTTTCTCATTCTAAGTTTTTAATACTCTTTCAAGATTTCTAATAAGGTCTTTAAAATAAATTATATCATAAATGTAACCTTTTTTCCATCCTTTTCAATTTTATTGGATAGTAAGCAATAAATAGGATTAAGTTGAAAGGTTGAGTCCATATTTTATGAAACATCTTTTGATACTAAAAAAGCCTAAATTAAGAATTATAAAATACCCCAAAAATTAGATTTTCTATGTCTAACTTTTGAGGTATCGTTCAACTATAGAAATAATAGTCTTTTGGGGTGTTAATACTATGCGGAAATCAAAAACAACTCATGTCTGTGTCACCTTACAGATAATCTACTACTGACCTTCTCATCTCTATATTCAATTGCAAATAGTCGTATTTACTTGACTCAGAGCAAACTTCCGAGTTTTTTATTAAGCATTGGAAGTGAGTTCTTTTTGATTCTCGTTCAGCAGGTTTTAAGACTTGTCCTATCCAGATAATATCTTTTCTGCAACCCACAATGACTAACAAATAGCTTTTCTTTACTCTACTACTGCTTCAGCGATTTCTTCACGGCTAATGCCAGCAAAGTAGCGTGTAATATCAATGGTTTCTAGGGCTTTAAGAACATCTTCGCGTTCGTATTTGACGCCACGAAGGACATCTTCTACAGCTGCAACATCTTCAATACCAAAGAAGTCACCATAAATCTTGATGTCTTGGATTTTTGATTCGGCGACATTAGCAAAGACTTCAACCTTACCACTGGTGAATTTTGTACCACGACGGACGTTAAATTCCGGTGATTTGCCGTAGTTCCAGTCCCAAGTACCAAACTTAGTATCCTTGATGTGATTGATTTCAGCCAATTCTTCTTCTGAAAAGACGTATTCAGTCATCTCTGGGTACTCTTTTTTCATGTATTCCAATAGCAAATCACGGAATTCTTCAACTGTGATTTTTTCTGGCAATTCATTGACAATATTGGTTACTCGGGCACGAACGGATTTCACACCTTTTGACTCAAATTTATCTTTTGAAACCTTGAGGGCGTTAGCAAGGACTGACAAATCAACATCAAAGAGCAAGCAACCGTGGTGCATGATACGGCCATTGATATATGCTTGGGCATTGCCACAGAATTTCTTGCCATCAATCTCTAAGTCATTACGACCTGTGAACTCAGCTTTAACACCGAGTTGAGCCAAGGTATTGATAACTGGAGTTGAGAAGCTCTTGAAGTCAAAGGCCTTGTTTTCATCTTCTTTTGAAATGATGGTGTAGTTAAGGTTGTTTAGATCGTGGTAAACAGCTCCACCACCACTGATACGGCGGACTACCTCAATGCCATTTTCTCGAACATAATCACGGTTGATTTCTTCGATAGTATTCTGGTGACGCCCTACAATGATAGATGGTTTGTTGATCCAAAGAAGGAAGATTTGATCCTCATCAAGGAGGTGTTTAAAGGCATATTCTTCCAAGGCGATATTAAAGGCAGTGTCGTTTGAATGATTGATAATATATTTCATGATATCCCTTTATACGATAGAGACTGGAAAAAATTCCAGTCTCTATCTTCATTTTATTTTTTCTTAGGTGAATGGATGGCCATTCCTAGAACATCTGCAAATGCTTCATACATCACTTCAGAGTAAGTTGGGTGTCCGTGGATAGTCTTCAGCATTTCTTCAACAGTGATTTCCATTTCGATAATGCTTGATGCCTCGTTAATCAATTCTGCGGCTGCAGGACCGATGATGTGAACACCAAGGATTTCTCCATATTTCTTATCTGCAATGACTTTTACGAAACCTTGAGCTGCATCTGATGCAATGGCACGACCGTTAGCAGCAAAGTTAAATTTACCGATGGCTACATCGTATTTCTCACGTGCTTGTTCTTCAGTCAGACCTACTGCTGCTACTTCAGGAAGAGTGTAGATGGCTGCAGGAGTCAAGTTCAACTTGGCAACAGCATGATTTCCTTTGAGGGCATTTTCAGCGGCAACTTCACCCATGCGGAAGGCTGCGTGCGCCAACATCTTAGTACCGTTGATGTCACCTGGAGCATAGATTCCTGGCACAGAAGTTTCCATGTATTCGTTGACCTTGATACGTCCACGATCCAATTCAAACTCAACATCGCCAATACCTTCAAGGTCTGGCACACGACCGATTGAAAGAAGAGCTTTGCTTGCGATGATATCGTCTTTTCCTTCAACCTTGATACGAAGTTGACCATTTTCCTCGATGATTTCTTGGAGTTTAGTGTCAGTTAAAATGGTCATACCTTTACGTTCAAGGATCAAGCGAAGATTCTTAGACACTTCCGCATCCATAGCTGGCACGATACGGTCCATCATTTCGATAACAGTCACTTTTGAACCAAATGTCATGAAGGCCTGACCGAGTTCGATACCGACAACCCCACCACCGATGATAACAAGACTTTCTGGAACTTCGTTCATTTCAAGAATGTCGTCACTGGTCATGACAAGTGAAGATTCCATACCAGGGACGTTAATCTTGCTAACTTTAGAACCACCAGCAAGGATAATTTTCTTGGTTTCAAGCAATTCAGAACCATTTACCAAGACATTCTTATCTTTTGTGATTGTACCAATTCCCTTATGAACAGTAACTCCGTAACTACGAAGAAGACCTGCAACACCACCTACCAAGGTATTGACAACTTTAGATTTAGTTTCTAAAAGTTTGTCCATATCTACAGTGAAGTTTGGATTTTCGATGACAATACCACGGTTTGCTGCATGACCGATGTTTTCGATGATTTCAGCATTATGAAGGTAAGTCTTGGTAGGGATACAGCCACGGTTCAAGCAGGTTCCACCGAGTTCTGATTTCTCAACAAGGGCAACCTTACCACCGAGTTGAGCAGCTTTAATGGCTGCAACATAACCAGCAGGACCTCCACCAATCACAACGATATCAAAAGCATCATCGCTCTTGCCATCATCGTTTGAGGCACTAGTTGCTGGCGTCGGGCTAGCTTCTGGCGTTGCTGCTCCAGCTGTTGGGATGTTTTCTCCTTCTTCTCCAAGGTAACCAATAACTTCTGTAACCGGAACTGTTTCCCCATCACCTTTAAGGATGGCAATCAAGTACCCATCTTCTTCAGCTTCCAATTCCATGCTGACTTTATCAGTCATGATTTCCAAAAGGATTTCTCCTTCTTTTACAAATTCTCCGACTTTTTTATTCCATTGGACGATTTGTCCTTCTGTCATATCCACGCCGGCTTTTGGCATAATTACTTCTAAGGCCATGTCTTCCTTCCTTTATCTATATCTTTAAAATGAATACTCTTGTTCTTAAATCAACATTGAGATTGGATTTTCAATCAATTCTTTCAAGTCTTTCATAAACTTAGCACCAGCCATACCATCTACAACACGGTGGTCAATTGTTAAACCAAGACTCATAATAGGACGAATCACAATCTCACCATTGACAACAACTGGCTTCTCGATTGTCGAACTGACACCAAGAATAGCTGAGTTGGGTTGGTTGATGATAGGACCGAAGGACTGAACACCAAACATTCCCAAGTTACTGATTGTGAATGTTGAATTTTGCAGTTCACTTGGAGCCAATTTACCATCCAAGGTACGGCCAATGACGTCTTTGAATGCAACAACCAACTCTGACAAGCTCATCTTCTCCGCATTGTAAACAACAGGTGTCATCAATCCATTATCCATCCCAACTGCCATGGCAAGGTTGACGTAGTTATGAGTGATAATAGTCTTGCCATCTTCGGTCAATGAAGCGTTGATGTAAGGGTGTTTCATCAAGGTTTTCACAACAGCAAGTGAAAGAAGGTCTGTTACAGTGGTCTTCTTCCCAGTTGCTTCCATGATTGGCTCAAGAACCTTCTTACGAAGAGACAGCATTTCAGTCATATCAACTTCATAGTTAAGAGTAAAGGTTGGCGCAGTTAGGTATGATTCAACCATACGTTGGGCAATAACCTTACGCATTGGTGTCATTGGGATACGCTCAATCTCACCATAAGGAGTGATATTATCTGGAATTTCTTCCACTTTTTCGATTTGAGCAGGAGACTTGATAGTATCGTTTTCGATATTTTCAGGAAGCAAGGCCAAAACATCATTCTTCATGATTTTACCACGATGACCCGTTCCTTGGATTTCCTGCCAAGCAATGTTATGTTCGAGGGCAATTCGTTTTGCAAGTGGCGAAATGCGAACCACGTTTGTGTCTTTATAAGTTTCCACGTCTTCTTTGTGGACACGACCGTTTGCACCTGAGCCAGAAACGTCGTAGAGGTTGATTCCTAGATCATCCGCTAACTTTCTAGCCGCAGGAGTCGCTCTTAGCTTGTCATCAGCCATGACCTCTCCAATTCTATACTAAGATATTAAGGACGCAGAGGGCAATGAAAAAATAGGAGATTGACGATGTGTTCGATGAACACAAGGAAATCTATCTTTTTTTCGCAGACCTCCGTCCGAATTCAATTACATGATACAAAGCGCGCAGAGAACTCTGCACCTAAAAGATACAAAGTTTCTCGTCTGCTTTATTTGTTTACATAATTTATCTTATGTAACTCTATTCTTTGTTATATGTTTTACGGATGGCATCTTTAATGCTTTCAACTGTTGGTATCATTGCATTTTCTAGGTTTTGTGCATAAGGCATTGGCACATCTTCTCCTGCACAACGGCGGATTGGTGCATCTAGATAATCAAATGCTTCTGATTCTGAAATAATAGCTGAAATCTCGCCGATATAGCCACTTGTTTTGTGGGCATCGTTGACCAGAACAACCTTACCAGTCTTCTTCACTGAGTTAATGATAATATCCTTATCAAGAGGAACAAGGGTACGTGGGTCCACAATTTCAACTGAAATTCCTTCTTCTGCTAATTCTTCAGCTGCTTGAACCACACGGCGAAGCATTTTTCCATAAGTAACAACTGTTACATCTGTACCTTCGCGTTTGATTTCCCCAACTCCAAGTGGGATTGTGTAGTCTGGATCAACTGGCACGTCCCCTTTTTGATTAAATTCTGACTTGTACTCAAGAATGATAACTGGGTTATTATCACGGATAGAAGACTTAAGCAATCCTTTCATGTCCGCAGGTGTACCTGGTGCCACAACCTTAAGTCCAGGAATGTGAGTAAACCAAGACTCTAGTGATTGCGAGTGCTGGGCTGCAGAACCAACTCCGTTACCAGCTGCACAACGGACAGTCATTGGTACCTGACCTTTACCACCAAACATGTAACGTGTTTTAGCAGCTTGGTTGACGATATTGTCCATGGCAATAACCGAGAAGTCCATAAAGGTCATATCAACGATTGGACGAAGTCCTGTCATGGCTGCTCCTGCTGCTGCTCCCGAAATGGCTGCTTCAGAAATCGGGCAGTCTCGAACACGTTCTGGACCAAATTCTTCGAGCATTCCAACAGAAGTTCCGAAGTCTCCTCCGAAGCCACCGACATCTTCTCCCATCAAGAACACATTTTCATCGCGACGCATTTCCTCAGACATAGCAAGGATAATGGTGTCACGGAAGGACATTGTTTTTGTTTCCATTTTATCTCTTTCTCCTTAGTCTGCGTAAATATCTTCAAATGCTGATTCAAGCGGTGGGAATGGACTTTCTTCCGCGAATTTAACAGAAGCTTCTACTGCTTCCTTAACTTGTGCTTGAATTTCTTCCAATTCTTCGGCACTTGCAATAGTATTTTCAATGAGGTATTTGCGAAGGTTTTCAATTGGGTCTTTTTGTTTCCACAATTCCACTTCTTCACGTGTACGATATTTACCAGGGTCAGATGATGAGTGACCAAGCCAGCGATAAGTTACACTTTCAATCAAGACTGGTCCGTTACCAGCACGAACATGGTCTACAGCTTTCTTAAATCCTTCATAGACGTCGATGACATTGTTGCCATCTTCGATAAACATTCCAGGAATTCCATATGCCGCACTACGTTGATGGATATGCTCCACATTAGTCATTTTCTTGATATCCGCAGAGATTCCATAACCGTTGTTAATGCAGTAGAAAATAACTGGCAGGTTCCAGATAGAAGCCATGTTTACTGCTTCGTGGAAAACACCTTCATTGGTCGCACCATCTCCAAAGAAGCAGACAACGATTTTACCGGTATTTTGCATTTGCTGACTGAGGGCTGCACCGACAGCGATTCCCATACCACCACCTACGATACCATTGGCACCAAGGTTACCAGCATCAAGATCGGCAATATGCATAGAACCACCTTTACCTTTACAGGTTCCAGTGTATTTACCGAGGATTTCAGCCATCATTCCGTTGAGGTCAATCCCTTTAGCAATAGCTTGTCCGTGACCACGGTGGTTTGAGGTAATTAGATCATCCGGATTGAGAGCCAACATAGCACCCACGTTAGCTGCCTCTTCTCCAACAGAAAAGTGCGTCATTCCTGGCACTTTCCCTTTCTTTACTAATTGTGCAATTTTTAAGTCCATACGACGGATTTCTTCCATCTTACGGAACATCTCTAGCAAAAGATTTTTATCTAAAGTTGACATCTTCTTGCCTTTCTAACTTTCTTCTTACCTTACTATTTTACCGTTTTTGGCAAATACTGTCAAAGTTTTTCTAAAAGAAATTTCACAAAATAAAAAAGAAAACCCAATGAGAACAAGGGATTTTCTTATCAAGAATATTTTTTCACAAACTTTTTATCGTTTAGATTTTGCTAAAGATTCAAATCTTTTCATAATCACAGTTAAACGCCAACGATAAAGCGCCCCACTAACGATTAGACTAATAATCAAACCGATCCAGTAAGAATAAGCTCCAAAATCTGTTAGGGAATCAAATACCATAGCCACCGGAATTGCTACTCCCCAATAACCAACCAAACCAAGGTAAAAAGGAATAACTGTGTCCTTATAACCCCGCAAAATTCCCTGAAGCGGTGCTGCAAAGGTATCTGCTAACTGAAAGAAAAGACTGTAAGTTAAAAAGCGCGCTGTCAAATCGATGAATTCTGGATCATTACCATAAAGACTAGCCACATTTCCTCGAAAAATGTAAAGAAAGGATAAGGTGAAGGCCGCAAAAATGAGGGCTGTCCATCTTCCTAAACCAATATAGGTTTTCGCATCATCAAATCGCTTAGCTCCCACTTCATAGGAAACGACAATGGCCATAGCCGATGAGATACTCATGGGAAAGGCGTACATGAGAGATGAAAAGTTCATAGCTGACTGGTGACTAGCGATAATCAAGGACGAGAACTTAGCCATAATCAAACCAACCACGGAAAAGATAGCCACTTCCGCAAAGACAGTTCCCCCAATAGGCAGACCTAAGCGAACTCCTTCCTTGATTTTATCCATATTAAGCGGAATGCGTTTCTCAAAATGCAAGGCTTTGAGCTTCTCCTGTTTAAATAAAACCAGAACAGAAATTCCAAGCAAAACCCAATAAGCCAAGGAAGTACCCAAACCAGAGCCCGCACCCCCTAATTCTGGAACACCAAATGCCCCGTAAATCATGAGGTAGTTAAATCCGCTATTGAGAGGAAGTAACAAAAGCATGAGGTACATGGACAGTTTGGTCAAGCCCAGCGAATCCAGCAAGGAGCGAATGACACTAAAGAGCAACAAGGGGATAATTCCGATAGATAAAAACCAGAGATAACGAACCGCTACTGCCGTCACTGGTGCTTCTAGTCCGATATGGTTCAAGACAGGAGGTGCCAAGAAAACTACCAGTCCCAGTAAGACCACAGATAGGCCCAAGGCCAGATAGATGAACTGGTAAAAATCAGACGCAACTTCTTCCTTTTTGCCTCGACCAAGATGGTGACCAATGATGGGCACCAAGGCTGACACAATCCCTGTTAGAAAGGTAAAGAAGGGATTCCAGATACTGGTTGCCATAGACACACCAGCCAAGTCCATGGTGTTGTATTGACCAGTCATAGTCGTATCAACAAAGGAGGCAGAATAATTGGCAAATTGATAAATCAGGATAGGGAAAAATATCTTTAAAAACAAGATAAACTTGTCTTTGAAATGATGGGTTTGGTACATATAGGCTCTCTATTCTTTTTGTTTACAGAGCAGACTCCCACCTAGTTTTGATAGACGATTTGTCCCTTACAGATGGTATATTTAACCTGCCCTTTTAAAGTTTCACCGATGAATGGTGAATTAGCTGCTTTCGAAGCAAAACGGGAGTCCACAAGGCGGTCAGTCTTAGCATCAAAAATAGTGATGTCCGCTGGACCATTCTCAGCCAAGTAACCTGCTTCAAAGTTGTAAAGCTTGGCTGGGTTGTAGGTCATTTTTTCTAGCAATTCCATCAAGCTCAACTCACCCGCTTCGACCAAATAGGTCAATCCGAGGGAAAGAGAGGTTTCTAAACCAGTCATGCCAGATGGTGCTTTGGTGATATCCTCGACATTTTTTTCATCAGCATGATGAGGCGCGTGATCAGTTGCGATGACTGTGATGACACCAGATTTGAGACCTTCGATAACAGCACGGCGATCTGATTCCAAACGAAGTGGCGGATTCATTTTAGCATTGCTACCTTGAGTCAAAAGGAGAGCTTCTGTCTTAGAGAAATGCTGTGGCGCTACTTCTGCTGTGACTTGCGCTCCCAAACTTTGAGCGAACTCAACTACTTTAACACTTTCTTCCTTAGACAAATGCTGAATATGAACATGAGCCTTGGTTGCATAGGCAATCATGACATCACGCGCCATCATAGCGTACTCAGCCACCCCAGTCGCACCGCAGATATGGAAATGTTTTTTAGCAATGTTTTCATTAAACCCAAGAACACCGTTCAATCCTGGATCTTCCTCATGAAGACTGATAAAGGTATTGAGCTTTTTGGCTTCTTCCATGGCTTCCTTGACAACTTTACTACTTTCAAGAGGAATGCCGTCATCAGAAAAACCAACAGCTCCAGCTTCTAAAAGTGCCTGAAAGTCTGTCAAATCTTGACCATTAAAGTTCTTCGTGATTGTCGCAACCGTCTTAACATTAATCTTCTCCTTGGCAGCTGACTGAAGAACTTCTTGCAAAGTCTCAACATCTGAAATGGTTGGACTAGTATTAGCCATCATGACAACCGTTGTAAAACCACCTGCAGCGGCTGCTAGGGCACCCGTATGGATATCCTCCTTGTGCGTTTGACCAGGTTCACGGAAATGAACATGAATATCAACTAGTCCAGGGGCAACTACAAGACCGGTAACATCAAGCACTTCTGCTCCTTCTTCCTTGATTTCAGGCGCAATTTTGACAATTTTCCCATCTTGAACCAAGACATCACACACTTGATCCAAACCAGACTTGGGATCCATTACACGACCATTTTTGATTAGTAGCATCTGCTTTCTCCTTTATTCATAGAAATCGACTTGGGTATCCAACAATTTATCCCCATCATAAACAAACTTAGCTGAAAAGAAGGGTTTGTCCTCTAAAAGCCATTCAACAAAGGTGTGGTCACCTTCCCAAGTCGGCTTGCTCAAAACCTCATCATAGGGAACCCATTCTAAGGTCCCCTCATTGCAGTCAATCAAGTCACCCTCAAACTCTGTCACCTTAAAAACATAGGTGTACCAATCTAAATCTGGTGTAAATTCAGGAAAAGTGATAACACCTTTTAGAACTGGCTTAGCTTTGAGCCCTGTTTCTTCGAGAATTTCACGCGCCGCGCATTCTTGAGGTGTCTCACCACGCTCTAGCTTACCACCCACTCCAATCCATTTCCCTTCATGGACATCATTGGGTTTCTTATTACGGTGGAGCATGAGCAGTTCTTTTCCGTTATCAATGTAGCAAATCGTCGCTAACTGAGGCATATTTTCTCCTTATCTAAGCCAATCAATTGGCTCTTGTCCTGTCTCTTTTAAGAATGCATTAGCCTTGGAAAAAGGCTTGGAACCCCAAAATCCTCTATAAACCGATAAAGGACTAGGATGGGCTGATTCGATAATCAAGTGATGAGGATTGGTAACTAAGGCCTTCTTCTTGCGTGCATAAGCTCCCCAAAGTACAAAGACTACAGGTCTATCTAGACGATTGACCACCTGAATCACAGCATCAGTAAAAGGCTCCCATATCTGGCCAGCATGACCATTAGCCTGTCCAGCAGGAACAGTCAAGCAAGCATTGAGAAGTAAGACTCCTTGCTCAGCCCAAGCCGTCAAATCATGGGATTTCTTAACTCCTATATCATCTGACAATTCTTTCAAGATATTTTGCAAGGATGGCGGAGCTGGGATAGAGTCAGGAACAGAAAAACTCAAGCCCTGCGCTTGACCTGGCCCGTGATAGGGGTCTTGCCCTAGAATCACCACCTTCACTTCTTCAAGCGGTGTAGTCAAGAGAGCCTGAAAAACCTTTTCCTTAGGTGGATAAACAGTACCCTGAGCATAGACCTGCTCCATAAACTGATTGATTTTCCCGAAATAACCTGCAGGTAATTGCTCCTTAATCAAAGCATGCCAAGACGAGTGTTCCATCTTTCCCTCCTTTATCTTATCCATCTAAAAGCACGTCTTAATTCATCCGCACCATTTTTAAAAAAGCATAAACCATGTGCAAGTATAATCTTATCCGGTTTCCAGTTTGACATACGGGAAAAGGAAACCTTTGCTTCCCTTTGTCTTCCTAAAAAAGTCATACGATAATCAATAGGAGTTTGACCATCAGGGGCTGTTACACGAGCTAAACGATAGAATTTTCTGCGGATTGGACTAGCTATCTTTTTAGGTTCAAAATTCTCTATAAGGTCTGTTACAATGAGTGTTTTAGTTGATTTATGAAAAAACACGACCTCTTCGATGACAGAACTTCCCTTAAAAATAAGCTGATCAATCTCATCAGACCATAGGTCAGGAGCCTTATCTGTTAAGGCAGCATCAAATTCCACCTTGACATTCTGACTTTTCGCTCTCTCTTCAACTCCTGGACTAGACCATGCTTGCGCATGAGGATATCTTTTTCTCCAATCTGCAATATAAGCGTAGTGAATCTTATTTGGTGAAATCAGGTAAGCTACTCTGCCCAGAGCGTCCAGTTCAGTAAAGAGTTTCTCGTTTGGCGCAATAGGAGAATGAATCCAAAGTTTGCCATCATTTAACTTAATCACCGTCATACGTGTCTGAAAAGGAAGTTTGAAGATCTTCATATCCATTTGAATCAAATCACCATCCACTATCCAGATATTTTGATCAACTTCCTTTAGTGTATACAATGGTTCATAAAGAGAAAGTTCTGGCCTTGACATCGTTAACTATTCCTTCGTTTTTACTGCCTCTATTATAGCAAAAAGTGGCTATCTAAACCACTTTTTACAGTTTATCTAAACAATCCAGCAAGTCTTGGTAAGAATGGACTTCGTAAGTCGGCTGGGCTTGTGTGGGATTTTCGAGGTGATGAGGGTTGTACCAGATAGTATCAATCCCCGCATTATTGCCACCTTGAATGTCGGCGGTTAGGGAGTCTCCAATCATCAGCGTCTCTTCTTTGCTGAATCCAGCAATCTGCTGACCGATTTTTTCATAAAAAAGTGCGTCAGGCTTTTGTGTTTGCAGCTGTTCAGATATAAAAACTTGATTGAAATAAGGTGCCAGACCCGATTGAGCCAAGCGACCTGTCTGAATGGCAGTAATTCCATTTGTCGCAGCATACAAGTCATAATCACGTTCAATGAGGCTATCCAAGAGTTCATGAGCACCCGAAAGAGTTTGTCCCTGCTGGGCGAGGTAAAATTGATAACGCTGGGCTAGAAAACTACCGTCTTTTTCCTGTCCAAAATGGGCAAATAAACGAGAAAAGCGCGTGTTAACCAGCTCTTGTTTACTGATTTTCTTTTGCTCCAAGTCCTTCCAGAGATCCTTGTTCATAGGAACGTAATAATCTTTATAAGACTGAATATCTGCAACTCCTTCTTCTTTTAGAAGTTGGGTCAAAGCCACATCCTCAGCAGCATCAAAATCAAGAAGAGTGTGGTCGAGGTCGAAGAGTAGAAATTTGTAGGACAATTTGAGAGTTTTCCTTTCTAAAAATTCATTAAGAACATTATAGCATAAAGCATCTCACACAATTAACTAATTTAATAACTTGAAAAAAATTCGAACACTCTCCTATACAACTGACAGCCCAATTCTTTCAGGATAGAACAATCCTAACTATCGAATCCTCTGCTCCCATAAATATCCATGCAATTCTAGGCCTAGAATTCCTATAAACTAAATGTTTTCGTACTCTGCTAAACCATTGATTGCTTTAAATCTGAATTTTTGAAGGATTCTAAAGCTAGAATTGCTCTAAAACAAGAAAAACGGAGGTATTCGAAACCTAGAAGAACACATCCACACCTCAACTAAGACACTTACAATTCTTCCTATGCGCTTTGAGTTTTTTCAGAGCCCAATCATAGTGACTTGACGTGCTACTGACAAAGTAGGAACCTAGACTTGTCCCACCTGTCCACTGATAGATACCTTTAGTAAAGAGTTTGTCAGTGCTGAAGCCTTCTATCAACTCTAAAACCTCTCTATGTGATTGCGCCAAGAGTCTAGTTGCTTCTTCTAATGTCGTTTTCTGGTGCTTCTTCCAAAGAACGACATTCATTTGTCCATAGGTTTTCCAATTATAAGGTTCAGGGAGAAAAGTTCTTTCTTGACCTTTTTGATTAGAATGTACCCAATTTAAAAGTAATTGCTGCCATTCATAAAGATGGATCAAGACATCTCGTAGATTTTTATCCCTTTTCCAGTGAGCTTCTTTTTTCTTTGGGTCTCTTGAAAAATCAAATGGAGTCTGTAGCTCATCTTCACTTAGTTGGGAGATAAAACGATTGAGCTTGTCATAGTTTTCCTTAGAGGCCAGCACTAGCTCCTCTTTTGTTTTCGGTCTAGGCACAGGAGTACTCCCTTCACATTGCTAGTTATTATTAGAAATCTTTTATCCTTTAAATCTCTACAACTTATCCTTTAATTTCTCAACAAAGAGATAGGCTGCTGGACAGGTCAAGGTATTCTTAATCGTTAGATGGTTGATTTGATGGATCTTTTTACGGTCTGTATGGGGAAATTCACGACAGGCCTTTGGACGAACATCATAGATGGAACAGAGGTTATCTCCTCCTAAAAATGGGCAAGGCATGGATTTGAAAACTTTGTCTCCATCTTCATCCACCTGCAGAAACTCCGCTTCAAAAGCGGGTAATTTCATTTTGAAATACTTGGCAATACGGGTAATATCTGCCTCCTTGAAGTCAGGGCCTAAAGTCTTACAACAGTTAGCACAGGCGGTACAATCAATCTCCGCAAAGACTTCTTGATGAATCTGCTGGGCAATCTTGTCTAAGTTTTTTGGTGGCTTTTTCTTTAAATTGGCCAAGACTTTGCGATGCTCCTTCTGCTTTTGCAAGGCTAGCTGGTGGTAATACTCAATATCAATTTCTTTAGACATGTTTTCTCTCTTATTCTAACTACTTCCCTCTATTATACCATGCCTCTGGAGCATTGAAAAGTGGACTTTATTAGACCATACTTTTTCAACATACATCAAAAAAACCTTGCAACTAGGGTTGCAAGGATAATGACATTAATCGAAGTTAACGTATTCTTTTTGAAGTTCAAGAACTTCTTCCATTGTTGAACACTCTGTAAGGGCACGGTTAGCGTACTCTTCCATCTTAGCAGTGTCCAATTTCTTCATCAAGCTACGTGTACGAAGTACAGATGTTGCTGACATAGAGAACTCATCCAAGCCCATTCCAACAAGAAGTGGAACAGCTTTTTGGTCACCAGCCATCTCACCACACATACCAGCCCATTTACCTTCAGCGTGAGCTGCCTTGATAACGTTGTTGATCAAGCGAAGGATTGATGGGTTATATGGTTGGTAAAGGTATGAAACTTGCTCGTTCATACGGTCTGCTGCCATTGAGTATTGGATCAAGTCGTTTGTACCAATTGACATGAAGTCTACTTCTTTTGCAAATTGGTCTGCAAGCATCGCTGCTGCAGGGATTTCAATCATGATACCAACTTGGATATCATCCGCAACTGCAACACCTTCAGCAAGAAGGTTTGCTTTTTCTTCTTCATAAACTGCTTTAGCTGCACGGAATTCTTTCAAAAGGGCAACCATTGGGAACATGATACGCAATTGACCATGAACAGAAGCACGAAGAAGGGCACGGATTTGTGTACGGAACATTGCATCTCCAGTTTCAGAAATAGAGATACGAAGGGCACGGAATCCAAGGAATGGGTTCATTTCATGTGGCATATCGAAGTAAGGAAGTTCCTTATCTCCACCGATATCCATTGTACGGACAACCACTGGCTTACCATTCATTCCCTCAAGAACAGCCTTGTATGCTTCATATTGCTCATCTTCAGTTGGGAAGTCTTGAGAATCCATGTACAAGAACTCTGTACGATAAAGTCCAACCGCTTCTGCACCGTTGTTGTTAACACCTTCAACGTCTTTTGGAGTACCGATGTTAGCAGCCAACTCGAAGTGTTTACCGTCAGCAGTCACTGTTTGAGCATCTTTCAAAAGTGCCCATTCAGCTTTTTGTTTAGCATAAGCTTCACCAGCTGCTTTAAATTCTGCCGCTTGTTCATCTGTTGGGTTGATAATCACTTCACCAGTAATTCCGTTAACGGCAAGGATATCACCGTCTTTCACTACTTCAGTGATGTTATTTGTTCCCAATACAGCTGCAATTTCAAGTGTACGTGCCATGATAGCTGAGTGACTTGTACGTCCACCGATGTTTGTTACAAAAGCTTTTACAAAATTTTTGTCCAATTGAGCTGTATCAGATGGTGTCAAGTCATGCGCAATCACGATTACTTCTTCATTGATAGAAGCTGGGTTTGGCAATTTCTTACCAAGAAGGTTTGCCAATACACGTTTTGTCACGTCGCGGATATCCGCTGCACGTTCTTGCATGTATGGGTTGTCTTCCATACCTTCAAAGATAGTGATGAACATGTCAGTCACTTCTTTAAGACCTGCTTCTGCATTGACTTTCTTAGCACGGATTGTTTCTTTAATCTGACCAATCAATTCTGGGTCAGAAAGAACCATCAAATGAGCGTCAAAAACTTGAGCCGCTTCTTCACCAAGCGTACCTACAGCTTTCTCACGGATAAGAGAAAGCTCGTTTTGAGAAGCTTCAAGAGCTACATCCAAACGAGCCTCTTCTGCGTTTGTATCTTCGACTGAAACAGTCTCGAATGACAAATCCGGTTGAACGAGTAGATATGCTTTTGCAACTGCAACACCGTCAGATGCCGCGATTCCTTTAAGCATTTCTGTCATTTTCCTTATGCCAATCCTTCTTTTTCCATTGTTTCTGAGATTGCAGCGATAGCGTCATCTGCATCTGCACCTTCAGCTGAGATAGTTACGTCAGCACCTTGGCCAACACCAAGACTCATAACACCCATGATTGATTTAAGGTTAACTGATTTACCTTTGTACTCAAGAGTGATATCTGAAGCAAATTTGCTAGCAGTTTGTACCAACAATGTTGCTGGACGTGCGTGAATACCTGTTTCTGCCACTACGTGGAAATCTTTAGAAGCCATAGTTTGACTCTCCTTTTGTTCTTTCTTTTTTGAGTTATATGTGATAACCCTTACAATTTGGTATTATACCATCTTCTAGGATTTTTTTCAAGCATTTTATGGGATTTATTCAATTTCCTTTCAGATAACTTGCTGAAAATCTTCTATTCTAGATAACAAAACACAGGATATAGTTTCTTCCAAAACAATTTATAGGATAATCATTGCTATTTTATAAAACAAACACTACATATTGTGTTTTATGAGCTTAAGCATAAAAATAGACCACTATATTTAGTTTCAAATCATTGACAAAAATTTATTTTCTGATATACTAAGAAAGTAATCTATTTTGAAAGAGGAGTTACACAATGGTAACCGTTTATTCTAAAAATAACTGTGTCCAATGCAAGATGACCAAACGTTTCTTGGACAGTAATAACGTTGAATACAAAGAAATCAATCTCGATGAGCAACCTGAGTACATCGATCAAGTTAAAGAGCTCGGTTTCAGCGCAGCTCCTGTTATCCAAACACCAACTGAAGTCTTTTCAGGTTTCCAACCAGGAAAACTGAAACAATTAGCATAATCTTAGTACATCATCCAGAAGAGACTGCTTCTAGGGCTAACTTAGAAGCCTTTCTTTTGTAATTAGATAAGGGAAATTTTATGGGATTAAAACATCTTGAGGACGTGACTTACTTCCGTCTCAATAACGAAATCAACCGTCCTGTTAATGGACAAATCATGCTTCATAAAGATAAAGAAGCCTTGGATGCTTTCTTTAAAGAAAATGTAGTTCCAAATACTATGGTTTTTGATTCAATCAAAGATAAAATCAACTACCTCATTGAACACAACTACATTGAAACAGCCTTTATCAAGAAATACCGTCCAGAGTTTTTGGAAGAGTTGCATCAATTTATCAAAGACCAAAACTTCCAATTCAAGTCTTTCATGGCAGCTTATAAATTTTACAATCAATATGCTTTGAAAACCAACGACGGTGAATATTATCTTGAAAGTATGGAAGACCGTGTCTTCTTTAACGCCCTTTATTTTGCTGATGGGAATGAAGCTATTGCCATCGATATTGCCAATGAAATCATCCACCAACGCTACCAACCTGCTACTCCTTCCTTCTTGAATGCTGGACGTGCTCGTCGTGGGGAGTTGGTATCTTGCTTCTTGATCCAAGTGACTGATGATATGAACTCTATCGGACGTTCTATCAACTCTGCCCTTCAACTGTCACGTATCGGTGGTGGTGTGGGGATTTCTCTCAGCAACCTTCGTGAGGCTGGTGCTCCTATCAAGGGCTATGAAGGAGCTGCTTCAGGTGTCGTTCCTGTTATGAAGCTTTTTGAAGACAGCTTCTCTTATTCAAACCAATTGGGGCAACGTCAAGGTGCTGGGGTTGTCTACCTCAACGTTTTTCACCCAGATATCATCGCCTTCCTTTCAACTAAGAAAGAAAATGCTGATGAAAAAGTTCGTGTCAAGACCCTTTCACTTGGCGTTGTAGTACCAGATAAATTCTACGAATTGGCTCGTAAAAATGAAGAAATGTACCTCTTCAGCCCATACTCTGTAGAACTTGAATACGGTGTGCCTTTCAACTACATCGATATCACTGAAAAATACGATGAATTGGTCGCAAATCCAAACATCCGCAAGACAAAAATCAAGGCGCGTGATTTGGAAACTGAAATCTCTAAATTGCAACAAGAGTCTGGTTACCCTTATGTGGTCAACATTGATACGGCTAACCGTGCAAACCCTGTTGATGGAAAGATTATCATGAGTAACTTGTGTTCTGAGATTCTTCAAGTTCAAGAACCAAGCTTGATCAATGATGCTCAAGAATTCCTGCAAATGGGAACGGATGTTTCATGTAACCTTGGTTCAACCAACGTGGTCAACATGATGACTTCACCTGATTTTGGTCGTTCTATCCGTGCTATGGTTCGTGCCCTTACTTTCGTTACAGACAGTTCACACATCGTAGCTGTCCCTACTATCGACCACGGAAATAGCCAAGCTCACACCTTTGGTCTTGGTGCCATGGGACTTCACAGCTACCTTGCCCAACAATTGATTGAATATGGATCGCCTGAGTCGGTTGAATTTACAAGCATCTACTTTATGCTTATGAACTACTGGACCTTGGTTGAGTCAAACAATATCGCGCGTGAACGTGGTATTACCTTCCATAACTTTGAAAAATCAGACTATGCTCACGGAAGCTACTTCGACAAGTATGTAACTGGCGAATTTGTTCCAAAATCAGACCGTGTTAAAGAACTCTTCAAAGATGTCTTTATCCCAAGTGCTGCTGACTGGGCTGAACTTCGCGACAAGGTTCAAGCAGATGGACTTTACCACCAAAACCGTCTTGCCGTAGCGCCAAATGGTTCTATCAGCTATATCAACGACGTTTCTGCTTCTATCCACCCGATTACGCAACGTATCGAAGAACGTCAAGAGAAGAAAATCGGTAAAATCTACTACCCTGCTGCTGGATTGTCAACAGAAACCATTCCTTACTACACTTCTGCTTACGATATGGATATGCGTAAGGTGATTGATGTCTATGCTGCTGCAACTGAGCACGTGGACCAAGGACTTTCACTCACACTCTTCATGCGTAGTGACATTCCAAAAGGGCTTTACGAATGGAAGAAAGAAAACAAACAAACGACACGTGACTTGTCTATCCTTCGTAACTATGCCTTTAACAAGGGTATCAAGTCTATCTACTACGTCCGTACCTTTACAGATGATGGTGGAGAAGTCGGTGCCAACCAATGTGAAAGCTGTGTGATTTAATCTTTGCTTGAGGAAACTACATTTTCACAGATTAGTGATTCTATCACCGTGCTAAACCGGAATAAGCATCTATACTATGAAATAACAAAAAAGTCGGGCTTCCGACTTTTTGTGCGATACTCCTCTAGAATTATGATAAAATAGAAATAATTGTGAGTTCGCAATACTAAACACAGAAAGAGATTTCAAATGGAAACTTACTACAAAGCCATTAACTGGAATGCCATCGAAGATGTCATCGACAAATCAACTTGGGAAAAGCTGACCGAGCAATTCTGGCTTGATACACGTATTCCCTTGTCAAATGACTTGGATGACTGGAGAAAGCTATCAAGTGTAGAAAAAGACTTGGTTGGAAAAGTCTTTGGTGGTTTAACCCTTCTCGACACTATGCAATCTGAAACAGGGGTTCAAGCCCTTCGAGCAGACATTCGTACACCGCATGAGGAAGCTGTCTTCAACAACATCCAATTTATGGAATCTGTCCACGCAAAATCTTACTCTTCTATCTTTTCTACCCTGAATACCAAGGCTGAGATTGAAGAAATTTTCGAATGGACCAATACCAATCCTTACCTACAAAAGAAGGCTGAGATTGTCAACGAAATCTACCTAAACGGTAGCCCACTTGAAAAGAAAGTTGCCAGTGTCTTCCTTGAAACTTTCCTCTTCTATTCAGGTTTCTTCACTCCCCTCTACTATCTTGGTAACAACAAACTAGCCAACGTCGCTGAAATCATCAAATTGATCATTCGTGATGAGTCAGTTCACGGAACCTACATTGGTTATAAATTCCAACTCGGTTTCAATGAATTGCCTGAAGAAGAGCAAGAAAAGCTCAAAGAATGGATGTACGACCTACTCTACACTCTCTACGAGAACGAAGAGGGCTATACAGAGAGCCTCTATGACGGTGTTGGTTGGACGGAAGAAGTTAAAACCTTCCTTCGCTACAATGCTAATAAGGCACTCATGAACCTGGGACAAGATCCACTCTTCCCAGACTCAGCAGATGATGTCAACCCAATCGTCATGAACGGTATTTCAACAGGAACATCTAACCACGACTTCTTCTCTCAAGTCGGAAATGGCTACCTTCTTGGTGAAGTTGAAGCCATGCAAGACGATGACTACAACTATGGTTTGGACTAAGTCAACAATTTCATAACTGATATCAATATCATGGTTTGTTTAAAACAACCATGATATTTTTGTTTTTGTTTTCTTTTGTTTTTTAAATTGATTGATTGAATACTTTATGATAAAATAGTAATAGAAATAGAGGTGATAACGATGCTAAAGCAGGAAAAATTAGATAATATTCTAGAAACAGTAAATACAAAGGGAACTATTACTGTAAAAGAAATCATGATTCGCTTAGATGTGTCAGATATGACTGCTAGACGCTACTTACAAGAGTTAGCTGACAAGGATTTACTTGTTCGTGTGCATGGAGGAGCTGAAAAAATTCGCACAGGTTCCATTTTAAACAATGAACGTTCCAATATTGAAAAACAAAGTTTACAAATCGCAGAAAAACAAGAAATCAGCCGTTTTGCGGGTCATTTAATTGATGAGGGTGAAACTATTTTTATCGGCCCTGGTACGACCTTAGAATCTTTTGCCCGTGAACTTCCAATCGATAATATTCGTGTTGTAACAAACAGTTTACCAGTCTTTCTCATCCTAAACGAACGAAAACTAACAGATTTGATTTTAATCGGTGGAAACTATCGCTCTATCACTGGAGCCTTTGTGGGAACACTAACATTGCAAAACTTGGCCAATCTACAATTTTCTAAAGCTTTCGTTAGCTGTAATGGTATTAAGGACAATGCGATTGCGACCTTTAGTGAAGAGGAAGGCGAATCTCAACGCATCGCCCTCAATAATTCCAATAAAAAATACTTACTAGCTGACAATAGTAAGTTCAATAAATTTGATTTTTACACCTTCTACAATATCTCAGATATTGATACCATCGTTTCAGATTCTAAACTGAGCAAAGAAACGTTTGAACAACTTTCAAAACAAACAAAAATTATTCTATCTAAACCATAAAACGATCCCCACCGATTGGTGGGGATTTTTGTAAGTATTAAAAATTTTAGTTTTGAAAGACTTGCTTACACACGTTCTTTCCATGAAGTTGCTGTTGTTTGAAGAACTTTGTTTAGCTCGTCAATATTTTCAAAACCAGTTGTGCGAAGCCATTCGCGAGCTGCTGCTTCACCATCTTTGATGTAAGCTTCAACTGATCCAGCCCATGTTGCACGGCCACAAAGAACTCCGTTAAAGTTTGCACCTGATTCATGAGCAAATACAAGAGTATCTTGGAAGAGTTTAGCTGATACACCAGCACTCAAGTAGATGTATGGCAAGTTAGTTGCTTCATCTTGTGCTTTGAAGAAGGCTGCTGCTTCTTCGCGTGTGTAAACTACTTCACCTTCAGCAAATCCTTCAACATATTTAATGTTAACAGGAACTTCTACTTTCAAGACATCAATGTTAAAGCGTGGGTCTGAGAAGACTTTCATCGCACCGATAACTTTGTGTGGTTTTACTTTAGCGTATTCTACAGAACCTGCGTCCGCAATTTTTTCATCGTAAGCAAGGATTTCAAGGAAGAATGGGATATCTTCAGCCACACACTCTGAACCGATACGTTCGATGTAAGCTTGTTTTTCTTGGTTCAGTTCGTCTGAGCTATCTACATCATAGTAAAGCAAGAATTTAACTGCATCTGCACCTTCTTCTTTAATACGTTTTGCAGACCAAACATCCAAGCAGTCTGGCAAGCGTTTTGTGCTTGTTGTGTCATAACCTGTTTTTTCATAAGCAAGGAGAAGACCAGCTTTTTCATCAAGAGCTTTAGTTGCTGGAAGTCCATACTCAGGGTCAAGAAGCATTGATGAAGCGTATTTAGTCAATTCATCTGCTACCAAAACTTTAAGTTCTTCCATTTGAGCTACAGTTGGTTCTTCTGTTTGGTGTTGAGCCATGAGGCGTTTCAAAGCACCACGTTGGTCAAATGCAAGAGCTGAGATGATACCATTTTCATCAGAAAGTTTTTCTAAGCGTGCACGTTTTTGTTCTGTTAAAGCCATTTTATACCCCTTTTACTATTAATTGATTATATAGAGCTTGATAGTTAGCCATGTTGACATGACCAGTCATTTTTTCTTGAGCATTGAGCATACCAAGGACATTTGCCTTGATGAGTAATTCTGCATCCAATTCTTTATGAAGAAGTCCTGAAGAAATCCCGGCCACAGTAGAATCTCCAGATCCGACAGGGTTGACCACCTGAATTCTAGGAATATCCACCTTGTAGAAAGTATCACCATGTTTGGCAAAGGCACCGTTGGCACCAAGTGAAACGATAATCCATTCAATCCCTGCAAACAAAGGTTCTTGGAGAACTTCTTTTAATTCATCCAAATCCTCAGAAACTTCTCTTCCTAGAAGCTGAGACAATTCCTCATTATTTGGTTTGATGACTGTTGGTTTATGTGATGATTCAAGAACAGCCTGAAGAGCTGCACCAGAGCAGTCCAAAACTACAGGTTTGGCAGCTTGATTAGCAAGTTCTACCAAGCTCGCATAGTAATCAACTGGAAGGCCAGCTGGGAGACTACCTGAGATAGCTACTACTTCAACTGAGTCCAGAAGATTTTTGAAATGTTCCAAAAAGTCTTGACCTTCCTGTTCCAATACAACAGGACCTTTTTCAAGAACTTCTGTTTGGTTGTCTCCGTGTAAAATAGCGATACAGTTACGAGTTTCTCCCTGAATAGAGAAGAAATCTTTCTTAACCTTATCATCGATATTTTCAACCAAAAACTCACCAAGTTTACCACCGACTAAACCAGTAGCAAGAACAGAATCACCAAATTCTGAAAGCACTCGTGTAACATTGAGGCCCTTACCACCAGCTGTTTTGGTTACATCCACCACACGATTGACAGTATCAATCTTTAACTCATCCAAAGGATAGGAAATATCAATGGATGGGTTCATTGTGACTGTTAAAATCATAGGTCACCTCTTAGTCGTGGTATTCTCCGCGATCCCATTTTTCAAGGAATTCAGTGAAGAAGTTTGCGTCTGTTTGTTGAGCATTGTGACTTTCAACGTGTTCAATTTTCGCAATCAATTTTTTGTTTTCTTCAGTTGGTTTGTATTCAGCATGGATGAAAGCTTCGATGATATCGCACATAAGCAATTCACCAGTAATCTTACCACCAAAACCGATAACGTTGGCGTTCAATTGTTCTTTAGCATAAAGAGCTGTTGTCATATCACGAACCAAGGCAGAACGGACACCTGGAACTTTATTTACAGCGTTGTTGATACCAACTCCAGTACCACAGATACATACCCCAAGATCAGCTTGACCGCTAGTTACAGCTTCACCAACTTTTTTACCAAAGATTGGGTAGTGAGTACGTGTGTGGTCATAGGTACCAAAGTCAATGACTTCATATCCTTTTGATTTCAAAAATTCTGAAACCGCCATTTTTTCATCTGTTACGATGTGGTCACATCCAATTGCAATTCTCATTTTTAACTTACCTTTCTTACTATAATCTAATTAGCACATTTTGTTCAACATATCAACACGAATTTGGTGACGTCCACCATCATATTTACCGTTAACAAATCCTTTAGCAATGTTTTTAGCCAATTCATCACCAACAAGTTGTGCACCCATAGTGATCATACGTGAGTTGTTGTGGCCACGAGTCATATAAGCTGAACGTTCGTCAGAAACTTCTGCAGCAACCATTCCTTTGATTTTAGTTGCAACCATGAATGGACCAGCACCATAGGCATCAATCACAATACCAAGGTTTTGTTCTTCTTTGTTTACTTCTGCGGCAACAGCAAGAGTCACATCAACAAAGTCTTGACCTTCAGCTGTAACATCCACAACGTGGAAGTTTTCTTTTTCCAAGAAGTCTTTCACAACTTCTTTCAATCTTAAACCTGCAGCATCTGCACCGATAACAATAGACATATTGTATACTCCTTTTTATTTTTCTAGGCTAATAAAACCTTTTATAGTTAGCAGTTTATACTCTTCGAAAATCAAATTCAAACCGCGTCAACGTCGCCTTGCCGTACTCAAGTACAGCCTGCGGCTAGTTTCCTAGTTTGCTCTTTAATTTTCATTGAGTATTACCTACAAAAAGCTTTCTAGCGGTTTATTGACAAATTAGATTGAATGAGATGACTTACACCTTATTCAAGTTTAGGAAATCAGTTTCCTAGAAATAATCTCTCTTTCAAAGAGAATATAACAAGTGATTGTTTGTTTGTTACAAACATCATTTGTTACTTACAAACATAATATACTCCTATTTGCCGAAAAAGTCAACAGTTAATGTTTGTTTTTGTGTTTTTTAACTAAAAAATTTCGATGTCAAAACCAATTTGATCCACTTGACCAGATTCTAGGAGGCGAACATTCTTCTTATCTTCTAGATGATCTCCTTCTTCAAGGGATGTTGACAAGCCAGACCATGGTTCAAAAGCAATGAAAGGACCTTTATTCAAGGTTGACCAGATAATGAGATTTGGAAACTCTGCAAAGTGTACTTTCAATCCCTTATCATGTTTACGAGAACGAAGGGCAATTGTTCTAGATTGCAATTCATCTAAGGTGATTGCATCTGTGCTGAAAAGATCATAACTAAGATTTATTTCTTTTTGCTCCTCTAACCATGGACTTCTATCTTGGAAATCCAACATACCCGTTTCTGGGAAAGGACGTGGAACTGAGCAAGTCTCTTCTTTCTCAAACTCTAGATAATAATCTTCATAGATTTCATCATCAAGTAGAGGACAATTAAATCCTGGATGTCCACCGATAAAGTAAGGCATGACCTTGCTAGTTTCTTTATTGAAAATCTTGTATTGAGTCCGTACTGTTTTACCAGTAAGGCTATAAGTGATTTCTAGGCGGAAATGATAAGGGTAGTTCTGATAGCTATTCTCATCGTCTTCAATTGCAAAAGTTACACTCTTGTTTGTCTGTTCAACTAATTCAAATTCTTTCTTACGAACCAAACCATGACGTGGAATCTTTCCTTTGATTTCTTGTCCATTTTCATCTATATAAAGTGCTGTATCTTCTCTCAAAGAACCACAAATAGGGAAAAGAACAGGAGCTTGTCCACTCCAATAAGTAGCATCTCCTTGCCACAAATATTCAAGACCCTCAGCATCTTTTATAGAAGAAAGAGCCCCACCAAAACTGTTAAATTGAACTCTTAATTGTTCTGATTTTAATTCGATTACCATTATTTTCTCCGATTTCTTGATAGTTTATAAAAAACTAGGCTGTCACTCCTAATGGTATGACAACCTAGTTTCAACAATTTACACTCTGCGAAAATCCAATTCAAACTTCGTCAGCGTCACCTTTCCGTAGATATGGTCACTGACTTCGTCAGTCTTATCTACAACCTCAAAACTGTATTTTGAGCAACCTACGGCTAGCTTCCTAGTTTGCTCTTTGATTTTCATTGAGCTTACATTTTATAGGAGCGCATTATTTTGCTTTTGCTGCGTACTCTTCGTTACGTTTGATCATTTGTTTTCTGTACCAAGCAAAGATACCGATATAGAATACAAGGAAGACTACTGCACCAAGGATTGCTTTGATATCACCAGTTGTAGTGTTACCAATTGTCCAACCAAGAAGTTTTTCGATTGGTCCTTCAAGAGTTGAGTGAGTAATCAATTGTGTTTCGCTCACACCTGCTGGGAAGGCACCTACACCTTTAGCAAGTTCTGTTGCAAATGGTGCAATAAGTGTACCTGAAAGAAGGAAGAGTGGCAACAAGAGTGTTCCGAAGATAATCATACGGAGCAATTTACCACGTGTTACAACCAAGAGAGCTGGAGTAACACCCATTGCGATGATACCTGCAAGTGGCAAGATACCATTTCCAACTTTTGAAAGAAGCACAGCTTCAATCAACATGATTGGTGCAAGTACGTTAGCACAAGCCCAGATTTCAGCACGACCAGCGATGAATGGCCAGTCAAGACCGATGTTGAATTTACGTCCTTGAAGACGTTTAGTAGCAACGTTTGTAATACCTTGTGATAGTGGTTCTACGGCTGCGATGAACCATGAACCGATAAGTGAGAAGAGTTCCAAAGATACACCGGCAGTCAAACCAAGAGACAACCATCCTCTGATAACAAGACGCCATTTATCTGCATCTTCAACACCTGCAATTGGATGTGGAGTTCCCATAATACCGATAACAATACCAAGGATGAAACCGATAAAGAATTTAGAACCCCAGAAACCGATTTTCTTGTTCAATTTAGCAGCATCAAAGTCATATTTATCAAGTCCTGGGAAGAATTTTTCAAAAATCTTATCCAAAACCATGATAACTGGGTTCATCATGTAGTTCATGTGAGTTGATGTCATTGGTGATGAACTTGGTGCGTTAAGAAGGTCATCAAATGTAGGTTTCATCAAGTCAGAGTTGATAATTTTCAACACACCAACAAGTACGATAGCTGCTGTAGCAATCAAGAGTGAAACCCCTTGGCTCACACCGTTGTTGTCTGCATACCATTTAATCAAAAGACCTGTGATAGACAAGTGCCAGATATCGAAGATATCGACATCAAGTGTATCAGTTTTCTTCATAGCAAGCATTACTACGTTGACAATCAACATGATAAGCAAGAAGTAAAGTGTCCAAGCAGATCCCCAAGTGATTGTTGCAAGTGGTGCCCAACCAACGTCAGTGATACTCAATTGGATACCAGTATTTTCAACGAATTTTGCAAGTGATGCTGAGAAAGCACCATTTAGCATACCGATGATAGCTCCGATACCAGTAAGAGCGATGGCAAGTTTAATACCACCTTCAAGCGCTTTGGAGAATTTCACTCCAAAAAGTAAAGCCAATACTGTCAAAATGATTAACATGATGACAGGCCCACCCATATCTAAGATAGGTGTGAAAAATTCTTTGATTAGGCCAAAGATTGCATCCATAACAGTTCCTCCCTTTTTTATGTTATATGAATGTTAACAAATTAAAATTAGCTTAACCCGTGTTCTTTGATAGCTGCTTCAATATTGTCAAATACTGGAGCACTCATTGCTGGGATACGGAATAAGATTGGTCCAGCTTCGATAACTGGAATACCTGGGTCAAAACCAAGGTCTGTCGCAGCAATTGGTGTGAAGATGTCATAACCTTTGATAAGATCTTCATTAACGTCTTTGACCATGACTGCATCACAGTGAACATCAAAACCGCGGTTTGAAAGTTCTTCTTCAAGAGCACTTTTAATTTGGTGGCTTGAGTTAACACCTGCACCGCAGGCAGCAAGAATTTTAATCATATGGATTTCCTCCGATTTAATATTTTTAATAGACAAGATTAAGCGATTGCTTCAGCAATATAAGCATAGAGTGCTTCTGGTTCAGAAATTTTTGATAGGTCTTCAAGATGACCATTTCCAGTAAAGAAGTCCATCAACTGAGCAAGAATGTTTGTTTGACTTGAACTTGAGTTATTAATGATAAAGAAGAGTAAAGATACTTCTACTTCCTTATCTGGTGCAATCATATTGTGGAAGGTCACAGGTTTATCTAATCGAACGACCACAACTTTTTCAGCTAGATTATGAACAATATCTGTATGAGGAATAGCCACATTCGGCAAATCCTTACCCAAAAATTCCATATCTAAGCCAGTTGGAAATGACTTTTCGCGCGTGATCAAGGCTTCACGATAGGTTGGAGTTACGATTTCTCGTTCTTCCAATAAAGTTGCAACCTGATCAAAGAGACGTTCTTGATTATCCGCTTCTAAGCAAAACACAAGGTTTTTGTCAAAGAAATGATCTAATCCCATAAGGTTTTCCCTTCTTTCCATTAACTTTATGCTATAAGTATAACACTATATGAAATCGTTGTCAACGTTTTTTGTTCTTTTTTGTCTCTTTTTTTATATTTTTGTTGTTTTTATAGTTTGTTGTATAAAAACAAACACATAAACAAACATTTCAAACATTTTTTTCTGTTCTAGAAACTAAAAAAGCAGACCATTTAAGCCTGCTTTACGATTGATTCTTATATAAATTTCCTATGAAGAAGGAAATGCAATTAAACAACTTATTCTTCATCCATACTCAAGACGCTGAGGAAGGCTTCTTGTGGAACTTCTACTGATCCGATCGCTTTCATACGCTTCTTACCTGCTTTTTGTTTTTCTAGAAGTTTACGCTTACGAGAAACGTCGCCACCATAACACTTGGCAAGTACATTTTTACGAAGGGCTTTGATATCAGTACGAGCCACAATCTTGTGTCCAATAGCTGCTTGAATTGGAACCTCAAATTGTTGGCGAGGGATGATTTTTTTAAGTTTATCAACGATGAGTTTTCCACGTTCGTAGGCAAAATCCTTGTGAACGATAAAGCTAAGGGCATCCACCTTGTCTCCATTGAGAAGGATATCCATTTTCACCAGCTTAGATGGGCGATACTCTGACAATTCGTAGTCAAAGCTTGCATAACCACGTGTCGAAGACTTAAGCTTATCAAAGAAGTCAAAGACGATTTCAGCAAGTGGAATTTGATAGATAACATTGACACGATTGTCATCAATATAGTCCATAGTCACAAAGTCCCCACGCTTGCGCTGAGCTAGCTCCATTACTGCTCCTACGAACTCCTGTGGTACCATGATTTGCGCTTTAACATAAGGCTCTTCAATGGTTGCAATCTTAGTTGGGTCTGGAAATTCAGATGGGTTAGAGACGTCCATAGACTCACCATCGGTCAAATTAACTTTGTAAATAACAGACGGAGCTGTCATGATGAGGTCGATATTGAACTCACGTTCCAAACGTTCCTGAATAACATCCATATGGAGAAGTCCAAGGAAACCACAACGGAAACCAAATCCAAGTGCCTGAGATGTTTCTGGTTCAAACTGAAGACTAGCATCATTCAGTTGCAATTTTTCAAGGGCTTCACGTAGGTCATTATACTTGTTTGACTCAATTGGGTAGAGACCCGCAAAAACCATAGGATTCATCTGCTTGTAACCATGTAATGGCTCTGCCGCAGGATTGGTTGCCAAGGTAACGGTATCACCCACACGAGTATCCTGAACCGTCTTGATAGAAGCTGCAATATAACCAACGTCACCAGTCGCAAGGAAATCACGACCAACTGCTTTGGGTGTAAATATACCGACTTCTGTCACATCAAAGGTCTTGTCATTGCTCATAAGCTGAATCTTATCGCCAGGTTTGACCACTCCATCCATGACACGCACTTGGAGGATAACCCCACGGTAGGCATCATAAACAGAGTCGAAAATCAAAGCCTTAAGTGGCGCCGTCACATCACCCGTTGGTGCTGGAACTTTTTCTACGATTTGCTCAAGAATTTCTTCGATACCAATACCAGCCTTAGCTGATGCTAAGACTGCTTCACTGGCGTCCAAACCAATGACATCTTCAATCTCTGTACGCACGCGCTCAGGATCTGCAGCTGGTAGGTCAATTTTGTTAATGACTGGCATGATTTCCAAATCATTATCCAAGGCCAGATAAACATTGGCAAGAGTTTGAGCCTCAATCCCTTGAGCGGCATCAACCACCAAAATCGCTCCCTCACAGGCAGCTAGCGAACGTGAAACTTCATAGGTAAAGTCAACGTGCCCTGGTGTGTCAATCAAGTGGAAAATATAAGTTTCCCCATCTTTTGCGGTATAATTCAGCTCGATGGCATTGAGTTTAATGGTAATCCCACGTTCTCGCTCTAGATCCATGCTATCTAAGAGCTGAGCTTGCATTTCACGACTTGAAACCGTCTCTGTTTTTTCCAAAATACGGTCTGCTAGAGTCGACTTCCCATGGTCAATATGGGCGATAATAGAGAAGTTACGGATCTTCTCCTGTCGTTTTTTCAATTCTTCTAAGTTCATGATTCTCTTCCTTTCAGGGTATCTATTTATTATAAATTGTTTTTGACTTTTTGACAAGACCATACCCTGCTAGGAGTACTAATCTTCAGCGACAAAGCCATCATTTTCTATAAAGTGGTGTTCTGTCATTCCTTGGTCTGTAAAGACAATCCCGTGAAGGACACCACCGTAGACAGCTCCACCGTCCATCCCAATCTTGCCATCTTCTGTTGTCCAAAGCTCAGCTGTACCTCGGTCTTGCTTCAACAAACCATAGACCGGTGTATGACCGAAGACAATGGTTTTTCCAGTATGATTTTCGGCTTCGTGGAATGGTTTTCTAAGCCAGACTTTCTTGTAATCTGTTGTTTCATGCCAGTCATCCAAGGTCAAGTCAATACCTGCGTGAACAAAGATATACTTGTCTGTCTCTACCACAAATGGCATTTGACGAATAAATTCGACCAAATCTGCTGCTTCTGTAGCCACCCGCTTGGCATCTTCTACTCCATCAACTGGTGCATCCAAGGGACGCCCTAGGATAGAGTTAATGGTTGTATCTCCACCATTGCGACGATAGTGGTCATAGCTTTCTTCTGGGTCATCGAGCCAAGTCAAAAACATATACTCGTGGTTTCCTGACAAACAGATAGCTCCTTGATTATCCACCAATTCCTTAACCATTTCAAGGACACGGCGACTATCTTCACCTCGGTCAATCAAATCCCCTAGAAAAAGCAACTGGGTCTGACCATCCCAAGTTTTGAGAAGGTCTTCCAACATCCCAGCTTTTCCATGAACGTCTCCAATTACATAATAGTCTGTCATCTTATTTCTCCTTGTTTCTCAACAATTCTCTGGCTTGCGTCAGGGCTGCTTCTGTCACATCATCACCTGCCAACATCTTGGCAACTTCCTCGACTCGCTCTTCAACCGTCAAGAGACGAACAGTCGAAACCGTTGAATGCTCATTGCTAATCTTCTCAATAAAGAATTGATAATCTGCAATCGCAATCACTTGTGGCAAATGGGAAATAGCCAAAACCTGACCATGCTGACCAATCTTGTGAATCTTCTGAGCAATAGCTTGTGCAACACGACCTGAAACTCCCGTATCCACCTCATCAAAGACAATGCTAGTCTTGCCTTCTTTACGTGAAAAGGCAGATTTAATGGCTAGCATGAGACGGGATAATTCCCCACCAGATGCAACCTTGACCAAGGGTTTAAAATCTTCGCCAGGGTTGGTTGATATGTAAAACTCAATCATTTCATTTCCCTCACGACTGAATTTTCCCTTGCTAAAACGAACCTGAAACTGAGCTTTTTCCATATAAAGGTCCTGTAGTTCTTGTTTAATCTCAGCTTCGAGTTGCTGGGCCAAATCATGACGAGCAGATGCAAGCTGGCCTGCCAAATCAACAAGATTGACTTCCAATTTTTTAAGCTCTGCTTCCATATCTTCAGAAGAAAGATTATTGCCTGTCAAGAGATTGTATTCTTCTGTAATTTTGGCAAAATAAAGCAAGACATCATCTACAGTCCCACCGTACTTGCGGGTAATAGTGTGAAGGAGATCCAAACGATTCTCAACCTGCATGAGACGATTTCCGTCAAAATCAAGGTTCTCAATAATAGCTTCCAGACGCTTGCTAATGTCTTCTAAGACATAGTAAGTCTCAGATAGAGAGCTTGAAATTTCACGGTATTCAGGGTCATACTCTTCAACACTTTCCATGTCATTCATAGCTGAACGAACATTGGCCAGACTTGAAAAATCTTCATTATCCAACATGCTGTAGGCATTGGTCAGTGTATCCGCAATATTTTTATGGTTGAGGAGTTTATCTCGCTCTTGATTGAGAGCCAGGTCTTCTCCAGCTTGCAAGTTTGCTGCCTCAATTTCTGCCATTTGAAATTCCAACATTTCGATACGAGCCTTGTGTTCCTGTTGGTTTTTCTTGACTTCCAGAACCTGCTTGCGCATTTTTCGATAGGCATCAAAACTCGTTTGATAAGTTTCTTTCAAGTCCCAAAAAGCTGCCTCGCCAAATTCATCCAACATTTGAATATGAAGTTGAGGGCGCATTAACTCTTCTTGGTCATGCTGACCATGAATGTCCACAAGATGTTGACCAATAGCACGCAAAACAGACAGATTGACCATCTGGCCATTCACACGGCTGATACTACGACCATTTTGCAGAATTTCCCGACGGATGATAATCTCATCACCCAATTCTAAACCTTGCTCATCAAAAATTTCTTGTAAAAGGCGACTATTCTCAACTGAGAAAAGCCCCTCAATCTCTGCCTTTGGTGCACCATGACGAATAACATCTGTCGTCGCACGAGCTCCCAACATCATATTCATGGCATCAATAATAATCGACTTCCCTGCACCCGTTTCACCAGTCAGGACAGTCATCCCCTTTTCAAAATTGAGGGAAATAGCCTCAATAATGGCAAAGTTTTTTATCGAAATTTCAAGTAACATATAGACCTACCAATTTTTTACTTGTTCAAAGATTTCCTCAGCTAGACTTTCACTTCTGGCAATGACTAAAATCGAGCTATCATCAGCCAAACAGCTGAAAATCTTCTCCGCAAAAGTCTCGGTTAACTGAGCTTTTACAAAAGCCGTATTTCCTGGGATAACTTGGAGGTTGATCATCTTGTCCATCAATTCGGCTGACTCAATATTGTCTTCAGCTAGTTGCAAACTTTTTACGATTGATTTTGGCAATTCATAGACATAGGTGTTGTCTCTCAAAGGAATTTTGACAATCCCTAGTTCTTTGATATCTCGGGATACCGTTGCTTGAGTGGCAGTGATGCCTGCCTCTTTCAAATGTTCTACAATTTCTTCCTGCGTACCGATTTGATAATCTGTCACAAATCGTCTAATTTTTTCAAGTCTCTCTTTTTTATTCATTTTTAAATTGACTATGCGCCCTCTCTACTACTTCTTCAATCTCAGCAAGAACCTGATTGCTTGCTGACTCTTCTTTTTTCAAATACGCTAAAAACTCAATATTGCCATGACCACCTTGGATAGGAGAAAAGTCCAAACCAAGAACTGCAAAACCTTCCTCTACTGCCATAGCTGTGACAGATTCAAGGACATTTTGATGAACTTTGGCATCTCGAATAATTCCATTTTTCCCAATCTGCTCACGTCCTGCCTCAAACTGAGGCTTAACCAGAGCCACAACCTGACCTTGATCGGCCAAGACTCGGTGCAAGGCTGGCAAAATCAGACTGAGAGAAATGAAACTCACATCAATACTGGCAAAGCTCGGTTCCTTTTCAAAATCAGTCTTTTCAGCATAGCGAAAATTAAACTGCTCCATGCTGACAACCCGTGGGTCTTGGCGTAATTTCCAAGCCAACTGATTGGTACCGACATCGACTGCAAAGACTAACTCAGCACCATTCTGTAACATAACGTCGGTAAAACCTCCAGTAGAAGCTCCAATATCAATCGTTGTCGCCCCTTCTACTGACAAATCAAAGACCTCCAAGGCCTTCTCCAATTTCAAGCCACCACGGCTGACATACTTGAGTTTTTCACCCTTGAGTTTCAGCTCAGTGTCGTCTAGAATTTTCTCTCCTGGTTTGTCAAATCGTTCTCCGTTCAGGACTGCTACGACTAGTCCAGCCATGACACCGCGCTTGGCCTGTTCTCGCGTTTCAAACAAGCCCTGTTTATAAGCTAGTACATCCACTCTTTCCTTAGCCATTCATTCTCAAACTTTCTACTACACTTACAATCGATTCTATCTCAAAAGGAACCTGATGGGCAACTTCTTCTAGTTTTACATTAGCTTGATCCAGGGTTTGGTTACAAAAGGCAATGGCCTCTTCCAAGCCCAACAAAGCAGGATAGGTTGATTTTTCAGCCTGTAAATCCTTTTGCGGAGTCTTGCCGATTTCCTCAAAACTAGCTGTCACATCCAGTACATCATCTCGAACTTGAAAGGCCAGCCCGATCAATTCGCCAACAGTTTTCAGTTTTACCTGTATTTCAGGTACCAATTCAGCTATGATAGCAGCTGCTTGGAATGGATAGGCTAATAGTTTTCCGGTCTTATTGGCATGAATGGTCTGAAGTTCTTTCAAGGACAAGTGCTGGTGTTCACCCTCCATGTCCAAAACCTGCCCTGCCACCATGCCTAAACTTCCTGAAGCAAGGGATAAATTGGCAATCAAGTCCACCTTGATTTGACTTGGCAAATCTGCCTGCGCAATCAAGGCATAAGGATCTAGGAACAAGGCATCTCCAGCCAAAATGGCCATTGCTTCGCCAAATTTCTTATGATTGGTCAATCGTCCTCGGCGATAATCATCATCATCCATAGCAGGTAGATCATCGTGAATCAAGCTCCCTGTATGAATCATTTCCAAGGCCGCGGCCACTTGGGCATGAGCAGGTTTGATAGCAACCTGCAAGGCTTCCAGAACTTCTAACAAGAGAAAAGGCCGAATACGCTTGCCACCAGCATGAATAGAATAGAGAACAGACTCTCGCAAACTAGAAGCAAACTGCTGGTCTCCATAAAAGTCTTCCAAAGCCGACTCGACAAGAGCTAATTTTTCTTGCTTTTTCATTCAAAATCACTTTCTGTTCCGTCTTCTTGCATGACCTTGACCAAGGTCTTTTCAGCCTTGTCCAGCGTCGCTTGGAGTTCTTTTGACAAGACCATGCCCTTTTGAAAGGCCGCAATCGCATCTTCCAAAGCAATTTCACCATTTTCCAAACTTTGGACAATGGTCTCCAGTTCTGCTAGATTTTCCTCAAATTTCTTTTGTTTTGACATCTTTAACCTCTAATTCTACTTGACCATCTCGCATCAAAAGCGTCACTTGGTCTTTTTTCTTCAAACTCTCAACAGAATCAATCACTGACTCTTCTTTTTTAACAATTGCATAGCCACGCGCCACGATTCGACTGGTATCCAACATCAGCAAGGCTTCTGAAAGTCTTTTCACCTCAGCAACCTTGGCATCATAAACCAGCGCCATTTGGCTACGTAGGAGCTTGTCCAACTGTGCAAGCCGATCCTGATAACGCTGGATTTTGGTAACAGGTGATAATTGTACTAATTGATGAGTCCTTGCTTGTACTAATTGGTTGCTATCAGAAATCCGTGTTTGCAAACTTTGTTTTAAGCGCAGTTGCAGTTGGTCCAAGCGTTGCATATAGCCATCATACAAACGCTCTGGCTGTCTAAAGATAACAGACTGACTGCATTTTTTCAAAGCTTCTTGTTTCTTAGATAGGACATTTCGTACTGCCGTTGCCATCCGTTTTTCCTGATTTTGCAAATGAGCTAATAGATCCAACTTGGTCACAGGTGTTGCTAGTTCAGCAGCAGCCGTTGGTGTCGCAGCGCGGCGATCTGCCACAAAATCTGCCAAGGTCACATCCGTCTCATGCCCCACACTAGAAATAACTGGCAAACGAGACTCAAAAATAGCTCGTACCACAATTTCTTCGTTAAAGGCCCAGAGATCCTCGATGGAACCGCCACCACGACCAATAATCAGCAAATCCAAATCGTCCCGTTGATTAGCACGCGCAATATTTCGAGCAATTTCCTCCGCAGAGCCTTCACCTTGCACCTTAGTTGGATAAAGTAGGATATCGACACCTGGAAATCGCCTGCTGACAGTCGTGATAATATCTCGAATAACGGCTCCACTGCGACTGGTCACTACACCAATTCTCTTAGAAAATTGGGGCAGAGGTTGCTTGAAGCGTTCTTGAAACAGGCCTTCTTCTGTCAATTTTTTCTTGAGTTGCTCAAACTGAATCGCAAGCGCCCCAACCCCATCAGGCTCTGCCTTTTCAATGATGATGGAGTAGCTACCACTTGGTTCATAGACCTGCACACGCCCAATCACATTGATCTTCATTCCTTCTTCCAGGTCAAAACCTAATTTCTGATAAATCCCAGACCAAATAGTCGCTTGAATAACTGCATGGTCATCTTTTAGGGAGAAATATTGGTGAGTAGGTCGTTTACGAAAGTTGGAAACTTGACCAGTTAAATAGACCCGTTCCAAGTAAGGGTCTTTATCGAATTTCATTTTCAGATACTTGGTCAAAGTTGTTACCGATAAATACTTTTCCATCTCCACCTACTATTCATTTTCTTGCTCTTTCATGGGTATTATTATACCAAAAATATGCCTAAAAATCTCCATTTATGTACCATTATGAGAGAAAAATAGAAAAAGGAGGCAAGGCCTCCACATCTGTTTATTTACTATTTCTAGCTTCTTCCAAAATCTTTGCAATCTTGGTCGTCAAAAGGTCAATAGCAACTGTATTGCTGACCCCCTCAGGAATGACGATATCAGCATAACGCTTAGTCGGCTCGATAAACTGATGGTACATGGGTTTAACCACACCTAAATACTGGTCAATAACGCTATCAAGACTACGGCCACGTTCTTCCATATCGCGCTTGATACGACGAATAATGCGCACATCGTCATCCGTATCCACAAAAATCTTGATATCCATCAAATCGCGCAGGCGCTTGTCCTCCAAGACCAAAATCCCCTCAACGATAAAGACATCTTGAGGCTCTTGACGATAGGTCTTGCTACTTCGTGTATGCTCTGTATAGTCATAAGTCGGGATGTCCACCGGACGCCCTGCCAACAATTCCTTAATCTGCTCAATCATCAAGTCTGTATCAAAGGCAAAAGGATGGTCGTAGTTGGTTTTGACACGCTCTTCAAAGGTCAAGTGAGACTGATCCTTGTAGTATGAATCATGCTCAATCATGGAAATCTTTTCATCAGGAAAATGCGATAAAATGGCTCTTGAAACACTGGTCTTACCACCACCAGAACCACCTGTCACTCCGATAATGATTGGTCTATTTTGCATGCTATCCTCCGTTTTTTTATCCGTCGTCTATTCTATCACATTTTTTGCAAAATTTATAGTCTGATTTGGATAGTCTAGGGGAAACAACACTCCCTACACCTCAGTTAGACTAGCTAAAAACCTTCCTTGGCTTGTAGAGATTGTCCCGTTTTTCTAGAATGACTAGCAATTTATCTCCTTCAAAAGCAGCCAATTCTTGTTCTGTTTGTTCGAGCTCTATAAAACGACCAAAGCGCACTTCTGCAGCCTGCTCTGGACTTAGGAAAACTTTGATAAGGTCGCCTGTCCCAATCTCTAAAGGATGGAGAAAGTCCAGTTGACCAGCCCCCACTTTTGCAGCAATTTCTTCCAAGGTAAGAGCGTCTTCTAGCTGCAAACCTGCTGCACTTGTTCGTGTCAAATGAGACATATGAGCCGCATAGCCCAATTTTTCTCCCAAGTCAACAGACAAGGTACGGATGTAAGTTCCCTTACTGCATTTCACACGAAAAGTGAATCGTGCAAGATGGCTATCATAAGAAATCGGACTTGTCCTCTCAAACTGATAAATAGTCACCTGACGTTCTGGGCGCTCTACTTCCTGACCAGCACGCGCATATTCATAGAGCTTACGACCATTGACCTTGACAGCCGAATACATAGGCGGAATCTGAGTAATAGGCCCAGTCAGACTGGCTATCGCTTCATCAACAAGCTTTTCATCCAAGGGCGACAAAACAGGGGTCTCTGCTACCACTTCTCCACTGGCATCCTCAGTCGTTGTTGAATATCCGAGAGTAATCTCCCCCTCATAGACCTTGCCCTCATCCTGCATAAACTCTACCATACGGGTCGCCTTGCCAACCGCAATGGGCAAAACACCCACTACATCCGGATCCAAGGTCCCACCATGACCAATTTTCTTGGTTCCCAGAATCTTACGCAGTTTAAAAACCGCATCATGCGAGGTCATCCCCGCTTCTTTTTTTAAGTTGATAATACCGTTCATATCTTGCTTTCTGATTTCCTGATACTTTCTAATTTTTTTCCCTACGACTTTTTAGCTTTTGTTTCTTAAAATCATAAAAGTTAATTTTTGCTTCCTGCATTAGTTTCTTAAACAATTTTGTTTTACTGCACATTATAATACTGTGAAGTTCCCCATCAATCTCTATAATTAATTGTCCATTTTTTATTTTTCTTTTCTCTTTTTGTAATTTTAACTCTACAGATTTAAAGAAACTTTCTAATAAAGATTGATTTTCGATATAAAATTGATAATAAATCTTTAGTAAATTAAGGTGAAAATCCATAAGAGTTGTTGTAAAAGCAATATTTGCTATATCTCCATACATATGCCTAATTTCATCACGAATTTTTGTGAAAGCTTCCTTTGATGACTTACTGAAATTAAACTTTTCACCTTCTTTTAGTATATAATCTAAATTAAAGCTATACCTATTTTGATTGAAATATAGAGGAATGTGCCCATGCAATGCGAAATTTCTTAAAGTCATAATTAATATATACGAAAGCTCTGAATCATATATTTTGTTTATCATTTTTTCTAACTTTTGTGAATACTTTTTATCAAAGTTGATTAACAAATCAACTAAAGTCTTAGATGAACTCATTAAATTTATAAGTAAAGAATTAATAATAATGAATTCATCACCATTCAAACCATTTTGTTTCCTTATGTTATCGTTAGTACCCAACTCAAAGTGATAAAATATTTGACAAAAATTAAAGATATAGACATGATAAAATTGATTGATTGTATGTAACTCATCTGATGTACTTAGAAAATTAACAATTAACTTTTCATTTTCTTTTGATAGATGAACTATGTCATTCAAATTGAGATCAGGCATAGGTATTAAACTTTTATTATTCATTATATAATTCCCCATTCATATTGTTGAACTAGTGCCACCATACATTACAAATGAAACTACTCCCCCTTCAGCGCTTCAAATTTCGCTTTCATGGTTGGATTTTTTCGGGTCAATTTTTTAACTGAAACATCTTCTAGTTTATTATTTGCAAGGCGAAGTTGGTTTTCAGATGTAGTTAGGAATTTCTTAACCTCTTCCATGCGTTTGATAGCCTTGTCGATTTCATCAATAGCTTTACCAAAGTTGGTCGAAGCTGAATTGTAGTTCTTAGCAAAGGCTAGTTTAAAGGCGTCCAAGTCTTCTTCAAAATGCGTGATATCGATATTTTGCTCCCGAACTAAGGCCAACTCCTGCTTGTATTTCAAAGAATTAAGCGCCGCATTTCTCAAGAGACCAATCAACTGGATAAAGAACTGAGGACGAACCACATACATCTTTTCATACTCGTGGCTGACGTCAACAATCCCTGTGTTAAAGTAATCGTTATCGGCCTCAAGCATGGTCACCAAAACTGCATATTCGCAGTTCTTTTCACGACGGTCCTTGTCCAATTCCTTATAAAAATCGGCGTTCTTGTGCTTCTTCTCTGTTCCATCTGCTTCGTTTTTCATCTCAAACATGATAGAAATGATTTCTACTCCATTTTCATCACTCTCACGGAAGATGAAGTCCCCCTTAGACCCACGCGCAGAAACCTTGTTATCCTTCTCAAAATAAGCATTTGGAAAGGCAAAGCTGCGGACCTTGTTAAACTCACTTTCAGCATAGTGTTCCAGACTTTCACCGATTGCCTTGGTAGATTGTTGCGCCTTAAAATTCTTGTAAAATTCAACTTGTTCACTGGCTGCTTTAAGCTGGGCTTCGTAATTCTGCTTAACAGAAGCTAAAGATAACTCATTTTCCTTTTCTTGCAAGAGGAGCTGATTTTTGACCTGATCTCGTTCTTTTTCTAGGTCAGAAAGAGTCTTTTGCAGTTGATTTTCATGTTCCAAACGCAAGGTCGCCAATTGGTTTTCCAAGGCCTGTACTTCCTTGTCCTTTGCTAATAAGGCCTCATGACTTGTTTGTTCAAGCTCTTTCTTGGCCAACTCTTTCTCTGCATCAAAGTTTTGGATTTGACTCTGCAATTGTGCAATTTCTTGATCCTTCTGAGCTAGTTTAGACTGTTGCTCATTCATGGCTTTTTGCTCAGCCAAGACCAATTCCTGCTTCATGCGATCGTGCAATTCCTTATCAAACTCTGCCGTTCTCACTTGGGACAAGAGTTCAGCATACTGGCTCTCATTTACTGTAAAGACTTCCCCACAGTTGGGACATTTGATTTCGTTCATATCGTTCCTCTTTCTAGACTTCTGTAACCATTATATCATGCCTGAGGGAAAATCAAAAACAGTGAGTCGAAACCCACTGTTTATCTTCTTTTTCTTTAAATTTTTTCCAAGGCCAAGCGCAAGTCTTCAATCAAATCATCTACATTTTCAAGTCCGATTGACAAACGAATTTGGTTTGGTGTGACTCCTGCTGCTTCTAGATCTTTTTCTGACAATTGACCGTGAGTGGTTGTTGCTGGATGGACAACAAGCGATTTAGCATCTGCTACGTTTGCTAGGTCAGAAAAGATTTCTAAATGATCAATTACCTTGCGAGCTTCTGCCTCTCCACCTTTGACATGGAAGGTAAAGATGGAGCCCACACCTTTTGGCAAGTATTTCTCAGCCAAGTCATGGTAAGGACTATCAGCAAGTTTAGGATAGTTGACTTTTTCTACCTTAGGATGGTTGATAAGGAAATCAACAATTTTCTCTGCATTTTGTACATGACGTTCCACACGAAGTGAAAGGGTTTCAAGTCCTTGAAGCAAGAGGAAGGCATTAAATGGCGACAAGGCTGCACCTGTATCACGAAGCAATTGAACACGGACAGCGATAATAAAGGCTGCCGCACCCACATCACGAGTATAGCTCAAGTTATGATAGCTTGGATCTTCCTCAACAAATTGAGGGAATTTTCCTGAAGCCGCCCAGTCAAAACGCCCGCTATCGACAATCACTCCTCCAATAGTCGTACCATGCCCACCGATAAACTTAGTCGCAGAGTGAATGGCAATATCTACACCGTGAGAAAATACATTAATCAAGTAAGGTGTTGCAAAGGTATTGTCCGAAATGAGTGGAATCCGGTGTCTATGCGCAATCTCAGCCAATTTTTCCAAGTCAGGAATGTTAATCAAAGGGTTACCCAAGGTTTCAATCAAAACAAGCTTGGTATTGTCATTGATAGCTGCCTCTACCTCCTCCAAATTATCCACATCCACAAAGGTTGTTGTGATACCATAACGAGGAAGGGTTTCTTTCAAGAGATTGAAGGTTCCACCGTAAATAGTCGAAGCAGCCACTACATGGTCACCAGCATGGGCAAGTGCCAAAATCGTATAAGTCACTGCTGCCATACCTGATGCTGTTGCAAGAGCTCCGACACCACCTTCAAGGGCAGCAATTCTTTCTTCAAAGGCAGCTGTTGTAGGGTTGGTGATACGAGTATAAATGTTCCCTGGTTTCCTCAAGGCAAACAGATCGGCACCTTCCTGCGTGTCATCAAAAACAAAGGATGTTGTTTGATAAATCGGCACTGCACGAGACTTAGTTGCTGGATCAACTACTTGCCCAGCATGCAATTGTAAGGTTTCAAATTTAAAATCACGAGTCATAAGGCGACCTCCATATAGTTTCATTAAAGATATTGTAGCACCTTAAGGTATAGTTTACAAATATCAGTTTTCTATATTTTGATATAAGAAATAGCTATTACTCTATTTTAAAAACGAAAAAAGCACGACTCAATCGTGCTCATTTTCTTAATCTACATAAGTATCTTCGTTTTTATTGAGGAAGGCATATGGAAGACCCATCAAGAGGCCTCCTCCGATAAAGTTTCCAACGAAGGTTACACCCCAGTGACGAAGCATATTTCCAACACCGAAGTTAGCAATTGAGTCAGCAGCAACACTGAATTTTACAATCGCGAAAGAAGCAAAGTTCGCCGCAATGTGCTCGTTTGTTAAGAATACAAACATGTAAATCGCTGACAACACAAGCCAAAGTTTGGCACCACCATCTTTGACCAAAACAAATGAAAGAATCGCAATATTTACGAAAATATTTGCCAAAATCGCCTCAAGCAAGATTAATTCATTTGAACGGCCTAACTTCATCTCAACAACCCCTGAGATGAAACTATCGTGTGTCAGATGTGCATAAGCTGCTGAGTGGGCAAAGCCCCAACCTGCTATTAAAGCTCCGATAAGATTGAACAAGGTACAGTAAAGTAAAATCTCAGCTGTCTTTCTCCAAGAGATTTTTTTCAAGAAACTACCAGCAGTCAAGAACATCATGTTTGATGTTACCAACTCGGCATTCAAGAAAACAATGTAGGCCAAGCCCCAAGCAAAGACAAATGGGAAGAGGAAACGTCCACTACCTGGCGCGATTTTATTAATCAAATCAGCCCCAACTGCACCAGCAGCTGTACTGAAGGTTAAAAATGCACCTGCGAACATAGAACGAATCGCATACTTAAATTTGCTTTGAGTATAAAGACTTTCTTTCTTCTTGCAAGCAAATTCAATCTTTGAGATAAATTCTGAAGAAACCATAATAAACTCCTAAAAATTTTTTACCTGATAATTATATCACAAACGTTAAAATTAAGGAAGCGTTTTCTGTATTTCATAAAAGTTTATTCTTATGAAAAGCTTAAAAAATCAGTGAAATCCAAGATTTCACTGATTTGTATTAATAAAATTGTCTATATGGTTGATTGAAAGCTGTTAGGATTTCATCAGATGTTTGTGAATATTCTTTTGTTTCTTTCAAATCGCCTTTTACAATAATACGTTCTGTAGCAGCAAGGTCTTCACAGGTTACTAATGTAATCTCATTGACCCCATCTCTATCATCAACTTCATCAACACGATCCGGTGTCACACGTTTGACTTCACGTATTTCATAAGTATAAACTTTATCCTTATCGGTTAGATAAATCTTCATACCATTTTTAGCGTTATCCAAAGGAGAAAATAACATTTTATTAGCATTATTGACACCAAAAATATGATGACTAGCTAGACTATAATTTCCTTTCCCCATCACTTGATCGCGTTTCATGGTACCAGCACCATAGAAGAGATTGACATTATCAAGCCCTTTAAAAATTGGCAGATTCATTTCTAATTCAGGAACTGCAATTCCGCCGATAACTGGTAATTTTTGAGCATCCCATTGAGAAGCTAGAACAGCTTCCGAAGAGATAGCATTGACAGAATCAAAATCAAAATTTCCTTCTGTATCCTGATTTTCTTCTATTTTTTCTTTTGATACCTGACTAACTTGGTACTTATTGGTATTCCAAACTATGAAAATATCACGAATTTTAGCGTTAAAAATCAAAGCAATTGATAGTAGTATCAGAAATCCTGCTAGGATATTTGTCAGTAGATTTTTTCGTTTGTTTTTCTTCTTATTATTTTTTTGAGACATTATGCTTCACCTTCTGTTTCGTTTTCTGTCCCAACTTCTTCTTTTTTTGCCGCTGCAACCGTTGTAAAGGTCACAATTTTAGCATCTTGATCCAGACGCATTACTTTAACTCCCATAGTTGAGCGTCCTGTTTGTGAAATATTGGCAACATTGGTTCGAATCATGACACCTGTATCAGTGATAATCATCAAGTCTTCATCACCTTTCACAGTCAAGAGACCTGATAGAGGACCATTTTTTTCAGCCACATTAGCCGTCTTCATCCCTTTACCACCACGACCTTTTGTTGGATATTCAGTCGCGACTGTACGCTTACCATATCCTTTTTCTGTGATGATAAGAACCTCGTCTTGATCAGTAATCACACTAGCACCAACTACTGTGTCTCCCTCACGGAGATTCACACCTTTCACACCTGTGGCGATACGACTCATACCGCGAACGGCTGATTGATTAAAGCGAACTGCATAACCAAACTTGGTACCAATGATAATATCCGTATCTTCTTCTGTTAGCAAGACATTAATCAACTCATCTTCATCTTTGAGATTCAAAGCCTTGAGACCATTCTGGCGAATGTTAGCAAATTCCTTAACGCTGGTTCTCTTCACAATACCATGACGAGTTGTAAAGAAGAGATAAGCGTCATCACTGCGTTCAGACTCAACATTGATAATAGTCTGAATACTTTCGCCTTCATCCAATTTCAAGAGATTAACTACTGGTAGTCCTTTGGCCGTCCGACCATACTCAGGAATTTCATAACCTTTAAGACGATAGACACGTCCTTTATTTGTGAAGAAGAGCAGGTGATCATGGGTACTAGTTGACACTAACTCACGAACAAAATCGTCATCCTTAACGCCTGTCCCTTGAACACCACGTCCACCACGTTTTTGAGCGGTAAACTCAGCTTGGTCCAGACGTTTGATGTAACCTTTGTTTGACAGTGTAATTAAGACATCCGTTTCTTCAATCAAGTCCTCATCTTCAAGACTCAAGACTTCACCGACCATCAACTCTGTACGACGTTGGTCACCAAACTTACGCTTAACTTCATCCAATTCTTCTTTGATGATTTGAGAAACACGTTCTGGTTTAGCAAGAATATCTGCTAAATCCGCAATCAGAGCCAAGAGGTCATCATACTCAGACTGAATCTTATCGCGTTCCAAACCTGTCAAACGACGAAGACGCATATCTAGAATAGCCTGACTTTGACGTTCAGAAAGCTTGAATTTACTCATCAACTCAGCTTGTGCTTCCGCATCTGTTTCACTAGCACGGATGATACGAATCACTTCGTCGATATGGTCCAATGCGATTAAGAGACCTTCTAAGATATGAGCACGTGCTTCCGCTTTTTCCTTATCAAAACGTGTCCGACGAACAACCACTTCTTTTTGGTGCTCAATATAAGCATCCAAAATCTGACGAAGAGACAAAATCTTCGGTACACCATTTTGGATAGCAAGCATATTGAAACCAAAGTTGGTTTGCATCTGGGTCATCTTGAAGAGATTGTTGAGGATAACATTGGCTGAGGCATCGCGCTTAACTTCGATAACAAATCGCACACCTTCACGGTTGGACTCATCACGTACTGCTGTAATCCCCTCAATACGTTTTTCCTGAACCAAGCGAACAATGTGCTCATGTACCTTGGTTTTATTGACCATGTAAGGAAATTCCGTTACAACGATGCGCTCACGGCCAGTCTTAGTTTCTTCGATTTCAGTACGGGAACGAAGAACAATAGAACCTTTACCTGTTTCATAAGCCTTATGGATACCTGATTTCCCCATGACAAGAGCACCTGTTGGAAAATCTGGACCAGGCAAGACTTCCATTAAGTCCTTGGTAGTCACTTCAGGATTGTCCATGACCAACTTCACTGCATCAATGGTTTCACCCAAGTTATGAGGGGGAATATTGGTCGCCATCCCAACGGCAATACCAGTTGCTCCATTGACCAAAAGGTTTGGAAAACGAGCTGGCAAGACCAAGGGTTCGCGTTCATTGGCATCATAGTTATCGACGAAATCAACCGTATTCTTATTGATATCTCGAAGCATTTCTAGAGCAATCTTGCTCATACGTGCCTCAGTATAACGCTGGGCGGCAGCACCATCACCATCCATGGAACCAAAGTTTCCATGCCCATCTACAAGCATGTAACGGTAGCTCCACCATTGAGCCATGCGGACCATTGCTTCATAGATAGAGGAATCCCCGTGTGGGTGGTATTTACCCATGACGTCCCCTGTAATACGAGCAGATTTTTTATGGGGTTTGTCTGGAGTAACACCCAATTCATTCATTCCATAGAGAATCCGACGGTGAACCGGTTTCAAGCCATCTCGAACATCAGGAAGAGCCCGCGCTACGATAACACTCATGGCGTAATCGATAAAGCTCGTCTTCATCTCCTTTGTCAGATTGACATTCACTAAATTTCTATCCTGCATTAATAAATGCCTCATTTCACTATTAGTAATTAATAATATTATACCATAATGTCCGCCATATTTCAGGTATCCAAATTAGCTAAAACGTTTACATCAAGAACTCCAAGGCATATTCGTGACAAAGCTTTTTAAAAGTGATAGAATTAAAATAACTGGGGAAATCCCTGAATAAAATTAAGGAGATGTTTAGAACAATGACTTCAACTAAACAACACAAAAAAGTTATCCTTGTCGGAGATGGTGCTGTAGGTTCATCTTACGCTTTTGCACTTGTTAACCAAGGAATTGCACAAGAGCTTGGAATTATCGAAATTCCACAATTGCATGAAAAAGCTGTTGGTGACGCGCTTGACCTTAGTCACGCCCTTGCCTTCACTTCACCTAAAAAAATCTATGCAGCTCAATATTCTGACTGTGCAGACGCTGACCTTGTTGTAATCACTGCAGGTGCTCCTCAAAAACCAGGTGAAACTCGTCTTGACCTTGTAGGTAAAAACCTTGCTATCAACAAATCAATCGTAACTCAAGTTGTTGAATCAGGTTTCAAAGGTATCTTCCTTGTTGCTGCTAACCCAGTTGACGTTTTGACTTACTCAACTTGGAAATTCTCTGGTTTCCCTAAAGAACGCGTTATTGGTTCAGGTACTTCACTTGACTCAGCTCGTTTCCGTCAAGCACTTGCTGAAAAATTGGATGTTGATGCTCGTTCAGTTCACGCCTACATCATGGGTGAACACGGTGACTCTGAGTTCGCTGTTTGGTCACACGCAAACATCGCTGGTGTAAACCTTGAAGAATTCCTTAAAGACACTCAAAATGTTCAAGAAGCTGAATTGATTGAATTGTTCGAAGGTGTTCGTGATGCAGCCTACACAATCATCAACAAAAAAGGTGCAACATACTACGGTATCGCAGTAGCCCTTGCTCGTATCACTAAAGCAATCCTTGACGATGAAAACGCAGTACTTCCACTTTCAGTATTCCAAGAAGGTCAATACGGAGTTGAAAACGTCTTTATCGGTCAACCAGCTGTTGTTGGTGCACATGGTATCGTTCGTCCAGTAAATATCCCATTGAACGACGCAGAAACTCAAAAAATGCAAGCATCTGCAAATGAATTGCAAGCTATTATTGATGAAGCATGGAAAAACCCAGAATTCCAAGCTGCTTCTAAAAACTAATTTAACTATAGACAACTCCTTGAATCATCAGGGAGTTGTTTTTTATCTATATTATAGTAAATTGAAATAAGATAGAACAAATTAATTTCTAGAAATATTTTAGCAGCTACGGCGTACTATTCTAGTTGTAATCCTCTATAAGAACTAAACATTTTATGAAATTTTCGTTCAAAAAACAACATCCCTTTAAAAGCTATCATGTCATGGCTTGGGCATGAAGACAAAAAGACTACCAATCAGATTTATACTCACATCACAAAAAGTATGGAACAAGCAACGATTTACTCTTTAGCTACAGTTGCATTAAATCAAAAGTAAAAACTTTGCTCATATACAAAAAAAGCCCATCATACAGGCTAGAAAGCTTGATATGATAGGCTTTTTATTTTAATTAACGTACTGTACGGATACGCATTGTGTTTGTACGAACAGCTTCTCCAACTGGTACACCAGCAACAATAACGATATCGTCACCAGATTCTACTAGACCTGCTTCAACTGCTTTACGTTCAGCAATTTCAAACATATCATCAGTTGATGATGGAGCATCTGTCAACATTGGGATAACACCCCAGTTCAACATCAAACCACGTTCTGTCAATTCGTCGAATGTCAATGCCAAGATATCAGCATTTGGACGGTATTTCGAGATCAAACGTGCAGTGTGACCTGTCTTAGTAAGAGTTACAACCAATTTGATATCCATTGAGTTAGTAGCATCTTTAACAGCTGAAGCCATTACTTCTGTCTTAGAGTTACGTTCGAATGAATCTGAGTTCAAACGTCCGTATTCGTTAAGAAGAGTTTGAGCGTTCTTATCGATTGTAGCCATTGTAGTTACTGACTCAAGTGGGTATTTACCGTTTGCAGACTCACCTGAAAGCATTGTAGCATCAGTACCATCAATAACGGCGTTAAATACGTCTGATACTTCTGAACGAGTTGCACGTGGTTTTTCAGTCATTGTTTCAAGCATGTTTGTTGCAGTGATAACAACTTTACCTGCAGCATTGACTTTAGTGATGATCATTTTTTGGTAAACTGGAACCATTTCGAATGGTACTTCGATACCCATGTCACCACGAGCAATCATGATACCATCAGCAGCTTCGATGATTTCATCCAAGTTATCGATACCTTGTTGGTTTTCGATTTTAGCGAACAATTGAACATGTCCGTTTCCAGTTTCTTCACAGATTGCACGAACTTCATTCACGTCTTTTGCAGTACGTACGAATGAAATAGCGATGAAGTTGATACCTTGTTCAAGACCAAAGCGGATATCGTCGTTATCGCGTTCAGCAAGAGCTGGGAAAGGAATTTTAGTGTTAGGAATGTTAACACCTTTTTGTTTAGCGATGATACCATCGTTTTCAACTTCAACTTCAAATTCACGAGTTGCATCATCTTTAGCAACCACACGAAGACCAAGTTTACCATCGTCAACCAAAACTTGACGACCAACTTCAACATCATCATAGATATCAAGAGCACCAGCAACGTTCAATGCAATCACTTCACGAGTTGATTTGATTCCTTGTTTAGTTGCAACACGGATTTTTTCACCAGTTTTGTATGAATATTCTTTAGCTTCGCCTTCGAACAATTCTGTACGGATTTCTGGTCCTTTAGTATCAAGAAGGAAACCAACTTTTTTACCTGCAAGTTTTTCTGCAAGTTTAACAGTTGCCATACGCTCACCTTGTTCTTGGTGGTCACCGTGTGAGAAGTTGAAACGGAATGTGTTAGCACCAGCTTCAATCAATTTAGCAATGTTTTTAGCTGAAGCTTCAACATCAAGTTTTTCACCCCAGTATCCGTCCTCACCGAATTTTTTACCACCACGGATTTCTACCGCAGGACCCAAAGTTGCAACGATTTTTACACGTTTGTTCATGATTTTTGTGACTCCTTTATATATATGACCTTTTTGGTCTTATTAACTAAATTGTAAATTATGACAAGCTCTTATTCAAGCTAGATAGCTCAATGTCGGCTTTGTGTGGGTTATTAACCACAATCTTACCTTCTGCAGTAAGGCTAAACAATGCTCCTTCTTCTGCAGTACCAAGAATTGGATTTTCAACCATTTTTTCGTTACGGATACCAACCGCAACACCACCGATACCTTCTTTAAGAAGTTTAACAGCATGCGCACCCATACGTGACGCCAATACACGGTCACGCGCAGTTGGAGAACCACCACGTTGAATATGTCCAAGTTCTGTCACACGAAGGTCGCTTGTATCCCCAGCTTCTTTTAGTTTTTTACCAAATTCAGCTGCTGACATCACACCTTCTGCCAAGACGATGATATTGTGTTTTTTACCACACTCATAACCACATTTAATGCTTTCTACGATATCTTCAATCTTGAATCCTTCTTCAGGAATGATGATTTCATCAGCACCAGTTGCAATACCAGCCCAAAGAGCGATATCACCAGCGTTACGTCCCATAACTTCAATAACAAAAGTACGACGGTGACTTGATGATGTATCACGAATCTTATCGATAGCATCCATAGCAGTTGTAACCGCTGTATCAAAACCGATTGTAAAGTCAGTACCAACGATATCGTTATCGATTGTACCTGGAAGACCGATAGCTGGGAAGCCATGTTCAGTCAAACGCATAGCGCCGTGGTAAGATCCGTCACCACCGATAACAACTACACCTTCAATTCCGTGTTTTTTCAATTGCTCAATCCCTTTAAGTTGCCCTTCAAGTTGAGCGAACTCTGGGTAACGAGCTGAGTGAAGGAAAGTACCACCACGAGAAATGATGTCTCCTACTGAAGCTGCATCTAGGGGATGAATTTCACCGGCAACCATACCAGCATATCCGTCATAGATACCAAACACTTCCATTCCTTCTGAAATTGCTTGACGAACAACTGCGCGGATAGCAGCGTTCATACCAGGGGCGTCTCCACCACTAGTCAAAACAGCAATACGTTTCATATTGGTTATGCTCCTTTTTCTTTTAACATTCTTATTGATTATACCACATTTGATTTTAAAATTCTTCTATTTTCCGTATTTTTAGCGATAAATCGTTTTCATAACGATTTCATTCAACTTCGCTTCTAATTCATTGGATTTAGCTACAAAATGATGGGGAGAAACGATTGTTTTCTGTTCCTCTTCATACCTGATAATGACTGGGATTGGGCCTTTATACTGGTCTAAAATTCTCGAAATTTCTTGATCCGCTTCATGATTTTTCACCTGTATCCAAAAGCGTTCAGCAACTGCTTCTCTTATTTCTTGTGCAATCATTTGCAGACGACCATCACGTGACTGGATTTTTCCTTTTATATAGTAGAAGGCTCCCTCTTTTATTTCCTGCCCAACTTGACGATATAAGTCTGAAAAGAGAGTGACATCCAATTTTTTCTTACTATCATCTACCTGTAAGAAAGCCATGTTTTCACCCTTTTTGGTACGAATTACTTTTATTTTCTGAACTTCAACCAAAATAATAGCGTAGCTATTTTCTGACAAATTCCCAATTGGGGTAATCGGGTAAATAGCCTTACTTGCAATAGCTTGTAGGGGATGTTTGCTGACACCTATCCCTAAAAGTTCTTGTTCCATATAGAATTTTTCTTGTTCCGTCCAATCTTCCGATTCCTGCCAACTATAAATAGTATCTCCGAACAAACTTCCTAACTCTTTTACAAATTCAAATAGATTAACTAAATTATTAAATACTTTTTGACGATTTTTTTCAAATAAATCGAAAAGACCAACTTTTACCAAAGGTTCTAGCAGAGGAAGTTTCAGATAATTCTCAGGTAATTTAGCTATAAAATCTTCAATGTTAGAATAGGGTCTATTTTCAATAATCCAGAGAGCTAAATCATTACTGACTCCTTTAATCGATTTCAAACCTAGATAGATGTCCTTGTTGGCAATTTTATCATGATAGGGAATGGTGTTGATGGACAGAGGCGCCACTTCAAAGCCTGCTTCTAAGGCATCTGTTAAGTAATCACTGTTGGCGGAATTCAACATGACCTGATAAAAAATGGCTGGATAATGCGTTTTGAAATAAGCCAACTGGAAGGCCAAGGCTGAGTAGGCATAGGCATGTGACCTGTTAAAACCATAACCTGCAAACTTCTCCATGACATCAAAGACCTGCTCTGCCTTTTCCTCTGTATGTCCAGCCTCTACGGAGCCCTGAATAAAGGAAGCTCTCATCTCATGCATGGCAGTGGCATCCTTTTTCCCCATTGCCCGACGTAAAATATCGGCTTTCCCAAGACTAAATCCAGCAAAACGCTGAGCAACCTGCATAACCTGCTCCTGATAGAGCATAATTCCGTAAGTTGGAGCCAAAATATCCTCCAGTACTGGATCCAGAACAGTCACTTCTTCCTGCCCATGCTTCCTTGCCACAAAATTATTGATGTAGTCACTTGCACCTGGTCGATTTAGGGAAGTAGTTGCTACGACATCTTCAAAACAGACTGGCTGCACACGTTTGAGCAAGCGAATGGCACCAGGTTGCTCAAATTGAAAGATACCTTTTGTATTACCAGAAGCAAATAAAGCCAGCGTTTCTTTATCTTCCAAATCAATCTCGTTGATAGCTATCTTAATCCCTTCTGTTTCAGCAAGCAATTCTTGCATTTTCTGAACAAAGGTCAAATTTCGCAGTCCCAGAAAGTCCATCTTCAAAAGCCCACTAGCTTCAACTCCATGACCATCATACTGAGTCAGTGGAATTTCATCACCATGCTTTAGAGGAATGTAGTTGGTCAAATCTTGGTCACTGATTACAACACCAGCTGCATGGACAGAGGTTTGTCTTGGATATCCCTCAATCTTGCAGGCAATTTCAAAGGCTTTTTGGTATTCTAACTTACTATTGATTTGCTGACGAAACTGGAGGTTACCCTCATAAGCCGACTTGAGATTGTTACGAAAACTGATTTTCTTGGTAATTGCAGATAATTCATACTCTGGTACACCATAGCGTTTCAAAACATCTCGTAGAGCTTGCTTGGCTCCAAAAGTTGAAAAAGTAACGATTTGAGCCGCATGTTTACTGCCATATTTATTGCCAACATACCTGATAAAATCTGGACGATAAATATCAGGAATATCAATATCAATATCAGGCATGGTATAGCGTTCACGATTGAGGAAGCGTTCAAAAATCAGATTTTTCTCTACTGGGTCAATCCCTGTAATATCTAAGGCATAAGAAACCAAGCTGCCTACTGCAGAACCCCGTCCCATTCCCATATAATAGCCATTCGAACGTCCAAAACGCAACAAGTCCCAGACAACCAAGAAATAATCATCAAAGCCCATATCATGAATAACAGCCAATTCTTGGTCTAGACGGTCTTGATATTCTTTACCAGTTAACCCCTTCTGAGCAAGCCCACGTTCAGCTCGTTCTCTCAACTCTTCTACTGCTGGTCTAGCTGGATTAAAACGAGGCAATTTTAGACTAGTATCCAAGTCGTAAGAAATACCTGAAATAAGCTTTTCTAAATTGTCCAAGGCTTGAGGAAAACGTTCTTGGAATAGTTTCTCTAAAGAACTTGCTGATATAAAGACATCTTGTCGCGAGCGCAAAGGGACTTCTCTGAGCGGTAGGTTTTCTTTAATCGCTGTTAATACTTGTAGAACTTCTCTATCCCTGCTTTCAAAGGCATTGACCCGATAAAGTGGCAAAATAGGACGATAAAATTCGCTTGCCAGTGTTTCTGGGTAAACCCCTATATAGTAATCACAGCCTAGATTTAGTGATTCAAGCTCTTCAAAATAAGGCACAATTACCGCGATATCCTCCAGGTACTGGGACAAGACTGACCAACTTTTCTCCCCCTGCATCTTGGCTGTTGAAAGCTTCATCAACTGCTGATAGCCCACACTAGATAGAGCTAAAAAGCGCAGATTCACTTCCTGATCATCCATAAATACAGTCATTTCAAGCCCTAATAAAGGATGAATGCCGTATTTTTTTGTAACTTCTAGAAAGTCAAAAGCACCATAAAGATTATCAATATCCATCATAGCCAGATGAGTGTAGCCGAATTCTTTAGCTGCTCTCACATACTTGGTGATTGAAATGACACTCTCCATAAAACTATAGACTGTTTTTGTATCTAGTTGTGCGATCAATTTACACTTCTCCTCTATCCTTCTCACTATATTATACCATTTTCAAAAAGAGAAAGACAAAAGCAATAACTCCTATCTCTGTTTTATATTTTAAATAAAGCATTTTGGATGAAAAAATAACAAATATATTTTCAATAGAAATGTTTCTATAAACTATTTTGAACTTTTTATCCCAATAAATGGATATCTCTTTTAAAGAAGTGAGATAAATTCACTCAAAATTCTTGTTAGATATAGTTTAATTTATGAATGCTATAGAATATCACATATTATTTCATATAAATTGTATTCATTATTCTTTAATTAATTTCTTTCTCACTTAATAATTCCCTTTCTCCTATTTTTTTGATATAATAACCTTAATTATTATTTTACAAGGAGGTTTTATGCGCTTTAATCAATTCAGCTATTTATCACTTCCAAGAGATACTATTTTATATGAATTAAAAAAGTATGGATTTGATTTTCCATCTGAGTCAACAAATAAAAAGATGTTGGAGTCTTTTCTAAGTCGTTTCTTTTTCACTTATCAAGACACTAACTATCCACTCTCCATCCTAGCAGCTGATAAAAAAACAGACCTGCTGACATTTTTTCAATCAGAAGATGAACTGACAGCAGATATTTTTTATACTGTTGCTTTTCAACTTTTAGGCTTTTCTTATTTGGTTGACTTCGAAGATAGTGACGTTTTTCGTAAAGAGACTGGTTTTCCCATTGTATATGGTGACTTAATTGAAAATCTCTATCAGTTACTCAATACTCGCACCAAAAAGGGAAATACTCTTATCGACCAACTTGTTAGTGACGGTCTTATTCCGGAGGATAATGACTACCACTACTTTAACGGCAAGAGTTTAGCAACTTTTTCCAGCCATGATGTGATTCGAGAAGTTGTCTACGTTGAGTCTCGTGTCGATACTGACCGAAAAGGGCAACCTGACTTAGTCAAGGTCAGCATTATTCGTCCTCGTTATAACGGACAAATCCCTGCTATCATGACTACCAGCCCCTACCATCAGGGAACAAATGACAAGGCCAGTGACAAAGCTCTCTACAAGATGGAGGGCGATCTTGAGGTCAAACCTGCTCACAAGATTGAGCTAGAAGAACCTCAACTAAATCTCGTCCAACCTCAAGGCCAAGCTGAGCTTGTAGCAGAAACTGAGGAAAAGCTAAGTCACATCAACTCCAGCTATACACTCAACGACTACTTCCTCCCACGAGGTTTTGCTAATCTCTATGTGTCAGGTGTTGGTACTAAAGACTCTACTGGTTTCATGACTAACGGCGACTACCAGCAAATCGAGGCTTATAAAAATGTCATTGATTGGCTCAATGGTCGTTGCCGTGCCTTTACCGACCACACGCGCCAGCGTCAAGTCAAGGCTGACTGGTCAAATGGAAAAGTGGCTACAACAGGACTTTCTTATCTAGGTACCATGTCCAATGGTCTTGCTACTACAGGCGTCGATGGTTTAGAAGTTATCATTGCTGAGGCTGGCATTTCCTCATGGTACAACTACTATCGTGAAAACGGTCTGGTGACCAGCCCAGGTGGCTATCCAGGTGAGGACTTTGACTCCCTTGCTGAGTTAACCTATTCTCGTAATCTCGTGGCTGGCGACTATATCCGTAGCAATGAAGCGCACCAAGCTGACTTAGAAAAAGTAAAGGAACAACTGGATCGCAAATCTGGCGACTACAACCAGTTTTGGCATGACCGCAACTATCTGCTCAATGCTAATAAAGTAAAGGCAGAGGTTGTCTTTACCCACGGTTCTCAGGATTGGAATGTCAAACCACTTCATGTTTACCAGATGTTCCATGCTCTTCCTGCTCATATCAACAAGCACCTCTTTTTCCATAATGGCGCACATGTTTACATGAACAACTGGCAGTCCATCGACTTCCGTGAGTCTATGAATGCCTTATTGACTAAGAAATTACTGGGACAGGAAACGAATTACCAACTTCCTACTGTCATTTGGCAAGACAATACAGCCCCTCAGACTTGGTTATCACTTGATAACTTCGGTTGGCAAGAAAACTTTGAAACCTTCTCACTTGGTCAAGAAGAGCAAGTCATTCAAAACCAGTACCCAGATAAGGATTTTGAACGCTATGGCAAAACCTACCAGACCTTCAATACAGAACTCTATCAAGGGAAAGTCAATCAGATTACAATTGACCTTCCTGTGACCAAGGATATTCATTTGAACGGTCGAGCTCAACTCAATCTTCGCATCAAATCCAGCACAAACAAGGGGTTTTTATCTGCTCAACTACTGGAACTTGGTCAAAAGAAATACCTACAACCCTATCCAGCTGTTTTAAGTGCTAGAACCATTGACAACGGTCGCTATCATATGCTGGAAAATCTCTGTGAATTGCCATTTAGACCAGAGGCACAACGAGTCGTGACCAAAGGTTACCTTAATTTACAGAATAGAAACGATTTACTGTTAGTAGAGGATATCACTGCAGATGAATGGATGGATGTGCAATTTGAACTGCAGCCAACTATTTACAAGTTAGAAGAAGGAGATACTCTTCGCTTAGTTCTCTATACTACTGACTTTGAAATCACCATCCGTGACAATACCGCTTACCACCTGACTGTTGATCTTGAACAGTCTACACTTATCTTACCTTGTCAAAAGGTATAATGTAACAGACATTCAGTATGGAAAATTTCCACTTGAATAGTCTAACGAAACATAAACTTGGTATCAAATCTACTCTCAAAGAAGGACTTATGATTAGCCCATAACTGGAGTTTGGACAAAAGATACTAACACCCCTGACCAACATGTGTAACCCTCTATCATACATGCTACCACACCACATGTTGGACAATCACTGTGAATTATATTTATAGAAAATTCACAACAAGCCGTGACAAAATGCTACCATAATTAAATGATTCACTATCAGTAAAGAACAGCAATGTAGATGAAGGGATAGATATCCAATTCAACTGCACCCAACTAGTGACAAGTTAAAAGAGGGAGATGCTCTCCATCTAGTTCTTTATACTACTGACTTTGAAATCATTATACGTGACAATACCGCTTACCACTCGACTGACGATTTCGATCAGTCCACGTTTTCTGTACTTTGTACAAGGAGTTAAATTATTATGAACAAATCTGAACACCGACACCAACTCATACGCGCTCTTGTTGCAAAAAACAAGATTCATACTCAAGCTGAGCTACAAGCCCTTCTTGCTGATAACGACATTCAAGTTACTCAAGCAACTCTCTCACGCGACATCAAAAATATGAATCTGTCAAAAGTTCGCGAAGAGGATAACTCTTACTACGTGCTCAATACAGGTTCTATCTCAAAATGGGAAAAACGTCTTGAACTCTACATGGAAGATGCCCTTGTCTTGATGCGCCCAGTTCAACATCAAGTTCTACTAAAAACCCTTCCTGGACTGGCTCAATCATTTGGTTCTATCATTGATGCTTTGAGTTTCCCTGACGCTATCGCTACCCTCTGTGGTGATGATGTCTGCCTTGTCATCTGTGAAGATGTAGAGGCGGCTCAACATTGCTTTGAAGAGCTGAAACAATTCGCCCCACCATTTTTCTTTGGTGAATAGCAAAATCCCGTGTCTGATCAGACACGGAATTTTTTTATCTTCTTTACTTATACTCTTCGAAAACCTCTTCAAACCACATCAGCTTCACCTTATCTGCCACCTCAAAGCAGTGCTTTGAGCAACCTGCGGCTAGCTTCCTAGTTTGCTCTTTGATTTTCATTGAGTATTAATAAAACAAAAAAGAGAAAACTATCTCATACATGAGTACAAAAGAAATTCTAAACCTGTTTCAGCTTGATATAGTGTTTGAATAAAATGTGAACAAATTTATTAGGGAATTCAAATCAATTTCATGCTTTAAAAGTCGTTTTGTACTATTTTAGATTCAATTAATTATACATTATAGATAATCCTCTTCAAACCACGTCAAGTTCACATTTCCGTATAAGAGAGAAATTTATTGTTGTAAAACTTTTCTTGGTTTGGTACCTTCAGCTGGACCTATGACACCTGCCATCTCCAGTTCTTCCATGAGACGGGTCGCACGGTTAAATCCAACTGACAAACGACGCTGAATCATAGATGCGCTGGCTTTCTGAGTTTCGATTACCAAAGCCTTGGCTTCTTCAAAAAGCGGATCTCCACCAGTTTCACCATCTGAAAATTCTCCGTCATTTTCAGAAACCTCTCCCGGATCAAAACTCTCATCGTAGTCTGCATCTGCCTGAGCCTTGATGAAGTTTACAATGCGTTCGACATCGTCATCCGAGATAAAGGATCCTTGCAGACGAACTGGATGATTTTCATCGATTGGTTTAAAGAGCATATCTCCTCGTCCAAGCAATTTCTCTGCTCCATTTTCATCCAAAATCGTACGGGAATCTGTACCTGATGATACCGCAAAAGCCACACGAGATGGAACATTAGCCTTGATCAGACCAGAGATGACATCAACGGATGGACGCTGGGTTGCAAGAATCATGTGGATGCCGGCAGCACGCGCCTTCTGCCCAAGACGAATGATGGCATCTTCCACTTCCTTGCTGGCCACCATCATGAGGTCAGCCAACTCATCCACAATCACGACAATGAGCGGTAGCGGAATTTGCTTGTACTCAGACTGGGCATTGAACTCTTCTACCTTGGCATTAAAACCTGCAATATTCCGAACTCCCACCTTGGCAAAGAGTTCATAACGGTTTTCCATTTCATCCACAACCTTTTGCAGGGCCTTGCTGGCCTTACGTGGATTGGTCACAACTGGAATCAAAAGGTGGGGAATATCATTGTAAACAGACAACTCAACCATCTTGGGATCGACCATCATAAATTTAACTTGGTCAGGTCTCGCCTTCATGAGAATGCTAGCGATAATTCCGTTAACTGCTACCGACTTCCCTGAACCCGTTGAACCTGCGACGAGCAAGTGAGGCATTTTAGAAAGGTCAAAAGCTCTTGCTGTGCCATTAACCGCCTTTCCTAAAGGAATTTCCAAGAGATTTTCTGCTTTCGTTTGAGACTGTTCCCATAGTTCGCGAAAGGACACAGTCGCAATCTCGGAGTTAGGTACTTCAATTCCGACTAAGGATTTCCCAGGAATTGGTGCTTCAATTCGAACATCCTTAGCTGCCAAGGCTAGAGCGAGGTCATCTGCTAGATTGGAAATACGGTTGACTCGCACACCGACTGCTGGCTTAACTTCATACTTGGTGACCGACGGCCCAATTTCAGCCCGTTCAACCGTCACCTTGATACCAAAGCTAGCAAAGGTTTCTTCAAGGATTTTGATATTTTCTCGGACGATTTTCTTCTCTTTAGACTGGTCTTTGGGTTTATCAGGTGCAAAGAGTTGTAAACTTGGAAGTTTGTATTCAAGAGCCTCCTTGGCTGAAAAATCGACCTGTACATCTTCATCATCAGAGCTATCTTCCTGTTCAGTGAATTCAAGCTCTGGTTGAGGCAGGATGATTTCTGGTTCCACCCACTCTTCTTCAGGTATAGGTGAAAAATCCTGAACAGCTTCCTCTGTCAAAATTTCACCCGTTTCCATATCGACAGGAGGCAAATCGGGTAAGGCTTTCTCAGTGGCTTCTTTTTCTAATCTAGCCTCTTCCTCTGCCTTTTGACGAGCTTTTTCTTCTTGTTTGACAAAGCGTTCCTCTTTTCGACGCTCATGCCCTTCCCGCCATTTGACAAATCCTCTACTGAAAAATTCAGCAATATCGTAAACAGACCAAGGGCTAACTAGGAGAGCACCTGCTAAAATCAAGATAGAACCAATAAAGTAAGTACCGATATTTGAGAAGAGAAAGGCTGTTGGCACATAGAGTCCAACACCAATCAAGCCTCCACCAGCAAAACTGGTCGTTCGAAAACCAGTCAAATCAGTCACAACCTGAGCCATGGTTCCTTTTAGAACGGTCTTGTCCAAACCATATTTCCAAACCAAGTAGGCCTCAAAAATCAGGAGTAAGCCCGCAAATATAGTGAAAAAGCCAGCTAGGAGGCCTTCCTGTTTTCGGAGCCACTTGAAAAAGAAGAGATAAATCAAGAGGGCAAATATTGCCAGATAGGCTAAGCTTCCCACCAGCAAGCGAATTAAATTGTAAAGGGTTATACCTGCAGCACCTAATTTAAAAGCTGCAAAAATCAATAAAAACGCGATTCCTAGCGAAATTAACATTCGTTGAATCGCTTCTTTTCTTTCGAGTTCTGCTTTAGACGGTCTCCGTCTTGTTTTACTTGTATTCTTGTTTGCCATTCTTCTATTATACCACATTTCACAGGCATTACGGAAAGAGAAAAAGACCGCACCAAACAGTACAATCCTTTCATTTTCTATCTAATTTTTATACTTGAGATTTGCGCAGGTAACCATAGACTACACCACTTACGATTGCTCCTACCAAGACAGAGGCAAGGTAAAGAAGGGCATTTGAAGTAAGGGCGATTACGAAGATTCCTCCGTGTGGCGCCATGAGTTTGATTCCAGCAAGACCAACGAGTCCGCCTGCTACTGCTGAACCAAGGATAAAGCTTGGGATCGCACGAGCTGGGTCAGCGGCACCAAATGGAATCGCTCCCTCAGTGATAAATGACAAGCCCATGATGATATTTGTCAAACCAGAGTTGCGTTCTTCCTTAGTAAATTTATCTTTGAAAAGAAGCGTTGCGACAAAGATTGCAAGTGGTGGCACCATTCCTCCAGCCATAACTGCTGCCATAGCCACAGAACCACCTGAAGAAACAGTTGCTGCAAGCGTACCTGTACCAAAGACATAGGCCGCTTTGTTGACAGGTCCACCCATGTCAACAGCCATCATTCCACCAAGAACGATACCGAGAAGGACAGCTGAACCGCCCCCAAGACCGCCAAGGAAATCATTCATAGCAGTGTTGATTGCTGCCATTGGGATATTCACAGCTAGCATGACAAATCCAGTCAAGATTGTTCCAAGAAGTGGCAAGAGAAGGATTGATTTAGCACCTTCAAGTGAACGAGGAACTTTGACGTATTTCTTGATGGCAAGAACCAAAGCACCTGCGATAAATCCACCAACAAGGGCACCTAGGAAACCAGATGAGACACCGACAAGAGTTGAAGTCGTCTCACCACCTGCGGCATAAGGGATTTTCCCAAAGGCAAAACCTTCTTTGGCAATAGCACCAGCCACGAAACCTGCTACCAAACCTGGTTTTTCAGCGATAGAGTAGGCAACATATCCTGCAAAGACTGGAAGCATCAAGCCAAAGGCTGCTCCACCGATTTTCATGAACATAGAAGCTAGTTCATGGTAAGAACCAAGATTGCCAAGATTTTCATTTGGAACACCCAAAGCACCGTCAATCAAGAAGGCAAGGGCAATCATGATACCACCACCGATAACGAATGGCAACATTTGAGATACACCACTCATCAAGTGTTTGTAGAAGGCACCACCAAGGCTTTGTTTTTCATTACTTGTTGTTGCAGCTTTTGCTCCATTTGCGGCACGGTAGACTTCCGCATCCCCAGAAAGAGCCAAGTTAATCAATTCTTCTGTCTTACGGATACCGTCAGCCACTGGACGATTGATCAAAGGTTTGCCATCAAAACGATCCATCTCAACAGCCTTATCTGCTGCGATGATAACAGCTTTAGCCTTACGGATATCTTCTGCAGTTAGTTGATTTCCAACACCGCTGGCACCGTTTGTTTCAACCTTAATCCCAACACCCATTTCAGCAGCCACTTTTTGAAGAGCTTCTTGGGCCATATAAGTGTGGGCAATACCTGTCGTACAAGCTGTCACAGCTACGATAAAGTCACCAGAGTTATTGGCAGGCGCTTGAACAGGCTCCCCAGCCTTTTCTGAAGCTTGTTCAAAAAGTTCGATGACTTGGTCTGCAGATGTTGCTTGACGAAGTTTGTCAGCAAAACCGTCTTTCATCAAGTATTGAGACAATTCTGCCAAGGCTGCCAAGTGAGTGTCATTGGCACCTTCGGGAGCCGCAATCATGAAGAAGAGATCAGTTGCTTGCCCATCCAAGCTCTCATAGTCAACACCCTTGTTTGACTTAGCAAAGAGAACAGTCGCATCTTTGACAGCAGCATTTTTGCTGTGAGGCATAGCGATTCCATCACCCAAACCTGTAGAAGTCAAAGCTTCACGCGCCAAAATACCTTCTTTAAATGTTTCAAAATCTGTCACATAACCGTGGTCTGTCAAGCTTTTAATCATTTCTTCGATGACAGCAGTTTTTTCAGTTGCCTGCAAATCCAGCAACATGACATCTTTTCTCAATAGGTCTTGAATTTTCATCTTTTTTCTACCTCAACTTTTTCATATGTTTCTTTAATAAATTCTGCTGTTGCCAAGTCATCCGAGAAGGTCGTTGCTGTTCCACAAGCTACTCCCCATTTGAAGGCTTCTACTGCGTCTTTTGATTTGACAAATTCACCTGTAAACCCAGCAACCATAGAGTCACCAGCTCCAACTGAATTTTTGACTGTTCCCTTGATTGGTTTAGCGAAGTAAGCTCCCTCAGATGTGACAAGAAGGGCACCGTCACCAGCCATAGAGATAATAACGTTTTGAGCACCTTTAGCTAGTAGCTCACGAGCATATTTCTCAATTTGGTCTAAACTTTCGAGTTTCACTCCAAAGATAGCTCCAAGTTCATGATTGTTTGGTTTAACTAGAAGTGGTTGATAATCCAAACTATCAATCAAGGTCTGTCCTTCAAAGTCGCAAACGACTTGCGCACCTGTCTGACGCGTCAAGGCAATCAAATCCTTGTAGATGACATTTCCTAGATTTTTAGCACTTGAACCCGCAAATACAACCGTGTCTTCTGCAGTCAAACTAGACAAAATAGTTTTCAATTCTTCTAACTGAGCTGGTTCCACGTTTGGACCCGTTCCATTGATTTCTGTTTCTTGGTCCGCTTTAATCTTAACATTGATGCGAGTATCTTCTGCCACTTGGACAAAACGTGTCTCGATTTCTTCCTCTGCCAAAGTATCTGTGATAAATTTACCAGTAAAACCTCCGATAAATCCAGTCGCTGTATTGGGAATATCCAAGCGTTTCAAGACACGACTAACATTGATTCCTTTCCCACCAGCAAACTTATCATCACTGTCCATACGATTGACACTACCGACTTGGACTTGGTCCAAACGAACGATATAGTCAATGGATGGATTGAGTGTGACTGTATAAATCATACTTCTATTACCTCCGTTTTCTCCTTAATAGCCTGCAAGAGCTCATGCCCTTGACTTGTGATAACAATAGCTCGTTTGAGTGGTGCTACCTTGGCAAAGCAAGTTTGTCCAATTTTAGACGAATCCACCAAGACATAGGTCTGTTTGGCATTTTCTAAAATAGCACGCTTCACAGCTCCCTCTTCCATATCAGGAGTCGTATAATAACCATCGTCCACACCATTCATCCCGATAAAGGCACGGTCAAAGTGCAATTGGTTAATCTGGTTAAGAGCAACGCCCCCGATACTAGCATCTGTCGCCATCTTGACACTTCCTCCAACCATGACAGTTGGAATCTGCTTTTCAACCAACTGAGCGGCATGGTGAATCGAATTTGTCACAACAGTAATATTCTTATTAACCAATTCATGAATCAAAAAAGCAGTTGTTGTTCCAGCATCGATAAAGATGACATCTTGTTCCTTGATGAGAGAGGCTGCCTTCTGAGCCAGCAACTTCTTTTCTTGAAGGTTTTTGACAGATTTTTCTTGAATGGTTTCTTCTTCCTGCAAGGAATGGGGCAATTCTGCTCCACCATGCACGCGACGAAGCTTGTTTTCCGCTTCCAACTCATCCAAATCTCTTCGAACCGTTGATTCTGACGTTTCTAACAAACTAACTAATTTTTCTAGAGAAACTACATGATGTTGATTTAACTCCTCTAAAATCAGTTGCTTCCGCTCTGTTTTTAACACCGAATCACCTCCTGTTATCGTTTACACTATTCATTTTATCATACTTTCTTTCAGAGTCAAGCATTTTTTGTCATTTTCTTCCAAATTCTATCATTTTTCTTATTTTCAGAATTTTTATTGCAAGATAAGAGCCTTTATGGTAGACTATTTGAGTAAGTATTGGAAGATTACTCAAGAGGCTTAAGAGGCCGTGTTGGAAACGCGGTAGGCGTGTAACAGCGTGCGTGGGTTCGAATCCCATGTCTTCCGTGGAAAAACAGATCTAATACATTATACCCTGAAACTTTGTATTCCTATCTTAGTTTTGGGGTGTTTTGTAATTTCTTTACAATCTCCACATCGTATAAGTATATAAATTGCATATAGAATATGAATTCTTTTCACTCTCTTCTTCCCTTCTTATCTCATACCATCTTACGAATAGTAAAAGACAAAATCTCAAATACTTCAAGTGCACTTCAGCCATTACTTTTTAACTAAACCATAAAAGATTTTCTTTTCGTTCTTTTTTTGATATACTTTACTTATAAAAACAGATAAATTAAATATCAAAACTTATTATGAAATTCTATAGAGTGTAAAATGAAAGGAAGAACAAAATGTCAAAAGTTGTTAAAGTTACAGGAGCAGAGGTTGTAATCTCACATAATGAAGAGTACTTAAAAATAAATCCATCTGAATTAAATTTTGTTCCAAAATTAGGTGACGAAGTTGAAGTTCATAAAGTAGATGGTGAGATTATTATCATGAAAGTTGAAAATAAAAAAGACGACAAAATTAATATTAACATTGTCAATGAAAACAACGCTGTGCAAAATCAGTCACAAGTTGTTCACACTCAAGAAATCGCTACGGGTGTACATTATGTTAATAAGTGGGTTTATGTTATTCTTGCTTTATTCTTAGGCGGATTGGGTATACATCATTTTTACGCAGGATATAACGGAAAAGGTTTTCTTTTTCTGATTCTCTCTTTAACAGGAATACCTGCTATTATTGCACTTTTCCAAGGCATCATAGCTCTCTTTAAGAAACCAGATGCATACGGAAGGATCGCTGTCTGATCTAAATCACTATATTGCGTTTATTTTTTTGTATAACCCCTCATAGAGGATTGCTTATTCGTCTCACACTAAAAAAACAAGACAGACTCATAGCTTCACACATAATAGAACGAGTATCTCCATCTGTAGAGATACTCGTTTTTTGCTATTTTCGAAGTGATCTTTTTGACCAGTCCTATACATCATTTTTATACTCAACGAAAATCAAAGAGCAAACTAGGAAGCTAACTGCAAGTTGCTAAAAGTACAGCTTTGAGGTTGCAGATAAAACTGACGAAGTCAGCTCAAAACACTGTTTTGAGGTTGTGGATAGAACTGACGAAGTCAGTAACCATATCTACGATAAGGTGAAGCTGACGTGATTTGAAGAGATTTTCGAAGAGTATTAAGCAGTATAGAATAGTATTCTAACTCCATCCTCTAAAGTGCTTTCAATAAAAGATACTTGAACACCATATTCAGCATATAAGCTGTATGCGCTAAGTCAAAACAATCATTCTTTTCTAATTTATCGTAAATAAATCTAACATCACAGAATACTGTCAGATGACTTAAAAAATGATTCTTTGGAAAAAGCGAATCAAAACTTGATTTATCACTTTTTATTCCACTATCTTTTTGTCACACATATTTATAAAGTACTGGTGCAAGCGCACATCATCAGTCAATTCTGGATGAAAAGAGGTTACCAACATATTTTTTTCTTGGGCTGCAACGATTTGATTATCAACTCTTGCTAGAATTTCTACATCTTCTCCAACACTACTAATAATCGGACCACGGATAAAGGTCATTGGGATCTTGCCAACTCCCTTACATTCTGCTTCCGTATAGAAACTTCCTAGTTGGCGACCATAGGCATTGCGCTCGACAACCATATCCATAGTTCCTAGATGACTTTCTTTTTGAGAAGTGATTTCCTTAGCCAGCAAAATTAAGCCTGCACAGGTTCCAAAGACTGGTAAGTCATTGAGAATAGCTTCTCGAATGGGAATCAACATACCCTGGTCACGTAAGAGCTTGCCCATGGTTGTAGACTCCCCACCAGGTAATATCAAACCTGACAAGTCATTCTGATGCTGCTGAAAATCATCTAAATTTCTGATTTCGACACTAGTGACACCTAATTTATCTAGTACTTTTGCATGTTCTGCAAAGGCACCTTGCAAGGCCAATATTCCGATTTTCATCTATTTTCCTCGCTCAGCCATGAGAATTTGGATTTCATTTTCATTGATACCAACCATGGCTTCTCCTAGATCTTCAGAGATTTGAGCTAGGATCTGAGGATTCCGGAAGTTAGTCACAGCCTTCACAATGGCGCTCGCTCGTTTAACAGGATCTCCTGACTTGAAAATACCTGAACCGACAAAGACACCCTCTGCCCCTAATTGCATCATCAGCGCAGCATCTGCTGGCGTTGCAACACCTCCAGCTGCGAAGTTAACAACTGGCAATTTTCCATGTTCATGAACATATTGAACCAATTCTACAGGGACTTGCAATTCCTTAGCAGCAACATAAAGTTCGTCCTCACGTAGATTTTGAATGCGGCGAATTTCCTGATTCATCATACGCATATGGCGAACAGCTTGGACAATATCTCCTGTACCTGGTTCTCCTTTAGTACGAATCATAGAAGCCCCCTCAGCGATACGACGCAAGGCTTCACCCAAATCCTTAGCACCACAAACAAAAGGAACTTGGAATTCTTTCTTGTCCACATGGAAACGGTCGTCAGCTGGCGATAAAACTTCACTCTCATCGATATAGTCAATCTCAATCGCCTCTAAAATCTGAGCTTCAACAAAATGCCCGATTCTGACCTTGGCCATCACTGGAATGCTAACCGCTTCTTGGATTTCCTTAATCATCTTTGGATCGCTCATGCGGGAAACACCTCCAACTGCACGAATATCAGCTGGAATCCGCTCCAAGGCCATAACAGCTGCCGCACCAGCAGCCTCTGCAATACGGGCCTGTTCAGGATTTTGCACATCCATAATAACCCCGCCTTTGAGCATCTGTGCCAAGTTTTTATTTAGTTCATAACGATTTTCAGTCATTTCTTTTTCCTCATCATTTGTATTGGTAGCTACCATTTCATTTTAAGTCAGATTAGAAGGAATCACAAGATAAAAAAAGGATAATTGTATGGGTACAGATTGATACTCAATGAAAATCAAAGAGCAAACTAGGAAGCTAGCCGCAGGTTGCTCAAAGCACTGCTTTGAGGTTGTAGATAGAACTGACGAAGTCAGTAACATATATACGGTAAGGCGAAGCTGACGTGGTTTGAAGAGATTTTCGAAGAGTATAACTAAAAACTATCTGACCTTAACTTAAAGCCAGATAGTTCATCATTTTTATTTTTCAGCTGTAAGGGCAGCCATTGTGATGTAGTTGTATGGTTTGTTGAAGTGTGGCAAGAAGAAGAGGTCTGTCAATGCCAATTTATCAATTGTTACATGTTCTTGGATAGCAAGTGAGAACATATGGATTCCCATGCTGATTGCTGAATCGTGTGAAACCATTTGCGCACCAAGAATTTCACGACTATCTTTGTCAAAGACAATCTTAATTGCTACTTCGTGGTTGTCATGCTTCATAAATTCTGGTTTTTGAAGATCGTTAAAGCCTGTTTCAGTTGCATTGTAACCAGCTGCTTTCGCTTTTTCAAGAGTCAAACCAGTTGAAACCATGTGAAGACCGTAGATAGAGATACCGTTTGATCCTTGAACACCGATTCCTTCCAATTCATGTCCACAAGCATTGTAAGCACCAACGATACCAGTACGAACAGCATTTGAAGCAAGCGCGATGTAACTAGTGTCTTTACGTGCATTATCATAAACAGTTGCACAGTCACCTACAGCGTAAACACCTGGGATAGATGTTTCTTGTTTCTTGTCTACAAGGAAAGCACCATTGCGGAAGAGTTCAATCTTACCATCAGCAAGGGCTGTGTTTGGACGGAAACCAACTGCAAGAACAACCATATCCACGTCAAAGCTTTCTTTGTCAGTAATCAAGCGTTCAACTTTACCGTCACCCTCGATTGCTTTAACAGTTTGACCAAGCGCCAAGCGGATGTTGTGGTCTTCCAAGTTCTTAGCCATCATTTGTGTGAAGTCTTTGTCATAGTAACCGTTCAAAACAGTATCAACGATATCAACAAGGACAACTTCTTTTCCAAGACGCTCAAAGGCTTCAGCAAGTTCAACACCGATGTAACCACCACCAACAACGGCGATACGGTCAAGGTGTTGGCTCTTGTCAGCAAGTTTATTGATAACTTCTTCAGCATTTTGGTACAATTTCACGAATTGTACGTTTTCAAGAGTTGCTTTAAATTCGCGGTTTCCTTTAACAATTTCAACACCTTCGATTGGTGGCAAAATTGGTGTAGAACCTGTAGCGAAAATCAATTTTTCGTATGATTCTTTGTGTTCTTTTCCTTCAACTTCGGCTGTAACTACTTTGTTATCATAGTCGATTGAAAGAACTGGTGAGTTCATGTAGACTTTAGCACCTTTAGCTTCCAATTTTTCTTTATCAGAATAGAACAAGCCTTCAGCACCGTCAATTTGCTCCCCAATCCAAAGAGCCATTCCGCAACCTAGGAAAGAGATGTTAGAGTTTTGGTCAAATACAACGATTTCGTTCTCATTTCCAAAATTATCCAACATCGTATTAATACATGCTGTACCAGCGTGGTTAGCACCGACTACAACGATCTTACTCATAAAAAATTTCCTACCTTCATTCTAAATTTACCCTACTAGTATAACATTTACTGTTAGCGTTTACAAGAGTTTGGCTGATTTTTCCTATTTTTTTGTAAAAAATTGTAAATAATCTGTATCTTAACACGGATTCTTGCAATTTTTCTTCATTTCCTGAGCATATTTCTTGACATCTTTACAAATTTTATTTGTGAAAACGCTGACTTTATGGTATGCTAGTATCATGGAAAGAAAATGTAAGGGGTTCATTTTTCATAAATTTACTATATTTCAACCTTCTTTTCATAAGAGAAAGGAGTTGGTAGCTTGCCTCTTAGTTCACATTCTGAACGGCTAATGGGAACCACTATCACTATTTCATTAGTGGATGAGCGAGCCGATAGCTTGCTCCAAAAATCCTTTGATTTACTCAGAGAGCTCGAATACCGCTTCAATGCCAATAGTCAAGAATCTGAGTTGATGGAAATCAATCATCAAGCTGGAATAACTTCAGTTAAGGTTCATCCAGACCTGTTTGAACTGATTTCACTTGGTTTAGAGCATAGCCTAGCGCCCTCTAGCCATCTCAACATCAGTATCGGTCCCTTGATTCAAACCTGGCGTATCGGTTTTTCAGATGCCAAAGTTGCCCAACCTCAGGAAATTGAAGAGGTTCTCCCTTTAATCAATCCTCATTATATCGAGTTAGATTCTTCCACTTCTACTGTGTTTCTAAAACAGAAAGGAATGAAGATAGACCTAGGTTGTTTAGCCAAGGGTTATAGTGCGGATAAGGTTGCCCAATTTCTGAGAGAAGAGGGAGTGACTTCTGCCTTGATTAATCTAGGAGGAAATATCCTGACCATTGGAAAAAATCAGGCAAGAGATAATCAACCTTGGCAAATCGGGATTCAAGACCCAGCCAATCCGAGGGGCAATCACTTAATGACCATTCCTGCTGTCAATAAATCTGTCGTGACTTCAGGCATTTATGAACGTCACCTGACAGTCGATGGAAAAGATTACCATCACATTTTTGACAGCCAAACAGGCTATCCTGTTGAAACAGAACTCGCTAGTCTGACAATCATCTCTGATAAGTCAGTTGATGGCGAAATCTGGACAACTCGACTCTTTGGAGAAAGACCTGCTTCTATCCTCTGGCAAGTCGAAAGTTTGGAGGGAATCGAAGCGATTCTGATTGATAAAGAAGGTCACCTAAGCTGCTCTTCAGGAATTCCTACTCTATAGAAACAACTGTTTCAATGGAGTTTTAAATTCGTATTATGTAAAAAGAGAAAGGAAATCTCATGTTAAAACTTATTGCTATTGTTGGAACAAATTCAAAACGTTCTACAAACCGTCAATTGCTTCAATACATGCAAAAACACTTTGCTGAAAAAGCTGAAATTGAACTTGTTGAAATTAAAGACATTCCTGTCTTCAATAAACCAGCTGACAAGCAAGTACCTGCTGAAATTTTGGAAATTGCTGCTAAAATCGAAGAGGCAGATGGTGTTATTATCGGTACTCCTGAGTATGACCACTCTATCCCAGCTGTTTTGATGAGCGCTCTTGCTTGGTTGTCTTATGGTATTTACCCACTTTTGAACAAACCAATCATGATTACAGGTGCTTCTTACGGTACACTTGGTTCATCACGTGCTCAAATGCAACTTCGCCAAATCTTAAACGCACCAGAAATCAAAGCAAGTGTCCTTCCTGATGAATTCTTGCTTTCACATTCTCTTCAAGCCTTTAATCCAAGTGGAGATCTAGTAGATCTTGATGTTATTAAAAAACTGGATGCCACTTTTGACGACTTCCGTATCTTTGTAAAAATTACTGAAAAATTGCGCAACGCACAAGCCCTACTTCGCAAAGATGCTGAAGACTTTGACTGGGAAAATTTGTAAGATAGGAGACCAAAAAGAATGAAATTTGTTGGACTTGTAGGATCAAACTACGATCAATCATATAACCGTAAACTCTTGGAATTCATCCGTCGTCACTTCAAACTCAAATTTGAATTAGAAGTTCTCGAAATTGACGAAGTTCCAATGTTCAACCAAGACGAAAAATGGGATGAAAGTTTCCAATTGCGTCTCTTGTATAACAGAATTACGCGTGCTGATGGTGTTATCATCGCTACTCCTGAACACAACCACACAATCTCAGCTTCCCTAAAATCTGTTCTTGAATGGCTTTCATACGAAGTTCATCCATTTGAAAACAAGCCAGTCATGATTGTGGGAGCTTCTTACTACGACCAAGGTACTTCTCGTGCCCAAGTTCACCTTCGTAAGATTCTTGACGCTCCAGGTGTCAATGCCTACACACTTCCAGGAAATGAATTCCTTCTTGGTAAAGCCAAAGAAGCTTTCGACGATGAGGGCAATATCACAAATGAAGGAACTATTAATTTCCTTGAAACATGCTTGGACAACTTTGTAAAATATGTGGGAGTCGTTTCAAAATTGAAAAAACCAAAACCAATTGCACCAGAAGATTTATATTGTACAAATTCAATTGCAACTACCATTCAAGGTGTTGATCCAGACGATCCTGAATGGGTAGAAAAAGCAGCTGAACTTGTTGGAGCTGTTTCTGGAGATACTTACGTTAAATTAGACCACGGTATCTTGACAGTTAACCAAATTGATATGTTCTTGAAAGCAATGCCATTTGAATTGACATTTGCAGATGATAATAACCAGTTCTTGTACTTTAATAACGCACACCAAGATCCAAATACAATGTTTGGTAAACGTGTACGTGCTCAATCAGGAAACCGTTTAGGAACTGTACACGGTTCATTGCCAGATTCTAGAATGAAGAATGTTGAATGGGTTGTCGGCGTATTGCGTAACGGAGACCAAGAATATGTCCGTACAATTGTACCAGGAACACCGGAAGGCGTTATTAATACCCACAATTACCAAGCAATGTACTATCCAGATGGTTCATATGCTGGAATCAATGAAATCATCTTTAATTTCCAACCATGGCTTGACTGGTACCTTAATACAACTGGTCAACGTCTAGTTGGTGGAAATGCTGCAGCTCCTGCTGGAGGACACGGTGGCGCAGATGCCACATCTGGAGCTTCAGATTCAGGTGATGCTGGAGGACACGGTGGTGGCGCAGACGCTACATCTGGCGCAAGTAATTAATAATATTAGGAACCGTTATGGTTCCTTTTTTAGTGACTCTTTATCAACTGTACTTGGTGGGATGTCAATCCTACTCTATGGAGTTATAGCCAGCAACGGTTTGAAAGTCTTGATCAAAGAACGTGTTGATTTCGCTCAAATGCGTAACCTAATCATCGCAAGTGCTATGTTGGTTCTTGGACTTGGAGGATCTATCCTTAAACTCGGTCCAGTTACACTTTCATGTACTGCCCTATCAGCCATGACAGGAATCATCTTGAACTTAATCTTGCCATACGAAAATAAAGATTAAGAATCTAAATACACCTAAGAGTCTGGGACAAAAAGATTTTGATTTTAGGAATTCTTTATTATAAATTTTTAAAATCGATAGGTTAGACAAAAAGCGAACAAGACAGAATTCTGAGTGTCAGATAACTTGTTTTGTTCGCTTTTTATATTTAAGGTTAGACTTTTGTCCCAGACTCTTTTTCGTATATCATAATAAAAGTGTCTTAACAAAATTATTAAAATCAAAAAACGCATAATATCAGGTATTCACATAAACCTTGATACTATGCATTTTGTTATAATATTTGCTTTATTTGGCTCAATCTCTTGTCTTACTTACGTTTCTTCTTCGCTTTTTTCATTTTGTTAGCCATACGTTTCATGGATTGTTTCATAGCAAATTCACCGATTTTACCTTTGAGTCCGCCACCAAACATCTGGCTCATATCCGGCATTCCTGCTCCTCCTAGAGCTGACAAGTCAGGCATACCACCTTGTCCCATCATTCCTTTAAGGGCAGACATATCCATGCCTCCCATATTTGGCATATTTTTAGGAAGGTTGTTTGGATTGATTCCCATTTGCTTCATCATTTTGTTCATATCCCCAGACATGACACCCTGCATGAGTTGTTTAGCCTGGTTAAAGTCTTTAATGAATTTATTGACTTCGACAAATGTATTTCCAGAACCAGCTGCGATACGACGGCGACGGCTCGGATTTAACAAATCTGGATTTTCACGTTCTTCAGGTGTCATTGAAGACACAATAGCACGTTTGCGAGCAATCTGGCGTTCATCTACCTTCATGTTTTGAAGGGCTGGATTGTTGGCCATACCTGGAATCATCTTGAGCAAGTCTTCCATCGGCCCCATGTTTTGCACCTGATCCAACTGATCAATGAAATCATTGAAATCAAAGGTGTTTTCGCGCATCTTCTCAGCCATTTCAAGGGCTTTTTGCTCATCGTATTCCTGAGAAGCTTTCTCAATCAACGTAAGCATATCCCCCATACCAAGGATACGGCTAGACATGCGATCTGGGTGGAAGGTTTCAATGTCTGTAATCTTTTCACCCGTACCAGTGAACTTGATTGGTTTTCCGGTAATGTGACGAACAGACAGAGCAGCACCACCACGAGTATCGCCATCAATCTTGGTAAGGATAACTCCAGTTACTTCTAACTGAGCATTGAACTCACGCGCAACATTGGCCGCTTCTTGACCAATCATGGCATCAACCACGAGGAGGATTTCATTTGGTTGAGCCAGTGCTTTCACGTCACGAAGCTCATTCATCAGAAGCTCATCAATCTGCAAACGACCTGCCGTATCAATCAAGACATAGTCATTATGATTAGCTTGGGCTTGTTCCAAACCTTGACGAACAATCTCCACAGCTGGAACCTCTGTCCCGAGAGCGAAAACCGGCACATCAATCTGTTGACCCAGTGTCTTCAGCTGGTCAATAGCTGCAGGACGGTAAATATCCGCCGCAATCATCAAAGGACGAGCATTTTCTTCCTTCTTGAGTTTGTTGGCCAATTTACCAGCAAAGGTTGTTTTACCAGCCCCCTGCAAACCGACCATCATGATGATTGTAGGAATCTTAGGTGACTTGATAATTTCTGCCGTATCAGAACCTAAAACGGCTGTCAGTTCCTCATCAACGATTTTAATAATTTGTTGCGCAGGATTAAGGGTATCAATGACCTCATGCCCGACTGCACGCTCACGAACTTTCTTGATAAAGTCCTTTACAACAGGCAAGGCAACGTCGGCCTCAAGCAAGGCCAAGCGAATCTCTTTAGTTGCCTCTTGAACATCAGATTCAGAGATTTTTCCTTTTTTACGTAGATTTTTAAAGACGTTCTGCAAACGTTCTGTTAAACTTTCAAATGCCATTTTTCTTCCTCTTATTCTCTATTATCAATGCTTGTTAAAATTTCTATCTGCTCCTGCAGAAAATCATCCTTGGGATAGCGCTCCAAAATCTGGTCAAAAATCTGACTTCGGACAATGTAGTCCGAGTACATGTGCAATTTCATCTCATAATCTTCCAGAATCTTTTCTGTCCGCTTGATATTATCATAGACAGCCTGACGACTAACACCAAATTCCTCGGCAATCTCAGCAAGGCTGTAATCATCAGCGTAGTAGAGCTCGATATAATTCATTTGCTTGTCTGTCAAAAGCGCTGCATAAAATTCAAAGAGCGCATTCATACGATTGGTTTTTTCAATTTCCATAACTTTTATTATACCAAAAAATAGCCTAATCTACCACACTAGGAAGTCAATACAAGAAGATAGCTAGCTAAATTTGAGAAATTTGAAAAAGACAAGAGACTAGCCCCAAGTAATTTCCAATTGATAGCTGGCAAAGGGTTGTCCCTCTTGATTTTGTAGTTGATAGTCTAAATAGATCTTTTGTCCATCCACTTGATAACGATTCGTTTGGATGATAAACTCCTGCATCCCCATGGGTGTGGGGATATAGGCTAAACTATCACTATCCTTTAGAAAGCGCATAATGGTTTTCGGAGTGGAAAAACGGGTCATCACCAGTTCTTGAGCATGAAATTTAATCACTACTTTTTCCTTTTCCTCATTATAGAAAAGCAGGTAGCTATAATCTCCTTTTTCATGCACTTCCACGTCATAAAGCTGGTCAATCACTTCCAACTGCTCATCAAACTGAATCGTATTTCGCATCCTAATCTTCACATCAAGTCCTCTTTCTTGTCTCTTGTCCTACTATTTTACCAAAAACTCTAGCTTTTTGCTATAATGGTCATATGAACGAAAAAGTATTCCGTGACCCAGTTCACAACTACATCCATGTCAATAATCAAATCATCTATGACTTAATTAATACAAAAGAATTTCAACGTTTGCGCCGTATCAAGCAACTGGGAACTTCCAGTTATACCTTCCACGGTGGGGAGCACAGCCGCTTCTCCCACTGTCTAGGAGTCTATGAAATTGCACGACGCATCACAGAGATTTTTGAAGAAAAATATCCTGAAGAATGGAATCCTGCCGAGTCTCTCTTGACCATGACCGCTGCTCTCCTACATGACCTTGGGCATGGTGCTTACTCCCATACTTTTGAACATCTCTTTGATACAGATCATGAGGCCATTACTCAGGAGATTATCCAAAGTCCTGAGACAGAGATTCACCAAGTCCTGCTACAAGTGGCGCCAGATTTTCCAGAAAAGGTTGCCAGTGTCATAGACCATACCTACCCTAACAAGCAGGTTGTGCAACTCATTTCTAGTCAGATTGATGCAGACCGCATGGACTATCTCTTGCGCGACTCCTATTTTACAGGTGCTTCCTATGGAGAATTTGACCTGACTCGCATTCTCCGAGTCATTCGTCCTATCGAAAACGGTATTGCCTTTCAGCGCAATGGCATGCATGCCATCGAAGACTACGTCCTCAGTCGCTACCAGATGTACATGCAGGTTTATTTCCACCCAGCAACACGCGCCATGGAAGTTCTCCTACAGAATCTCCTCAAACGCGCAAAGGAACTCTATCCTGAAAAAAAAGATTTCTTTGCACGAACTTCTCCACATCTCCTGCCATTCTTTGAAAAAAATGTGACCTTAGCTGACTATCTGGCTCTGGATGATGGTGTGATGAATACCTACTTCCAACTCTGGATGACCAGTCCTGACAAGATTCTCGCAGATTTGTCGCAACGCTTTGTCAACCGCAAGGTCTTTAAATCCATTACCTTTTCACAAGAAGACCAAGACCAACTCGCTAGCATGAGAAAATTGGTTGAAGACATCGGCTTTGATCCCAACTACTACACTGCCATTCATAAGAACTTTGACCTTCCTTATGATATCTATCGTCCCGAATCTGAAAATCCACGGACACAGATTGAGATTTTACAAAAAAATGGAGAACTTGCCGAACTCTCTAGCCTGTCTCCTATCGTCCAATCCCTTGCTGGAAGTCGACACGGAGATAATCGCTTTTATTTTCCAAAAGAAATGTTGGACCAAAACAGCATCTTCGCAAGCATTACCCAGCAATTTTTACACTTGATTGAGAATGATCATTTTACCCCAAATAAAAACTAGAAGAGGAAATTTATGAGTATTAAACTAATCGCCGTCGATATTGACGGAACCCTAGTCAACAGCCAAAAGGAAATCACCCCTGAAGTCTTTTCTGCCATCCAAGATGCCAAAGAAGCTGGTGTCAAAGTCGTGATTGCAACTGGCCGCCCCATCGCAGGTGTTGCCAAACTTCTCGACGACTTGCAGTTGAGAGATGAAGGTGACTATGTCGTAACCTTCAACGGTGCCCTTGTCCAAGAAACTGCTACTGGCCATGAGATTATCAGCGAATCCTTGACCTATGAGGATTATCTGGATATGGAATTCCTCAGTCGTAAGCTCGGTGTCCACATGCACGCTATTACCAAGGACGGTATCTATACTGCCAATCGCAATATCGGAAAATACACAGTGCACGAATCAACCCTCGTCAGCATGCCCATCTTCTACCGCACTCCTGAAGAAATGGCTGGCAAGGAAATTGTCAAGTGTATGTTCATCGATGAGCCTGAGATTCTGGATGCTGCAATTGAAAAGATACCAGCAGAATTTTACGAACGCTACTCCATCAACAAATCTGCTCCTTTCTACCTCGAACTCCTTAAAAAGAATGTGGACAAAGGTTCAGCCATCACTCACCTAGCTGAAAAACTCGGATTGACCAAAGATGAAACCATGGCTATCGGTGACGAAGAAAATGATCGTGCCATGCTGGAAGTCGTTGGCAACCCTGTAGTCATGGAAAACGGAAATCCAGAAATCAAAAAAATCGCCAAATACATCACTAAATCTAACGATGAATCCGGCGTTGCCCATGCTATCCGTACATGGGTACTGTAAAAGAGAAATAGACGAAAACCGGGCTTTATAATATTTGTAGTGGGTAAATCCTCTATAGATATTATGGAGCCTATTTTTGTGTAGAAAAAAAGTCCCATATAACCTATAATGAAAAGCGACAAAACAACTCATTAGAAAGATTCATATGGAACAATTACATTTTATCACAAAACTGCTCGATATCAAAGACCCTAATGTCCAAATTATGGATATCGTGAATAGAGATACACACAAGGAAATCATCGCTAAACTGGATTATGAGGCTCCATCTTGTCCTGATTGCGGAAGTCAAATGAAGAAATATGACTTTCAAAAACCGTCTAAGATTCCTTACCTTGAAACGACTGGTATGCCTACTAGAATCCTCCTGAAAAAGCGTCGTTTCAAGTGCTATCATTGCTCTAAAATGATGGTAGCCGAGACCTCTCTCGTCAAGAAAAATCATCAAATTCCTCGTATTATCAACCAAAAGATTGCGCAAAAGTTGATTGAAAAAACTTCTATGACCGATATTGCTCATCAGCTGTCCATTTCAACTTCAACTGTCATACGTAAACTGAATGACTTTCACTTTAAGCATAACTTTAGACGACTTCCTAACATTATGTCCTGGGACGAGTATTCTTTTACCAAGGGAAAGATGAGTTTCATTGCGCAAGATTTTGACAATCTCAATATTATCACTGTTCTTGAGGGTAGAACACAAACTGTCATCCGAAATCACTTTCTTCGATACGATAGAGCTGTTCGTTGTCAGGTAAAAATCATTACGATGGATATGTTTAGTCCCTACTATGCCTTAGCTAAACAGCTTCGCTTTCGAATTTCTAGGCTCAGGCTGAAACAGTCTCCCAGACTGTTTCACTCCCATGTGCTAAAATCGTTCTAGATCGATTTCACATTGTCCAACATCTCAGCCGTGCTATGAGTCGTGTTCGTGTCCAAATCATGAATCAATTTGAACGAAAATCCCATGAATCCAAGGCTATCAAGCGCTACTGGAAGCTCATCCAGCAAGATAGTCGTAAACTCAGCGATAAGCGATTTTATCGCCCTACTTTTCGCATGCACTTAACGAATAAAGAGATTCTAGACAAGCTTTTGAGCTATTCAGAAGACTTGAGACACCACTATAATCTCTATCAGCTCTTGCTTTTTCACTTTCAGAACAAGGAGCCAGACAAATTTTTCGGACTCATTGAGGACAATCTGAAACAGGTTCATCCTCTGTTTCAGACTGTCTTTAAAACCTTCCTCAAGGATAAAAAACAGATTGTCAATGCCCTTCAACTACCTTATTCTAATGCCAAATTAGAAGCGACTAATAATCTCATCAAACTTATCAAGCGAAATGCCTTTGGTTTTCGGAACTTTGAAAACTTCAAAAAACGGATTTTTATCGCTCTGAATATCAAAAAAGAACGGACAAATTTCGTCCTTTCTCGATCTTAGCTTTTCTTCAACCCACTACAGTTGACAAAGAGCCGAAAACCGCTCAGCTGAGCGGTTTTTGATATCTAATTACTGCCCCCTGCAGGAATCGAACCTGCAACTACTCCTTAGGAGGGAGTTGTTATATCCATTGAACTAAGGGAGCTAGAGAAAAACTCTGCTAAATAAGCAGAGTTTTTAGTCGAATTAACGACGGATTTCTTTGATACGAGCTGCTTTACCTTGAAGAGCACGCAAGTAGTACAATTTCGCACGACGTACTTTACCGTAACGAACAACTTCGATTTTTTCAACACGTGGAGTGTGGATTGGGAAGATACGCTCAACACCTACACCGTTAGAGATTTTACGAACTGTGTAGTTTTCTGAGATGCCAGCACCTTTACGTGCGATAACAACACCTTCAAAAATCTGGATACGTTCACGGTTACCTTCGACAACTTTCGCGTGTACACGAACAGTGTCACCAGGACGGAATGATGGGATATCTGTACGAAGTTGACCTTCAGTCAAGCTTTGGATTAATGGATTCATTTTATTCTCCTATCTTTGTCAATCTTGAGGAATCTTCCTCAGCGGATAAACTGTATTTTTGTGCGTCCATTACACACAAGATACAGTTTACCAAATTTCCACCAAAAAGTAAAGAAATTTATAGCAGAATTCCTAAAAAAATCGCAACTAAACCACCTAAGTAGGTCAAAGTCAAGTAAGAATAAAATACCCTCTTATCACTTAGCAACCTTTGCAGCTCATCATTCAAGGTCGAAAAAGTTGTCAAACCTCCACAAAAACCAGTTGCTAAAATAGCATAGATTTCCTTAGACTCCACATGATTGTAGAACAATCCAATCAAAAAACAACCGAGAAGATTAGCTATAAGCGTTCCCAAGGGCATTTTAGAAGCTTGATTATAGCGGGAAAAGAAATACCGTACTAAGGCTCCAAGCCCACAAGCAATTGCAAGATAGACGATTACCATTTCTTCCTCCCCACATAGTATGCCAAGAGCAGGCCTCCACCGATGCTCAAAAGTAAATACAGAACCAAACTCAGATAACGCCCTGTATCAAGCAGTTTCACAGCATCAAGCATGAGACTAGAAAAGGTTGTCAAACCTCCGCAAAAACCCGTCCCCAGTGCTAAAACCAAGCCCTTACTAGTCCCCTTATAGACCAGATAGCCTTTTACCAAATAAACCAGGCAGAAAATTCCCAGATAGTTGACAAAGAGAGTGCCCCAAGGAAAATCTGGACTGGCTGGTAACCAAGTGGAAACTAGATAGCGGACAAGTCCGCCCACCATGGCAGCTAGAAAAATTCCTAGCGGATAAAATTGTTCTTTTTTCATTTGATGTTTTGATCCTGATAATCACGCGAACGTTTGAGTATGTCAGAAAAAGTCGCGACAATAGTCTCCTGATAGCGCTTGTCTCCTACACGACTTCTAACCTTTTCAAAAATAACCGCTTCTCTCTTAGTATCTAAAATCGGTTTACCTGAAGCTTTCTTATAGGCAACTACATCCTCAACCAAATGCATTCGTTCTTCTAAGAGCTTGACGATTTGGTCGTCGATTTGATCAATTTCTTGACGAATAATATCTAAATCCATACAGTCTCCTCCTTTATTTGAATTATTGTATCAAAAAGCTACCAAATAGGCTAGTAAAATCCCAACTCTTGATAAGAAAAATGCACTGATTGATTGCATCAGCGCACTTTTATGCTTATCCTACTTTAGCAGCCAATTCTTCTGCGAATTGTTCCAAGCGTTCGATGTCTTCTTCTTCAGCAGAAAGATCAACTTTAACACACTCTGAACCTTTTTCTGCCCCTGTTGACACAAAGACACGGTCAAAGTCATCAACAGCCTTACAGAATTCATCGTAGAAGGTATCTCCTGAGCCGACCACTCCGTAGATCTTGCCATTCAAGTTGAGGTCTGCTAGGTCTTCGTAGAAGTCCATCATCTCATCTGGCAATTCTCCATCACCATAAGTATAGGTCGCAACGATAGCGATGTCTGCTTCCAAGAAGTCTGAAGCGTCAACAGTTGTACATTCATCAACATCGACATCCAAGCCCAAGTCACGTAATTTGTCTGCTACAATATCTGCAATTTCTTCGGTATTACCGGTCATACTGGCAAATACAATTTTTGCTAATGCCATATCGTCCTCCTCAATTTATCTTTCTCCATTATATCACATCTTTTTCATTTTAAAAATAAAAATTCTTGTGCTACAATGAAATGAGAAAGAATTGAGGTTATTTATGGACATTTGCCATCAAATTTTAGAAAAAATTAAAGAATATGACACGATTATCATTCACCGTCATATGAAACCAGACCCAGATGCCTTGGGAAGTCAGGTGGGATTGAAAGCTCTTCTCAAACATCATTTCCCAGAAAAAACCATCAAAGCCATTGGTTTTAATGAACCAACTTTGACCTGGATGGCGGAAATGGATCTTGTTGAAGATAGTGCCTACCAAGGGGCACTTGTCATCGTCTGTGATACGGCCAATACTGCTCGTATCGATGATAAGCGCTATAGTCAAGGTGATTTTCTCATTAAGATTGACCACCATCCAAATGATGATGTATATGGTGACCTATCTTGGGTGGATACTAGTTCAAGCAGCGCTAGTGAGATGATTACCTTATTTGCCCAAACAACCCAACTGGCCTTGTCAGATCGTGCTGCGGAGTTGCTCTTTGCAGGAATTGTTGGTGATACAGGTCGTTTCCTCTACCCTTCTACCACTGCACGCACCCTCCGCCTGGCTGCCTCTCTGAGAGAACAGAACTTTGACTTTGCGGCTCTCACTCGCAAAATGGACACTATGAGCTATAAAATTGCTAAACTTCAAGGCTACATCTACGACCATCTGGAAGTGGATGAAAATGGTGCAGCGCGCGTTATCCTGAGTCAAGAAATCTTGAAACAATTCAATGTGACCGATGCTGAAACTGCAGCCATTGTAGGTGCACCTGGACGCATTGACAGTGTGAGTCTCTGGGGAATTTTTGTAGAACAGGCTGATGGCCACTACCGCGTTCGCTTACGCAGTAAAATCCATCCTATCAATGAAATTGCCAAGGAACATGATGGCGGAGGTCACCCTCTAGCAAGTGGTGCCAATTCTTACAGTCTAGAAGAAAACGAAATCATCTACCAAAAATTAAAAAACTTGCTTAAAAACTGATAAAATACTTGCCAAACTTTTCAGAATCTGATAGACTAGTATAGTAACAATCTATGGCTCGCAAAGAGACCATGGCAGAAAGGAAATATTGCAAAATGAAAAAAGATATCCATCCAGAATATCGCCCAGTTGTCTTCATGGACACAACTACTGGTTACCAATTCCTTAGCGGTTCAACAAAACGCTCTAACGAAACAGTTGAGTTCGAAGGCGAAACTTACCCATTGATCCGTGTGGAAATTTCATCAGACTCACACCCATTCTACACTGGACGTCAAAAGTTCACTCAAGCAGATGGACGCGTGGATCGTTTCAACAAAAAATACGGTCTCAAATAATGATAAAAAGAACAGTTTCGGCTGTTCTTTTTTCTTTCTTAAAATTAACTGCTGTTTTCATGTTCCAGACTCAAAAGTATAGAGTTTTTTCTTGCCTAAAAAATATAAAAGATATATACTAGCTATATATCGTATAGATTGGAGATGTGCCATGACTACATCACTTACTAAACAATACAATTTTAAAATCAATGAGTCATCAATGGAACAAGCTAGAGCTATCATCAAAGAAAAAGGAATGACTATGACGGATGCTATTAGTCTTTTTATCGAGCAGATTGTTCTCGAACAGGATTTGCCAATAAAAACTGCAGAAGATTTACACCGTGAACGATTGATTCAGGAGCTACAAGCCCAATCTGAACGCGCCTTAAGAGAATATGAATCTGGACAAGGAACTTCCCTAGACGATATGAGGCTACGATATGGCTTATAAAGTAATCCTATCTACTGAAGTGAGTCAGGCAATTGATAGTATTCATGATTACATTACTACTGTTCTTTTATCACCCCAGTCTGCTAAAAATACTGTGGCCAAAATTTTAGATGGGTTAAAAAGTTTAGAAACCTTTCCTGAAGCTGGCTTTGATGCAGATGAAAAAATCGGACTTAAAATCAACAGTAAGTACCCCACACGAGGAAAAATTATCGGGCAATATATCTTGCTTTACTTTATCGATCATACTCAAAGAACTGTTTTTCTTTCCCACTTATTCCACACAAAAAGCGACTATGTTACCTTGCTACAAAGCAAAAATAATAAAAATTCAAAATCATCATTTTGATATCCACTGCTCTCTTAATAGCCTTGTGATTATAAAGAATACAGTCTGCATTTTAACTAGAAAATCAAAAAACTTTGCACTCTAGCTAGCCACACAATGGCTTCCAAAGTACAAAGTTTTTTTATTTGACAAGGCTTAGTCTTCCTTATCTTGATTTTCAGTTCCTTACCAATAAAAAACTAAGCCTAGGACAATATCCAAAGCTTAGTTTGATGTAGTTTTTTAATTTCCAGCGTAATATTTTTGAATTCCTTTAATAATACCTTCAACCAACTTATCTTGGTATTGTTCACTACGGATTCGTTGGTTTTCTTCTGGATTATCCATATAACCCAACTCTAATAACACAGCAGGTTTCGCAGTCTCACGAAGAACAGCGAAGGTGGCTTGCAAAAGTCCAGCATCTCTAGCTCCTGTCTCAGCCAAGAGAGATGAATGAAGATCTGCGGCCAAACGATTACTTTCACTCATACGGTCTGGATTATTGTGCCAGTACTGGTTAATCTTGCTCGGGTAACCCGCTTCTTCCTTATAAGAATAAGTCTGTATTCCCAGATTCAGAGTTGTGTCATTCCCAGTAGCGTTAAAATGAATACTAATAAAGAAGTCTGCATTTGTCTTATTTGCCATACGAGAACGCTCTGTCACAAAGTCAACATCCACATCACTATCTCGAGATGTGAGAACTGTATAGCCCAGTTCCTCTAAACGTTTCCTTAATTTACGAGAGACCTGTAAGTTCAAATCTTTTTCAGCTATTCCATAATAATAAGCTCCCGAATCACGTCCACCATGCCCAGGATCTAGGAAGATAGTTTTACTATAGTTCCCCTTTTCAAATCCTTTTGGAAGTTCTTGAACCCATTTACCATTATCTTTGAAAAAATGGCTGCTTCCATTAATAGTATAAGTTCCAGTGACATAAACGCCATCTTCTTTAAGATAATACCAAGCTTTGTAATCTTGATCATAAATCCATTCTTTGTGAGCCATGTAGCCACCAGATTTTAGATAGTAAGAGCCAATCCATTGCTGTTCAGCATAGTGTCCACCTGACTTGAGATAGAACCAGCTAGAGTAGTTAGGATCGTACACCCATTCTTTATCTGCCATAGCCCCACTGGATTTCAGGTAATAATTTCCCTTCCAAGTATTGGCCATCATGGTACCATTTTGATCAAATGCATACCATTTACCATTGATTTGACTCCATTGGTTGGACAGATATTTTCCTGAACCATTGGCGTAGTACCAGTTGTTAGCCATCTGATACCAGCTATTTTCAAGTAAGTAACCATTCTTATCAAATAGGTAGCCCTCATAAAGAGTATCTGTAAATTTGACACCCGTTTGACTATAATAAGTCCACTTCCCATCTTCTTTTACCCAACCAGTTTGTAGCTTAGACTCAGTAGGAAGAGTTGGCTTTGTCTCCTGCTCACTCGAACTAGGGCTCGTTGGCTGGTTTTCTGTAGCTGCTTGAGAAGCATTTGCAGAGCCAGTAGTTGAACTACCGGTAGAGTTATTCGTAGAATGACTAGCATCATTAGCTAGAACTGTTTGGCTAGTCAATCCAAGAAGAGCCAGAGCAAGAATCGTAAATTTCTTATATGATTTCATTTATAACCTTTCTAGGGGAATGGAATCCCTGTGTTATTGAGTTCTTTAACTTCCTTGATGAAAGAGTTTTTTAAGGATAAAATTTCATTTTCTGGGAATAAGACTTTCATGGTATCAAGATGTTGGATAATCTGATGTCCTAGTTTTATCCCCTCTATTTTATTTTGTCTAAGAAGATTATACACCTCATACATCTTGATAGTCATAAAAGGATATAGAGGTAAATAGTAACCAGTATGGACAAAAATCCTGCAATACTTTATACGATACAATTCAATTTTATCTATCAATTGTTGTGCCAAATCATAATAAGCATTTTCAGAATAGTATTTAACAATTGTTCGAAGTACATCCACCAACATATGGGTTTGATTTGTAGCTAAAGGAAGGCTACTTGTAAGAATTTCAAAAACTTCTTTTTCTTTTTGTTGATACATTTCAAGAGGAAAATCAAATAAAGTGCCTAAGCGTTGAAATACATGAAAATCAAAAGGTAACCAGTAATCCATAGAAAACAACTGTTCTTTTAGTTGTTCAAGAATTTCCCAATCCTCTTCAGTTAGCATTTTTTCAGTAGATATGAGAGTTAGTAGATGAAGAAAATTTCTAACATAAGGATTTTCATCATCTTTGACTGTATCTTTGGCATCATCAGACTCCAAAGTTCGATCATTTCTATGTTCGACTAATTTGGTTGTCTCTTCATTTTGCATGGAAACCACAAGGATGATGTCTTCATTAGAAACAATATTCAGATTTTCAAAGATTTTAAAGAAAGTATCTGCTTTAATCATAGCTTCGCCCTTTTCAAACTTACTTAAATTATTAGGGCTAATCGCTGTACCAGCTACTTGTTTTAGAGTAAATCCTCTCTCTTCTCTCATCTTTTTAAGCGCGGGGCCGAAATTTGTAGACATAACTTTCTCCCTTATTTTATTTTAACTTCACTTTTACATTATACACTAATCATAAGCAAATAGGAGAAAAACTACGAAAACGTTCTATTTCACCTTGATTTTGGGGTGTTGATATAGAAAAACGTATTTTTTCGTAGTTTTTTTAAATTTAATAAAGTTTCTTAGTATACTAGATGTAAATTATTATAAAGGAGATGGTGGAATTAGTTTATCATAAAAACATTTATAAGAAAAATCAAGAGGAGACAAAATGAGGAGACAAAATGAACAAACAAACCAAAAAATTCACACTTACTACAGTACTAGCACTTTCATTGTTAGGAGCTGGAACGCTTGCACCACAATCAGTAGCCGCTAATGATAGACTGGTTTCCACTCAAGAAATCAATGGTCAATCTTATCATATCATGAACTCTGAGGTCACTAGTACTTCTGCTGGTACTACTCTAGTTGGGATTGAAGGGAATTTCTTAACGCCAGATAAACAGGCAATCTTAGATCGTATCAACTCTATTCGAAAAGAGGCTGCAGATGAAGGTCTAGTTACTAGCTATGTTCCCATCAAATGGTCAACTGCCCTAGAGAAAACAGCCTTTTCTCGTGCAGCAGAATCTTCTGTAACTATGAATCATAAACGTTTATCTAATAAAGATATTTGGAGTGCCTGGCCTTCAGGAAATTTCTCACTAGCCGAAAACTTAGCTTGGAACTATGACGGATTTATGACAGCTATTAATCAATGGTATGAGGAAAAAGCAAATTATGTTAAATCTCGTAGTGGTGTCAGTGTCTCTGGTCAAACTGGACACTATAAATCCTTAATTGATCCAAAACTGACCTATATGGGGCTTGCAGCCTTTGATAATCCTGTCACTCAAAATGGATGGATTACCATTGCACAAAGTTTCGGAACATCATCTGGTGGCTCTGAAGAATTAGCTGGTGGTTATGGAAAAGCCATTCAATACACAGAAGTAAATTCTTCTCAGACTCAAACATTTGCGACCAAAGCGAATCTTTTTGACAAAGACTTGAAGGCTATCGGAACTCATACCAGTAAGACAACAAAACAAGGTAAGTCTAACGGGACTAATAAACCAGGTTTCTTTTTTCAAATGCAAGATATTGGTAGGGGTATGGGTTTTTGGCGTCAATCTGGCTCTCGTTGGTGGTTTATGCAACTTGACGGCTCTTATCCTTATAATCAATGGGCAAAATTAGATAATGTTTGGTATCACTTCGATGGTTCAGGCTGGATGCAAACTGGCTGGATAAAAGACAATGGCACATGGTACTATCTTGAAGGTTCAGGCGCTATGAAAACTGGTTGGCTCAAAGATAACGGTAACTGGTACTATCTTGATAGCTCAGGTGCTATGAAAACAGGCTGGATGAAGGTATCTGGAAAATGGTATTATGCATACAGCTCTGGTACACTCGCAATTAATACGACGACCCCTGATGGCTACCGTGTCAATTACAATGGTGAATGGGTGTAGGATAAGATTATAAAAAATAGATAAAAAGAAAAGGAATACAAAAATTATGAAAAAAATCGTTTTAACGACTACAGCAGTTTTATCACTCCTAGCAACAGGAGCTACAATTTCAAGTGTCAATGCAGCAAGTGGCGTCCCGATGGTCAAGTTCTGGTCTCCTGCAGCTAATGCTTATGTTGAAGAACCTGCTCCTGGTTATCGTGATACAGATTTAGTCGCAACAGATGTGACGATTGTAGAAAAAAGAAAAGCACAACTTGGAGCATTTTCTGATGGTGATGCTAAATTTACAGAGGTTGATTTTGTAGACGGGGCTTATAGACAAGAATTTTCTAAGCAATTTGCAAGTTTTGAATCAAATGGCATTGCTAGATTCAACGGTAAAACAATTGTCTTTAAAGCAACAGATTATGGTATCTATACCATGCAGTTTGAATTAGGTGGAGTTCGTTACAAACTAACAGCCGATGTTAGAGAAAACGTAGGGAAAGGGGCACCTTTTTACACTTATGTAACCAAACTAGAAGTTTTATCAACTAATCAAGCAAATGCTATCCCGAATACAAGTACTGAAAAACAAATAGAAGCAACAATTACAAAGGTTGAAATTCATCATTTTGGATTTAATTTTGAAGGTGTACTCTCAGAGCCACTACAACACGGAGGAGATAATGCAGCTAGAGGAAATGTTACTCTAATTGATAAGGCTAGCGGAAAGATTGTGTACCAACATAATAATGATGTCATCTTTAGTGGTCTAACTAATGACGTCAACGACCAATTTCTTTTGCCTTTAATTTATAGTAATAAATTTAAAGGGGATGTTTTCGATATCAGACAGTTTCCTGCCGGAACATACATCTTGGAGATGTCTGGAGAAGCTGGCTCTCCGCACGATCACTCAGTTGATAATAGAAAACGTGTCTTTAAAGTTAGAAAAGAGGTGACTATCGGAAATCCTTCAACAAATTCAAATACTAACACCACAACTCAATCAGGTTCGAATTCTAATATCTCAGGTAGTTGGGTACAATCTGGTTCTCGCTGGTGGTATAAGCACGCTGACGGCTCTTACAAAACTAACGACTGGGAAAAAATCAATGGTGTTTGGTATCGTTTTGACAACTCTGGCTGGATGCAAACTGGCTGGGTAAAAGACGGCAGTTGGTACTACCTCGACGGATCAGGCGCTATGAAGACTGGTTGGCTCAAAGATAACGGTAGCTGGTACTACCTTCAAGACTCAGGGGCAATGAAAACTGGTTGGATGAAAGTATCTGGTAAATGGTACTATGCCTATAGCTCTGGTGCACTCGCAATCAATACGACTACACCTGATGGCTATCGTGTCAATTACAACGGTGAGTGGGTCTAACATACAATAGAAATAGATTAAGGAGACAATTATATGAACAAAGTTATAAAAATTGAAGATGAAACAGTTTATGTTGGAAAAGGTGATAATGGCCAATTTACTGCAATTTCAAGAAAAAGTTTTGGTTTTGAACCACAAGTAGGTGATTACGTAGAATTTTATCAAAACGGTGATGAGTATATTGTTTCAAAAATAGATAACACATCTCCAGCTAGCTCTAGCCAACATTCAAATGGAGTGAGTGATAAATCTAAACTGGCCGCAGCCTTATTTGCCCTATTTTTAGGAGCACTTGGTGGATACGATTTTTACATCGGAAATTCCAAACAAGGATACAAGCGTATCGGTATAACTCTGCTAGCTATCATTCCTATTTTATGGCCATTTGTTTTACTTGCAAATGCTATTTGGAATATTATGATTACTATTCAGGTTTTAACGTCTAAAACTGGTAGTAAATGGCACCAAGATGCCCAAGGCTTAGAATTACAAGATTAAATATATGAAAAAATTATTTCTATTCAGTATCAGTATTTTAGCTATCACTATTTTAACGGCTTGCCAACATCAGAGTGAAAACACTTCCTCAGCAAGTTCTGAAGCGACTGCTTCCAGTACTAGTTCAACTACTTCTACATTGGAAGAGAAGAAATCTGATTACACCCTATATAATCCTGTCCTTAAAGAATATGCCAAAGTACTAGATGGTTCGTCAACTTCACATACAGAGATCAATTCAAAAGCAAACTTAAAAAATACTTATCCTAACGAATATTCTGGATTACAGTATAGCTTGTATGATTTAGACCAAGACGGTACGGACGAACTTTTGATTGCCCTAAAAACGTATTCTAACTATTACGATTTATTAGATATTCGAACTCTTAAAAATGGTGAAGTTATTCGACTGACCAATGCAGAAAACAATCTGGACTTTATTGGAGAGCGAGTACATTTTAATCCTTTAGAAAATGGTTATTTTCAATTATCTACCCGAGTATCTATTAATCAAATCCAACTTAAACTATACAAGTTAAATCAGGATGGAACACGGTTAGAACTAGCTATGGAATCAGATACAGAAGAGGGACTGGGGACAAAACCACCTTCCCTTGATATAAGATCTTTCTCTTGGAAGTCTGTCACAAGTCTCATAAATGGAGAAACTAGCCTTCCGTCAGAAAGCAAAGGGATGGATATTTCTGCAATTCAAAATGGGGATTTTTCTAGTGTCTCAGGAACTTGGAGGAATCGTTCAGGTATTGAATTCACCTTTGACAAAAATGGTTTAGTAAGTGATCATTCCCAAGTTTCAATTGAACATGCTAAAGAAATTGACCACTATCTTAAGGCAAACTTCCTTTCTAAAGATGGAGGAGCTGGTGCAGCTATTGCCTTTTTACCGGCAGGAATCCCTATAACCATGTCTGTCACTTCTTCTACAGATAATGGCTATACCGACTCATCTGATATCACACAGGACCGCTTATGGTTTGGACACCAACTTATCAATGGTAGTACTGAGGGATTTTTCTACAAGGTAGAATAGTGCTGGTAAATTCTTAAAGTAGCCATCGAATATCTAGTAACTATATAGGATAAATATTCTTATTTTCTTAGAATATCTATCCTATATTTTTATTACCTTTACATCCCTATCAATACTATTTGAATTCACTCAGAAAAAGATTAGACTTTTAACCCCAAAATTGATAAAATAAGAAAGAAAATAAGATAAAAGGAAACTGTAAATCACTATGATGAACATGCAAAACATGATGCGTCAAGCACAAAAACTTCAAAAACAAATGGAACAAAGTCAAGCTGAACTTGCAGCTATGCAGTTTGTTGGCAAATCTGCTCAAGACCTTGTCCAAGCTACCTTAACTGGTGACAAAAAAGTTGTCAGCATTGACTTCAATCCAGCTGTCGTTGACCCAGAAGACCTCGAAACCCTTTCTGATATGACCGTTCAAGCCATCAACTCTGCTCTTGAACAAATCGATGAAGCGACTAAGAAAAAATTAGGTGCTTTCGCTGGAAAATTGCCATTCTAATAAAAATCACAAAAACGCATAATGTAAGGTGCCAGAAGACCTTGATATTATGCGTTTTATTGTGTCAAGACTTACTTGATTTCTCCTCGAATCAAGTTTTGTCTCACCTTTATTATATTTTTTCAACTAAGTCTTTTATCATTCGATGTAGTTCTTCTATCTTTTCAGATTGTTTCTCTATTAATATTCTCTGACTAGATAATTCATCTTGGAGTTTATCAAATTGTATCTGTTCATCTGGATTCTCCTTTACAAAAAAGTTCGTTAAGGTACTTGTTAACATTCCTATTGTACTAATCCCTACCAACATTAATAAAATAGCTATCCATTTCCCAAAAAGGGAAACTGGAACAATATCCCCATAACCAACTGTCGTTACAGTTACAAGAGCCCACCAAAGACTATCTGAGAAAGATTTTTCTTCAACTACAGATAAAATTGAACTTCCTACTAGCACGATAAAGATATTAACATACAAGATATAAAGCAGGCCATTTGTCCGTAAGAATCTACTAATTTTTCTTTCTAATTTACCTGTAAGTCCAATTATTCTAAGTAAACGAGTCAGTTTCAGTAATTTTGTCAGCCTTGCTAGTCGAAAGATACGCCCTAACCGAAATACTGTAAAAATAGCATTCAAAGGAAGGATAGCTAGCAGATCAAAGATATTTTCAAGTATGAATCGCCATTTCCCTTTACTTAAAAAGAACCGCCAGGCATAATCCACCACGAAAACACCCCAAAGTAGTAAATCAATAATATTGTACGGAGGATTGTCCAAATCAACCATCTCAGCAAATCCAAGCAAGACTAGAACAACAGATATCAACGCAAGTATGATAATCGATGTGTCATAGTAATCCTTAAATAACCATTTTCTTTTCACACTATTTCTCCTATATCATTTTTGAACATTATACCACAACAAATATCTACTAATTTATAAAAAAGAAGGCCCCCGCCTTCTCTTTTATATATCTGTCAATGGTGTTGCGGTATCTGGTGAGGTATCGTAAACCTTAAAGTCTACTCCTACACCTAGATCAGCTTGCGCTAACTGGTTGACCATGGTCATGTGAGCCAGCTCCTTGATATTGTTTTCCTTAGATAAATGCCCAAGGTAGATCTTCTTAGTGCGGTTTCCTAATGTACGAATCATGGCTTCGGCACCGTCCTCGTTAGAAAGGTGACCGAGATCCGATAAGATTCGTTGTTTAAGTCGCCAAGCGTAAGAACCTGCTCTCAAAATCTCTACATCGTGGTTGGACTCGATAAGATAGCCATCCGCATTTTCGACAATCCCTGCCATACGGTCACTGACATAACCTGTATCTGTCAAAATGACAAAACTCTTATCATCCTTCATAAAGCGATAGAACTGCGGTGCGACTGCGTCATGACTCACACCAAAACTCTCGATGTCGATATCTCCAAAGGTTTTGGTTTTGCCCATTTCAAAGATATGCTTTTGCGAAGAATCCACCTTGCCAAGATACTTGCTATTTTCCATAGCCTGCCAGGTCTTTTCATTGGCATAAAGATCCATACCATACTTGCGAGCCAACACACCAACTCCATGGATATGGTCTGAATGCTCATGGGTAATCAAGATGGCGTCCAAGTCTTCTGGTTTGCGATTAATTTCCGCAAGTAGGCTAGTAATCTTTTTACCAGACAAGCCTGCATCCACTAAAAGCTTCTTTTTGGGAGTTTCCAGATAAAAGGAATTTCCACTGGAACCCGACGCTAAAATACTGTATTTAAAGCCTGTTTCACTCATTCTAGTCTTCTACTTCATCCTCCCATACTTCTTCTTTCACTGCATCCTTATCATAAGGGAGCACAATTGTGAAAGTTGATCCCTTACCGTATTCACTCTTGGCCCAAATAAAGCCATTATGCTGTTTGATAATTTCTTTAGCAATAGACAGTCCCAGACCTGTTCCACCTTGGGCACGACTTCTAGCACGATCCACACGATAAAAACGGTCAAAGATGCGTGGTAAATCCTGCTTAGGAATACCCAAACCTTGGTCTGAGATGGATAAAATCATCTGATCATCAGTCGTCTTCATGGTCACTGTGATTTTCCCACCATCTGGCGAATACTTGATGGCATTATTAAGAATATTATCAATAACCTGTGTCATCTTATCTGTATCAATCTCTATCCAGACTGAGGTAATTGGGTAATCTCTCACCAGTTCGTATTTCTTCTCTTCATCCTGCCCTCTTATCTGATCAAAACGGTTGAGGATAAAAGTAATAAAGGCAGTAAAGTTAATCAGTTCCACATCCAGATGACTGGTGGCATTGTCAATTCGAGAGAGATGGAGGAGGTCAGTTACCATGCGCATCATACGATTGGTTTCGTCTAGAGATACCTTAATAAAGTCTGGTGCTACGGTTTCACACAAAGCCCCCTCATCCAAAGCTTCAAGATAAGATTTAACACTGGTTAAGGGCGTCCGTAACTCATGACTAACGTTGGAAACAAAGAGTCTCCGCTCGCGTTCTTCCTTCTCCTGCTCAGTCGTATCATGCAAAACAGCAACCAGACCCGAAATAAAGCCAGACTCTCGACGAATCAAAGCAAAGCGAACACGAAGGCTCAGATACTCACCATTGGCATCCTGGGAATCAATGATGAGCTCAGGAATTTGGGTGATCAAATCACGAAGTTCATACTCATCTTCAATCTTAAGCAATTCTAGGATACTTTTGTTGAGAACATCTTCTTTCTGAACACCTAACTGTTTCTTAGCCATGTCATTAATCATGGTAATCTTACCACGACGATTGGTCGCAAGGACTCCATCCGTCATGTAAGACAGGATACTGTGTAATCGTTTACTCTCTTGCTCCAGATTTTCTTGAGTCAACCGAATTACTTCTGATAAATCATTGAGATTATTAGTAATATTAGTGATTTCAGAGCTTCCCTGCATATCCAATACTTGAGAATAATCTCCTGCAATCAGGTCTTTTACCTTTTGATTGATTTGCTTCAATCGAATATTATCCCGACGATTTTCTAGCAAAAGCAAGGTCACGACTAAAATAAAGCCAAGTAGAATGAGGATAAAGATAAAATCACTGGTTAAAACTGTGTCTTTAATTAGTTTAATCATTATTTCTCATATAATAACCAACACCGCGACGTGTCAGGATATACTCTGGACGACTTGGTGTGTCTTCAATCTTCTCACGCAAACGTCTGATAGTTACATCAACTGTTCGAACATCTCCGAAATAATCATAACCCCAGACCGTTTCAAGCAAGTGTTCACGCGTAATTACTTGACCGATATGAGAGGCCAAGTGGTACAAGAGTTCAAATTCACGGTGAGTTAAGTCTAGTTCTTCACCGTATTTCTTAGCAACATAGGCATCTGGAACAATCTCCAAGTCCCCAATTTGCAAGGGTTGAGTTTTATTTTCATCTGATTCTTGATTATCTACAGAAGCCAAATCTGTACGACGAAGAAGGGCTTTGACGCGCGCCTGCAACTCACGATTTGAGAAGGGTTTAGTTACATAGTCATCCGCACCAAGCTCTAAACCGATAACCTTATCAAATTCGCTATCTTTAGCTGAAAGCATGATAATAGGCACACTACTCGTCTTACGAATAGTCTTCGCAACTTCTAAACCATCAATTTCTGGAAGCATCAAATCCAGAATAATAATATCTGGCTGCTCTGTTTCAAATTGTTCTAGTGCTTTACGACCATTAAAAGCAGTTACAACCTCGTAACCTTCCTTAGTCATATTAAACTTGATAATATCCGAGATTGGTTTTTCATCATCTACAATTAATATTTTTTTCATATGTTCACCTTTTTCTCTACTATTATACCAAAAAAATAGCAAGAAGACACAATAGCTAGTCTTTGCTACTATCTAAGTTGACTTGTGCATAAGCCTGCCAGATTTTTTGTTGGGGTTTGGCAAGGGGGTAATTCTTAAACTCTTCTGGTGAAAGCCAGCGAACTTCCCTATCTGAAAAATCATGGAAATCACTCACCTGACCTGCTACAATTTGAATATGCCACTTGCGATGGCTAAAGACATGCTTGACAGTCTCAAAACAAACTTCAAGCCAATCAACATCTAAGTCATAGTCCTGCTGGAAACTCTCTTCTGGACTGGGACCAAAGTTCAAGCTTTCTTCTGCAACCTGATGAAAGAGGTCAAACTGCTCTTCTTGCGAAAACTCATCTACTTCTATCAAGGGGAAATGCCAAAATCCTGCCAATAACTTTTCACTTTCATTTTTTTCAAGTAAAAATTGCCCCTGAGCATTTTTCACAACTAAGGCTTTTAGATAAATGGGAACTGGCTTTTTCTTTGGAGCCTTAATTGGATAATGGTCCATGCTTCCATTCTGATATGCTGCACTAAAGTCCTTCACTGGACTTTCTTCTGGCCTAGGATTTACAGGAGCCTCAATATCAGACCCTAAGTCCATCAAAGCTTGGTTAAAGTCGCCAGGACGATCCGGATCAATCAAGATTTCCATCATCGCCTGAAAAATTTTACGATTACTTGGAATGCCAATATCGTGGTTGACTTCAAATAGACGCGCCAAAACACGCATGACATTGCCATCGACCGCTGGCTCAGGCAAGTTAAAAGCAATACTAGAAATGGCTCCTGCTGTGTAAGGGCCAATTCCTTTCAAACTGGAAATTCCTTCATAGGTATTTGGAAATTGACCCCCAAAGTCATCCATAATCTGCTGGGCCGCAGCCTGCATATTACGAACTCGAGAATAATATCCCAAGCCCTCCCAAGCCTTCAACAAACGCTCTTCAGGCGCGTTTGCCAAACTTTCTACTGTCGGAAACCAGTCCAAGAATCGTTCGTAGTAAGGAATAACTGTATCCACTCTAGTCTGCTGGAGCATGATTTCAGATACCCAGATATGATAAGGATTTTTACTTCTCCTCCAAGGTAAATCTCTTTTATTTTCATCATACCAAGTGAGAAGTTTCTTACGGAAAGAAGTGATCTTCTCCTCCGGCCACATGACGATACCATATTCTTTCAAATCTAACATATCTCTAGTATAACACAGAAGATTTCACCTGTCTTTTTATCTGATTTATAATATTTTCAATAGACAGTATATAACTTTTCTATCTACTTAAATATTTGATATGACTTCAACTGAAAATCAATAAAATATCGGAGAAGGTGATTATCCACCTTCATGGTTTGATCTTGAGACAAATAATACTCAATGAAAATCAAAGAGAAAACTAGGAAGCTAGCCGCAGGTTGCTCAAAGCACTGCTTTGAGGTTGTAGATAAGACTGACGAAGTCAGTCACATATATAATCCAAGGTGAAGCTAACGTGGTTTAAAGAGATTTTAGAAGAGTATAAAAACTCAGCACTATTAGGAAATAACGAAAATGCTGGTTGACATCCTCCTAAAACAAGTGAAAAAAATAGTGTTTTGCCCCAAAATCAAAAGAAAAGCCTATCACACAAGCTCAAATGCTTGATATGATAGGCTTTTTAAAGGCTGATTATTTAACAGCGTCTTTAAGAGCTTTACCAGCTTTGAATGCTGGAACTTTAGAAGCTGCAATTGTGATTTCTTTACCAGTTTGTGGGTTGCGACCTTTACGTGCAGCACGCTCACGAACTTCAAAGTTACCAAAACCGATCAATTGAACTTTTTCACCAGCTGCAAGGTAGTCAGCTACTGCTGAAAATACAGCTTCTACTGCTGCTGCTGAGTCTTTCTTAGTCAATTCTGTAGCTTCTGCTACTTTAGCGATCAAATCTTGTTTGTTTGCCATGTTAATGATTCCTCCAAATTAATTTCTAATTAACAAATATAATCATATCCTAAAATCCCTTATAGGTCAAGTTAAAAACGCTGTTTATTCGCATTTTCTTTATTTTTTTAGGAATGGTAACGTACCAAAATAGCCCACGCATTCTCACCTGTATGAGTCTGAATAATAGAACCGGTTTCTAAAACAGAAATTGGTTTTTCAACATAGGCTTGTAAACTTTCTTTCATCTCTTTTGCCCAGTCAGCACTACCAGAATATGAAATTCCAATCTCTGCTACAGAACGTCCTGAAAGCGAGCTTATCAGCTCATCTAACCATTTTTTAAAGGTTTTAGCTCCACGACCTTTAACAATTGGTTGCAATTCATGGTCCTTCATCTGCATGACAACTCGGATATTGAGAAGTGAGCTCAACAATCCAGTTACACGGCCAATTCGTCCACCTTTTACTAGATTTTCTAGAGTAGAAACACCAATATAGAGCTCCGTATGTTTTTTTACATCTTCTACATGAGCTAAAATCGTCTCCATATCTTTGCCTTCTTGCACTAATTTCGCAGCCTCAACAACTTGGAATTTCAAGGCTTGGTCAGTGAAGGAGCTATCAATAACTGTCACGTCGGCAGTAGATAAGCTGGCACCCTGGCGCGCTGCTTCTACAGTACCAGAAAGAGCATGGGACATATGAATAGCAAGAATCTGGCTACCATCCTTGCATAGGTCTTCAAAAACTTCAGCGAAGACACCTACAGGCGGTTGACTGGTTTTCGGAAGATTCTTACTTGCTTGCATCAACTGAAGAAATTTACCTTCTTCTTTCAAATCAGCATCCGAATAAACAACATTATCGATCATTACAGATAATGGAACAATAGTGATATCTAATTGTTTTACGAGTTCTGGTTCAATAGTAACAGATGAATCGGTTACAATCTTAATTTTTGTCATAGTGTCAATCTTTCTATTTTAGGATTCAGATTGGTTTTCTTACTTCTAATTATATCAAAAAAAGATTAAAAATCCTAATGGAGTCAATCAAATTTTCCGTAAAAATTTGATATAATCATCTTATAAGAAAAGAGGTGTCCTATGATTAAAAAAATTTACCCCATTTTTACCATTTTACTAGGTGCTGCCATTTATGCTTTTGGACTGACTTATTTTGTAGTTCCCCATCATCTCTTTGAAGGAGGGGCAACAGGTATTACCCTCATTACCTTTTATCTTTTTAAAATTCCTGTTTCACTCATGAACCTGCTGATTAATATTCCCCTTTTCATCCTAGCTTGGAAAATATTTGGAGCAAAATCTCTCTATTCTAGTTTGCTTGGAACCTTAGCTTTGTCCGCCTGGTTGGCTTTTTTTGAGCGTGTTCCCCTTCATATTGATCTTCAAGGTGATTTACTAATCACAGCTCTTATAGCGGGAATTCTATTGGGAATTGGCCTCGGAATTATCTTTAATGCTGGAGGTACAACCGGAGGAACTGATATTCTAGCTCGTATCCTCAACAAATATACTCATATATCTATGGGAAAACTGCTCTTTATCTTAGATTTTTGCATTCTCATGCTGATTCTCCTAATCTTCAAGGACTTGAGATTGGTTTCCTACACGCTCTTATTTGATTTTATCGTTTCGCGTGTCATTGATTTGATTGGAGAAGGTGGCTACGCAGGTAAAGGATTTATGATTATCACAAAACGTCCTGACCAACTTGCTAAGGCAATCAATGATGACCTCGGAAGAGGTGTTACTTTTATTTCTGGTCAAGGCTACTATAGTAAAGAAAATTTGAAAATCATCTACTGTATTGTCGGGAGAAATGAAATTGTGAAAATGAAGGAAATGATTCATCGAATCGATCCTCAAGCTTTTATAACTATTACAGAAGCCCATGAAATCCTAGGAGAAGGATTTACCTTTGAAAAAGAATAAAAAGAGGTAGTGTAGTGACCTCAAAAGTTAGACTTATTCATCTATCTTTTGGGTTACAAACAACCTCTTTTTAATTACCCAAACTCTTAAGACCAATTCCGAGCAACTTCTTCATCAGCCTTTAACTGATCCACTAATTGGTCAACTGAGTCAAATTTGGTCATATCTCGAATGCGATCAAGCCAATAAACCATGACGGTTTCCCCATAAATATCTTGATTAAAATCAAAAATATTGACTTCAAAACGTGCTTCTTCTCCATCAAAGGTCACATTTTTCCCGACACTAGCCATAGCACGATACTTCTGTCTTTGAATCTCAACATCAACGACATAAACGCCATCTGCTGGCATATAAGTACGATCTAAAAGCACCAAATTAGCTGTTGGATAACCAATCGTACGACCACGAGCATTGCCATGAACCACCATACCCCTGGATGGAAGCGGTGCCCCCAAAAGTTCTCCTGCTTCTTTCACATTTCCATCTAAAATAGCTTGACGGATACGAGTTGAACTAATCTTTCCTTTCTCATCTTCTACAGGTGGAACGATAATGACTTCTCCATCAAAGTAATCCTTTAAGTCTTCTGCTGTTTTTTGGTCAGAACCAAATGTATAATCAAAACCTGCAACAATAATTTTGGCATTCATAGCCTTGATATAAGTTGCAAAAAATTCTTCTGCCGAAAGACTAGCGAATTGACTACTAAAATCAAGGAGATATAATTCTTCTACTCCTTCACGCTTTAATTTCCTCTCACGTTCAGCAGGGTTCAAAATATGTAAAAACAGATCCGGATGATATGGCTCTAAAGCAATCTTTGGAGATTCATTAAAGGTCATAACGACGATAGGCAATAAGTCCTTTCTCGCAGCCTTATTGGCAACACGAAATAATTCTTGATGCCCCTTGTGTATACCATCAAAATAGCCGAGAACAACGACTGAATCAGATGGTGTGCCAATATCTTTTTGGTTTTTTATAGGAATAGTAATAATCATAAAATAATTATATCATAGCGATAGCTATTTCTGGAACAGAAAATCTGAAATGTCGTTTTTTTCACCTGAAATAGCCATTTTTGCAAAAGGGAGTATCCTGCAACAAAAATGAGTAATTGACATTCTAAATTTTTCCCAATTTAGAATCATTTTTGAGGGAAAATTGATAGTTATAGTGAAATAAAATCTGAACAAAGTAATCAGGGAATTAAATTTAATTTCTAACATTTTTTAGAAAGCAAAGCGTATTATTCCAACTTCAATCCACTATAAACGAGGCTGGACAAAAAGTCTTTAAAATCAAAAAACGCATAATATCAGGTATTGAAAAAACTTGATACTATGCGTTTTATTGTGGGAAGATTTACTACATTTTCTACTGAAATTGAGTTTTTTCCCAACCTCTTTTTAGTACTTCATTTCATAAACCAACCACTACTATTATCACTTTATCAATCTTCAAGCTAATACTTAAGACCTAATTTAAACATGTTTAAAAAATATCGAAAAGAAGCTTGATATTAAGAATGGTTAAGACAATTGCAACTGCGTAGCCTATGATTGTGTTCCACTTGGCATTGGTAAATTCTCCCATCAGTGACTTCTTAGAGGTCAAATAGATTAAGGGGAAAATTGAAAACGGAAGAGCGATTGAAAGAAACACCTGTGAGTAAACCAATAACTGATCCAAGGTCTTTTCTTGATGTCCAAATAAGACGGCGACTATAATCACAGGTAGCAAGGCAAAAATACGTGTACCGATACGGATAAGCCACTGAGGTAATTTCAGATGCAAGAAACCTTCCATGACAATCTGTCCTGTCAAAGTTCCTGTAATGGTCGAATTTTGACCACTGGCTAAGAGAGCCAGAGCAAACAAAGTTGACAAAGTTGAGCTGGCTATCGCTCCTGCTATTGTCGAATCCTGTAAAGCATTGTACATTTGGGAGAATGCTGAAATTTCAGATGCATGACCAAAAAAGAGGGAGGCACCCAAAATGAGCAACAAGGAATTGACAACAAAAGCTAAGGACAACTGAAGATTTGAATCCAAGGTCATAAAGCGCACTGCTTTTCGGACGTCCTTCTTATCTTTGTGGTTAATTTTCCTTGTTTGCGATAGGGATGAATGAAGATAGAGATTATGGGGCATGACTGTCGCTCCTACAATCCCTAAAGCTAATGTCAATTGACTCTCATGTCCCGGAAGAGGACTTTCAAATAAAGTCGAAGTCGGTAAATAACCACTAAATATTCCCTGAATACTTGGATTGGATAAAGCCACCAGATAAGAAAAAATACCTAATATAGTTAAGATAAGAGTCGTAACAATAGCTTCAATCTTCTTGAACCCAAACTTCATCAACAAAAGTAAAAGAAATACATCTAAAACGGTTAGGAGGATAGCTACCATAATCGGTATTTTAAACAAAAGATTTAAGGCAATCGCTGAACCTAAAACTTCAGCCAAGTCTGTCGCCATTAAAGCTAATTCTAAAATCACCCACAGACTATAGCGAAGCCACTTGGGAGCATGATGAGCTGTTGCCTGCGCTAGATCCATCCTAGTCACGATACCGAGCTTTCCAGCCATTTGTTGTAACTGCATGGCAATGATGGATGAAATCAAAATAACAAATAAGAGACTATATTTGTAGGAAGCACCACCAACCACACTAGTAATCCAGTTTCCAGGATCCATATAACCAACTGCTACAAGAGCGCCAGGTCCTAAAAATGCTTTTAGATTCTGCCAAAAATGATTGTTATTGGGAGTTTCAATAGATTGATTGATCTCAGAAAGAGAGACCTTTTTGTAAGAAGACATAGGAATTTTACACTTTCTAATCTGTCTTTACTTTTTTTTAATGGATTTTTTGAAAATATAATGAAAAATAGTTTCCAATTTTCAATTCATCCTTATTATATCACATTTTAGAATGATTCTTAAGGAAAGCATGATAGTTGAAATAAGCAACATCAGTATTGTAAAAGCCAGCGATTTACGACGCTGGCTTTAAAACTGTGAAAAATTTTTCTCAACTAGATCGCTTCTGTGACAAAGCTACGGCTTTCAAGTACCTTAAGCATAGCATTAGCTGTATCTAGGGCTGTAAAGAGTGGCACACCGTGTTCAATGGCTGAACGACGGATTTGCTCACCATCTTCGTCAGCAGTTCGTTTGGTACCGACAGTATTGATAATTGCTTGGATTTTCCCTTTGCGAACAAAGCTTGGGATATCCTGATCATCATCACCAATCTTACCAACAGGTTGAGCTTGAAGTCCATGACTGGCAAAGAAAGCTGCTGTCCCTTCTGTCGCAAGGATTCCATAACCAATATTTTGGAAACGACGAGCCAAGTTCAAGGCTTCTTCTTTGGTATCATCAGCAATGGTAAATACAACGTTACCAAAAGTTGGCAAGTGTAGGTAGGAAGCTTCAAAAGCCTTATAGAGAGCTTTTTCAAGAGTCGTATCAGAACCCATAACTTCCCCTGTTGACTTCATTTCAGGACCGAGCAAGCTGTCTACCTTAGCTAGTTTCGTAAAGGAGAAGACAGGAGCCTTGATATGAACTCGAGTGCTTTCTGGATAAAGTCCATCGTGGTATCCAAGTTCTTCAAGTCTTTGCCCAAGAATGAGCTTGGTCGCTACTTGAGCCATAGGGATATTGGTTACCTTAGAAAGGAATGGAACCGTACGGCTAGCACGTGGATTGACCTCAATAACGTAGACTTTTTCATCCTTGATGACAAACTGAATGTTCATCATTCCAAGACAGTTAAGACCGATTGCTAGGCGTTTGGTGTAGTCTGCAATGGTTTCCTGAACCTTTTGTGACAAGGTTTGTGGTGGGTAAACGGCCATCGAGTCACCTGAGTGAACACCAGCTCGTTCGATGTGCTCCATGATACCAGGGATGAGAACATTTTCCCCGTCTGAGATGGCATCAACTTCGCACTCCTGACCAACAATGTAAGAATCGACAAGAACTGGGTGGTCTGGACTAGCCTTAACAGCAGTTCGCATGTAAGAACGAAGGTCTTCTTCGTTTTCAACGATTTCCATAGCACGTCCACCAAGTACATAAGATGGGCGGACAAGAACTGGGAAGCCAATCTTGCGAGCTGCAAGCACTGCTTCTTCTTCATTGGTTGCTGTTTGTCCTGGTGGCTGTGGAATATCTAAGTCTTTGAGAGCTTGCTCAAATAGGTCACGGTCTTCAGCCCGATCCAAGTCAGCAACCTGTGTACCAAGGATGGTCACACCTGCTTTGGCCAAAGGCTCCGCAAGGTTGATGGCTGTTTGACCACCGAACTGAACGATTACCCCTTTTGGTTGTTCCAAATCGATAACATTCATAACATCTTCGAATGTCAATGGTTCAAAATAAAGCTTATCTGATACAGAGAAGTCTGTAGAAACGGTCTCTGGGTTTGAATTCATGATAATAGCTTCATATCCAGCAGCCTGAATAGCCTTAACTGAGTGAACAGTTGCGTAGTCAAACTCAACCCCTTGACCGATACGGATTGGACCTGAACCTAGGACAAGTACAGATTCCTTATCAGACTTGATAGATTCATTTTCCCATCCATAGGTTGAATAGAAGTATGGTGTTTCAGAGTCGAACTCTGCCGCACAGGTATCAACCATCTTGTAGACTGGAACAATCTTGTTTTCCAAACGAAGTTGGCGAACTTGGTCTGCTGTCGATTTCCATAATTCCGCAATCTTACGGTCTGAGAAACCATTGAGTTTGGCTGTTTTCAAAACTTCTAGATTTTGTGGATGGGCACCCAACTCCTGCTCAATTTCAAAGATATGTAGGAGTTTATCGAGATAAAAGATATCGATTTTTGTAAGCTCAGCAATTTCTTCTGGAGTGTAACCACGGCGAATAGCTTCTGACACATAGAAGAGACGATCATCTTGGGCTTTCACAACTTTTTCAATCAAGGCATCATCAGAAACCGCTGCAAGTTCTGACATTTCATTGTGGTGAACCCCAATTTCAAGGGAGCGACAAGCTTTAAGAAGTGACTCTTCAATGTTACGACCAATAGCCATGACTTCTCCAGTCGCCTTCATCTGGGTACCAAGACGGCGTTCACCCTTTTCAAACTTGTCAAATGGGAAACGCGGAATCTTAGCAACCACATAGTCAAGAGCTGGTTCAAACATGGCATAGGTTGAACCAGTGACTGGGTTAATAACCTCATCCAAGGTCAAGCCTACAGCAATCTTGGCAGCCAACTTAGCAATTGGGTAACCTGTCGCCTTAGATGCCAGGGCAGAAGAACGCGATACACGAGGGTTTACTTCGATAACATAGTACTTAAAACTGTGTGGGTCAAGGGCCAGCTGAACATTACATCCACCTTCAATCTTAAGGGCACGAATAATGCTCAAGCTTGCGTCACGAAGCATTTGGTTTTCATAGTCTGACATGGTTTGGGCAGGGGCAAATACAATGGAATCCCCTGTGTGAATCCCAACTGGGTCAAAGTTTTCCATGTTACAAACAACCAAAGCATTGTCAGCTGAGTCACGCATCACTTCGTATTCGATTTCCTTGAAACCTGCGATTGAACGCTCAATCAAACATTGGGTAACAGGTGACAGTTTCAAACCATTTTCAGCGATTTCACGCAATTCTTCCTCATTAGCACACATACCACCACCAGTACCACCAAGGGTAAAGGCTGGACGGACAATGACTGGGTATCCAATAGTTGCAGCAAAGGCAACTGCTTCTTCAACCGTATTTACAATTTCAGACTCTGGAATTGGTTGATTCAATTCCTCCATCAATTGTTTAAAGAGGTCACGGTCCTCGGCTTGGTCAATAGCAGATAATTTAGTTCCCAGAAGTTCAACACCAAGCTCATCGAGGATACCATTTTTAGACAATTCCATGGCCATATTAAGACCAGTTTGCCCACCGAGAGTAGGCAGCAAGGCATCTGGACGTTCCTTACGAAGAATACGAGTTACAAACTCAAGCGTAATCGGTTCAATATAAACCTTATCCGCAATTTCCTTGTCCGTCATGATAGTTGCAGGGTTTGAGTTAACCAAGACAACCTCATAACCTTCCTCTTTCAACGACAAGCAAGCCTGGGTCCCCGCGTAGTCAAACTCAGCAGCCTGACCAATAATAATCGGACCAGAACCAATCACCATAATTTTTTGAATATCAGTACGTTTAGGCATAGTTTATGATACAAAGCCCGTAAAGAACACCGTGAAAATAGGAAACTCGGTGCAGACGCCTTTAGCGTCAAGACGATGTTTATCTTTTTCACACAGTTCTTAGGGCGTGTTCACTTCCGCGAACAATGTATCTTCTCCTTTCTATTCGTCGCCTCACAGAGCGACATTAAATAAATTCTCCGACGATTTTTAGCGAAACGATACTTTTCGGTAAAAAATCTAGTGCAGGGAGTTTTTAGTTCGCCTGATAGCGACTAAAAGAAACGACCTGCCTATCTATTCGTCGCCTCACAGAGCGACATTAAATAAGATACAAAGGACGAATAGAAAGCGATTGAATTTTAGGAAACCAAGGAAGGATTAACAATCCAAGTTGGTTTCTCTAAATTCCGAGCTTTCCGTCCGTGTTCAGTTACATAAATTCTCCGACGAGCTTTTACTCGTTCTTAGTTTGATTGTTTAAAAGCTTCCATCATCTCGATAAACTCGTCAAATAGGTAGCTTGCATCGTGTGGACCAGGGGCTGCGTCTGGGTGGAATTGTACAGAGAAACCTGGTTGGTATCTGTGACGTACACCTTCAACTGACTTGTCATTGATTTCTTCATGAGTGATAATCAAGTGCTCTGGCAAATCCTCACGGCTAACTGCATAACCATGGTTCTGGCTAGTAAAATCTATTCGTCCTGTAGCAATTTCGCGTACCGCATGGTTGAATCCACGGTGACCAAACTTCATCTTGTAAGTCTTAGCCCCGTTTGCCATAGCAAAGAGTTGGTGACCCATACAGATACCGAAGATTGGAATTTTTCCTTGCACACCACGAATCATGTCCAGTGCTTGGGGAACGTCTTCTGGGTTACCTGGACCATTTGACAACATAACTCCGTCGGGATTGAGGTGAAGAATTTCTTCCGCAGTTGTTGAGTAAGGAACAACCGTCACGTTACAATTACGCTTAGAAAGTTCTCGTAAGATTGAGTGCTTAAGACCAAAGTCCACTAACACCACGCTCAAACCAACTCCTGGGGCTGGATATGACGTTTTAGTAGAAACCTGCTTGATATTATCTGTCGGCAAGACTGTTGCTTGGAGCTGGTCCGTCACATGGTCCATACTATCCCCAACATGGGTCAAGGTTGCACGCATAGTACCGTGTTTACGGATAATCTTAGTAAGTACACGGGTATCAATTCCTGAAATACCTGGAATTTTCTTAGCTTTCAAAAATTCATCCAAGGTCATTTGGTTGCGCCAGTTGCTAGCTCTACGTGCTTCCTCGAAAACAACGACTCCCTTACAAGTTGGAATAATGGATTCGTAATCATCACGGTTAATTCCATAATTTCCTACCAAAGGATAGGTAAAGGTCAAGATTTGTCCATTATAAGACTGGTCTGTAATGGATTCTTGGTAGCCGGTCATCCCTGTATTAAAGACGATTTCGCCTGTTACATCAATATCTGCTCCGAAGGCCTTGCCTTCAAAAACTGTGCCATCTTCTAATACTAGAAGTCTTTTTGTCATATTCTCACCTCTCGTGGACGCTCACTGGCGTCTTTTAACGTCTTGTGTTTTAGTTGGCGTTTCTACTCGCCAGTACGGATTCTAAGATTGCCATTCGAACAAAGACACCATTGGTCATTTGTTGGACAATCCGTGATTTTGGTGCTTCAACCAAGTGATCTGCGATTTCTACATCACGATTGACTGGAGCTGGGTGCATGAGGATTGCTGTTTCTTTCAAGCGATTGTATCGTTCCTGCGTCAAGCCATGTTGGGTATGATAGTCTTCTTTTGAAAATACTGCACCACTATCATGACGTTCATGTTGCACACGAAGAAACATCATGACATCCACCTGATCAATGATTTCATCAATGGTTACAAACTGTCCATAGTCTGCAAACTCTTGACTTCTCCATTCCTCAGGTCCTGCAAAGAACAGTTCAGCTCCCAAGCGTTTCAAAATCTGCATATTGGATTTGGCAACACGTGAGTGATCCAAGTCACCTGCAATAGCAACCTTGAGCCCCTCAAAGTGACCAAATTCCTCATAAATAGTCATCAAATCAAGCAAGCTCTGGCTAGGATGTTGTCCCGAACCATCTCCACCATTGATAATGGAAGTTGTAATCGTCGGACTTGCAATCAACTCTCTGTAGTAGTCGACCTCTGGATGGCGAATCACACAGACATCCACTCCCAAAGCAGACAGAGTCAAGATGGTATCATAAAGTGTCTCACCCTTATTGACCGAACTAGTCTTCACATCAAAGTCAAGTCGTTCAAGCCCCAGTTTAATCTCTGCCACTTCAAAGGACTTATGCGTCCGTGTAGAATCCTCAAAGAAAAGATTGGAAACAATCGGATGGTCTTCATAAGGAAGCTGGGCTCCGTTTTTAAACTCAATCCCTCGCTTGATCAATTTCATCACTTGATCAACAGTGAGGTCTTCCATGGACACCACATGGTTCAATGCTTGTTGATTTTCTGACATGGCTACTCCTTTAGCTTTCTAAGCTTCTTCAGTAATCAGAACTCTGTCTTGACCATCAAGTTCTGCCATCTCTACGATGATTTCTTCAGAACGACTGGTTGGGATATTCTTCCCAACGTAATCTGGACGGATTGGCAATTCTCTATGTCCACGATCGACTAAGACTGCTAAACTCACGCGCGCAGGACGGCCATGACCCACAATATTATCAATAGCAGCGCGGATGGTACGGCCTGTATAGAGCACATCATCCACCAAGATAACTTCACGGTCTGTCACATCAACAGAAACCAAAGAAGTATCTTCTCCACTTTTAACATCGTCACGGAAAGGTTTAGTATCCAATTCTACAACAGGAACTGAAAGGTTTTCTAGCTGCTCCAAACGTTCTTGGATACGGTGGGCGATAAAGACACCACGAGTTTTAATACCAGCCAAGACGATTTTATTCAAATCTTTGTTACGTTCGATAATCTCATAAGTAATACGCGTAATCGCTCGTTTGACAGTCAATTCGTCTACAACTTCTTTTGTCTTCATGACAAACCTCCAAAAAGAAAAGTCTCCTTAAACAAGGAGACTTGAAATGTATAGCCAAGCGAGCCCTACTGCAAACAGTATAGACTTCACCCTTCTACTTTATCGCGCTCCTTGCCTGCCTCACGGGACAGGTTTAAAGGAATATTTAGTTATCAATTACTATAGCACAAAGCATGGTTAAAATCAAGCAAAAACTTTTGAAACCCCATCTTATAAATTACTAAAATCATATAACTGTGGGTACTGGTCACACTCTGGATTTTTAGGATGGCAAATGGCTCTTCCAAAATAAATCATGGCCTGATGGGCTGCTAACCACTTCTCAGGTGGCAAGATATCCATGACCCGCTTTTCCACCTCAAGCGGTGTCGCTGATTTTTTGACGATATCGTGGTGTTTGCAAATACGCTCCACATGGGTATCGACTGCAAAGGCTGGAATTCCAAAGCCCACACTCATAACAACATTGGCTGTTTTGCGACCAACTCCTGCTAGACTTTCTAATTCCTCTCGAGTCTGAGGCACTTGACCATCAAAATCGTCTAGTAACTGTTGGGCACATTTTTTAAGGAATTTAGCCTTATTCCGATACAGTCCCAGACGAGAAATGTGCGAAGCAATCTCATTCTCAGTCGCCACAGACATAGCTTGTGGCGTTGGAAAGGCCGCAAAGAGACCTGGTGTGGCCTTATTTACCGCTGCATCCGTCGTCTGAGCTGACAACATGACCGCAACCAAGAGTTCAAAATGATTGGTAAAATCAAGACTGGGCTTGGCATCCGGAAAAAGAGCAATGATTTCTTCTAGCACCTTTCGTGCGCGTTTTTTTGACAAAACCATTATTCGTCTCCATCAAATAGTCCTTGTAAGCCAGCAAAAGGACTGTTTTCTTCTTTCTTAACTGCTTGTTGGGCTTGGTATTCTTCCTCTGTCATGATTTGCCAGTCATTTCCTGACACAAATCCTTGTCCAGCCTCTTCTTCAGCCGTCAAGACCTTTATAGGGATATTGAGCAGGATATTGTCTGATACGCTCTCAGCAAGGTCAAGTTCGCCATTTTCGATAGGCAAGACCAAATCATCATCTAGAACTTCTTGATCTAACTGGTTGGTTGCGCCTTCCATGAAAACTTCTGTGACTGGATACGATTCAGCTAACTCAACTGGCTCCATACTGCGACTTGAAGCAAGAACAATGGTATAAGACAACTGATAATCTAGGAAATACATACGGTCTTCGTACTGTACTTTCCCAACAGCAAGGATATCTTTTACATCTAAAATTTCTTGATTACGTGCACGTAAGTCTGCAGCTAGATCTAAACTTTGTTCAAAGTACAAGCCTTCAGACTGCTTACGAATCTCTTGAATATTTAATTTCATACTTCCTCCATAAAGATTTACTCTCTTGATTATACCATGAAAAGGCTACAAATCAGCCCACCAAACTTTGTAATTAAAATTCGATTTTTTTGACATATTTACTATGATGTTTTTATTTTGTAACGCTATACTGAGTAGTAAGGAGGATGCTCACATGGAAGACAAAGAGTTCATTACTAATGCTTACGACTCGGATTTTAGAACTTGGAATTTCCAGTTTTCTGTTGACAAAATTTCCTGAAAGGTATAGGATAAAGGTACTAATACTCGGAGGTAAGGGAGACATGAACAACTAAGTCTATCAAATAAAGAAACTTTATTTAGTAGATCTTGTTTTTGTCTCTTTTTGTGTGCTCTTTTCATACTAGATTTTCTAGTATCTTATCCTCATTGAAAATCAAAAAACTAGAAAGCTAACCATCTGCTCCTCTTGAGTTGGATTAGGCAATCCTAAGCTAGTTTGACGAGCTTTTCAACGGGGATAATAGAGTTTTCGATAGTGACTTTGGCTCTACTAGGTAAAGTAGAGTTTTTTGTTATGCACAATCGACATTCTAGAAAGGGCAATCATATGATAAACATCAATCATCTAACCATCACTCAAAACAAAGATTTACGGGACCTTGTATCAGACTTAAACATGATTATCCAAGACGGGGAAAAGGTAGCTATTATTGGTGAAGAAGGAAATGGCAAATCAACCTTGCTTAAAACTTTAATGGAGGAAGATTTACCTGATTTCACTATAAAGGGAGATATCCAGTCTAACCATCAGTCTCTGGCCTACATTCCTCAAAAACTCCCTGAGGAGCTGAAAAAGAAAACTTTACACGACTACTTCTTCTTAGATCCTGCCGATTTAGACTACAGTATCCTCTATCGTTTGGCGGAGGAGTTGCATTTTGATAGTGATCGTTTCGCTAGCGATCAAGAGATTGGGAGCCTTTCGGGTGGCGAAGCTTTGAAAATTCAGCTCATCCATGAGTTAGCTAAACCCTTTGAAATTTTATTTTTAGATGAACCTTCAAATGACCTAGACCTTGAGACGGTTGATTGGCTAAAAAATCAGATTCAAAAGATTCAGCAAACCGTTATTTTCATTTCCCATGATGAAGAATTTCTTTCTCAAACGGCAGACACTATTGTCCACTTGCGACTGGTCAAGCACCGAAAAGAAGCGGAAACACTAGTCGAGCATTTAGACTATGATCGCTACAGTGAGCAGAGAAAGGTTCATTTTGCCAGACAAAGCCAGCAAGCAGCCAACGACAAAAGAGACTATGATAAAAGCATGGAAAAACATCGCCGAGTCAAGCAAAATGTAGAAACTGCACTTCGAGCCACCAAAGACAGTACTGCCGGTCGCCTATTGGCTAAAAAGATGAAAACTGTCCTCTCACAAGAAAAACGCTACGAAAGGGCAGCTCAGTCCATGACCCAAAAGCCACTTGAAGAAGAACAAATCCAACTTTTCTTTTCAGACATCCAACCATTACCGGCTTCTAAAACCTTAATTCGACTGGAAAAGGAAAATTTGTCCATTGGCGACCGATTTTTGGCTCAAGTACTTCAACTAACTGTCCGTGGCCAAGAAAAAATTGGTATCATCGGCCCAAATGGTATTGGGAAATCAACTCTGTTAGCCAAGTTACAGCAACTACTAAGCGCCAAAAAAGAGATTTCTCTTGGTGTTATGCCACAAGATTACCACAAGAAACTAGAATTGGAGCTATCTCCAGTAGAATTTCTCAGCCAAACTGGACAAAAAGAAGAACTACAGAAAATCCAATCTCACCTAGCCAGTCTCAATTTCAGTTATCCAGAGATGCACCACCAAATTCGCTCCTTATCTGGCGGGCAACAGGGTAAACTCCTACTTTTAGATTTAGTGCTGCGCAAACCAAACTTTCTCCTTCTGGATGAACCCACACGAAACTTTTCTCCCACTTCTCAACCCGAAATCAGAAAACTCTTTACCACTTATCCAGGCGGTCTGATCACTGTTTCGCATGACCGTCGTTTCTTAAAAGAGGTCTGTTCGACCATCTATCGCTTGACAGAACATGGTTTGGAGGTAGTTAATTTATAAGATTTATACTCATGAGGATAATTCTTTGCTTTGGAGCGCTATTTAAACATTATAATCAATGAATAAATCTTATATCCACATTCAAGTCAATAATTTCTTTCAAGATCATTTGTAATCAACTCTAAATAAACGGATAAAAACTACTTCTAACTATCAAAAAACGAGCACCTCCTCAGTTGGAAATGCTCGTTTTCTTATGTTGCCATGGTTTATAATTACAATGAGAAATAGGAAACAGCCTTGAATGAGAAAATCTCCTAGATCTCCGACTACCAATTTTTTTACTCTACTGGTTTTTCTTGATTTCCAGTACTTGTTGGAGATTCTGTTGTTTCCTTTTCTGGAACTGATTCAGCAGGTTTAGAATCTGTTGACTTGCTCGGTTTGTTTTCATCGCTGGCAGTTTCACTGTTAGATTCTGCAGCTACGTTTGGTTGGTTCTCAGCACTGGTCTTATCACCATTTGCTTCAGCATTTGTTGCTGGAGTTGCTCCTTCACTCGAACTTGATTTTGACTTGATTTCTTGATTCAAAACCAGAATAGCTTTTGTCAATTCAAGTAAAGCAGCTTTATCTTTACTCTTAGCAGAAAGTTGATCTAGTAGAGCATCCACCTTATCAAAGTCCGCATCAGAACCCTTATTGTTTTCTAAATAAGCATGAAGTGACATGAGAATATCGTAGAGTTTTTGATAGAGAACGAGCGTCTGAGGATCTTGCTCAGCATTTTCCTTCTCTTGTTGAAGAGCGCTAGCAATACGAGTCAATACATCTTTCACCTGACTATTTACTTCATCCAAGTCCGCATCAGCCTTGTTTGTGGCAGCTTTGAGATTTTCTACTTCTTCTGCCAAGGATTGTCTGATTCCTTCTTCTTGGATTTGTTCTAAGAGTTGATTTGCCTTGCTCAAAAGACTTTCAACTTGTTCCTTGCTAACACGATTGACATGCTCTTCAGGCATAAAATCTCCGTATAATTCTTTCAAGAAGCCATAAATGGCTGTCTTGGCACTTTGATTATCAACTTTTTCAGTATCTAGAACTGTCTGACTTGATTTCGCAGTAGTTGGTTGAGCTTTCAAAGCTTCTTCCACTTCTTGTTTTGCCTGATAGATGCTTGGGAATAATTTGTTCAATTCTGCTGCCTTAAGGAAGGATTGAGATTGATACAAGGTCCAAGTCAACTGAGCTACTTTGTTTCGAAGTTCATCACTCAAACGACCGTCATTTACGTGTTCGTAGAAATACTTGATGTATTCTACAGTTGTAACACCTGTTCGGTCATTAAAGTCTTGAAGAGCTTGAAGTTGTGATTCAACCGCTGCTAAACCAGCCTCATCTTTGGCCAACTTAGCTTCTTGGAGTCGAACGAGAAGTTCTTTCTTAGGAAGCCCATAAGAATCTGTATCCAGTGTGTTGATTTTATCAATCAAGGCCTGATATTTCTTATCTAGAGCGCTTGTTTCAACAGGTTTGACACTTTCATCAATATGGATATATTGCTTATCAAAGAGTTCAAGTGTTGCAAGATAACCCGCTGTAGAGTTAGTTGCCAGTTTCTTCATGTTTTCAGTAAACTGACCTAAGGCTAACTCAATCTGTCTTTGTGCAATAGGCTTGTCTTTATAGATACTTCTGCTATCAGCTAGAAGTTGATCTACTTTTGCCAAAACTACTTTTTCATCAAAAGCTCCAGGTTGGTAGTTGGATTGTAGAGCTGGAATTTTATTTTTCAAAGCAACTTCATAGCCCTTGGTTTGAACCTTGATGTAGTGATTGTGGTCACCATGAGGGATCACAAAACTACCATTTTCTACCTGCAAACTATAGGGAGATACACCATCACGTAAGGCAGTCGTATAAAGTTCATTTAGGAAATCAAGTTCTGGATTTCCAGTTTGAAGAGGAATCCGAACGTGTTCCTTACGTACAGCATAGGGATGGATATGAGTTGGATCGTAGGCTTGGTCTGGATTTCCAAAGACAAAGAATCCGTTTGAAATTCTAATAGCTTCAAGTGGAACCCCATAGGTCTTAGAAATGTAAGCAATCTTTTCTTCATCGCTAGCATCTCTTGAGAAAGACTCTACCGTTTTAGCAAGAGGTTTCACAGGCTCCGCATCATGATGGGTTTTCAAGTGGTCTTGCGCTGCCTTGATTTGTTCAGCTGTCAAATCCTTCTTGAAGAAGTAATGATTGTGATCTCCGTGACTCATAACAAATCCTTGCTCATCCTCACTAATGACACGATTGGCATCAAAACCGTGATCGTGTTCCTCACCATGATGGTGTCCATGATGATCTTCGTCGTGATCGTCATCATGAGTTGGACTTGTTGTTGCTGTATTTACACCTTTCAAGTGATCTTGCGCCGCCTTGATTTGTTCAGCTGTCAAATCCTTCTTGAAGAAGTAATGATTGTGGTCGCCGTGACTCATGATAAATCCTGAACTATCTTCAGCAATAATACGATTGGCATCAAAGCCGTGTCCATCTTCTTCATGTTCCTCATGTGAAACACCAGGATTAGCTGCAAGAGATGGCGAAGGGCTTACTAGAGTATTGTTAGGAAGAGTCGGTTGCCCAATTGGGTTCGATTTCGGAATGTAATGGAAATGATCTCCATGCCTTACGATATAAGCTGTAGCTGTTTCTTCAACGATATCTTTTGGATTAAAGATATAGCCATCAGATGTTGCAGAGATTGCCTTATTTGTAGTCAATGAGGCATGATTCAAAGTAGATGGACTACTTGAAAGACTTCCTAGACTAGACGCTACTTCATGAGGTTTTTCATTTGTAGAGACCGTAGAACCAGTTCCACCGATAGGCACCATTCTGGCAATCTTTGCTTCTAAAGCAGAGAGTTTGCTGTAAGGAATAAAGTGGTAATGGTCGCCATGCGGAATCGCAACTCCATTTGACGTGCGACTGATAATCTTAGCAGGGTCAAAAACAAGACCGTCTGATTCACTGTAACGTTGGTCACTAGGTGAATCATAGAGTTCCTTCAAAAGACTTTGGAGATTTTCAGCTTTATTTATTGGCTCGCTACTTGAACCTTGTGCTACAGATTGCGTAGTATTGTCACTAGCTGCTGAAGAATAGCTTAACTGACTCGGTTGCGTATTTTTGCCAGCTAGATGAGCCTTTGCTGCTGCTAACTCACTAGCAGACAAATCATTTTTTGGAATGTAGTGATAGTGACCTCCGTGAGGAACGATATAAGCATCACCCGTATCTTCGATAATATCAGCTGGATTGAAGACATAACCATCATCTGTCGTATAGCGTCCCTGAGACCTTGCTACAGCAACATCAGAGCTAACCTTCTCATTATCTTTGACATGTTCTTGTTTTTGACGGTTGATTTCATCTTTAGTTCGAACATTATCAGCATGAGCTGCATCTTTCAGGTAGACATAATATTTTCCATCGACCTTGATGATATAACCACCCTTGACCTCGTTGACAATATCTCCATCCTTAAGTTGGTAATTTGGATCCTTCATCAGAAGTTCTTCACTAAAGAGGGCGTCATAAGGAACTTTCCCATTGTAATAATGGAAATGATCACCATGTGACGTCACATAGCCTTGATCTGTAATCTTAATAACAATTTGCTCAGCCTGAATTCCTTCTTTCTGGCTAACCTGATCTGGTGTCAAGTTTTCACTTTTCTGACTTGACTGACTGCCATCCACATAAGAGACACGATTATTGTCCTTATTTTCCTGCGAGCGATGCTGATTTAGCGCATAAGCACATAGACTCAAGGACACGATAACAGCTGATCCGGCTGCTATATACTTTTTACTGAATTTCATAAATCCCTCATTTCAATAAATGATGAAGCTTTTTCGTAACTTCTTTTTATCGGTTAAACAGCTTTTCTAAACCGGTTATTTAACCAATTAATTAACCAGTAAATAGTTTACCTTTTTTAAGTTTATCTGTCAAGATTTTTATATTATTTTAATCATGACCACCCCTAAAACGGGTGGTTTGCCTGTCTCACACCTGACTTAGCGAGACGGACTGAAAGTCACGTAATCCAAAATATCGCCCCAGCTGGAGCGATATTTTTATTTTTTCTTTTTAGATGGTGTGTGGATAGCAATCTTCACTTCAAAGATTGTTCCCTTTGGTTTATTATCTTTAACAGTAATGGTTCCTTTTAGCGCATCTACAATTTGCTTGGCTAGGGATAATCCTAAACCGAAACCGCCTTTTTGACGGGTTCTAGCCTTGTCCACTCGATAAAAACGGTCAAAAATTTTCTTTTTATCTTCTGTCGAAATACCGACTCCATTATCAGAAACCAGTAAATACAGATTGCGATCTGTCGCCGAGATAAGAAAATCAATTTCACCATCTTCTTCAGTATACTTGACAGCATTATCAAATAGGATAGTCATCAGTTGTTTCAGAAGAAGCTGATCCGTGACAATCGTGCGATGGATGCGATTTTCAAAACGGAAGACACGGTCATTTTCCGAAGCAATCATCTCATAGTTTGTGAAAGTCGTATTGAAAAAACTGGTTGGAACTTCTGCAAGTTCTGGCTTAATCCCATCATCTCGTCGAGCTAAGTTCAGCAAGTTTGTCGTCAAAAAACGCATATTTCGGACTTCTTCCAAACTCGATGCAATACTTTCGCTCACATCCATAATGGTAGCTTCTGGCTTACGAAAAAGAGTCTCTAAACGATTTTGCAGAACTGCAAGTGGAGTTCGTAACTCATGACTAGCATTTTCCACAAAGGACTGCTGCTTCTGCATACTCTCAAGCAGAGGTCGGACACTGACTCGAGCTAGATAAAGACTGGCAATCAAAGACAAAATCCAGAAACTAGCCATCACAACCACAATCAGTTGCTCATGCTTTTGACTGGCCTGCTCCAACTGACTGGTATTAATCAAGACAGCCGCATACTTAATATTGGTTGAAACCGAACTGATATTCGTTTCCATCAAAATCATGCGATAGATTTCTTCCTGTCCATAGCTATTAAAAACCTTAATTTGATAGATATGGCCTAGTTCTTTCTTCTCTAGCTTAATCTTATCCAATCCCAAAAATCGATTTCCAGAAAGGAGTTGCGTAAAATTCTTATCAAAAAGAATAACCTCTGTATTTGAACTAACATTGGGTTTTATCTCAGTCTTGCTAGTATCTGTAGCGGCATTCTCTAAATCTTTAATCTCTTCTGTTGCCCTATTTACCGCAAGCTGAATAACTGCCTGAGGATTCTTACTCAGTCCATGAAGCGTATCGTCCACCGAAGTATAGAGACTCGAATGCATGACCTGCAAAATAATCAAGGTCATGGTAGAGAAAATCAGGGTGAAGACACCAAAGTTACGGATAAAATAACTAAAGTCATCCGCATACCATGTTTTTTTTAGTTTACTGAACATCTTTTAAAATATACCCAACACTGCGCAAGGTTTGCAAATTCTCTGCAAAAGTGGTTCCTTTTAATTTCTTACGGACTTTTGAAACATAGACTTCGACAACCGAAATTGTTGTGTCACTATCAAATCCCCATAGACGGTCAAAAATCTGAGTCTTCGGTAAAATCACATTTTGATTTTGAAGAAAATAAACTAGTAAATCAAATTCTTTCCCCAGCAATTCGACAGGAGTATCTTCTACTTTAACGGTATTGGTTGACAAATTAACCACAATATTTCCATAGGTCAAGGTATTTTCATTAAATTTACCTGAACGTTTAAGAAGAGCCTGAATCCGCATTTTGAGTTCTTCTAGGTAGAAAGGCTTGGTCAGGTAATCATCTGCTCCTAGTTCAAATCCATGTCCCTTATCATCCAAGCTTTCCTTGGCAGTCATAATCAGAACTGGTGTTGTAATTCCCTTTTCACGCAATTCTTTCAAGACTTGGAAACCATTTTTTTCTGGCAACATCAAATCCAGCAAAATCAAGTCATAGACGCCACTCTCAGCTTCGTAGAGACCTTCTTCTCCATCAAATACCTGCATGACATCCGCAAAATCGTCTAAAAAGTCAAATACTGAATTTGACAGGCCTAGGTCATCCTCAACTAATAAGATTTTTATCATGAGAAACTCCTCCTTATTAAAACCATTATACCAAATTTGCCTTAAAAAAAACTCAACTCTCTGCATTTTAAATGAGATAGCTGAGTTTTCTTTTATTTAGTCTTGATTAGTTAGTTCCATATTGAAGAACAACTGCTTCCACTGCAGCTTTTTCACGGTTAATCAAGTCAACACGCGCTGCAATTTCCTTGATTCCCATACCGATGTTACGGCTAAGAGCAAGGTCAGAAAGTTGTGGCTCAAAGAATTCCTTGTATTCCGTCAAGCGTTGCTGAGTCTTAAATACATGAGCAGGAAGGATAACAAAGCTATCAAAGCTCATATCTCCTCCAAGAGCTGCCTTAATCCAGGCCCAGTTTTCACGAGCCCAAGACCATGCTGTTTCCTGAGTTGCTTGATGGTTTAAGAACTGGAAGTACCAAGCAGACAAGTCTTGTGGTTTGACCACAAATTTGTCCTTCCAAGATGCAATTAAGGTTTGGATATTGTCCGCATCTTTACTGTAGGCAAGAGCTGCTGCCAACTGACGTTTAAAGACAGCATCTGTTGCGTGCGTATAAGTATCAAGATAAAGTGCTAACAAGTCTTTAGTCTCATGATGTTTCATCTCATTGATCAGAACTTGTGAGCGAATAGCTGCTGGAAGTCCTGCAAGATTCTCCTTGTGAGCTGCGAAGATTTGGCTAGCGACTTGACTAGCTTCTGCATCATTTGAACGAATCATCATAGAAATGGCCAATTGACGAACCAATTCATCCTCGTCTGATTCTCCATCTTTAGCTTCGAAACCAAGACGGTCATAGTTGTGACGAGCCAATTTAGCAACCAGTGCTTTGAAGGCTGTTTCAGCTTCTGTTTCTTCATCGATAAAGCGCTCAAGGGCAGAAATCACTTGAGAAACAGCTGAAACCACAAGGTAAGACTCTTCCTTGGCAAGTTTATCAAGGACTGGAAACAATTCAGCATAAGAAATGTGCCCTGCTTCAGCAAGCAAGCGACGTTCTTGGACGATTTGCAGTTTGCTTGTGTTATCAAGCTCAACTAGGTCAGCAAGAACAGCATCTAACAAGTCTCCTTGGTAGTCTGTAATATAGTGGGCTGTATTTTCAGTGTTGAGACGAAGAGCTCCTTCATTTTCAGCAAGAAGAGCTGCGTAGCCAGGGATTTCAATACTTTCATTTTCAAGTGTATCAGGCAAGCCTTTCCAGTTGCTATTGAGTGGTACAACCCAGAGACGGTTCTTATCTTCGTGCTCACCGATGAAGAATTGTTTTTGTGAAATCTTCAAAACATCATTTTCAACTTTGACAGTGAGAACTGGGTAACCAGGTTGTTCCAACCAAGAATCCATAAAGGCTGCGACATCACGACCTGAAGCTTGACCTAGGGCATCCCAAAGGTCACGACCGATGGTATTGCTGTATTGGTGTTTTTCAAAGTAAGCATGCAAACCTTTGGCAAAATCAGCATCGCCGAGCCAACGGCGAAGCATATGCATGAGACGGCTTCCTTTGGCATAGACGATAGCTCCGTCAAAGAGTGTATTGATTTCATCTGGATGTTTAACTTCGACGTGAACAGATTGAACACCATCCGTCGCATCACGTTTCAAGGCAGACGGAACACCACCTGTTTGAAAATCTTCAAAGATATTCCAGCTTGGCTCGATGGCATCCACACAAACGTATTCCATCATGTTCGCGAAACTTTCATTAAGCCAAAGGTCATCCCACCATTTCATAGTCACGAGGTTCCCAAACCATTGGTGAGCCAACTCATGTGCTACAACTAGGGCAACTTGTTGGCGGCTAGCAAAAGTTGAGTTCTCATCCACAACCAAGTAAACTTCACGGTAGGTCACAAGACCCCAGTTTTCCATAGCTCCAGATGAGAAGTCAGGAAGGGCGATGTGGAGAGATTGAGGGATTGGGTACTTAACTCCATAGTAATCTTCGTAGAACTCGATAGAGCGAACAGCGATGTCCAGTGAGAAATCAAGGTTAGATAGTGGGTGGGCTTTTGTTGAGTAAACACCTACAAGAGTACCGTTTTTAGTCTTAGCCGTCACACCTTGCAAATCACCAGCAACAAAAGCCAACAAGTAAGAAGACATGCGAGGTGTTGTCTCAAACTTCCAGATACCCGTTTCCTTACGGTTTTCAACATCTATCTCTGGCATGTTTGACAAGGCCAATTCACCTTCTGCTTGGTCAAAACGTAGAGAAAGGTCAAAGGTTGCTTTGGCTTCAGGTTCATCCACACATGGGAAGGCTTCGCGTGCGAAATGGCTCTCGAACTGAGTAGACAAGACTTCCTTCTTGACTCCATCAACTGTGTAGTATGAAGGGTAAATCCCTGTCATGTTGTCTGTGATTTTACCAGAAAAGGTAAGAACCACTTCAACTTGACCAACCTCAGCCAATTCGATATGAAGGGCTTCATTTTCATGGTCAACTGTAAATGGACGAGCTTGACCTGCAACTTCTACAGAAGCGATTTCCAAGTCTTTTTGGTGGAGGGAAATACAGTCACTCTGTGCTTGACCAGTGATGGTCACCTTCCCAGAAAACGTCTTGGTCTCACGACTCAAGTCTAAAAATAAATCATAGTGTTCAGGAACAAATTGCTTAATAAAATGTTCAACTGCTTGCATAGTTTTCTCCTATCTAAGTTTAAGAGCTAGGGCTCTTCTTCAAACAAACTTATTATATCATGTTTTGCCTAAGAAAAAAGGATTGGAAGGTAATTTCCAAAACTTTCTTCCTTCTGCAGTCTAAAGTGGGTAGACCTTGCTAAATTCTTCTAAAACAACCTTGCTGTCAGATGTAAAAGTCAGCCCAGCCTCCCTCATCCACTCAGTGAAAAATTCTTCATGAACCTGACGCCAATAGGCTAAAGATTTGTCTCCCTCACCTTCCTTATAGGCATGGTCAGCGGAAACTTGATGAAAGGGTTCAACAGAAACCTTTGTAATTTCAACAATGCAGACAGCCTGATTTTGACTATCTAAAATGACGTCAAATGTCCCTTCTTGCGGAAGGGGTTCGTCTTCTAGTGCGTAGAGGTCATAGGCTGAGGCGGTTGCTGTCTTTTCGCCTTTTAAAACCAAATCTGCCAAGAGATCGGCTTCCACTCCAAAAGCCCAGGCATCTATCTCATCTCCGATAGAGGGGTTAATTTTCTTGTAGTCATTCCACATTTCTTGCGGTGTCATGGGTTGCTCCTTTGTAATTTTTTACTTACTTCTTTTATACGTTTGAGATGGTCTGGATGATCAATCTCTAAATCAAAAATCTCTGGAATAGAACTATAGTGGATAATACACTTGATCCCCATCTGATTCATTTTTTGTATGAAAGAAACATTCAGATAACCTGCCACAGCAAAGTCAATCTTTTTCGTCCTTGCTTTATCCTGCATCTGTCTCAGCATATCTAACATAATGGGACTTTCCATATCATGCCATTGACTATTTCTCACAGTCGCAAAAACAAAAGAAGTCAAATCATTCATTCCAACTATAATCTTTGAAATACTAGTTTCCAGTATCCTGTCCAAGTCAAAATAAGCTGACGGTAATTCAATCATTGTGCCAATTTTTCCAGTAAAACCGTGCTGACGTAATACTGTAATAGCTTGTTTTAATTGGTCGGCATCATTGACAAAAGGAAAAATAACAGACAGATTGGGATTGGTTTGATAAACTTCTGTAACGACATTTGCCTCAGCCTGAAATTCATCCGGACACGCCAGTAAACGCCTAGTTCCTCTATATCCAAACAAAGGATGACGTTCGTCAAAATGCTGTTTAGTTCCCTCTAAACAATTGGCTTCTGTATTCGTTAATTCAGAAAAACGATACCAGACATCCTCATCTGAGTACAAGGAACAAATAGTGTCTAGATAAGCTTTTACAAATTGCTGACAACTTGGTAACAGGATATTTTGATTGAGCTCTCTCAACAAGTATTCGCCTCTAATCATACCTACATGGTGCAATAACTGAGGATGAATTTTTTCAACAATTTTTTCGCCACTAAGGGCAAGTTGGTTTCTCATCATTCACCTTCCAATTCATGTAAGAAGTCTTGTCCAGTTCTGGAAATCCTAATAATTCAGACTTAACCTTCAAGACCAATGGAGATGCATTTTCTTCTATTATTTCTTGAATTGCCTTCCAAACATATCCAAGAGAATCATTCACACCATCAGAGACAGTTTCAGAAATATTCACTTGAGATACCTTCTCGTTTATTTCAATATCATACAAGGCCATGATATGGTGAACCATAAAATTTGTTAACTCTTCCCTGACGAAAACATCGTAGATTCGAGGATTAGAGTAGCTTCTAACAGTAAATCCTGTCTCTTCCAAAACTTCTCTAATCAGCGTTTCCGTCAGTCCTTCACCAAATTGCTGACTGCCACCGGGTAGATCATAACGATGTTGATAAGGGCCTCTCGTTTTTTCAATGCAGAGTAACTTCCCGTTTTCAAAGCAAACACCATAAACTCCAAAGTGTTTTTTGATTTCCATCCAACTACTCCTATTTCAAAGACCAGCCACCATCTATTGTCAAAATTTGTCCCTGCATGGCGCTCGCTTTTCCACTTGCTAAGAAAAGGCTAATCTCTGCTACTTCCACTGGATCAATCCAGCGTTTGATTGGGGTTTCACTAGCCACCCAGTCCGCTAAACCACCTGGTTCAAAGTCCGCAGCGGTCATAGCTGTCTTGACTGCTCCTGGAGCGATACCAAAGATCTGAATCCCATCTTCTGCATAGTCTAGAGCCAACTGCTTGGTAAAGCCAGCTAGTGCGTGCTTAGAGGAAGTATAAGCGTGTCCACCACCGCCTGCTAGACTAGAAGCGATAGAACACATATTGATAATGGCCCCCTTTTTATTTTCCAGCATTTGTGTCAAATAATAGCGAGTCAACTCAACAGGAGTCACGTAGTTTATTTCAAAAATTTCTTGAATTTCCTGCGCTGTCTGTTCCAAAAGTGGTTTGTAATCATCCAAAACTCCTGCAGTATTGCACAAAATATCCACCTGAGGACACCAGTCAAAAATAGGCTCCAAGTCCAAGGTCAAATCTCTCTGTAAAAAATGAAAATCACCCTCTAAGAGTGGATTTTTACCTTGATCAACGCCATAAACTTGATAGCCATTCTCTAAAAAGAGTTGAGCCTGAGCCAGACCAATGCCTGAACTCACACCTGTAACGAGTACACGTCTAGTCATTCACTTCTACCCAATCTGTCGCCAAAACATCACAAGGTGTCGGACTCCACATGGAAAAACCTTCCCCTTCTCCAGACACGTTGATTAGGAAATAGGGCGTCACTTCAAGCGCAACCCCATTTTGCTCGATAGTATCAAAAAGTTGGACATAATTTTCAGCCCCTCCCCAACCAGTGCGTACATATTTTTTCTTATCCTTTAAGCCAGGCAGTATTTCTTCAAATGTCATGTTATTCTCCTTTAATTCTACATTCTTCATTTAATTATAACAAAAAACTGCTTTGCAACGGCTTTTTGACTCATTTTAAATCAAAATCAATAAGCATTTTATAATTATAGTCATTTAGTTTTAAAAAAGCGTTCCAAACATTCAAAAATATTTGGAACTTCCCTTAATAAATCCGTCACTTTCTTCTTCAAAATATCTCAAACTTGCTCAATAGGATTCAAATCTGGTGAATGAGGTGGTAGAGGTAAGAGAAAGTGTTTATCTTGAATGTAAAGTTCATCCAATATATGCTTAGGATGAAAACTATCATTGTCCATGACAATGATATGAGGTGTGTTCAAAGCAGGCAAGAGCTGCGTTTTGAACCACTCCACAAAGAAATCGCTCATCATACTTTCCTTGTAAATCATGGGAGCTATAAACTCTCCGTCTACTTGTCCTGCAACAATTGAAGTCCGCTCAAAACGTCATCCGCTAATCTTTTCATAGGCTTTATCCCCTCTAGGAGCCTGTGCATAAGGACGATAGAGATAGCGGTCGATTCCCGTTTCGTCAATATATACGACTGGTAAATCTTTTAGGCTATTCAAAATATCAAGAAATTCAGCGACTTTCTCAGGATCTTGTTCCTTAAAGCTAGTCGTCTTTTTTTAAAGTGACCTTAATCTGCTTTAAAGCTACCCATACTGAAGGGACAGCACAATCAAAATGTGCCGCAATTTCTCGTAAAAAAGCGTCTGGATGAGCCTCTACAAAGGCTTTCAATTCTTCTAAAGGGATCTTACGCTTTTTGACGACTCGCTTTTTCCTCTCTAAGTGTCCTTGTTCACGTCTTTCTTTTCCCACGTGAAGAGAATTCTGACGCCTACATCAAAAACTTTGGCCGCCTCGACATGGCTATGTCCTTCTTTGATGTAATCTAATACTCCTTGTTTAAAATCTGTACTATATACCATAGCTTTATTATAATATTCTTATTTAAAACTAAGCAACTATATCATGGCTTGAACTGAATATTTTATATATTGTCTTACTTCGTCCTCACACAAATATATCAAAAATCAAAAGCGCTTAGGAAAAAACTCCATTTCATGAGAGAATGCAATAAATCTTCCCACAATAAAACGCATAATATCAAGTTTTTTTGGCTCGCTCCTGATATCATGCGTTTTCTGTTCTTAAAATATTTTTTCTCAGTCTCTTTTTGTTACAAGTTCATCTTCAAAGTCCTTGGTTTTTAGTAAATCTAAAATCAAATTTTATCCGACTGACCCTTCCATTTCATAGCTAATCAAGCGGTTCAGCTCAACTGCATATTCCATTGGAAGTTCTTTTGTGAACGGCTCTACAAATCCCATAACAATCATCTCTGTTGCCTCAGATTCTGACAAACCACGGCTCATGAGGTAATAGAGTTGTTCTTCTGAAATCTTAGATACCTTGGCTTCGTGTTCCAAAGCGACTTGCGAGTTATGAATTTCATTAAATGGAATGGTATCTGACGCTGACAAGTCATCCATGATAATGGTGTCACACTCGATGTGAGAAACAGATTTCTTAGAGTTTTTGTTAAAGGTTACTTGTCCACGGTAGTCCACCTTTCCTCCGCCTTTTGCGATAGATTTAGACACGATAGAAGAGCTTGTGTGTGGAGCGTTGTGGATCATCTTGGCACCCGTGTCTTGGTGTTGCCCTGCATTAGCAAAGGCGATAGAGAGCATAGTACCACGCGCCCCTTCTCCATCTAGATAAACAGATGGATATTTCATGGTTGTTTTGGCACCCAAGTTTCCATCAATCCACTCAACAGTCGCATCTTTTAGGGCTTTGGCACGTTTCGTTACCAAGTTATAAACGTTATCAGACCAGTTTTGAATAGTCGTATAACGCATATAAGCTCCGTCCAAAGCGAAAATTTCTACAATGGCAGCGTGCAAGCTATTGCTTGAATATGTTGGTGCTGTACATCCTTCTACGTAGTGGACACTTGCTCCCTCATCAACGATAATCAAGGTACGTTCAAACTGACCAGTATTTTCGTTGTTGATACGGAAGTAGGTTTGAAGCGGAATATCTACCTTGACACCTTTTGGCACGTAGATAAAGGTTCCACCCGACCATACTGCTGAGTTAAGGGCAGCCAACTTGTTATCAGTCGGCGGTACCAATTTGGCAAAGTATTGTTTAAACAAGTCTGGGTATTCCTTGAGGGCAGAATCCGTATCTGTAAAGATAATCCCCAATTTTTGGAACTCTTCCTTCATATTGTGGTAAACTACTTCTGACTCGTACTGGGCAGAAGCACCGGCTAGATAAGCACGCTCAGCTTCAGGAATCCCGATTCGTTCAAAGGTTTCTTTGATTTTTTCAGGAACCTCATCCCATGAACGAGCTGGTTTATCAGATGGTTTTTGGTAGTAGATCAAGTCATCAAAGTCAATCTCTGACAAGTCTGCTCCCCAAGTTTGCATGGGCATTTTTTTGAAGGTTTCATAAGACTTCAAACGGAATTCTAACATCCACTCAGGTTCTCCCTTAGCAGCTGATAATTCGCGAATGACATCTTCGTTTAATCCTTTTCCTGTCGATAGGACAGGCTCTACATCGTCATGGAAACCAAATTTATATTCACCAAGGTCAATTGGTTTTGGTTCTACTCTTTCTTCAGCCATAATATCCTTTCTTTCATTCTTCATTTCTACTGATTCATAAGACAAAAGAAACTTGTCTTACTGTTTTTCTTGATCTTCAATTGTTTTCTTAAGGGCGTTCCAAGCCAAGGTTGCACACTTAATCCGTTGCGGGAATTTGGCAACGCCTGACAAGAAGGCTGCATCGCCTAGTTGGTCTTGGCGTTCATCTTTTTGTCCTTGAACCATTTCAGAAAAAATAGCTGCTAGTTCTAAGATTTCTTGCTTGGTTTTTCCTAAAACGGCATCTGTCATCATACTAGCAGAGGCAGTCGAGATGGTACAACCTGAGTTTAGAAAAGCGATATCTTCCAAACGTTCCTCTGCATCAAACTTGACAGATAGGTTGATGACATCGCCACAGGTTGGATTGTTGAGACTGATTTGTTCAGCGTCATCCAGCTTCCCTTGATGGTGTGGATTTTTCGAATGGTCCGCTACCACTGCCATATAAAGGCTATCTAGTTTAGAAAGTGCCATTGAAAAACTCCTTTGTCTTTTGTAGGGCATCGACCAACTTGTCGCAATCTGCCTTGGTATTGTAGATATAAAAACTTGCACGAGCCGTTGCTGGAACTTCCAAATACTGGAGCAAGGGTTGGGCGCAATGGTGACCCGCACGAACTGCCACACCTTCATAATCCAGAGCAGTCGCAAGGTCATGCGGATGAAGGTCGCCTAGGTTAAAGGCAATGACACCTGAACGTTGAGCCAAGTCCTGTGAACCGTAAATGGTCAATCCATCGATTGCCTGCAATTTTGGAAATACGTATGCAATCAATTCTTGTTCATGAGCTTCAATCGCATCCATACCAATCTTTTCCAGATACTCCACTGCCGCAGCAAGTCCAATAGCACCCGCCATATTGGGCGTTCCAGCCTCAAATTTCCAAGGTAATTCCTTCCAGCTAGCAGTTTGCTCGTAAACAAAATCAATCATCTCACCACCAAATTCAACTGGTGACATTTGTTCCAGATACTTCTCTTTGCCGTAAAGGACACCGATACCAGTCGGACCAGCCATCTTGTGACCCGAAAAGGCGAAGAAGTCCACATCCAAGTCCTGGACATCAATCTTCATATGAGGTGTAGATTGAGCACCATCCACCACCATAATAGCACCAACTTTATGTGCCATTTGCGTGATTTCCTCGATCGGATTGACTACTCCAAGAACATTGGAGGCATGAGCTAGGGAGACAAACTTAACTTTATCAGTCAATTTAGCTCGCAAATCATCCATATCTAGAGCCCCTTTCTTGAGATAGACATAGACAAGCTCAGCTCCAGTCTTGCGACAGGCTTCCTGCCAAGGAATAATATTGGAATGGTGTTCCATGACAGAAATCAAGACCTGGTCTCCCTCAGTCAGAATTTCCTCAGCAAAGCGTGCCACCCAGTTAAGGCTGGTTGTCGTTCCTCTAGTAAAAAGTACTTCCTTTGTAGAGCTTGCATTGATAAACTTACGAATGGTTTCACGAGCGGCTTCATAGGATGCTGTCGCACGCTCCGCCAAGGTATGAACCCCACGGTGAACATTGGCATTGTCCTGCTCATAGTAGCGGTTGATTGTTTCCAGTACTGCTAGTGGTTTTTGTGTCGTCGCAGCATTGTCCAGATAGACCAACGGTTCATCATTAACAATCTGGTCTAAAATTGGAAAATCCTTGCGAATCGCTTCTACATCTAACATAGGCTTCCCCTTAGCGTTTTGACAATTTTTCTTCGATCGTTGCAATCATTTCATCACGAACTTCCTTGACTGGAATCTCAACGATAACGGATCCAAGGAAACCGCGGACAACTAAACGTTCTGCAGTTGCCTTGTCCAAGCCACGGCTCATGAGATAGTACATATCTTCCGGATCTACTTGTCCAATAGAAGCCGCGTGACCAGCAGTTACGTCATTTTCATCAATCAAAAGAATTGGGTTGGCATCTGAACGTGCTTGGTCTGAAAGCATGAGAACACGACTTTCTTGTTGGGCATCTGCTCCCTTAGCACCCTTGATGATATGGCCAATACCGTTGAAAGTTAAAGTTGCTTTTTCAAGGATAACCCCATGTTGGAGGATATTTCCGATTGAGTTACAACCATAGTTGGTTACACGTGTATCAATCCCTTGTACCTGACGGCCACTTGAAAGAGCTACGACTTTAAGATCAGCATGGCTACCGTTACCAATCAGGTCGCTATCAAAGTCCGCAACTACGTTTCCTTCGTTCATGACACCGATTGCCCAGTCAATGCTTGCATCGTTGCCCAATTTACCTCGACGGCTAATGTAAGCAGTGACGTTTTCACCTAGACGATCGATAGCCGCAAACTTCACTTGCGCACCAGAACGTGCAATCACTTCGACTGTGATATTGGCAGTTGCTTTGGCACTTCCTTCACCGCGTGACTCTAAACGTTCTAGATAACTAATCTTAGAGTTTTTACCAGCGATAATCATAATATGCTTGTTAAATGGCACGTCGCTATCGCTGTCTTGGTAGAAAATCCCTTCGATTGGCTCTGCAATCTCAACGTTATCAGGGATGTAGAGAACAGCACCACTATTGAAATAAGCTGTATGGTAGGCTGCTAACTTGTCATCGTCATACTTAACAGATGACATGAAGAATTCTTCGATCAGCTCTGGAATTTCTTCTAAAGCTGAGTGAAAGTCTGTGAAAACAACACCCTGTTCAGCCAACTCAACTGGAGTTTGCTCAAAAACAGTTTGAGTTCCTACTTGCACCAACTTCAAGTGGTTATCTAGTGCAGTGAAATCTGGAACATTTGCTGATGGCTCACTTTCTGTAATCGTTCCATCACCTAGATTCCAACGGTGGAATTTGACACGCTCAATAACTGGTAATTCTAAACTCTCAATCTTATCAAAAGCTTTTTGACGGAGGTCAGCCAACCAGCTTGGTTCAGCGTGCATTTCTGAAAAAAGTTTAATATTTTCTTTAGTCATTTACTTCTCCTAAAAGATACGAGGGAATTACAATTCTTCCTTGTAGTCGTAGCCAAGTTCTTCAGCTAGTTTTGCGTATCCTTCACGCTCCAAACGCGCAGCCAATTCTGGACCACCAGAAAGGACAACACGACCTTCCATCATCACGTGTACCACGTCTGGTGTGATGTAGTTCAATAGACGTTGGTAGTGAGTGATAATCATAGCACCAAAGCCTTCACCACGCATGGCATTCACACCTTTAGATACAACTTTAAGAGCGTCAATATCAAGACCAGAGTCAATCTCATCCAAAAGGGCAAAAGTTGGTTCCAACATCAAAAGCTGAAGAATTTCATTACGTTTTTTCTCACCACCAGAGAAACCTTCATTAAGGTAACGCTCTGCCATTTCTTCTTTCATGTTGAGCAATTCCATTTTCTCATCCAGTTTAGTAATGAACTCACGAACTGAAATCTTTTCATCGTCTTCTTTACCAGCATTCATAGCTGCACGAAGAAACTCAGCGTTAGTAATTCCAGGAATTTCTGATGGATATTGCATTGCAAGGAAAAGTCCCATACGTGCACGTTCGTCCACTTCCAACTCAAGGATGTTTACGCCATCAAACAAGACTTCACCTTTGGTTACTTCATAGTTTGGATTTCCCATGATAGCGGCTGAAAGAGTTGATTTACCAGTACCATTTGGTCCCATGATAGCGGCAATTTCTCCTGTTTTAAGGGTCAGGTTAACCCCTTTTAAAATTTCTTTTCCTTCAATCTCAACGTGAAGATCTTTGATCTCTAATACTGACATGATAGTTCCTTTCTTTTTCACAGCCTTTACAGTACTTACTAGAAACATACTCGTTTTCCCTAGAAATACAGTAATAGGTCAATAAATATACTTTTATAGTATAACAAAAAAAAGCCTAAAAGGCTTTGATTTTGTCTAGAAGCTGAGGACTAGTCTTTCCCTTTTAAATGCTGGTCAATGACATCTACTATTTTCCCCATCAAGTAACTCACTCGAAAATTTCTAAAGAGTAAAATGGCCCAAAAGGCTGCCATAATATAGCGACCAGTCATCCAGGCTTCATTGAAAAAATAGGTCTCAGCAGCTGTAAACAGCGCGATGATAATAAATTGTTGTCTACTCATAAACTTATTGTATCATGAAATCTTTCTTTAGTCTTCCTCTACCTTCACTTTATCAGCCAAAAATTCAAATCCTTCTGGAATCAGACTTTCCTCTGCTTCTTTTTCAACTTGAGAAGATTTGGCTTTGGCTGAAAAGGCTGCTCGAACTTCTTTCCATTCCTCCATGGAAATGGCTAAAATCTCGGGTGAAAAACCTGCCGCCTGACTGAGGATGTTACCAAACATGGTGTTGAGATTATCTCGTTTCATGGTTTGACCAGCATTAAAGTTAGACTCAAAAGCAAGAATGGCATGGTGTTCATTGGCCGCAACCGGTTGAGAACCAACCAACAAAGCCTTATCCGGCCCACCTAGACTTTCAATTACCTCTCCCCAGGCATTCTGCAAACGAATCAGATTTTGACGTGCTAAATCAGGGTTTTCGACGGCCTCTTGTAAGATTGATTGCACTTTATTGCGATCGACACGATAGACTGTTTTGCCCGTAGCTGGTCGACTAGGAGCTGGACTTGTTGGCTTGGGCACAGTTCCTACATTGGCGAGTTCTTGTTTGAGACGGGCAATTTCCTGTCTCAGCGCAGAAATTTCATGTTCAACCGCCCCTGAAAGAGCCGGTTCCGGCTTAATCTCCGCCAAACGAATAGTCATCATCTCAGCATAAATCTTGGGCTGCAAACTAGACTTAATATCTGCTAAACTCACTGTCGCCAAGCGAATCATTTCAAACAGATTTTCCTGAGGAAGTGCCAAGTTTTCCACAAAGACTGGGCTATGATGAGTGTTTTCTCCTCCTGTTTGAACAATTAACAAATCTCTTAAATAGTGCAAAAGGTCAGTCACAAAACGAGTCATACTCTTACCATTCTCAAAAAGAAGATTCAAGCAAGACAAAGCCTTGGGAACATCCTGTTGAAATAAGGCAGCCACATAATCATCCAAGGCAGACAGACTAATGGTTCCTGTAATTTCTTCAGAAATGGCCGTCGTCAGCTCATTTCCCTGTGTCAAACTCAGGGCTTGATCCAAAATAGACAAGGCGTCCCGCATTCCACCTTCAGCCCGTCTAGCAATGATTTCCACAGCCTCTGGTTCAGAACTGATATTTTCCTTTTCTAAGATATAGTGGATATGTTCCTTAATATCCTGTGTCTTAATTGATTTAAACTCAAAACGTTGGACACGCGATAGAATCGTAGCAGGTATCTTGTGCAATTCAGTAGTAGCTAAAATAAAGACCACATTCTGTGTTGGCTCTTCCAGCGTCTTTAGGAGAGCATTAAAAGCCCCTGTAGACAGCATGTGAACCTCATCTATGATATAGACCTTATAACGGGCAAGGCTCGGTGCGTAGGTGGATTTATCACGGATTTCACGAATTTCATCAACCCCATTATTAGAGGCCGCATCCATTTCGATAACATCTTCTAAACTACCGTCCGTCACTGCCTGACAGATATAACAGTTATTACATGGTTCACCACCCACTTGATTAGGACAGTTCATAGCCTTTGCAAAGATCTTAGCTACACTGGTTTTTCCCGTTCCACGAGGACCAGAAAAAAGATAAGCGTGACTTATTTTCTCTTGCTCCACCGCTTGTTTAAGAGTCTTAGCCACAACTTCTTGACCAACCAACTGAGAGAAGTTTTGACTTCTATATTTTCGATAAAGTGCTTGATACATTAGGCTTTCTCCCCAAACATTGTAAAGTCCCATTCTGTCTTTTCAAGCAAAATAGCGACAAATTGTTCCAAATAATCTCGATCCATAGCATCATAATCATCAATCTCTGAAGAATCAAGATCCAGAACTCCAAGTAATTGACCATTCTTTACCATCGGCACAACAATTTCACTTTTAGCTCGACTATCACAAGAAATATAGTTGGGATAAGTTGTTACATCACCAACCAGAACAGTTTCCTGAAAGTGAGCTGCCTCACCACAAACTCCCTTTCCCAGTGCAATACGGATGCAGGAAACACCTCCTTGGAAGGGACCTAAAACCAATTCCTTTCCATCGAACAGATAAAAGCCTGCAAATACAGTATTAGGAAAGCGTGATTTTAGAAGAGCACTGGCATTTGAAAGATTAGCCAAAACATTGGTTTCACCTTCCAATAAAAAAGAGAGCTCTTCATTTAACATTTGATAACGTGATTGTTTTTCTGATTCTAACATAGAACTATTATATCAAAAAAGGCTTACAGACAAAAGAAAAATCCCTTGTTTAGAAAACAAAGGATTTTGTGAATTTTCAATTTGATTAAAGTTCGATATCACCGAACAAGTCAGCCATTGAGAATCCTGTTTGTGTTTCTGGAAGTTCGAAATCACGTTTTTCTTGACGTTTTGGACGACGTGGACGAGCAGCACGTTTTTCTTCTTTTTGTCCTTCTTCTTGAGCTGGACGCTCTTCAAGAGCTTTGATAGAAAGTGATACGCGCTCTGCATCTGCGTTAACTTCAAGAACTTTAACTTGAACTTCTTGACCAACTTTAAGAGCTTCTTTTGGATTTTCAATACGTTTGTGTGAAATTTGTGATACGTGAACAAGTCCATCGATACCTGGCAATACTTCAACAAATGCACCGAAGTCAGTCAAACGTTTAACTGTTCCTTCTACTACATCACCTTTAGCCAATTTTTGCTCAACGCCATCCCATGGTCCAGGTGTTGTTGCTTTAAGTGAAAGTGATACACGTCCTTCTTCTTCATTAAGATCAAGGATTTTCACTTCAATTTCTTCACCAACAGTTACAACTGATTTTGGTGATACGTTACGTTCGTGTGACAATTCAGTCAAGTGAACCAATCCGTCAACACCACCAAGGTCGATGAAAGCACCGAAGCTTGTGATACGAGCAACTTTACCAGTTACTACATCACCAACAGCCAATTTACCGAATACTTCAGCGCGAGCTGTTGCTGTAGCTGCTTCAACAACTTCACGACGTGAAAGGATGAAGCGGTTTTCTTTAGCGTCAACTTCTTTGATTTTAGCATCAAATTCTTGACCTACAAAACGCTCAGTGTTACGTACGAAACGAGTATCCAACATTGAAGCTGGGATAAATCCACGAACACCTTCAAATTCTACTGAAAGTCCACCTTTAACGGCACGAGTTCCTTTAACAGTAACAACTTCTTCTTCGCGACCAACAAGTTTGTCCCATGCTTTGCGAGCTTCAAGGCGTTTTTTAGATACAAGGTATGTAACTGTATCAGTATCTTTACCAACTACTTGACGAAGTACAAGAACATCCAATACTTCTCCTACTTTAACAAAGTCATTGATATCTGCATCGCGATCGTTTGTCAATTCGCGAAGAGTCAAGACACCTTCAACACCAGTTCCAGAGATTGCAACGTTAGCTTGAGTCGCATCAACTGTCAATACTTCAGCACTAACAACATCACCAGTCTCAACTTGGCTAACGCTATTTAGCAAATCTTCAAATTCGTTCATCTAAAAAATCCTCCAACAATCAAGTTTTTCTTAAACTTGACATACTTATAATTTTTTTCCTAAGCACCCGCAAGGACATGTTCATATCGTTCACGTCTTTCAATTATAAAAATAAAATACCCTAAGATATTTTGCTTTTTATCTTGATTATTACCTAAGAACTGGGGTAGCTGGATTCGAACCAACGCATGAGGGAGTCAAAGTCCCTTGCCTTACCGCTTGGCTATACCCCATTGATGAAATGGAGAGAGAGGGATTCGAACCCCCGAACCCGAAGGAGCGGATTTACAGTCCGCCGCGTTTAGCCTCTTCGCTATCTCTCCTACAATCAACATGGACTATTATATCATGAAAATTTCAAAAAAACAAGACTTATTTTGCTAAATTATAATTTTCAATCAAAATTTCCACAGCTTTTTCCAATTTTTTATAAAAACTATCGACATTCCCATTCTTTATGATGGCAAATTGTCCATCTAATTCGGCAATTTCTCCGATAACTTTTTTACCGATAGTCAATGTATAACCTTCAAAACTGTCTTTTCCTACATTAACTTTGGCATCTGCTACTTGAATTTCAATTTTTTTATCTTTCTTACTCATTTCATACCTCTCTTCACTTTTTCTATTTTACAAGAAAATCCTAAAACTAGCAAGAAAAAACCCTATATCATTCTGAGTCTGATATAGAGTTTTCTGCTTTATTTAATGTGTTTTTCTAATTCTTTTTGGTACTTACCGTTTGATTCCAATTTTTCTTTTTGCCATTTTTTCAGTGCTTCTTCATATTCTTTTGTAGTAACAATATCTTTTTGCAATTTCATTCCTTTAAAGATATATGGGTCACCCTTAATACCAACTTGTGAGTATGGTTTTGAGAATGGCACGACATTACTTACAACCGGGGAACCACCAGATGAGGCTGTTGGCATCAATAATGAACTATCTGTCAACCAAGCTTGAGCCTTAGCATATTTTTCATAACGTTCTTCAAGATTTGTAGTTTCTGAATCCGCATCATCCAACAATTTCTTATACTGGTCCAAACCAAGTTTCGCTACAACATCCTTATCTTTTCCTTTAGTAATACCAAGGTGTTTCATAGCAGAACCTGATTTAGGATCCATGATATTCAAGTAAGATGCTGGGTCTTGATAACTTGGAGCCCATCCTGTACTGTTCAAATCATAGTCTTTTTGAGAAGGAACACGCGCTTGAGAAGTGATAGTTTCCTTTTCATTATCTGTCATTTGAAGAACATCGATGACAACATTTTCAGCACCAAGAGTTGATTCGATAGACTGTTTGAAAGAGTTGCTTTGTTGAACGGCGATGGTATCTGTTTGTTCAACTGGGACATCCAAGTGAATTGGGAAGTTTACCCCTTTAGATTCCAAGTCTTTCTTAGCTTTTTCAAAGGCTGCTTTAGCCTTATCAGGGTTGTAGATAGAATCCTTACCATCGACTAGCTCAACACCTTTCCATTGATCACCATAGTTCACCAACTCTGCTTGAGCAATGTGACCAAAGTTCTTACCGCCTGCTTGCACGAAGTTATCTGGAACGAGACTGTTACGAATAATCTTGTCCGCACCGTCTTCACCATTTAGCTGAGCAGCATAAGAATGGCGGTTGAAGGCAAAGTTGATAGCCTGACGGAAGTCCTTATTAAGCATAGCTTCTTTTGTAGAAGTCTTTTGTTCTTCACTTGTTTTCGCAGTTTTATTGTATGACTGACGATTTACGTTAAAGGTGAAGTAATAGCTACTTGAGTCCTGTGGGCTATAAGTAATTTTATCTCCGTATTGTTCCAAAGTTGAAGCAAAATTTGAGCTACTTGGGAAGAGACGGGCTGTCGTATAGGCTCCTGAAGAGAAGCTACGAATCAACGATTCCTGATCAGAACCATCATAGTAAGTCAATTTGATCTTCTCGATTTTTACCTTTTCTTTATCCCAGTAGTTTGGATTTTTCTCGTATTCAATCAACGATTTAGACGTCAAGGTCTTCAAGATATAAGGACCATTGTAAAGAATCCCTGCTGGAGTGACCGCTCCATAATCTTTACCTGATGCCTTCAAAAACTCTTCATTTACAGGCAACATCGTTGCTGTTGTGACTTTAGAGTTCCAGAAACTTTCTGGTTTGTTTAGGGTATATTCGACTGTGTAATCGTCCAAGGCCTTAACACCGACCGTAGAGAAATCATTGGTTTCACCAGTCATGTAGGCATCCAAGCCCTTAATTGAATTTTGGATGAGAGAGACACCGTCTGACTTACCGTCAGCTACGTGTTTCAATCCTGTCACAAAGTCATGGGCTGTTACTTCTGCGTATTCTTCACCTTCTGAAGTGTACCATTTAACCCCTTTACGAAGTTTGTAGGTATAAGTCAACCCATCTTTTGACACAGACCAATCTTCAGCCAAGGAAGGAATGACATTCCCGTATTGGTCATTTTCCATCAAGCCATCAACCACGTTCCCGATGACATCTGTTGTCGATGTACGAGTCGCTATACTATAGTCCAAAGATGCTGGATCTACTGCATAGACATATGAAAATGTTGTCGGTGCATCTGCTTCTTTATCAGCTTTTCCACAAGCCACTAAAAGAGCTGTTGTGCTCAGGACCACTCCTGCTGTTAAGAGCCACTTTTTCGATTTCATCAAAAATCTCCTTTTGTTTATTTTAATCTACTTTTACAATCCAACCTTCTGGCGCTTCAATATCACCAAACTGAATACCAGTCAATTCATCATAAAGTTTACGAGTCACAGGACCTACTTCTGTTTCACTATAGAATACATGGAAATCATCACCGTGTTGAATTCCACCAATTGGCGAAATAACTGCCGCAGTACCACAAGCACCTGCCTCTACAAAACGATCCAGCTTATCAATTGGAACATCACCCTCAATAGGTGTCAAGCCCAAGCGGTGTTCTGCCAAATAAAGCAAAGAATACTTAGTAATAGATGGCAAGATAGATGGACTCAATGGTGTTACAAATTCATTATCAGCTGTAATCCCAAAGAAGTTAGCTGAGCCGACTTCTTCAATCTTTGTATGTGTTGATGGGTCTAGGTAGATAACATCTGAGAAATGACGTGATTTAGCCAATTTCCCTGGCAAGAGACTGGCAGCATAGTTCCCACCAACCTTAGCGGCACCTGTACCATTTGGAGCGGCACGGTCGTATTCATCCTGAATCAAGAAGTTGGTTGGAACCAAACCACCCTTAAAGTAATTTCCAACTGGCATAGCAAAGATAGTGAAAATGTATTCCTCCGCTGGTTTTACCCCAATAATATCTCCAACACCAATCAAAAGGGGACGAAGATAAAGGGTTCCACCTGTTCCATATGGTGGTACATATTCTTCATTCGCGCGGACAACTGCCTTACAAGCTTCTACAAACATGTCTGTCGGAACTTGTGGCATCAAGAGACGATCACAAGTACGTTGCAGGCGTTTAGCATTTTCGTCAGGACGAAAAAGTTGAACACTACCATCCTTAGTACGATAGGCTTTCAAACCTTCAAATGCTTGTTGGCCATAGTGAAGACTTGGAGAAGACTCTGAAATATGCAAAGTTGCATCCTCTGTAAGCTCTCCTTGATTCCATTGTCCATTTTTAAAATGCGCAATATAGCGATAAGGTAATTTCATATAGGAGAAACCAAGGTTTTCCCAATCAATCGTTACTGTCATATTCCACTCCTTATTCTAAAAACTTATTTCTTTTATTCTACACTATTTTTCTAAAATAGCAAGTATATTTTGTAATTTTCAGAAAATTTCTTCAATAAAAAGAATCTAAGGTATCTGTCGTAATGAATCCTATATAGAGATTCATAAAGAACTCAAATTATTCTTCTATCTCGTTTAGTGAAATCTATTCAATAACTGAACTTATTTTTGACATACATAAAGCCCGTACATTAATATTAGTAACCTGTTTCGACAGAGATGTGACAAAATGAACTAAAGATAGTACACAATGTGGTGCAGTCATCTTATGCCATATTCAATAGATTTACGTAAAAAAAGTTCTTGCCTATTGTAAGCGAACAGGTAGTATAACAGAAGCATCACACGTTTTCCAAATCTCACGTAATACCATTATCTAAAAGAGAAAATAGGTGATCTAAACCATCAAGTAAAAGTAACAAAACCAAGAAAAGTTGATAGAGATAGACTTAAAAACTATCTTACGGACAATCCAGACGCTTATTTGACTGAAATAGCTTCTAAATTTGGCTGTCATCCAACTATAGAGTATTGAATCTAGAATAGCACATTACGGTTGCTAAAACATTTCTAGAAAAAATTGACTTTCTCAATCACTTTGTTCACATCTTATTTCAATCTACTATACTATCCACTATGCTCTCAAAGCTATGGGATACACTCGAAAAAAAGAATCACACCTACTATGAACAAGCCCCAGAAAAAGTAACTTTATTTCTTATTCCTCCCCACTCACCTGAGTACAATCTTATAGAGAAAACCTGGGCTCATATCAAAAAGCACCTCAAAAGAGTTTGGGACAAAAAAATTTTGATTTTAGGAATTCTTTATTATAAGTTTTTAAAATCGATAGATTAGACAAAAAAGCGAACAAAATAGAATTCTGAGTTTCAGATAACTCGTTTTGTTCACTTTTAATATTTAAGGTTAGACTTTTGTCCCATACTCTTTTACGAGGCTTTTTTGTCCTACTCTTGTTTCAATCTGCTGTGTTTCTCATAAAAAAACAAAAGGATTAAGGGAGTGAATTTCCTTAATCCGATAGTTCTTATTCTTGACGTTGTCCGAAATCTGCAATCATCTGATCCATTTCTTGTCGACTCGGAGTTGTCAGCATATAAAGGTAATCTCCTTGAAGTTCCGCAAAGGCTGCTGGCATGATTTTTTTCACCTTGAACTGCTGGCTATATTTGTCAAGCAAATCCTCCTCAGAATAGACATAATGAGCATTTGCACGGCGAGAAGTAGCCAAACAATACTGCGGTTCAAACTCTGACACTGGGAACTCTTCTCCTGCGACAATAGCAGCATATCCACGATAAAGATCCAAGGAATGAGCAAAGTTATAAACATCAATGGTAAAACCACCTGCAGGACGGTTATTGTACTCAATGGCAATATAATCGTCTCCTTCGCGGAAGAACTCGATATGGAAGAACCGTTCTCTCATACCAAATTCTTTGACGATAGCCTCTCCATATTTACGTAATTTAGGATCCATATCCTTGAGAACGTAATAAGAATTGTCCATCTTGTACATCATGAGATCAAGCGGTGTATAGGCGTAGTCGAAGGTCGTTGAAAAGACAATCTTTCCATCCTTGTCCACTAAACCATCAAAGGTACAGATTTCACTAGAAGTGACAAATTTCTCAAAGAAATAAATAGTTGAATGATCCCACTCTGCCTTGAAATGATTGATATCATCTTCTGTCTCAAGTTTAAAGGTCGCGGCTGCTCCCACTCCATTATCAGGTTTGGCAATCATTGGAAGGCCGATTTCTTTCACTGCTTGATCCACATCTGCTTCCGTTTTGATAACAGCTCCAGGTACCACAGGGACACCTGCTTTTTTGAAGAGTTTCTTCATTTCAGACTTATATTTCGTCTTTTTGAGATCCTCTGGTTTGGCACCAAAAACATTGAATTGCTCTCTGAGTGCTGCGTCCAACTCTAACCAATATTCATTGTGGGATTCGATGCGGTCGATAGGACCATGTTTATAAAAGAGAAAAGCAACTGCTCGTTTGACTTCATCTATGTTCTCAAGATTGTCAACACGGAAATACTCGGTCAGGCTATTGCGTAAAGGCTCATCCAATTGCTCGTATGGTTCTTGACCAATTCCCAAGACGGTGATGCCTTTATTGGCTAGTTCGATGGTGAACTGTTGAAAGTTTTGTGGATAGTAGGGAGAAATAACAAGGTAATTCATAGGTCACTCCTTTTATAAATAGAGATTGCCGAGGAAATAAGGCATTTGTTTGCGCCACCATTCCCAGTCGTGGGCGACATCATGTCCCCACTCAGCAAACCAGGCTGGAATTTGTTTCTGGTCAAAGGCTTCTTTGAGCTTGTAGAAGGATGGTAAACCATCTTGTTCCCAGGATCCAAGACCCGTACACAGCACAATCTCTGCCTGACGGTAACGGTCAATAAACCAGCCGTCGTTTTGGTTCCAGATATAATCTACTGGCGAGTTTTGGTAAATTGCATCATCATTGTAGTAATCTCCGACAAAGAAACGTGCGTCGTAGACACCACTAAGAGCAATTACTTTGGTAAAGACATCTGGATGCTGGAGGAAGAAATTGAGTGCATGGTAGGCACCCATCGAACAACCTGTCGTCATCATGCCATCAAACCAACCTGTCTTGTGCTTGATAAAAGGAATGGCCTCCTCAATCACATAGCGCTCGTAGGCACGGTGCATCTCCGCCTGGTCGTGACCATTTTTCCAAGTGGCCAACCAGCTCTCACTATCCACACTAGATAGGGTAAAGAACTGGACACGGCCTTCCTCGATAAAGGAAGAACAGGCATCAATCATGCCAAAATCATAGTATTCGTTGTGACTACCACCTGATGAAGCAAAAACCACAACTGGAATCCCAGCATGACCATAACGGTTAAGGTACATTTCACGGTTAAGGTTGCCACTCCAGTGGCTAAGATGTTCAATATGCATATTTTCTCCTTTCTTACTTTACCAGTTTTCTGCAAAAAATCTCAGACAATCTGGTAAATTCTCCGACCAAGGGATTTCACTATGGATAGCACCAGACTGAACTTTCAAGACAAGATTGTCCAAATGAACTCCCCCTGCTATCAAATCATGGTAATAACGTAGCGACGAGTCGATATAGGCTTGTTTGATATTGCCAGCCATCAAGGTCTTGTCCGTATCATCAGCTTCTTCCGTTCCTACATAGATGAAGATGCGCTGGTCAGGCAACAGTTGCTGGCGCTCTATATAGCGGTTAAAGGCTTCTTGGTGAAGCCAGTTGGCAGATGAAAAGACGCCCAAGCAACCAATTTGGTCTTGGTATTCCAAACCGATAAACTGGGTAATATTGCCTCCTAGCGACGAACCAATCATAGCCGTATGCTGGCGGTCTGCTTTTGTACGATAAGTTTCATCGATAAAAGGCTTGACCACCTCCATGACAAACTCGGCATACTCCACACCCTTACCGCCAAATTGCTGTCCTGGGATAGGAGATTCTTGGAACTTCCAAGCCGCATACTCATTCATCCGACCCATACCATCATTATCAATGGCTACGACAATCATGCGACTGATATCAGGATTACGCTTAATAGCTGGGATAATTTTCCATGAATGACCAATGAAAGACTCTTTACTATAAAAAACATTTTGCCCGTCATGAAAGTATACAACAGGATAGGAACGGTCCGTGTCTTTCTCATAATCTTTAGGAAGAAGAACACGTACACGGCGCTCCTTACCAGTGTAAGGAACCTTGAGTTTGTGTTCTTTCATTTTTAGATAAAAGTAGGATTGATTCATTGTCAGAAAACTCTCTATATTCAAAACTTTATCTTATTATATCACAATTTAAGAAAAAAAGTCAGTTTTTCTTCCATTTTTGGATTAAAAACTAACTTTTTTCATATAATTTTCTAAATTCTTTTGGATTTTCTGATTAGAGCAGATTGTCAATCAAGTCATCTACTTCATCTTTTTCAGCCTGCGGTGTGATTTCAGTAATCATAATCCCTGCTACTGCTCGTTCAACCAAGCCTTCAACATCCATACGTGCTTCATACTGCTCTGCGTTCTTAATTTTAGGATTGGTCTTAGGACGGTCAGGTGCAAAAATGGTACAGCAGTCTTCAAAAGGTTGGATAGAGATTTCAAAGGTATCAATTTCCTGGGCGATGTCAATGATTTCCAACTTGTCCATAGTGACCACGGGACGAATGATTGGAGTGTTGGTAACAGCATTGATAGCCTGCATACTTTCAAGAGTTTGGCTGGCTACTTGACCAAGACTTTCCCCATTGATGATAACTAAACCATTTCGTACTTCACGGATACGATCGGTAATCCGCATCATAAAACGACGAGTCAAGGTCATGAGGTAGGCTTCTGGCGCTTTAGCCTTGATTTCCTCTTGAATCTCAGTGAAAGGCACTTCGATAAACTGGATATTGCCCCCAAACTTGGTCAATTTACGAGTCAAATCTTGGGCTTTTTTAAGGGCACCAGGACTAGTATATGGTGGGCTGGCAAAGTGAACGGCCTCAATATCCACCCCACGCTTAAGTGCAAGATAACCTGCTACAGGTGAGTCAATCCCTCCTGACAACATGAGCATGCCCTTACCAGAAGTTCCCACAGGTAATCCACCTGCTCCACGAATGGTTTCATAGGAAAGATAAGCCGCCTCCTCACGAATCTCCACCTGAAGATTGATGTCAGGATTTTTCATCTGAGCTTGCACATTTGGAATTGCTTCGAAAACAGCTCCTCCAAGCGTTTGGTTGAGTTCACGACTATCAAGTTCAAAGTTGTGGTCGCTACGCTTGCTAGAAATCTTAAAGGTCATCCCTTCCTTGTAGATGTCCTGCATAATCTCTTGCACAGAAGACTTCAGAACTTCTACAGATTTTTCAACCTTATATACTGGAGAAAAATTTTGAATCCCGAAGACTTGCTTAAGTGATTCTGCAACTGCTGTGTAATCCGCCCCATTGAGGTAAGCGTGGGCACGGTCGCGATCTGCGGTTACCTTTACTTGGGGATAGATAGACAAAACGTCCGAAATATTATTGCGAAGTTTATTGATGAAACGCATACGGTTTTTACCCTTGGTTGACAACTCTCCGTAGCGAATCATAATTTCTGAATACTGCATGAATGCTCCTATCTTACTTTTCTAGTTTGATTGTAAATTAATTTTAACTTGGTCAAAAACTGCTCGACCTGACTCATATCATTTTCAAGGTCTAGGCTAAGACGCACAGCTGATTGGGCCTTATCTTTGTCCACTCCCATAGCAATCAAGGTACCTGCAGGTTTACCAGCCTTGGACGAACAAGCAGAGGTTGTGGAAATGAAAATATCATAGTCTTCAAAGGCGTGAACGATGACTTCACCTCGAACACCCTTAATTCCAAAAGTCAGGATATGAGGGGTAAAGCCTTCCTCATCAGAGAAGAGAAAAATATCCGGATAGTCGAGAAGAGCTTGGCGAATCACTGCCTTCATCTGCCCAGTCTTGCTAGTAAAGATATCTAGCTTTTCCATAGACAAACGGAGGGCCTTGGCTGTCGCTGCAATCCCTGCCACATTTTCAGTTGTCGAACGATAATCGCGCTCCTGACCACCACCTGTCAAAAGAGGCGTAATTTTCTTACCAGACTTGATATAGACAAAACCAACACCTCGGACACCATGAAACTTATGACTAGAGAAGGTCGCAAAATCCACTCTATCATTTAGATACTTTTCAGTTGGAATCTTAGCAAGTGCCTGAACCGCATCAACATGGAAGGAAATAGTCGGCTTGTCTGCCAAGAGTTCTGAAATAGCCTCAATAGGTTGGATAGAGCCGATTTCATTGTTCACAGCCATGATAGAAATGAGAGTCGTATCAGGTCGTATCAAACCTGCTAGAGCTTCAACATCCACAAATCCTTTCTCATCTACTGGAGCAAAATCCACTTCAAAACCTTGAGATTTCAACCAGAGGGCTGACTCTTTGACTGCCGGATGTTCAATAGCTGATACGATGATGTGCTTGCCAAACTGGGCTTTTTCAAAGGCTACACCCTTGATGACCCAGTTATCCCCTTCTGTTCCACCAGAGGTAAAGAAGATTTCGTCACTTTTCTTGCCAATCAAATCTGCAATCTGTTGACGGGAAGCATCTAAGATTCGTGTTGCCTGGTCTCCCAAACGATGGAGACTAGATGGATTTCCTAAAATTTTTGAAGCCACCTGCATATAGGTTTCAAGGGCTTCTGGATAAGGCTTGGTCGTCGCCGAATTATCAAAGTAAATCATGTTTTCTCACGCTTTCTAAAATCACTCCTTCTATTGTATCATGAAACGGAGCCTGCGACAAGAAAGGGCAATTCCTCTTTTTTTAAGATTTTTTTAAAGAATTGCGGTATAATAAATTTTAATTAAAGGAGAGAATGTATGTCTAATTATCGTAGAACTTCAAAACCAAAAACAGAACATATCAAAAAAGGCTTCACGGTCTTTCAAAAAACCGTTGCTACAATTGGTAGTATCCTTGGCTTGATTACCGCAAGTATCACGATTATGAACGCCTTGGATAATAATAAAGATACTAAAAAAGAACCTACGACAAGCCAGACGACAACCATTGTCAAAGAAATCCAAAAGGAATCCCCTAAGGAAAACACCAGTCCTAATAAAGAAAATCACACCACTCAAGAAAAAACACAACAAGAAGAAACGCCAAAATCCAGCGTCAAGGAAGAGAAAAAAGAAGAGCAGAAAACAGCAACTCCGGATTCTTCTGCTCCTACTCCAAGTAAACCCGCTACTGAAAATGAAAAACAGTCCAATAATACTCCTACTTCAGAAAATAAAAGTAATCCTCAGTAAGCACATGATTTAAGAAAATTAACTCAAAAATAAAACCACACAGTCTCTCTTTGTCTTGACCACAATCAAGGCAAAGAGAGACTGTGTTTTTGTATAATTGATGTTTTAGATGCTAGATTCTTGACCAATTTTGTGAGCTTCATACTCATAAAGATAAATCCTAGCTATGTTATGACAGATTATTTATTTCTAACATAAACTCTGCACATGCCAACAATACTCTCTCATCTGCCCCAAGGGGGCAAGATCCATTTTCTGTTTGACATAAATTCGAAAGCCTTCTTCACGCAGAAGTTAGTAACCCTTTTACATCTAACATAAATAACCTAGTTCAACCACTTCATAGGAATTACTTCCTGTTTTATTCTTTTTTCAATTATAGTGCATTGAATCTAGAATACTACGTTACGGCTGTTAAAATATTTCTAGAAATTAATTTGACGTTCCTAATCGATTTGTTCACATCTTATTTCAATCTACTATATAAAGCATGACATAAAAAAAACGAGCATATCCAACTGATACATCGCTCGTTTTTTTACTATTTTAGAGGTGAGTTTTTGATCAACCTCTTTTTTTACTAAAAATTAAAGAATTCCATGGCCTGTTTAAACAGTAAATCCGTGTACTCTGGGTCTTCTTGGGCAATGGTAACCTGCTCCTGAACCATTTCCAAGTCATCTGTTATCATACCATCCGCTCCCAAATGAACTGATTTATCAAAAGACTCCGAACTATTAATGGTCCACACGTACAATTTCTGATCCGTATTCCAAAGCTTGTTGACAAAATTTTCATCTAAAGTTGAATACTCCATGGTGTAACCTGTAGCTTTCGTTCTTGGGAAAATACTATTATAAGGAAGGATGAAATAGACTGGAATTTGTGAGTCATAGGCCAACACCTGGTCAATCACATGGTAGTCTAAGGACTGCATTTGGTGACCATTCTGCTTAAGAACAGGTCCATATTTTTCCATAAAGCGTTTCATCATATCTGGGCTATCTTTTCGACTGGTTTTAATCTCAATAAGAAGTTTCTGATGCAATTCATTGGCTTTATTAAGGTAGTCATCAAAACTAGATACCTTGGCATGATAGCCATTTTCAGAAATATCAAGTTTGGTTAATTCATCCAAAGTTAGATCCTGAGGATTGGCATTAACTCCTGTCAGATTCTTGATATTGGCATCATGCATCATGACAAACTGGCCATCTTTTGTTTCCTGAACATCCGTCTCAACGAAATCTGGAGATAACTGAGCCGTCTTTTCTAAAGATTGGACTGTATTTTGCACACCATTCTTATTAGATACTCCCCTGTGAGAGATAATTAAAGGTTTATTGGCAACTGGAGCTTCTAAATAAACATAACCCTCAAGAGCGAAAAAGATACCAGCACATCCCATCACTCCCCATCTCATCCAGTGGTCTTTCTTTCTCCTTGGTGTGATTTCTAGTTCCTCCCCTGTCAAAAAAGAAACAAACTTAATGAGAAAGTAAGTCAAGGCCATATAGTGGAAATTCTTAATCAAGACAAAGTTGATAATTCCCAGCACAAGAGATTCCCTATGGGTCAAACCATCCATCAGTGTCTGACTTGCCAAGATTGGAATCAATAAAAGAATGAAAAATAGGTACGTTTTGACGATAATCCAAAGCAAGTTCCAGATATAAAACCAGGAGTGCTTTCTTGTCTTCTCTAGACTGTATTTGACTGCTTCTTTGACTGTTTTTTTCTCAAATAAAAGCTGGGGTAGGGCAAACATCAAACGTATTGAAATGTAGAACAGCAACAAGGCTAGAACAGTGATTACCAAACCGACCAACCAGTACTTATCTTCTACATAGGCTACTATGAATTCCGGAATGACAATTTTATTGAGGTAATAAATCTTTAAAATCTTTCGAATCAATGGAAAGAGCATCATGACATAAAAGAAGATAAAGGCCATTTTGGAAATCGTCACTTGCTTCATAAACAATAAACTTTGGCGAAAGACCTTGCGACTGTACTCCAGCAAGGTCCTCCTTTCGTGATAGAGGAGGTGTCGAGCTCCGATAAAGAGAAGTCCTATCTGGTAATAGGCGATCAGTAAATTAACGATTACCAAAACAAATAAAGCAAGACTAACAAAGGGAGAACCCTTTATAATGGCGAAAATATTGTTGTATGAAAGAAAGAGATAACCTGTCTGACGGAGTAAAAGTCCAGCAATCCAAGAATTAAGTGGTAACCAGACAAACTCAATCATCATAAATATCAAGAAAAAGAGAAAGAGAATTTTATCTAGATTAAAGTAGATTTTCCTAAAACCTAGATTTTTAGGTTTTTCAGATTTCATAGGCACTCCTAGTCAAATAATTGAGACAAGTCCAAGCCTCCAAAAGGATTGTTTGATAGGCTACTTTCTGTCTCTAACAATTCTCTAGCTTGATCCGACTCTAGAAAGGACTCGTAAACACGCGCCGTCATCCGAGCATCCTCTAAACTATTATGGGACTGACCTTGAAATCCGAGAAATGAGGCAACAGTTTGCAATTTGAGATTGGCAATACCATGTAAATCCGAACTCCGACGTTCAAAAGCTTCATCATACAAATCCACCTTGTACTGTTGGCTATAATCTAAACCATGCTCCACTAAAATAGGCAAATCACTTTTAGCAGCATTGTATCCAACCATGGGTAAAGAACCCACAAACTCTTGGAAATCTTTTATAACTTCCTCCACTGGAGGGGCATCTTTTAAAGTCTCAGCTGTAATCCCAGTCAATCCATTGATAAAACTCTTTAGAGGCACACTAGTATGAACATAGGAATCATAGGCATCGATTTCCTGACCATCTCTAAAACGCACTGCCGATACTTGAATCAAGTGTGTTTGCCCTTCATGCTGATTAAATTCTAAATCGAAAGCAATGTAATCTTCTAATCGTTCCATTCTCTATCTCTCCTCTACTGTTATTTAATACTCTTCGAAAATCTCTTCAAACCGCTTCAGCTTCGCCTTGCCGTAGATATATGTAACTGACTTCGTCAGTCTTATCTACAACCTCAAAGCAGTGCTTTGAGCAGCCTGCGGCTAGCTTCCTAGTTTGCTATTTGATTTTCATTGAGTATTAATTGAGCAACTATACTATTTAGAAATAAAAGAAGCCATCAGGTTAGCATTTAACCTAAACAGCTCCTTGATTATCCTCCAAATAAACGAGCAAAAAAGCCTTTCTTAGTGGATTGGACTTCTTCTTTTGCTTGGTCCAGCTCTAGCTTAAGATTTTCTTGATCCTTCATGGCTTGAAGGGTCAATTGTTGCTGCTGATCGAGTTGTTTGTCTTTCTCAGCAATCTGACGGTCTTTGATACGCATCTGCTCGTCTTTTTCTGATAACTGACGATCCTTGGCTTTTAATTGTTCATAAAGACGGAGAATTTCTGCATTCTTTTCGTCCACTAGAATCTCCATCAGTTCACGTTGCTTGACATCTTCACTGACAGGCTCATCTTCAAAAATCGTTTTTTTATAGATTTCTTCTAGCTTAATCAAGCCACTTCTGGTAACGACTGTTACCCCTTTGTCATTTTTATCTGTGTCTTCTTCTGGTAATTCTTTGACACGGTTATTGATTGCTTGACGAGATAATCCTAAGACCTCTGCAATCTCACTGACGGTCATTTCAATACTCATAATATCCTCTGAAACGTTTTCTAGCTTTTCTTTACTTAGATCTTATCATAAGCTAGAAAAACTGTCAAATTTTCGCTTAATCTAAGGCCTTCAAAAAGGCTAATAAGACTTGGGCAGAGCGACGTCCAGCTTCGATAATAAACTCATCAAAAGAGATGTTTGCTTCATGATTGGCATTGTCACTCATAGCTCGGATAACTAAGACTGGAAGATTAAGAGCATGCGCTGCCTGAGCAATAGATGCCCCCTCCATCTCAACGGCTAAAACTTCTGGGAAATGGGACTTAATCGCTTCTATCTTATCATTTCCTGCAACAAAACTATCTCCTGTGGCAATCAAACCAAGATGCCAGTTCTGGTCCAATTGAGATAAACTCTCCTGAATTTTAGCGACAAAGTTTTTATCTGATTCGAAATAAAGCGGTTGTTGCGCCATTTGTCCATAAGCATAGCCAAAGGCTGTGACATCCACATCATGATAGGCTAATTTTTCAGCAATCACAACATCCCCAACAGCGATACCCTCTACTACTGCCCCAGCAGATCCCGTATTAATCAAAGCATCCACTTGGAAATGATCTGCCAAAATCGCCACACTCATAGCAGACATGACTTTACCAATTCCACTTTCTACAAGAACGACTTCATGAGAGGCAATGGTTCCTGTGTGATAGGTATTCCCCAAAACAACTTGCTCTTGGGCATTTTCTAAATGCTGGACCAAATAAGCCAGTTCTTCTGGCATAGCCGCAATAATTCCTATTTTCATTTCAATTCCTTTTCTATTACAAAAGTTTCATTGCTAAGACAAGCAAAATCAAGAGAAAGATGACTGCAAATAAGATTTTATTCAATTTAGAATTGAAGACATTTCTCTTGGTATTTTCAATGCGACGGCTTTTATGAATAGACGGTTCGACCTGAATTTTCAAGGTTTCTTGGCTAAAACCATGCCCCTTAGGATTGGCATAACCAAACCGGGAAGAAGAGGTTGGTAAAATCTTGGTCTCTTCATCATCAAGCAAAGGGGGACCCGAAATTTTTTCGCCTCTATTAGCTCTTTCAATCATTTCATCCGTTAATAAAGGTTTACCCATACTGACCTCCTCTATTTTTTGTTCAATTCCCAATACTGAACAGCCATAATTGTCTTGGCATCGCAAATATGACCTGATTGGATTAATTCCTTAGCTTCTTCTAAGCTCACTTCAAGGACTTCTAAGGTTTCATCCTCATCCTGGGGACGAGGATTTTCCACCTTTGTCAAATCGCTTGCTAGGTATAGTTTTAACTTCTCATTACAAAAGCCAATAGCTGAATAAAAATCGTACAAGAGTTCTAACTTCCCTGTATAGGCTGTTTCTTCCTCTAATTCACGAAGGGCTGCTGCTACAGGGTCTGTATTTTCTCCTACTTCTAATTTTCCGGCTGGAATTTCGTAAGAGACAGCCTCGATAGCCTTACGGTACTGCTTGACCAAGATGAGTTTTTGCTCATCCGTTACGGCTAAAACACAGACAGCTCCATTGTGGAAAATCAAATCACGTTGGGCAGTTCCTTTGCCTTCTGGTAATTCAACCTGATCTTGAACCAGTTTAAATATTGGTCCTTGATAGATTTCTTTTCTGCTAAGCGTTTTTTCTTCAAATTCCATGATAGGCTCCTACTGATTATTAGGATGATGAGGGAGGCGTGTAGCATATTCGTCTTTGTTGACCTGACGACCACGACCAATTGCAATAGCATCCGCTGGCACGTCTTTGGTAATAGTTGAACCAGCACCAACGAGAGAATTGTCTCCTAACTCAACTGGGGCAATAATGGTTGAATTTGAACCAACAAAGACATTGTTACCAATGACTGTCTTATATTTGTTTTTACCATCGTAGTTAACTGTAATAGTCCCTGCACCGAAATTAACGTGGCTACCCACTTCACAGTTTCCAATATAAGTCAAATGTCCAGCCTTGGTATTCTCACCGATTGAAGAGCCTTTAACTTCAACAAAGTTTCCAATATGGACTTGGGCAGCTAGATTTGAACCAGGACGAATGTGGGCATAAGGTCCTACTGTGACGCCGTCTGCAACACTGCTTTCCTCAATCATAGAGTTGGTAATGACAGCTCCTGCTCCGATAGTGCTATCCACTACATACGTTCCATTTGTCAAAACAGTCTCGGCACCAATTTTCGTTTGGCCTTTCAAGGTAACATTGGCTTCGATTTGAACTTCAGGAGCAATCTCAACATCAATATCGATATAAGTTGCTTCTGGATTAACAAAGCTAACGCCATTGACCATGTGCTGGTGATTGATGCGACGACGCATAACTGACTCAGCTGTCGTAAGAGCCACACGGTCATTTACTCCAAGACTCTCGTCAAAATCTTTCAAAGTATAAGCACCAACTTTTTCACCAGCTTCACGGAAAATACCAATGACATCTGTAATATAGTATTCGCCTTGAGCGTTATTGGTGTTGATATTTTTCAAAGCCTCAAACAAACGCTCGTTGTCAAAAACGTAAGTTCCTGTGTTGATTTCCTTGATTTGTTTTTCAAAATCTGTAGCATCCTTCTGCTCCACAATGCGAAGAACTTCAGCATTGTCATTACGCACAATTCGTCCATAGCCAAAAGGATTATCCGTTTCAGCAGTCAAGATAGTCGCCACATTTTTATGATTGATGTGGAAATCAATCAAGTTTTTCAAGCTTTCACCAGTGATTAAAGGAGTATCTCCTGCGATGACCAAGGTGTGCCCTGACAAACCTTCTAAGATAGGTTCTGTCATCATAACTGCATGGCCAGTCCCCAACTGTTCAGATTGAGTCACAAATTCTGTCTGTCCAGCCAAGACCTGCTCAACCAATTCTGCCTTATGTCCCACAACTGTTACTGTCTTTTCAGGCTGGATAGCTCCCACACTACGGAAAACGTGTTCCAACATCGAAATACCCGCAACCTTGTGTAACACTTTTGGCAAATCAGATTTCATGCGAGTTCCTTTACCCGCTGCTAAAATAATGGCATAATTTGACATAATCTTCTCTTTTCTCTAGAAATTCCCTTTTATTATACCATATTTCAAATCATTCCGCTCCCTTGAATGAAAAAATGCTCCAAAGTCCTTTCCTTAACCCATTTTTTGAGTATTTTTTTTGATTTTTTTTCATTTTTAAGGTAAAATTATGAGATATGAGAAAGAAAATTAATCCGCTTATTTTATTTGGTTTTTTTGGGATTATGATTTTCATTTTAATCCTGAATCGCCCTCGTTTTGAGGACCATCCTGTAAAAACAAAGTCAAATATCGCGCAAGTAGAGACACAAGCGCTACATAATATAGATAAACCAGTAATTGATGTTTCTGGTTGGCAGCGTCCTGAGGAAATTAATTACGATACTCTCTCCCAAAACATTTCTGGAGCTATTGTTCGCGTCCATAGTGGTGCTCAAACGTCCAAAGAGAACGATGCCTCCTATGTTAATGGTGTTGATAAGGCCTTTAAGACCCATATCACTGAGTTTCAAAAACGAAATGTCCCAGTTGGTGTCTATGCTTATTTAGCTGGAAAAAATGTCCAAGAAATGGAAAAAGCCGCTGAAGTTTTTTATAACGCCTCTTCACCATACAGCCCTAGTTACTATTGGCTAGACGTGGAAGAAAAAACCATGTCCAATATGAACGAGGGTGTTGAAGCCTTTCGAGCAAAGCTAGAATCACTTGGTGCTAAAAACATCGGAATCTACGTTGGTGTATATTTCATGGAAGAACACAGTATTGATACAGGCAAATTTACGTCTGTTTGGATTCCTTCCTATGGTTCAAATACTGGATTTTTCGAAAGCAAACCTAATACGGACTTAGATTACGACATCCACCAGTACACTTCTAAAGGAAAAATTGCTGGTTTTGACCACGATTTGGATATCAACGTCATCTCTTCCTTAAAAAACAAAGAAGAAACTTTTAGAAAACTCTTTTTAAAGCCATAAAAGCATTTGTTTAGCATTTGCTTTTTCTTTTTGTGTTCGATTGTGATACAATATAGTAAGGATTTTTTGAAATAGAAATAGTTGGAGGAAACATATGCTCTCATGGTTTGCACGCCTTATTAAAGGGATTGTGATTGCTATTGGATTTATCTTACCGGGAATTTCCGGAGGAGTTCTAGCAGCAATCTTAGGAATTTATGAACGGATGATTGGCTTTCTGGCCCATCCCTTTAAAGACTTTAAAGAAAATGTTTTATACTTTATTCCAGTTGCCATCGGTATGCTTCTGGGAATCGGCTTATTTTCTTACCCGATTGAATACATGCTTGAAAATTATCAGGTCTTTGTCTTATGGAGCTTTGCGGGTGCCATCATTGGTACTGTTCCTAGCCTCCTCAAAGAATCAACTAGAGAATCTGATCGAGACAAGATTGATTTAGCTTGGTTCTGGGCAACCTTTATCATTTCTGGACTAGGTCTCTATGCCTTAAATTTTGTTGTTGGAACCTTAAGTGCAAGCTTTCTTAATTTCGTTCTAGCAGGGGCACTACTGGCTCTTGGTGTATTGGTTCCTGGCCTCAGCCCATCAAATCTACTTTTGATTTTGGGTCTCTATGCTCCTATGTTGACTGGTTTTAAAACCTTTGACCTCTTGGGAACTTTCTTCCCGATTGGAATCGGAGCAGGCGCAACTCTCATCATTTTTTCAAAATTGATGGATTATGCCTTAAACAACTACCACTCACGCGTCTATCATTTCATCATCGGTATCGTCCTTTCTAGTACCCTTTTGATCTTGATTCCAAATGCAGGAAACGCTGAAAGCATCCAATACACAGGCCTTTCTCTTGTTGGTTATGTCATCATCGCCTTCTTCTTTGCCTTGGGAATCTGGCTTGGTATTTGGATGAGCCAATTGGAGGATAAGTATAAATAATGGCAAAAAAAGTTAAAGTAAAAAAAACATTAGTAGAACAAATCCTGTCTAAAGCAGGTATCCCACATCAAGGGATTCAAATCAATGCGCTTGAAGGAGAACTTCCGCAAGGTTATGAACGAGATCAGATTTTCAAAACCTTGGCTCTTTTAGGAGACAAGACAGGACCGATTATTGGAATTTTGCCTATCACTCAGCACTTGTCTGAAAAGAAACTAGCAAAAATTTCTGGCAATAAAAAAGTGAGCATGATTCCACAAAAGGACTTGGAAAAAACAACTGGCTACATTCATGGAGCCAATAATCCTGTCGGCATTCGTCAGAAACACAATTACCCCATTTTTATCGATAAGATTGCTCTAGACTTAGATCAAATGATTGTCTCTGCTGGGGAAGTTGGTCACAGCATTATCGTCGCACCACAAGATTTGGCTAGCTTTGTAAAGGCTGACTTTGCAGATATCTTGGAGGACAGCAAGTAATGAAACTCTACTTTGTCCGCCACGGCCGCACCGTCTGGAATCAGGAAGGACGCTTTCAAGGTGCTAGTGGCGATTCTCCCCTTCTTCCTGAATCCATTGACACCCTCAAAAAACTCGGCCAGTATCTCAAGGAAATTCCTTTTGATCAGATTTATGCAAGTGATTTACCTCGAGCAGTCAAATCTGCTGAGATTATCCAAAGTCAACTCCAGACACCCTGTCCTTTAAAATGCGTTCCGAATCTCCGTGAATGGCAGCTGGGGAAATTAGAAGGTTTGAAAATCGCAACCTTGGAAGCTATTTACCCGCAACAGATCCAGGCTTTCCGTTCTAATCTTGCCAAGTTTGACACTCAAATGTTCGGAGCCGAATCCCTCTATAGCACCACGCAACGGACCATCCAATTTGTCAAATCATTAAAAGATGGTCCTGCTGAGCGTATTTTAATTGTCGGTCACGGCGCCAATCTTACTGCCAGTCTTCGTACTCTTCTAGGTTATAAAGAGCCTCTTCTTCGTAAAGATGGCGGTCTAGCAAATGCCAGCCTGACCATCCTAGAAACCCATGATTTTGAAAAATTCACTCTTGATACATGGAATGATACTTCTTATCAATAAAGAACTTGATTTTAGGGCTCTTTGTCAACTGTAGTGGGTTGAAGAAAAGCTAAGATCGAGAAAGGACGAAATTTGTCCTTTCTTTTTTGATATTCAGAGCGATAAAAATCCGTTTTTTGAAGTTTTCAAAGTTCCGAAAACCAAAGGCATTTCGCTTGATAAGTTTAATGAGATTATTGGTTGCTTCCAATTTGGCGTTGGAATAGGGTAGTTGAAGAGCGTTGACAATCTTTTCTTTATCCTTGAGAAAGGTTTTAAAGACAGTCTGAAAAAGAGGATGAACCTGCTTAAGATTGTCCTCAATAAGTCCGAAAAATTTGTCAGGCTCTTTATTTTGGAAGTGAAAAAGTAAAAGCTGATAGAGATTGTAGTGGTGTTTCAAATCTTCTGAATAGCTCAAAAGCTTGTCTAGAATCTCTTTATTCGTTAAGTTCATGCGAAAAGTAGGGCGATAAAATCGTTTATCACTCAGTTTACGACTATCCTGCTGGATGAGTTCCAGTAGCGCTTGATGGCCTTGTATTCATGGGATTTTCGCTCAAATTGATTCATGATTTGGACACGAACACGACTCATAGCACGGCTGAGATGTTGGACAATGTGAAAACGATCTAGAATGATTTTAACGCTTGGAAAAAGCTGTTTAGCTAAGGTATAGTAAGGGCTAAACATATCCATCGTAATGATTTTCACCTGACAACGAACAGCTCTATCGTATCGAAGAAAGTGATTTCGTATGACAGCCTGTGTTCTACCTTCAAAAACGGTGATAATGTTGAGATTATCAAAGTCTTGTGCAATGAAACTCATCTTTCCCTTAGTGAAGGCATACTCGTCCCAGGACATAATCTCAGGAAGTCGGCTAAAGTCATGCTTAAAGTGAAAGTCATTGAGCTTGCGAATGACAGTTGAAGTTGAAATGGCCAGCTGATTGGCAATATCGGTCATAGAAGTCTTTTCAATCAATTTTTGCGCAATTTTTTGGTTGATGATACGAGGGATTTGGTGATTTTTCTTGACGAGAGAGGTCTGTGAGACCATCATTTTCGAGCAATGATAGCACTTGAAACGACGCTTTTTAAGGAGGATTCTGGTAGGCATACCAATTGTTTCAAGGTAAGGAATTTTCGATGGTTTTTGGAAGTCATATTTCTTCATTTGACTTCCACATTCAGGACAAGATGGGGCCTCATAATCCAGTTTGGCGATGATTTCCTTGTGGGTATCTCTATTAACAACATCCATAATTTGGACATTAGGGTCTTTGATATCGAGCAGTTTTGTGATAAAATGTAATTGTTCCATATGAATCTTTCTAATGAGTTGTTTGGTCACTTTTCATTATAGATCTTATGGGACTTTTTTTCTACAACAAAATAGGCTCCATAAGATCCATAGGGGATTTACCCACTACAAATATTATAGAGCCGATTTTAGCGTCAAGTTCTTTTTAGTTTTGAAAGATTATCCGTGAATTTCTTGGTTATTTATGATAAAATGGGAGTATCGCAAAAAATGACTCATCGTATTCAATTTTGAGTAAAACTAGGAGGATCCCATGTCAACAGAACATATGGAAGAACTAAATGACCAGCAGATCGTTCGCCGTGAAAAAATGGCTGCGCTCCGTGAACAAGGAATCGATCCCTTTGGAAAACGTTTTGAACGCACTGCAAATTCACAAGAATTAAAAGATAAATATGCTGACCTCGATAAAGAACAATTACACGATAAAAACGAAACAGCTACTATCGCAGGACGCTTGGTAACTAAACGTGGTAAAGGTAAAGTTGGTTTTGCCCACCTTCAAGACCGTGAAGGCCAGATTCAAATCTACGTTCGTAAGGATGCTGTCGGTGAAGAAAACTACGAAATCTTCAAAAAAGCAGACCTTGGTGATTTCCTTGGTGTCGAAGGTGAAGTGATGCGTACAGATATGGGAGAACTCTCTATCAAGGCGACTCACATTACACACTTGTCTAAAGCTCTTCGTCCACTTCCAGAGAAATTCCACGGTTTGACAGACGTTGAAACAATTTACCGTAAACGTTACCTTGACTTGATTTCTAACCGTGAAAGCTTTGAGCGTTTTGTCACTCGTTCAAAAATCATCTCTGAAATTCGTCGTTACCTTGACCAAAAAGGATTCCTTGAAGTAGAAACACCTGTTCTTCACAACGAAGCTGGTGGTGCTGCTGCTCGTCCATTTATCACTCACCACAATGCCCAAAACATTGATATGGTGCTTCGTATCGCAACTGAGCTTCACTTAAAACGCCTTATCGTTGGTGGTATGGAACGTGTCTATGAGATTGGCCGTATCTTCCGTAACGAAGGAATGGATGCTACACATAACCCTGAGTTCACTTCTATCGAAGTTTACCAAGCTTATGCTGACTTCCAAGATATCATGGACTTGACTGAAGGTATTATCCAACACGCTGCTAAATCAGTTAAGGGAGATGGTCCAGTTAACTATCAAGGTACTGAAATCAAGATCAATGAACCATTTAAACGTGTTCACATGGTGGATGCTATCAAAGAAATTACTGGTGTAGATTTCTGGCAACATATGACTTTGGAAGAAGCTAAAGCTATCGCTGCTGAGAAGAAAGTGCCAGTTGAGAAACACTACACTGAAGTTGGTCACATTATCAATGCTTTCTTTGAAGAGTTTGTTGAAGAAACCTTGATCCAACCAACCTTTGTCTATGGCCATCCAGTAGCTGTATCTCCACTCGCGAAGAAAAATCCTGAAGACGAACGCTTTACTGACCGTTTCGAGCTCTTCATCATGACTAAGGAGTACGGTAATGCCTTTACTGAGTTGAACGACCCAATCGACCAACTTAGCCGTTTTGAAGCCCAAGCTAAAGCCAAAGAACTTGGTGACGATGAAGCGACAGGCATCGACTACGACTACATTGAGGCTCTTGAATATGGTATGCCTCCAACAGGTGGTTTGGGAATCGGTATCGACCGTCTCTGCATGCTCCTCACTGATACAACAACTATCCGTGATGTATTACTCTTCCCAACAATGAAATAAACGCTTATCCTCTGGTACTTGCCAGGGGATTTTTCGATATAAAAAAAGATTGAGGAAACACTCAATCTCTACTTTTCACTTCTTTAGTTGCTACATCTTCTCCAAACCATTTTTGGCTGATTTCTTGGAACTTTCCTTCTTGGTGTAGTGCGATAAAGGCTTGGTTTAAAGCTTGCAGTAATCTTTTGTCAGCAGGTCTAACTCCGACCGCAAAGGATTCACTTTCAAATCCTGCTGAAAAGACATTGTAGTCATTTAATATACCTTCAGACTGGAGGTAATAATTAGCATACACTCGGTCAATCAACAAGGCATCAATCCGGTCATTTTTCAAATCAATCAAGGCTTCATTGAAACTCTGGTACTGATTAGCCTTCTGGTCTTTGACACGATTTTTCAATAAATCTGGCTGGGCTTCAAAGTCTAAATAACCAGAGGAACCGGCTTGGGCTCCCAAGGTCTTATCCTTCATATCCTCTACAGAATGAATCTGCTGGCTTTTCTTAGCAACCAGAACCTGCTGATTTTCCATATAAGGAATGCTAAAAGCAACCTTCTCTCGGCGTTCATCAGTGGCAGAATAGCCATTCCAAATGACATCTATGGTTCCATTTTGCAGTTCTGTCTCCTTCATATCCCAGTCGATTGGCTGAAATTGAACCTTGAAACCTAATTTATCTGAGACAGCTTGTGCCAAATCAATATCAAAGCCTGTATATTGTCCATTCTTTTCTTCAAATCCCATGGGTACAAAGGTATTGTCAAAACCAATAGTAATGGTTCCCTGCTCTTGATACTTATCCCAGTTATCTTGCTTGGGATCACTAGCCTTCTGAGTACAGGCAGTTAAAAAGAGGGTCAGGAGCGAAACCAGCACTAAAGCAATTTTCTTATTAGTCATTGGCACCTCCTACTTGGGTTCAACCTTGAGAATCTGATCTGCGATATTTTCCGCAAACTGCAAATCGTGGGTAACCACAATCTGCGTCATGCCAAGTTCCCTATTTTGCAAGATTAGTTTTTCCACTTCCAAGCGTAATTCTGGATCCAGGGCAGAAGTTGGTTCATCGTAGCCAATGATTTCTGGATCAATCATCATAGCACGCGCCAAGGCCACGCGCTGCTTTTGTCCACCAGATAGTGAGAAGGGATAAGCATCTGCGTGCCCTGTCAGTCCTAATTGTTCCAAAAGACCACGCGCCTTCTGCTCAGCCTCATCCTGCTTCATTCCCATGGTTTTCACAGGAGATAAGGTCAAATTGTCTAGAACGGATAAATGAGGGAAAAGTTGAAAATCTTGGAATACAAATCCTAGTAGATTGCGCTTCTCCAGTTCATCCAATTCTAAAGATTCTCCATTATAAAAGATTTGCCCTGAATCAATGGTTTCAAGACCTGCAAGCATACGTAAGAGGGTTGTCTTACCTCCACCAGAAGGTCCAACGATAGCTAGGATTTGCTTTTCAGGAATTTTTAGACTGAAATTAGATAAAATTTGCTTTTCACCAAAGACTTTATTGATATTTCGTAATTCTAACATGGCAGCCTCCTATCTATAGTAACTGTACTTCTTCTCAACTTTTTTGGAAATGATTGTCACAATCCCAATCAAAATCAAGTAAATGGCTCCTGCCAAGAACATAGGAACCAGACTAGCATCACGGTTGGCAGCTGTGCGACTAGCCAAGATAAGGTCTGAAATTCCTAGAGCATAGACCAGAGAGGTATCCTTGACCAAACTCATAACCTCATTAAATACACTAGGGAGAACAATCTTGGTCACCTGAGGCAAAATAATATAGCGCACTGTATCAAAGGGACTAAACTTCAAGACCTTGGCAGCCTCATATTGACCTTTAGGAATGGTATCAATCCCTCCACGGAAGATTTCAGCAAAGTAAGCCGCATAATTCAAAACAAAGGCAATGATAGCCGCAGGAAGACGATCCAAACGAATCCCAATGCTTGGTAACACATAATAGATAAAGATCAATTGCAAGAGCAAGGGTGTCCCTCGCATGATCCAAATATAAATATTAATCAGATGATGGAGGAGCTTCCAATGGACTTGCAAAGCAAAGGCAATCAAAACGCCCAAGGGAATAGAAAAAATCAAGACCAGTGCAAATACCTGTAACGTCATGCTTGCACCGCTCAATAAACTCGGTAATATCTCAAACAAATAAGACATACTGACACCTCCTAAAAATAATTGCTCCTATTATAGCATAAATAAACTAAATAACCAACTATTTTTGTAAAAAAATTCTTTTTCAATAGAAAAAGTATAGTATTTTGAAACTGGAATAGGACGATACGAATTCTAAATCCTTGTCAGAAATTTGATTTGAATTTCCTAATAGATTTGTTCATATTCTATTCCAATATACTATATTTTATAAGTGAAAAGAAAGGACAAACTTTGCCCTTTCTCGATCTTAGCTTCTATTTGTTACAGTTAACTTGACTGATAATTGAAGTTTTATCTTACGTATTTAAGATGGATTTTCTTTTTTAGTTCGTGCTAATCTCAGGGCACGATTTGGATTGAGACGATTAAATAGTTCTTCCAATTTCTTTTCATTCCAAACGTCTGCGGCAGAAACGAAATTGCCATCCGCATCTCGGAAAGATATCGGTTTATCTCCCATATCAGTCTCCTAGTCTACAAATTCAAACTCAAATTTACCAATGCGGACCAAATCGCCATCTTTAGCACCACGCGCACGAAGAGCTTCATCAACCCCCATACCACGTAACTGACGGGCAAATTTCATGACTGATTCGTCACGATCAAAGTTGGTCATATTGAAGAGTTTCATGAGTTTTTCACCAGAAAGTACCCATGTCGCATCGTCATCACGACTAATTTCAAAGGCTTTTTCTTCCTCGTCAAATCCATAGTAAGCTTCTTCTTCCATATCTGACTCGTCGTAGAGCAAGAATTCTGGTGTCTTATCTAACAATTCAGCTGTAGCATCCAAGAGCGTTGCCAGACCTTGCTTGGTCAAACCAGAAATTGGGAAAATAGCTGGTAACTCTTCAAATTCATCATAGTTTTCAGCCAATTTTTTCTTAAATTCTTCAAGATTTTCCTGACTCTCAGGCATATCCATCTTATTGGCTACAATAATCTGTGGACGCTCCATGAGGCGAAGATTGTATGACTCCAACTCCTTATTGATAGCTAGGTAGTCCTCATAAGGATCACGACCTTCACTAGCTGACATATCAATGATATGGAGGATGACACGTGTACGCTCAATGTGGCGGAGGAACTGAGTCCCCAACCCGACACCTTGACTAGCCCCTTCAATCAAACCTGGCAGGTCGGCTACTGCAAAGGATTCACCTGATTGGGTGCGAACCATACCTAGATTTGGTACAATAGTGGTAAAGTGGTAGGCACCAATTTTAGGTTTAGCTGAGGTGATAACACTTAGAAGTGTTGATTTCCCTACTGATGGGAATCCAACTAAACCAACATCTGCCAAGATTTTTAGTTCTAATTGTAACTCACGTTCCTGACCTGGTTCTCCATTTTCAGAGATTTCCGGTGCAGGATTTTTTGGTGTCGCAAAGCGGATATTCCCACGTCCACCACGACCTCCATGGGCTACGATAAATTCTTGCCCGTGTTCAATCAAATCTGTCAAAACCTTGCCAGTCTCTGCATCACGAACAGTTGTACCTTGTGGCACTCGAACTCTAAGGTCCTCGGCACCACGACCATGCATCCCTTTGGTCATTCCTTTTTCACCAGAATCAGCCTTGAAATGGCGATTGTAGCGGAAATCCATGAGGGTACGTAGTCCTTCGTCTACAACGAAGACCACATTGCCTCCACGACCACCATCACCACCCCAAGGACCTCCATTAGGGACATATTTTTCACGACGAAAGGCAACCATGCCATCGCCACCATTACCAGCCTTGACCTTAATCTTAGCTGTATCTAAAAACATACTCATTTTTTCTTCTCACTTTAAAAAAGGGCTGGGAAATCCCAGTCACTAAATTTTCTTGAATCTATTTTATAGATTACTGAGGGCACCAATTGCAGTTGCAAAAATTCCCAATAAACTTGCTACTAGCATGATAATCACGATAAACAAGGTTATTTTCTCAAACAAGGTTTTTTTACGATTTCCATTATCTCCAAATGCCATTTTTCTCTCCTTCGTTACATTCTATTTTCTATTATCTTAGCATGAATTGAGCTAGTTTTCAATAGTCAGTTGCTACAGGTGCAATAATCCATAAAATGATATAAGCTACAATTCCTGCTCCGTAACAGCAAGCAAGGACACCCCAAATGACTCGAACGATAGTTGGATCCATATCTAAATAATGGGCCACACCGGCACAAACACCAGCAATCTTTTTATCACGACCACTTCTCATTAATTGTTTTTTCATAGCTTTTCCTCTTTCTATTCTTCATGGTCTTTCCAATAATCTCTTATGCTGATCAACTGTGTTTTTGAAGCCTTCAGCATGCGTTTAGAGCCTTTTACGGGCACAGCAACCACCTGTTGCGGAAGATACAAAACTGTTTTAAAGATACGCTGACTAACCGTATCATCTTTAGCCAAATCTTTCTGGAAGTTATTTGAAATAATGACATCCAGATAAAACTCATGCACTCGTTTCCCAAAGTTCTCAGCTGAAATCTCGTACAATTTCTCTGATAAGGTATGCTCATTCATATCTGGCGTAGCAATCAAGGCCTCTAAAATAGCTCCAGCCAAATCATGTTCTCCATAGTACAAGGTTCCAAACATCTTATCATTGATGAGATTATCCAGATAAGGATTTCCATGTGCGATGACTGGTGTTCCACTAGCCAAGCTTTCCAAGTAGGTCAAACCTTGGGTTTCACTTGTCGATGCCGAGATGAAGAAATCTGCTGCCTTATAGTAAAGGGCCGTTTCACTAGGAGCAATCATGCCAGTAAAGATGACTGAGTCTTGAATCTCTAGTTTTTTGGCTTGCTCTTTGAGGTCATCCAAATAAGGACCGTCCCCAGCTACCACCAGTTTAACCTTGTCTTCTTCTTTCAGAACTTCTGCAAAGGCTGCTAGTACTGCTTGAATATTTTTTTCATAGGAAATTCTGGAAAGACTAAGCAACATCTTTTCATCATCTTGAATTCCTAGTTTACTACGCAGTTCTGTCAAATTTTCCTGCTTGATTTCAGGACGCTCAAACTTAGCTAATTCAATCCCAGTTGGAATAACCCGTTTTTCCACCTTGACCTTATAGTCAGATAGCAAGTCACGGACAATCTCACTCGGACAAATAACCCCATCCACATCATGCAAGAAACCTCTAACTAGGTACTTGACCATACTCGGACGAATCAGCATCCCCTTGGCAATATAATGCACATAGTCTTCATACTGGGTGTGATAGGTATGGATAACTGGAATCTTCAATTCACGCGCAATCCAAATCCCCAACAAGCCAAGAGAAAATTCTGTCTGAGTATGGATAATATCCAGTTGATACTGTTTAGCAATTTCAAGCGCCTTGCTGAAGCCTCGATAGGCAAAGCGGCGGTCCTTAAAAGCAAAAAAGGGAACACTTGGAATACGGATAATTTGCCAATCTTCATAACGATTGACATCCTTATCTGTCGTTGTAAAGATAAAAACAGCATGCCCTTGCTTTTCAAGTTCTGTTTTCAAGGTTCGAATACTGGTCGCAACACCTGAAACCTGAGGAAAATAGGTATCTGTAAATAAACCAATTCGCATAGATTACCTCTCTTTTTACTTTCTCCCTAAAGCGGCTTGTTTCTCATAAAAGTCCAACCAGATTTGTAACAGATGCTCTTCTGAATACTCTCTAGAAATATTCTTAGCCTTTTCTTTAAGTTCTTTTAAGGTAGCAGGATTGGCTTGATATTCCAAAATAGCTTCTTTCATCTCTTCTCTATCTGCTGTCGCCCGATAATTTCCCTCCAAAATTACCTTATAGAGATCCAAATCACGCAACATAACAGGAGCCTCACAACTCGCAGCCTCTAAAATAGTCATAGGAAATAGCTCATTATAACTAGGCAACAAGAAAAGGTCCGCTAGGGCATACAACTCGCGCATTCGCTCTGGCGACACGATACCTGGAAAAATCAAGTTTTTAGGGGGATTTTCCATTATTTTCTTATAGCGTTCATAGCCATCTGTTATGCCCCCAAAAGAGAAACCACCCGCCCAAATAAAGGTAATTTGAGGCAAGTCCTCAGCCAGACGGATAAAGTCATCAATCCCTTTACGTTTCTGAACTTGCCCAGCGCCTACTACGATAAACTGATTATCACTAAGACCTAGATCTGTTCGCAGTCTCACTACCTCTTCTTGCGGAAGAGGATGCCATTTTTCCTTATTGACAAAGTTAGGGATATAGGTCACTTTTTCACGTGGAATACCAGCCGCAACCAAATCCTCAATAAACATCGGGTTGACCACCACCAAGTGCTCCATCCGGTTGTAAAAAGAAAATACATAGCGTTTGACAATTCCCTTTAAGAAAAATGGAATCTTCAAACTCCCCTCAAGTGTATCAGGCAAGAAATGCACATAGCCAATTTTTCTCCCTGAGCGTTTCTTTTGGAAGGTTGATAAATAATAGGGGAAATCAATCGTATGAAAATGAGTCACATCTGCCTCGATTGGAAGATTTTCTGTAACAATCAATTGATCCTTGGCATCACGATGAAGAAGACGAACTAATTCACGGTAGGCACCTGAAACTCCTTGTCCTGCTACTTTCTCACTTGAACTCAACATATTGATGCGTAATTTCTTTTTTTCCATAACTACTATTATATCATTTTCTTTGAATAAAATCAGCAAAAGAAAGGAGAGACTAGAGGAAAAGAAGGGGAAATTTCCTCGCTTTTCCTCTAGTCTCTCACATTCTTTTATCTATTTACTTAATGCCTAAGGCAATGCGGGCATAGCGACTCATTTTTTCAACCGTCCAGGCTGGATACCAAACTAATTTAACCTCAGTATCAGTTACTTCTGGCACCTCTGTCATGGCATCATAAATCTGGTCCGTCAAAAGATCTGCCAGGGGACAACCCATAGTTGTCAAAGTCATATCAATCTCTGTTTGACCTGTGTCGCCATCAAAACGAATCTCATAAATCAAACCAAGATTAACAATATCGATTCCCAACTCAGGGTCGATGACTTCTTCCAAGGCTGTTAAAATGCGTGTTTTGATATTCTCAATTTGCTCTTCTGTATAAGCCATATTTATCCTCACTCTTAGTCTTCAATAAAATCACGAAGCGGTTTGCTGCGACTTGGTTGGCGTAGTTTTCTCAAAGCCTTGGCTTCAATCTGACGGATACGCTCACGGGTTACGTTAAAGACTTTACCCACATCTTCAAGGGTGCGCATTTTTCCATCATCTAGCCCGAAACGGAGACGTAGAACATTTTCTTCACGGTCTGTAAGAGTATCCAAGACCTCATCCAACTGCTCACGCAAGACGATACGAGTTGTGTAATCAACTGGATTTTCAATCACTTCATCTTCGATAAAATCCCCAAGGTGGCTATCATCCTCTTCACCGATAGGAGTTTCAAGAGATACTGGTTCTTGAGCGATCTTCAAGATTTCACGGACCTTGTCTGGTGTCATATCCATACGTTCTGCGATTTGTTCTGGCGTTGGATCTTGTCCCAATTCTTGAAGGAGATTACGCTGTTCACGAACAAGTTTGTTAATCGTTTCAACCATATGGACTGGGATACGAATAGTACGAGCTTGGTCTGCAATAGCACGAGTGATAGCCTGACGAATCCACCAAGTTGCATAAGTTGAGAACTTAAATCCTTTAGAATAGTCAAACTTGTCAACCGCCTTCATCAAGCCCATATTCCCTTCTTGAATCAAGTCAAGGAACTGCATACCACGGCCGACATAACGCTTGGCAATGGAAACAACCAAACGAAGGTTGGCTTCCGCAAGACGTTGTTTGGCTTCGATATCACCAGCTTCAACAGCAAGCGCCAATTCTTTTTCCTCTTCATTGGTCAAGAGAGGAACGACCCCGATTTCTTTCAAGTACATACGGACAGGGTCATTGACCTTAGCCGAAGTTGATCCAATCAAGTCCTCATCGCTAAGTTCGGGCTCTTCTTCTGCACTAAGAACACGCGCACTTGGATTTCCTTCGTTATCTGTGATTGAAATCCCTGCATCCTGAATTCGTTGCAAGAGATCTTCAATCCCATCAGCATCCAAGGTAAAAGGAACAACTAGACTAGCATTGATTTCATCGTCTGTTGCTGTCCCTTTTTGTTTATGATTACGGATAAATTCTGCTACTTGTACGTCAAATGTTGTTACTTCTTTTTGTTTTGTTGCCATTATTACTCCATTCTTCTCTTTTGGGAAATTAAACGTTCCAATTCTTCTAGGGCTGTATCGGTATCTCCTACATGGCTAGCTTCCTGCACCTTCTTTTTGATTCTCATATTGTCCTGATTCAAGAGAGCCTTGTTTCGAGTCATTTCTACTTCACTAAGTTCCTGAGGTGACATTTCAGCAGGTAAATCCTGAGCTAAGACTTGGTACCAAGCTCTTTCAACTTCCTCTGTCTGTTCTGCTAAGACTTCTGGAGGAAGATTTCCATACTGACCAAGTAAGTCATATAAAACCTGAAATTCAGGTGTGTCAAATGCAAAGTCTTCTCGCAAACGGTAATCATTCAAAATAAGAGGAGATTCCATCATTCGATAAAGTAGATGGGCTTCTGCCCTCATAATAGCCGATAACTGCTTGGTGACAGGCATAGTAATTGGCGTCGGTCTGGAAATTCCTTCCATGCGATTCTGCCTTTGTGCCTGTCGACTCTCATTAACAATCTGCTCAATCTGGGCATAATCAAAGGACGCCAGACTGTCAGCTAAAATATGAATATAGCTGTTTTGAGCAGTGATAGACTTTTCTTGAACAATCAAGGGAGCTATTTTTTCAATAAACTCAATCTGAGCCTGCAGATTTTCACTATTTTCAGGCTTGTACTGGTGAATGTAGAACTCAATCGGACTAATACGAGTTTTCGTTAATAGATAGGCCAAATCTTCTGGACCATTTTTTTGTAGATACTCATCTGGATCCAAGTTATCAGGCATGCTGACGATCTGCACAGGCATATCGCCGATTTCATCCAAAGCTTTCAATGTCGCTGCTTGCCCAGCCTTATCGCCATCATATACCAGAACTAACTTCTTGGTTAACCTTTTCAGATGATCAACATGCTCACGACTCAAGGCCGTACCCATAGACGCGACAGCATTTTCGATTCCAGCCCGATAGGCTGCAATAACATCCATGAACCCTTCCATGAGGTAAATCTCACTGGCTTTACCAGAAGATTTTTTTGCCCTATCCATATGATATAATTCGTAACTTTTGTTAAAAATTGCAGTCGATCGGCTATTTTTATACTTAGAAGTTTGTGAATCCGTTTTCTGCCAGATACGACCTGAGAAGGCAATGACCTTTCCCTGATCATTGGTCAAGGGAAACATAATCCGATTGTGAAAAGTGTCTACAAATTGATTGGCATCCGAGAGGTAAAATAATCCTGAATCTAGAAAATCCTCTTCACGATACTGACCAGACAAACGTTGATAGAGATAGTTTCGTTCTGGAGGTGCTAAACCAATCCGAAAATGTTTGAGGACTTCATCTGTCAAACCACGCTGATAGAGGTAATTTCTGGCCTCTTCCCCCATGGTCGTTGTCATGAGAATAGCATGATAAAATTTGGCAGCATCTTCGTGCATATCATAAAGAGCTTGGTGGGGGGAGGCGGGCTTCTGCTCACTATAAAGCGGTTTTTCCACCTCTATCCCAACACGCTGACCTAAGATTTGGACAGCCTCCATAAAGGGAACCCCTTGGTACTCCTCGATGAATTTAAAGACATCACCTGAGCGACCACAACCAAAACAGTGGTAAAACTGCTTATCCTCAACAACGTTGAAAGAAGGTGTTTTTTCACCATGAAAAGGACAGAGCCCTAGATAGTTCCGTCCTGCCTTTTGTAAAGAAATCACATCTCCTATGACTTCCACAATGTTGGCATTGTTTTTGATTTCTTCAATGACTTGTTTGTCAACCATACACAATACCTCCATGTTATCATAGTTTACTTTATATAGTATACTTTATTTCAGAAAAAAAGTAAACCATTTCACTCATTTTCCCTACTTTATTCAAAGAGTTGATAATAATCAGAGATTTTCATTTTTGCTTTTTCTTCTTGGTTCAAATCTTGGATAATTCGTCCTTCTTTCATAACAATTAAACGATTGCCATATTTGAGAGCATCTTCCATATGGTGGGTAATCATAAGGGCTGTCAGCTGATCTTTCTTGACAAACTCATCCGTCAATTCCATGAGTGCGACACTGGTCTTTGGATCCAGGGCCGCAGTATGCTCGTCCAACAAGAGTAATTCAGGACGTTTCAAGGTTGCCATCAAAAGACTCAAGGCCTGTCTTTGTCCACCGGATAAGAACTCAATCGGTGTATTCAAGTGTTTCTCAAGACCATTTCCTACTTTTTCAATAGTAGCCTGAAACTCATCCTTATAACTAGCCAGACGTCTCGGAAACAGTCCACGCTTTTCACCACGAAACTTGGCAATTAAAAGATTTTCAGCCACCGTCATACGAGGAGCTGTTCCCATTTTGGGATCTTGAAAAACACGTGACAAATACTTAGCTCGCTTCTCTGGTGAAAATTTGGTAACATCTTCACCCAAAATACGGATGGTTCCACTGGTTAATGACAAGGTTCCTGCAATAGTGTTAAAGAGAGTTGATTTTCCAGCACCATTTCCACCTAAAATCGTGATAAAGTCCTGTTCAAAAATTTCTAAGGAAACATCATTTAAAATAATCTTTTCTTCATCAAGGCCATTTTTAACGACTTTGGTTGCATTTTTTAATTCTACAATTGCTGTCATTTGCTTAACTTGGCTCCTTTCAAGATGGTTTGCTTAAATGTTGGAATCATGAGGCAGACTGCTAAAATCACTGCACTGTATAGACGAAGGTAACTTGTGTTAAAGCCAAGCGCGATAACTGCCCATACTAAGAATTGATAGGCAATAGAACCTACAACGATGGTAACCAAACGCTCTGCCAAGCTCAAACTCTTGAAGATAACTTCTCCAATAATCAAACTTGCAAGCCCCACAACGATGACACCAATTCCTCGAGAAACATCAGCATAGCCTTCTTGCTGGGCAATGAGGGCACCTGCAAGGGCAATCACCCCATTTGATAAGACCAAGCCCATGAGCTCCATGCGTCCAGTATGAATTCCGAAACTTCTAGCCATATCAGGATTGTCACCTGTAGCAATATAGGCTTGTCCAAGTTTAGTGTCCAAGAAAAAGAGCATGAGAGCAATGACAAGACTGACAAAGATAAGACCTGTCAAGAGTTGGTTCAAGTCTGAATCAAAAGGTAAGACATCCTGGATTTGCTTAGTTCCAAGCAAGCCTAAATTTGCACGTCCCATAATCAAGAGCATGATAGAGTGACAAGAAGTCATCACCAAAATCCCTGAGAGCAAGGTTGGAATCTTCCCTTTTGTATAAAGAAGACCTGCTGCCATTCCAGCCAAACAACCTGCTCCTACAGCAACAAGTGTCGCTAAAAAGGGATTTACACCTTTGGTTATCAGAGTGACAGCAACAGCTCCCCCAAGAGGGAAGGAACCTTCTGTCGTCATATCTGGAAAGTTTAAAATCCTAAATGTCATAAAGATTCCCAGACCTAAAATAGCCCAGACAAATCCTTGAGAAATAATAGATAATATCATCTGTTTCTTAACCTTTTCTATATGATTTCTATTGTAAAAAATTGGAGGAGATGTCCCCAACTCCTCCATTACAGATTATTCAATCACTTGTCCTGCTTCTTTTAGAACAGATTCAGGAATCGTAATACCTAGTTCTTGTGCCAATTTTTTATTGATTACTGATTTACCAGTTGAAAAGACATTGACTGGTGTATCAGCTGGTTTTGCACCTTTCAAAACTTGAGCAATCATTTTACCAGTTGCCACACCAAGATCATGTTGGTCAACTACAACGGATGCCAAACCACCTGCTTCTACCATGGCAGTTGCGCTTGGGTAGATTGGTTTTTTAGCTGATTGGTTGCTTGATACAACAGTTGAGAAGGCTGAAGCAATAGTGTTATCAATTGGAACCCAGATAGCATCAACCTTGCTAGTCATAACGTTAACTGTTGAAGCAATTTCATTTGTTGAAGGAACTGCAAACGTTTCTACTGTCAAACCTGCTTTTTCAGCATAAGCTTTAAATTCTTCTACCTGTGTTTTTGAATTGTCTTCACTACTTGAGTAAAGAGCACCGATTGTTTTCACATTTGGTGTCAGAGCCTTGATGAGTTCAACTTGTTGTTGAGCTGGGTTGTGGTCTGATACCCCTGTAATGTTGCCACCTGGTTTTTTCAAATCTTTAACCAAGTTCGCACCGATTGGGTCTGTAATAGCAGCCATGATAACAGGTAGATCTTTTGTTGCACTAGCCAAACCTTGAGCAGCTGGTGTTGCGATACCAACCACAAGATCATTACCATTCGCAACCAATTGTTTACTCATGGTCGCAACCTTACTTTGGTCACCTTCTGAGTTCATAAAGTCAATTTTCAACTGATCATCTTTATAGCCTTCTTCTGCAAGTCCATCTTGAATCCCTTTATAAATCAAGTCAAGAGATGGATGGCTCACAAACTGAAGGACACCAACTTTGGCAACTTTCTTCTCATTCTTAGCTTCTGGTTTATTCATTGAAGAGTAAATCAAGCTTCCTGCTACTAAGACTGCTAATGCAGCGATAATTCCAATTAAACGTTTATTTTTCATTCTATTTCTCCTTTTTAATTCCTTTAAACTACTTCACTTATCTAAACAAGCGACGCCATCGTTTTCTTTCCATACTAACCTCCATCAAAAAAGTCCTCACACAAAAAACTTGTGTGAGGACGTCGATGCGCGGTACCACCTCAATTATAGGGAATTTCCCTATCGCTCTGTCTCGCAATAACGAGATGCACTGTAAGGTGTGCTCACCGAATTTTTATGATTTCAAATTCTAAATAACATTCAGCCCAATTTTCATCATCACCACTTATCTGTTTTCAGCTACCACAGACTCTCTAAAAAGTTTATATGATTACTTTTCTGAATGGTTAAATTATATCATTTTTTAACTACTTGTCAAGACTCTTTTAGCATTTTTTTGAAATATCAAAAACTTCCCCTATGGAAAAGAGGAAGTTTGATGGGTATCAGCCTGAATTACGCAATCCTGTCGCAATTCCGTTGATGGTTGTATGGATTAATTTTTCTTGATCGCTTGATAATTCTCCACGACGTTGACGTTTAATCAGCTCCAACTGGATATAGTTGAGAATATTAAAGTAAGGCATACGGTAATCCAAACTTGCTTTTAGATATGGATTTTCAGCCAAGAGTTCATCGTAACCTTCGATAGCCAAGATGACTTCCTTGGTAACTTGCCATTCATTTAGAATAGTCTCATAAATTGCTTTTACTTGATCATCTTCACAAAGTTTGGCATATTCAAAAGCGATATTCATATTTGATTTTGACAAGACCATGTCAACATTTGAAAGAAGTGACTGGAAGAAAGGCCAATTTTGGTACATATCTCGTAGGATAGCGATATTTTCTGGATTCTTATCGATAAATTCTTTGAAACTTGAACCAACTCCATACCAACCAGGGAACATGACACGGCTTTGTGACCATGAGAAGACCCAAGGGATAGCACGCAAACCACCGATTTCAGTAATCGTCTTACGAGCAGCTGGACGAGAACCAATATTAAAGCTTGAAATAGCCTTGATTGGACTTGACTCAAAGAAATAATCATAGAAATGGTCATTACCAAAGACCAAATCACGGTAGATATCGTAACTACGGTCCACTACTTGGTCCATGATGGCTTCATAACGATTGGATGTATTGGTATCGCTCTTCTTCTGCGTAATCATACGGTTAATGGCTGCAGATACTAGCATTTCAAGGTTATAGTAGGCGGCATCTTTGTTACCGTATTTATTGCCAATTACTTCACCCTGCTCCGTCAAACGGATACGATCCTTGATAGACTTAAGCGGTTGAGACGTGATAGCTTCATAGGTTGGGCCACCACCACGACCAACAGTACCACCACGGCCATGGAAGAAGGTAACCTTAACGCCAAATTCATCTCCAATAGCAGTCAATTGTTGTTGAGCTTTGTAGAGAGTCCAACATGATGAAAGGTAACCACCATCTTTATTACTATCAGAGTAGCCAAGCATGATTTCTTGGTAGTTATTACGCGAAGCAATCCATTTCTTAGCAAGAGGAAGAGAAAGGTATTCTCTCATAGTTTCTTCTGAGTGATCCAAGTCCTCAATTGTCTCAAAGAGAGGAACGATTTGGACACGGGCTCTTTCTTTATCAACTAACCCTACTTCTTTTAGCAAGATTGCCAATTCCAGCATGTCTGATACGCTGGTTGCATGTGAAATAATTGTCTGACGAATAACATCATCACCCAACTTATCTTTCAAATTACGAGCAGCCTTAAAGATAGCCAATTCTTTTTCAAGTAACTCTGATTTTTCAACATGAGTGGCAGAAAGAATACGTGGATCTTCTTCCAATTCTTTCAAGAGAAGCTGGCATTTTTCTTCTTCACTTAGTTCGCTATAACGCGAATGAATGCCTGCTGATTTCAAGAGTTCGGCTACACAGGCCTCATGGACACTTGAATCTTGACGCATGTCAATAGATGCCAAATAGAAACCAAAAATTTCAACTGCCTGAATCAACTCAACAAAATCACCAGAAATTAGTGCTTCACCCTTGTTTTCCAAAAGGGAATCACGGATAGTAACTAAGTCCTTATAAAAGTCATTGGCTGTTTCATAACGAGCTCCAACTTCCTTATCCTCAATCAGATAAGCTTTTGTTGCTTGGATTTTTGATTGAATATCAAACAAGGCACGACGATACAGCTCTTTTTCACGGTAAATCGAGTTATCCTTAGATTGACGAGCCATTTCTCTGACTTGCTTGCTGACATTGACAATACTGGTTGAGAGAGAGAACTCACGATAAAGTTGGTAAATCTTTTCATCGTAGTAGTTCATGATGACTTCACACTGAGTCATAGCAGATTGTTTCAAGGTATCTGCTGTAACAAAAGGATTCCCATCACGGTCCCCACCAATCCACATTCCCATGGTAATTGGTTTAGGATGTTTCAACTCCAAGCCATGTTTTTTAGCCAGGCGCTTGTACTCAGCAGTCAAATGAGGAACAGCTTTCAGGAATGAACTATTGTAGTATTCCATAACATTCGTGATTTCATTGGTAACTTTCAATTTCTTTTCACGAATCATGTCTGTCTGCATGATAATCTCAATGTAACGACGGAGATCATTATGCCATTTTTCCTTATTGATCAAGCCTAATTTCACATCACGGTACTTACGCAAGAGGGTATGGATATGGTTGGTCAAATCCAGCATACTCTTACGTTGCACTTGTGTTGGATGAGCTGTCAAAACAGGGACAACATTCAAGTGTTCTAGAATTTCAACCGCATTTTCTTTTTCTGCAACCATTTTGATAGTTGCTGATAACTTACCAAGATAATCTTGATCGATATTATTTTGGTGGTTGATTTCATAGGCCAAATCCACGTCTTCTGAAATATTAATCAAGAGGGGCAAGATAGAGAAATAGCGTGAAATATAAGCCATTTCATCATTTGTCAGGCTAGTAACCAATTGGTTCAAGCCTTGATAATCTTCTTGAGTTGACAATTCTTTCAACTGCATGATTTTTTCAAAAGTCTCTGGGGCAAGCATATTTTTAGTGATATCTTCTAACAATTCTGTTAAAATCAATACTTCTTCTTGCACGACAGCTTTATTACTATAGTTTTCTAATTTTTGAAGAGACATAGGTAATCCTTTCCACTATCAGCTCTACATATAGTTTGAGGAGTGAGCTTCTAACTCCTCATACAATTGAGCACGCTTTTCACTTGCATCAATATTTAAGACAAAGGCGATGGCTACAGACAAGACCAGAAGACTATTCCCTCCTTGCGATAAGAAAGGAAAGGTTACTCCTGTCGAAGGAATAATACCAGAAATTCCACCGATATTGACAAAGACCTGGATCAACATCATCCCCCCAACCCCAATCGCCATCATGGAATTAAAGGGATTCTTAGCACGAATTCCGACTAGGATGATTCGTAAAATAAGGAAAAAAACAAGTGCTAAAATCAAGCTGGCCCCTACAAATCCAAATTCTTCGATGACAATTGAAAATACAAAATCTGTATGGGCCTCTGGTAAATAACCCCGTTTTTCAATTGAATTTCCTAAGCCTAGACCAAACCAACCACCATTTACCATGGCAAAGTAGGAATTTGCGAGTTGGTGGCCTGCTCCTGCCAAATCAGCAAAGGGATTAAAGTAGGCACTGAAACGCTTAGCAACGTAGCCAAATATTGGAATTTTTGAAAACTTATCAACCCCAATCATAGAAATAGCTGATAAGGATAGGGCTGAAATACCAACCAAAATTCCCAAAAAGGCAATAAACCATCTATAAGCGATACCACTAGTCGTATACATAATCAAGGCAACCAAAGCTAAAATAGAAGCATTCCCCAAATCTGGGAAAATAGCAAGGCTCCCAATCAGTACAAAGAGAACAAAGCGCCAGTCATTAAACGCACGAGGAAGCCACTGATTCTGTGTCAAAACTTGAAAATCATAAATAGCTATATCCTCTTGTTGTTTGGAAAATCTGTTTGCTAAATACCAAATAATAATAATTTTCAAGTATTCGGCTGGCTGAATGGTCAAAGGTCCTACAGAAATCCAGCCATAGGCTCCATTGACAGGAATACCAATCAAACGAGCCAAAACTAAAAGAATCAGCTCAACGAACATAACGATAAATAAAAGACGTTCGTTTCTTAAAAAATTCAGTCTCAACTTATATATCAAGGCAATCAGTATCAAACTAAATATCCAAAATAGTCCCTGACTTCGGACCAATTGCAGTGCACTTTGGCCTTCTTGAATTAAAATAGCACTGGTTGTCGAATAAACCACAATCAAGCCCAAAATAGATAAAAGTAAGTAAGGAACTAGAATAGAATAATTTAATAGGTGCCTTTTACTAATCTTCATAGTATCACCAATCTAATGAGAACAACACAATTGCTTCCCAAATTCCGTTTGTTTTCTAGTTTTGATTGCTATTATACCATTTTTTCCGAAAGAAAAAAACTCTTATCCATCAGATAGACCATTTTTGTCATAAGAAAAAGAGCACTTGGCTCTTTTCTGTTTTATTCTTTTGATGAACTACTTGAGCTTGAATCTCCACCACCGATATATTGAGTAAAGATATTTTGGAAGGCTTGGTCCTTAACCTTGATATTGGCTGCTTGTAATTCTTTTCCGATAATACTTTGAACAAATGATGAATCATTTTGTTTTTGAGTCAAGATAACAGTTTTTAATTTTTCTTTGTAGTCATCGATATTAGATGATTTTTCTGTTTTCTTAATCAGTTTTACAATGTAATATTGGCTGCTGTAGGCTTGTGTACCAGTGGCTGTAATCACATCAGAAACGCCGTTTACATCTAGAGCAAATGCCGCTTTCTTAACTTGTTCTGGTACTTCTGTTGAAGCAGAATCAAAGGTGATTTCTCCACCATTCGCTTTGGTTTTCTCATCAGTTGAGTTATCTTTAGCTAATTGAGCAAAGTCTGCATCACTAGCTTTAGCTTTTTCAAGAATTTCTTTAGCCTTGTCTTCATTGTCCAAACGGATGATTTGAGCCGTTACATCTGGAGTGTACTCGTCAAATGCTTTCTTATAGGCATCATCTGTCAATTCAGCTTCTGCTGCCTTCTTAACTGCCAACTCAACTAATTTACTTGTACGAATTTGAGCTTTACGTGTTTCAAGGGTCATTCCTGCTTGTGACAAGACACGTTGGTAGTTCTCACCATATTGTTTCTCTTCTTCGGCAATAGTATCATTGACTTCTTTGTCATCTACTTCTGAGCCATATTGCTTCTCAAATACTTTTTGGATGGTCAAGTTCAACAACACTTGTTGAGCTGAAGGATTGCTTTTCACTTGCTCATAAAATTGATGTTCTGTGATGATATCTCCTTTCATGCTGATAAGGTCTGCCCCTTCTGAACCTTTCGAACAAGCTGCTAAAGTTGCTACTGATAATAGTGTAATGGCTCCTGCCAATAATTTTTTCTTCATGTCTACTCCTTTGAGATAAGTGTTACCCTATCTATTTTACTATATTTTCTTAAATTTTTCTGAAAATCATTCGCTGTCAGGCAATTGAACATCTGCTACATTTTTACGAAGCATGAGAATGCCGTCCCCCAGAGGTACTAATGTTGCGGTGAGTCCTGGATTGTCTAAGGTTGCGTCAAATAGTCTTTGAAGTCCTCGATAAATGGTTCGCTGGCCACGACGAACTTCCATAATGTCCTTGGCAACATCACCACCTTGGAAAATATCATCCAAAACAACCACACCTCCAACTTCCAAATGTTTGAGGATTTCTGGCAGAAAGACGATGTATTTAGACTTGGCAGAATCCATAAAGACGAAATCATAAGACTCTGTCAGGGTAGATAAGACATCCACCGCATCTCCTTCTAGAAGTGTGATTTGCTTACGACTGTCAAACTGGGCAAAATTTTCCTTGGCAAAACCAATCATTTCTGGATTGCGATCAATGGTTGTAATCTTTGCATTTGGTGCATGTTCAGCCATCAAAAGGGCTGAAAAACCGATAGCCGTCCCAATTTCCAGTATGTTTTTAGGTTGCATGGTTTCCATAAGAAAACGGAAATAAGCAACCGTTTCATGAGGGATGATGGGAATATTTTCCTTATGGGCAAAGTCTTCCAATTCTTTCAAAGAACCTGTAACTTGCTTTTGACGCTGACGCATCAAGTTTACAATTTCTTCCTTGACAACAGGGCGACGCATGTTATGGTTGGCATTCTTACTATATGATTCAACCATCTTATGCCAATCCTAATTTTTCAACAAGGACTTCAAACTCATTCAAACGACGTTCAAAGACTGCAAAGGCATCATTGAGGTAGTCTTCCTTCTCCATATCAACACCAGCTTTTCTCATGACATTGAGTGGATAGTCAGACTTACCTGCCTTGAGGTAGTCGATATAGCGGTCACGGTCTTCTTGACTACCATGAACAATCTTTTCAGCCAAGGCTGAGGCTGCTGCAAAACCAGTTGAATATTGATATACATAGTAGTTATAGTAGAAGTGTGGAATGCGAGCCCATTCGTATTGGATTTCAGGATTGTCTTCCTTGCTCAATCCATAGTACTCTTGGTTCAAGTCTGCATAGAGTTTATTTAGGAAATCACTTGTCAAGACTTCTCCATTTTGGTCTGCTTGGTGGATGGCGTGTTCAAACTCAGCAAATTGAGTTTGTCGGAAAACTGTTCCACGGAAACCGTCCAAGAAGTTATTAAGAATAGCAAAGCGCGTTGCATCGTCTGCCACTTCTTCCAATAATTTCTCCGTCAAGATATTTTCATTGGTTGTTGAAGCAATCTCAGCCAAGAAGATAGAGTAATCTCCGTAAACATAAGGTTGCGTTTCACGAGTATAGCTAGAATGCATACTGTGACCTGTTTCATGAACTAGAGTAAAGAGATTGTCTAGATTGTCCTGCCAGTTAAGGAGCATAAAGGCATTGGTATCGTAAGAACCGCCAGAGTAGGCACCTGAACGCTTACCTTGGTTTTCGTAAACATCAATCCAACGTTCGCTGAAGGCACGTTTAACACGGCTCAAGTAATCCTCACCCAAGACTGCCAAGGCTTCTTCTGCTTTTTTCAAGGCTTCTTGGTAGGTAAAACTATATTCAACAGATGAAAGCGGTGTATAGACATCGTACATCTTGAGGTCTGAAATCCCCAAAATCTTTGAACGAAGCTCAAGGTAACGATGCAAGAGGGGCAAATGCTTGCGAACTGCTGCTACTAAATTGTCATAAACACTCTCTGGAACAAAATTTGCCGCTAGGGCTGCATGACGAGCACTCTTGTAGTTGCGAACTTTGGCACGGTAGTTTTGGACCTTAACATTGGTTTGCAAGGTTTTGGCATAGGTATGTTGGAATTGTTCATAAGTCGCATAAAGGGCTTGATAGGCACCACGGCGCACCTCACGATTTTTAGACTCCATCAAACGTGTGTAAGTTCCATGAGAGAGCTGAACTTCCTTACCATCATCGTCGAGAACATAAGGGAAAACAATATCCGCATTGTCCAGGATAGCAAAGGTTTCACTCGCCGAACCAAAGATTTCTCCAGCTCCAGCCAATAATTCTTCTTCACGTTGTGAAAGAACGTGATCCTTGCCTTGCAAGAGCTTGTCAAAATAGTGTTGATAAACCTGCAATTTTGGTTGAGCTTCTAAGAAATCAGCATACTGCTTCTCACTAATCTCCATAAATTCAGGTTCATAGAATGAAAAGGCTTGGTCTAATTGGCTGTAAAGAGTCATTGCCTTGGCGTAGTACTCTTGATACTTGGCTTCACGTGTGTCCTGGTCATTTTTCATATGAGCATAAACGTAAAGCTTCTCCATCTGGCGTTCCATCTCAAGAGAAAATTCAGTAATTTCGAGTAGACTATCCGCACTATCCAAGAGATGGCCTTCATACTGGGCTACTGTCTCCAATTGTTCTGTTAAATCTTTTAAGGCTTCTTCCCAAGCCTGGTCAGTTGGGTAAATCGTTGATAGATCCCATGTATCTTTTTCATTTATTTCATGTCTTTGTAATACCATTAGATTCCTCCATCCTTTCTATTCTACCATATTTTTTAAGAAATATTGCTGATAAAAGGCTGGTGGATAAAGCTTTTGCCAATCATTTTGGGGATTTTCTTGGTAATAGGTGTAAAAGTGCTGATAATAGCTGGTCAAATCTTGCTCAATTTGGAAAAATTTGCCTACTAGTGGTCGAATTTGTGGATACCATTCTTTTAGCCCATAAGTTAGGAGATTTTTTCCCTTTTGATAGGCTTCTGCTTGTTCTTTCATCCAAAAGGGATTTTGATAATAGAGCTGTTGTCGGATATAGCGACAGATGTCCCTATCTTGAGAAACTGTAAAATGAGATATTTTTTGTTTCTTATAGGGAAGACGCAATATTTCCAGTAGACTGCCTTGACCATAGGGAAATTCCTTGATTTGATAATGGAGTTTACCACGGAGGTCTTGGTGAATCAGGTATTTGAGCCTTAAAAGCTGTTTTTCCTTATCTAATTCCCAAACATAAAAGCCCATGTTGTGACTGAAATAGAGAAACCCTTGTTGCAGACGAGTCAAACGCTCCTTGAGCCACAGTTTTTGACCCAACAACCACAGTACTTGGTACCCCTGACTACGATAGCCTTCACTTCGCTCTTTAAGAACTTTTTGAGTCAAATGACTACACTGAACTTCTAGAACTAGATTGCCATTTACAAACACATCCGCAATCTGTTTAAGTTCTGGGAGCGGGTATTCTAATTGAACCTCTGTCTCTTTTTTCAACCAGTGATAGAGGGATTCCTTATTGGCTAGGTGTTCTGGACTTTCATTTTCAAATGAAAAATCACAGTCTTTTAAAGATTTATGGGCAAAATGGGTTCGGACACTTGGTCCTTGCCGCAAACGGAGCTGACCTCCACAAGCTGGGCAGGTGTATGCTTGCTTCTCAAGCTTATTCTCTAACACATTTACCAATTCTCCCCTAGCATCTCTCGCAACAAACATGATTTTCCTCCTTTTCTATATTATTCGTAAAAAAGAAAAAAGATCAGGAAAATTCCTAATCTTAATCATTCTATAATATTAGAGTTGCAAGCGACTTTCAAGAGCTTGTGTCAACACTTCAGAATAGTTCACTTTCTCACGATCTGCAAGTCTGACTAGCCACTCTGGAACCGTAACATTTTTTCGAATCGCCTTATTATTCTTTACGAAAGGCAAGGGATTGACCTGAATCAAAGTCACAAATCCATCAGGAGCTTTCAACCTAGAAATGTCACTAGGAGTAGGCAAAGCCAGTCCTTCATCAATATAAGAAGCTAAAACACTCTCAAGCATTTCCCGAGCATTTTTCATTGCAAGTTCAAGCGTTTCTCCTTCAGTCCCACCTCCAAATTCCGGAAATTCAACCCAGTATCCAGTGCCTTCTCTATGAAAAATAGCAGGATAAGATTTTAGCATAATACACCTCCACAATTTCCAAATCAACTACAGTCCCAAATCTTTTACTATTTTTCTCTCTAAACCTTTTCCTAAATCCTCATTACCGTGGACTGGAATAGTGACAAGATAGGGAACTCCTTCTTTCTTAAAATGATGATGACTTCCTCTCTTACGAACTTCAATCCATCCATTTGCAAGAGCTAATTTTACCATTTCCTTACCTGTGATTGGCATTTACGGTCACCTTTCTATCTGAAATTATACTTATAATGCGTATTTTTGTCAATTCTTCTATCTTATCTATTCGTAAAAAAGAAAAAAGATCAGGAAATTTCCTAATCTTCATGTGTGTTTATTTGATTTTCTTAGCTAGCATGGTCGCGAAACGTAGTTGAATACGATTTCCATTCTCATCGCGACGGTGCAAATGTCCTGGATTTTCATTGTACTTAACCAATTCCCAGTCCTTGTAATAGTCTGCTAGCTCTCCTTCTTTAAATGTGAATGGGAAGTTCACTGAGCAAGGATAATCCTCCGTGTCCATGGCACAAACGATAAGATTGTAACCACCGACCGTGGTGTGCTCCTGCATGTTTCGGATAATAGCTGGAATGCGGTCCGCTTGTAAAAACATGAGAACAACTGTTGATACGATAAAATCATAGGCTTGCCCGATGCTGGCTGAATTGATATCGTAAAGACCAACAGGCATATCCAAATCTTCCTGTTCCACAATGCTTTGCAAGATTTCAAGAGCCAGTTCATTTTGATCTACAGCTGTCACATCAAATCCTTGCTGGGCTAGAAAAAGAGAATTGCGCCCTTGACCACAACCTAAATCCAAGGCTTTACCCGGTTTCACTGTTTGCATAGCTTCCAGAACTTCTGAATGAACAGGATTGGTATTGTATTTCTTAGGGAAATAGTCCTCAGGTTTACAATAAAATTCCAAGTACCATTCTACATCGTCTGTGGCAGCTTCCACTCGGTGCCATGCTTGAGGTTGCGCCATTGGATTGTCTGCTCCTGCTTCAAAGAGGTGTTCAGCTAGAACTTCTCCTTCTTCGGTCAATTCAATAAACTTGAGGGCTCCTTTTACAACAGTAATCTTCCCCCAAGTCCCAATCTTGGTATTGTGCTTTTGCTGAACCGCCTCTGGCATGGTTTCTTTAGTCCACAAAGGCATACGTTTATAGGCAACTAGTTTTTCCATTTTCATTTCCTCTTTTTATCGCTGATTAACAGCTTTCATCACGCGCGCAATATCGCGATTCTGCTCACGACGTTTGATTGACTCTCGTTTGTCGTAGTCATGCTTCCCTTTAGCTAGGCCTAAAAGGAGCTTGGCATAGCCATCTTTTATATAGGCCTTAAGGGGAACTAGGGTCATTCCTGTCCCTTTAGTCTCTTGTTCCAGCTTTTGAATTTGTTTCTTATGGAGCAAGAGTTTGCGACGGCGTTCTGGTTCCTGATTCCAGATATTGCCCTCTTCGTAAGGAGCGATATGAACATTGCTCAACCAGACCTCCCCATTTTTTACTTGGGCAAAGCCGTCCTTGAGATTGATTCGAGCAGCTCGTACACTCTTGATTTCAGTTCCAGTCAGGACCATTCCTACCTCTAGCGTATCTACGATTGTATAGTCGTGGCGCGCCTTTTTATTTTGTGCGACGACCTTTCCCTCGCCCTTTGCCATGCTTGGCTCCTTTCTTAGCTACTTCCTTATAAAAAGGTTTCTTTCCTTTTTTCTTCTTATCTTTCTGAGAATGCTTGCGCTTATCATTTGAGCGTCCTGATTTTCTCTTGTCTTCCTTCTTATCTGAACGACGACTGGAACCACGCCCTCTGTCACTGCGATTAGACTCTTTCAAGCCTTTTTCAATCACATCAAATTCACTTGGAATGTAAGAGAAGTCGATCTCACCCGTCATCTTATCGGCTCTTTCAACCCGAATGCGAATCTGCTGACCTACACGGAATGTTGTACCCGATTTCTCCCCACGAAGGGTCAAATCACGCTCATTGAAATGATAAAATTCAGGCAAATTGGTGATATGAATCAAGCCTTCAACCGTATTTGGTAATTCAACAAAAAGACCGAATTTGACAATACTTGATACAACCGCATCGTATTCTTCACCTACGTATTCTTCCATGTACTCAGCCTTTTTCATGGCTTCGACTTCACGCTCGGCCTCGATAGCACGACGCTCACGGTTGGAAGACTGGGTCGCAATCTCTGGAATCACTTGCTCAAAATACTCTGCTATTTCCTTAGAACGACCGTAATCCCGAATCATACGGTGAACAAGAAGGTCTGGATAACGACGAATCGGACTAGTAAAGTGAGTGTAATAGTCAGCAGCAAGTCCATAGTGGCCGTGATTGTGCTCAGAATAGCGAGCCTGCTGCATGGAGCGAAGAAGCATCATGGACAATACATCCGCATAAGGTTCTCCCTCAACAGTACGCATGATGTCTTGAAGCGCCTCCTGGCTAATCTCACTGGCAGTCCCATAAATCCGCAAGCCAAAACTTGAAGCATAATCAATAAACTTCTGAACCTTTTCAGCCTTTGGCTCCTCGTGAATTCGATAGATGAAAGGCAAATCCAACTTGCTGAAATGCTCGGCAACTGTTTCATTGGCCATCAACATAAAGGACTCAATCATGCGCTCGGCAACACCACGCTGGCGAAGAACGATATCAACAGGCTTACCTTGTTTGTCCACTAAAATCTTCGCTTCGTTGGTATCGAAATTGAGGGCTCCACGTTTCACACGCATGTTTTCTAGCCTTTCATGGAGCTTGGCCATAAGTTCGATACTTGGAACAATTTTCTGATATTCTTGTCTCTTTTCCTTGTCTCCAGCTAGGATATCATTGACATCACTGTAGGTCATCCTGAAGCTTGTCTTGATAACCGTTTGTGTAATGGTGTAATTGACCACACGACCATGTTTATCAATTTCCATAATAGTAGACTGGGTCAGACGGTCAACTTGAGGATTGAGAGAGCAGATGCCATTTGACAAACGCTCTGGAAGCATTGGCACCACTCGGTCTGTCACATAGACAGAAGTCGCGCGGTTAAGGGCTTCCTTATCAAGGGCAGAACCCTCGGTCACATAATAGGAAACATCTGCGATGTGAACTCCAAGCTCCAGATTTCCATTTTTCAGAGCCTTGATATGTACCGCATCATCCAAGTCCTTGGCATCGGCACCGTCAATGGTAAAGGTAATCTCATCTCTCAAATCCAGACGGCCTTCCATATCCTTTTGAGACGGAACATCAGGCACACTTTCTGCTTCCTTGACAACAGCTTCTGGAAACTCGGATACAATGTCCATAGACTCCAAAACCTCAAGGACATCAATCCCAACATCCGTCGAGTGCCCCACCACATCAAGGACACTAGCAACAAAGAAATCATGTTTCTTGCTTGGATATTTGTCGATAAAGACCTTGAGAACTTCGGTTCCTTCTAGTTTAAGAGCTGGTTTCTTAACATAAATTGGTTGGCTGATTTTCTGGTTTTTCGAACGGATGTATCCAGCATACTTAGGTTTTTCCTGATCTAGTACGATTTGACCGACTACGGTTGTTAGACTGTGTTCTAAGATATCAATAATTTTGGCTTCTGCTGCTGTTCCCTTATTGCGGTCAGCGACTTTCTTGATGACGACCTCAACGGTATCGCCATCAATAGCATAGTTGACATCGTTTTTTCCTACAAAAAGGTCGTCCTCTTCCCCTTCTAGACTAACAAAACCAAAGCCATTTTTATGGGCATGAAAAATCCCCTTGAGAGTAATCTCATGTTTTTTCTTGGCTTCCAAGGTCAGACTCCCATCTTCTTCAAAGCGAATCTGGTGCTTTCTTTCCATTAGGGACAAGGTTTTAATCAACTCACGAAAATCCTTGGACCCATCTTTTCCCAAAGCCTGAGCCAAGTCATTGACCGTCACCTTTCCCTTGTCTTGTAAATATTCTTTTATTCTATCTTTCATATTTTCTTTCTAGATTTTTAATTTTCTTTTACTGTAAAACCGTCTCAAACATCCTTTAAAAATAAAAAGAGGCAAAGACCTAGTCCTGCCCATTATTTTCTTATCTACTTGATAATACCGTCAATGCTAAGGCAATGGCTAGCCAGAAAAAGACTAAAATCCCTGTCAAACGCTGCATTACAGCTTCAAAACCGCGTGCTTTACTGCGTTCAAACAAATCACCTGAGCTGGCATCAAATACATTGCTGGATTGGTTTTTAGTTGGTTGCATGAAAATCGCAATCACAATCACAACAGATAATACTAATAAAATGGTTAATAATAGGTTATACATATCAAACTCCTTAAAATCCTTATCATTTTACCATAAAATCTACTTAGATTCAAGATGTAGGGTTACTTTTCTTTCCTTGGGACAATACTTTAAAACCTCTATCTTGTCTGGATGAGTTTTTGAATTTTTACTGGTTAGGTAATTAATACTGCCACAAGAGGAGCATTTGAGATTAATTTTTACTCGCACTAGATTTCCTTTACTTTTAATAATGTTCGAAATTGAAGCAGGTTAAAGAAACAACTAAAGGCAACACAAAGACTTGTCGCATAAAAGACAGCATGGTAGCCAAATTGGCCTGCTACTGCAGAACCTGCCATGGGACCAACGACACCTCCCAGATAAAAGAATACCTGATTAAAGGCAAAGACCCTCGAAATACCAGCTTTGGGCGTCATCTTGCTGAGAAGGGCATTAACTCCGGGAATCAAGGCACCGGTTCCCAATCCAAAGAGGAAACGATAAAGTCCTAATTGAAGGGGGCTAGAGGCATTGGCACAGAGAAGATAGATGATAACTGAATAAAACTGGGCGACAACCAAGAGACGATGATTGCCCACCTTGTCACCTAGCTTGCCCATAACTCCCGCACTCATCATACTGGAAAAGCCCATACTGGATACAATCAAACCAGAGACAAAAAGAAGATTCTCTGTCTGCCCTAAGTCACGCACATAAAGAGCCAAAATAGGGCCAATCGATTGGGCTGAAAATTGGATGACAAAACTGGTTAAAAAGAGATTGACCAAAAGATAGGGATATTTGACCGAGGTAAATAATTCCTTTGTTGGAATAGCCTTTTCCTTGGCTACTGGTTTAAAATCTTCCTTAATAAAGCAAATAGTCAAAATAGCGGCTAAAAACAGAAAACTACCAACCAGTAAAAAGACAGTACGAATTCCAAATAATTCTGCGATAAAGCCCCCGATAAAGGGACCAGTTAGAGTACCTGCAACTACTCCAGTAGACAAAGTGCCTAAGGCAGAGCCTGATTTCTCCTTGGGAACCTGACTGGCTATCAAGGCTGTTGCATTGGGAACAAAACCTGCAAATACACCATTCAGTAAACGAAGAAAGATTAGCCAATAGATATTTGGGACAAAGGCCAAGCCTCCCATAGTAATGGTCATAGCAAGCCCAGCCCGAATCATCATAGGTTTTCGACCGTATTTGTCAGCAAGGATTCCCCAGATAGGAGAAAAGAGCGCCGCGGAAATAGCAGATACAGAAATAGCTAAGCCTGCATAAAAAGCAGCTTGCTCACTCCCAACACCTAGATTTTCCACAAAAATGGGCATAAAGGGCACAACCAAAGAAATACTGGCTCCTGTCAGAAAATTACCAAACCAGGCAATGCGCAAATTATCCTTCCAGTTAATCTCTGTCATCTTGTGCACCTCCCTCAAGAAGGTTACGTACCTGAGTAAGAAGCTGGTCCTGATTTCCATTGTTATCTAAAACATGACTAGCCAAATCTTTCTTTTTCTCTAAAGGCCACTGGGCTGCCAGACGAGATTCAGATTCATCTTTGGACAAGTGGTCTCTTTTCATTAAACGTTCTACTTGGATATCTCGATCCACATAGACCAACCAAGTCTCATTAAACCAGGAGGCATAGTCTTGTTCAAAAAGTAGGGGAATATCCATGAAGAAAACAACTTCTGTCTGAGCCAACTGATCTCTTAATGTAGCCAGTTCCTCACGGATAATTTCTCCTTGGATTTGCTTCGACCATTCTCGTTCTTCATGATTTAAAAAGATGAGTCTAGCTAGGAGAGGGCGATTGAGTTCTCCATTTTCTAGAATGATTTCTTGACCAAAATGCTGGACTAGAGCCTCAAACAGACGACCACCAGGTTTCTGTAGTTGGTGGACGACTGCATCGGCATCCACCACTTGAAAACCTTGCTGTCTTAGAAAATTTGTCACAGTTGACTTACCAGAGGCAATTCCTCCTGTAATTCCAATGATTTTTCCCATCAGTCCCTCCTTTGACAGTTTGGACAAAAGTGGGTGCCTCGTCCACCTAGTTGGATTTTCTCAATGATGGTGCCACAACGTGAACATTCTTGACCAGCCTTGTCATAGACCTGATGAAAATCCTGCATGGTTCCATCTTCCCCAAAGGCATTGGTATAGGTCCGAATGGTGGAACCACCTTTTTCAACAGCCTGTCCCAAAACAGCAATGGTCTGGTCATGAATGGCTGACGCTTCTTCTGTCGTCAAAGTGTGGGAAGGTCTAGCTGGATGAACCTGAGCTCGCCAGAGAACTTCATCCACATAAATATTGCCAAGACCAGCTACCAAGGTCTGGTCTAGGAGGTGGGATTTGATAGGCTTTTTAGACTTGGCTAAAGCAGCTTGAAAGACCTGTAAATCAAAGTCTTGCTCCCTTGGTTCAGGCCCTAATTTCTTAGAAATAAAGTAGGTGTCCAAAAGGTCAGGAGACAATAGTTCCATAGTACCAAACTTGCGTACATCCTCATAAACAAGCGTTCCACCGTCCTCAAACTGGAAGAAAACATGGGCATGCTTGCGTTCAGGAACCTGGTCTGGATAGTAAAAATACTTGCCCTCCATGCGCAAATGGGAAATCAAGACCTTGTCTGTCAAGTAAAAAAGCAAGTATTTTCCACGCCGTCCCATTGACTCAACAACTTGACCAGGCACTTCCTTTTGAAACTCGTCCAGATCTGTCTTAATCATCTTGGGATAGCGAATTTCTATACTCGAAATTTTCTTACCTAGAATCAATTTTTCTAAGCCACGACGAACCGTTTCAACCTCAGGTAATTCAGGCATAAGTCCTCCTTCTGTAAAAACAAGAAGCAGGCATGTGCCCACCTCTACTTAGTATTCTTTTTCATTATAGCCAAAGTCAGCCAAATCTAGCTTTTTATCACGCCAGTTTTTCTTAACCTTGACCCATGTTTCTAGGAAGACCTTGTCTCCTAGCATGAGTTCAATATCACGACGGGCCATACTACCAATTTTCTTAAGCATAGCGCCACCTTTACCGATGATAATCCCTTTCTGACTATCGCGCTCGACCATGATGGTTGCACGGATGTGAACCTTGTCTGTCTCTTCGTCTCGTTTCATAGAATCCACAACTACTGCTACCGAATGCGGAATCTCTTCACGCGTTAGGTGCAAGACTTTCTCGCGAACCATTTCTGAAACCAAGAAACGCTCTGGATGGTCTGTAATTTGATCAGACGGGAAATACTGGAAACCTTCATCTAGATTTTCACTCAAAATATCCACTAGACGAGAGACGTTATTCCCTTGAAGTGCTGAGATTGGAACGATTTCCTTAAAGTCCATTTGATTACGGAAGTCATCAATCTGAGACAAAAGCTGGTCTGGATGAACCTTGTCAATCTTGTTCACCACCAAAATGACAGGGACCTTGGCAGCCTTGAGGCGCTCAATAATCATATCGTCCCCCTTACCACGCGCTTCGTCCGCAGGCACCATGAAAAGAACGGTATCCACTTCACGAAGGGTACTATAGGCAGATTCGACCATGAAATCTCCTAGAGCCGTTTTAGGCTTGTGAATCCCTGGCGTGTCGATAAAGACAATTTGCTCCTTATCAGTCGTGTAAATTCCCATGATTTTGTTGCGCGTTGTCTGCGCCTTGTCACTCATGATGGCAATCTTTTGCCCCATAACGTGATTTAAAAAAGTTGACTTCCCGACATTGGGACGTCCTAAAATGGCTACAAAGCCTGATTTAAAAGTCATAATTTCCTCTTACTGTTTAAAATATTAAATCCCAGATTCGTGGGAGAAAAATCAATGCGCCTGTTAAGGCTGCGAAAAGAGAGACCACTAATACCGCGCCAGCCGCCATATCCTTAGCATTTTTAGCCAGCATGGAAAAGTGATAGTGACTGGCCAAATCCACCACATTTTCAATAGCAGAATTGATAATTTCAAATGCTACTACCAAGAAAATGCTCAATAGGAGAAAGAGCCATTCGATTCGTGACACCTGAAAAACAAACCCTGCAAGGATGACCACGAGAGCCGTCACTGCATGCTTTCGCATATTGCGTTCTTCCTTGATAGCAGTAAAAATCCCTGTAATGGCAAATTCTAAACTGGATATCAGGTCACGATTTTTCCATTTTCGTTTATTGTCTTGTGAGTCCATAGGCTGTCAAAATTTCTTCTTGTAAACCGAACATCTCCGCTTCTTCTTCTGGAGTGTAGTGATCATAGCCGTTGATATGTAAAAAGCCGTGTACTGCCAAGAAGCCCATCTCACGCTCAAAGCTGTGACCATATTCCTCAGCCTGCTCATGAGCCTTATCGATAGAGATGAACAGTTCCCCAATATAGGCATCAAACTCAGACATCATCTCTGCCAATTCTGGATTTTCAAGCAAATCCTCTTCGTCAAAGGCAATTTCCAATTCTGGTTTATACTCAAGGCTGATGACATCTGTCGGACGGTCGGTGTCACGGTACTCCAGATTGAGTTCATGACTACGCTCATTGGTCACAAAGGTGACTGCCATTTCCTTGTCTTCTTTGCCTAATTTTTGTGCTGCAAACTCCAAAATTTCTTGGGTTTGTTGCAACATTTCTTTTGAAACTTGACCAGTTTCATCTACCATTTCAATATACATGTGCTTCTCGTTTCTCTTTACTTGGCTTTATTATACCACATTTCCATGATTTTATTCTACCTTTTTGATATAATACTATGGAATACAATCACAAGGAGAGAACGATGTCATTTGACGGATTTTTTTTACACCACATGGTTGAGGAATTGCGAAGAGAGTTAGTGAATGGTCGCATCCAGAAAATCAATCAGCCTTTTGAACAAGAGTTGGTCTTGCAAATCCGCAGCAATCGCCAAAGCCATCGCCTGCTCCTTTCTGCCCATCCAGTTTTTGGACGCATTCAGCTGACCCAAACAACTTTTGAAAATCCAGCCCAACCTTCCACCTTTATCATGGTTTTGAGAAAGTATTTGCAGGGTGCCCTAATTGAGTCGATTGAGCAGGTTGAGAATGACCGAATTGTGGAAATTACTGTTTCCAATAAAAACGAGATTGGAGACCATATTCAGGCTACCTTGATTATCGAAATCATGGGAAAACACAGTAATATTCTACTAGTTGATAAAAGTAGTCATAAAATCCTCGAAGTTATCAAACACGTCGGCTTTTCACAAAATAGCTACCGCACCTTGCTACCTGGATCTACCTATATCGCTCCACCAAGTACGGAATCTCTCAATCCTTTTACTGTCAAGGACGAGAAACTCTTTGAAATCCTGCAAACACAGGAAACGACAGCTAAAAATCTTCAAAACCTCTTTCAAGGTTTGGGTCGTGATACGGCAAACGAACTGGAAAGTCTATTGGTTCATGATAAACTGTCCACTTTCCGTAACTTTTTCAGTCAAGAAACCAAGCCATGCTTAACTGAGAATTCCTTCAGCCCAGTTCCTTTTGCAAATCAGGTGGGAGACCCTTTTGCCAGCCTTTCTGATTTGCTGGACACCTACTATAAGGACAAGGCAGAACGCGACCGCGTCAAACAGCAAGCCAGTGAACTAATCCGTCGTGTTGAAAATGAACTTCAAAAAAATCGTCACAAGCTGAAAAAACAAGAAAAAGAGTTACTGGCGACTGACAATGCTGAGGAATTTCGCCAAAAAGGGGAATTGCTGACAACCTTCCTCCACCAAGTGCCTAACGACCGAGACCAGGTTATCCTAGACAACTACTACACCAACCAACCTATCACGATTGCGCTTGATAAGGCTCTGACTCCCAACCAGAATGCCCAACGCTATTTTAAACGGTATCAGAAACTCAAAGAAGCTGTCAAATACTTGACTGATTTGATTGAAGAAACTAAGGCAACCATTCTCTATCTGGAAAGTGTGGAAACTGTTCTCAACCAAGCTGGGCTGGAAGAAATCGCTGAAATCCGTGAAGAATTGATCCAAACCGGCTTTATCCGCAGAAGACAGCGAGAAAAAATCCAGAAACGTAAAAAACCAGAACAATATCTGGCCAGTGATGGCAAGACCATCATCTATGTCGGTCGCAACAATCTTCAAAACGAAGAATTGACCTTTAAAATGGCCCGCAAGGAGGAACTCTGGTTCCATGCCAAGGACATCCCTGGAAGCCATGTTGTCATCTCTGGCAATCTTGACCCATCTGATGAAGTCAAGACAGACGCAGCTGAGCTGGCCGCCTACTTCTCTCAAGGTCGCCTGTCAAATCTGGTTCAGGTGGATATGATTGAAGTCAAGAAACTCAACAAACCGACTGGTGGAAAACCCGGCTTTGTAACTTACACAGGACAAAAGACTCTCCGTGTCACACCAGACCCTGAAAAAATTGTATCAATGAAAAAATCCTGATTCGACTTGAAATCAGGATTTTTAACATACTATTCACTCAAATCATATCCAATTATAGGACTAATCTTTGCCACCTAGTTTTTCATTGATTTTCATCATCACACTAGCAATTTTCTCGCCCCAATAAGGGTCTGAGGCATATTCCACATTCATACCAGACGCCTTGTTTCCAAGGAAAGTTCTGCCCCTATCGATATAATTTTCCTTAATCCACTTGGTTGCACCTAAAATTCCCTTATCCACATCATCAAATGTCTTGGCAGAAAGGTAAGGTGTCGTATCATAGGCTGTAATGCCAAAGAAATTATTCTTATCTTTGGCAATCTTACTTCGTCCCCAATCACTTTCTAAAGCACTATGAGCAAGGAGATAGAGGGCATTGATATGGTAATGTTCCTCGGCTTCCTTAAAGGTAGCTCCCTTATTTTCCAAGAGACTATTGTCAATATTTAACAGACTAAATACCTTATCCAAGTCTTCAGCACTGTAGTTTGTAGCCTCTGTTAAATCTTTGAAAAGGAAGGGATTTTCAAGCTTAAAACCATCAAAATGCAACCCATCTGCCGAATAATATTTCTTGCCCACTTCCATATCAGGAAGATGAGAAGCTACTGGGATACTAGCATTCTGAGCCACATAGTGATAAAAACGGTGACCATCACTCTCATAATAAGGGATAAAATCCTTACTAGCATCTAGTGCTTGTAAATCTTCTGTTTTCATATAGCCTGACAAACCAGAAACAGTAATAGCCAGACGCTTATCATCACTTTTTCTATCCTTGTCTAGCCAGACGACACTACCTTGCGATATATAGGACAGCTTTTCACCATCTGCATTATAAACATTTGCTGTGACAGGTACTACTTGATAATAAGCAGCATTTTCATTTGTAGCTTTTTCTCCAAGCCATTTACCATCGTTTCCAAGCTGATAACCATCTACTGTCTCATTTTTCGCCATGTAGCCACCGGATTTGAAGTAGTACCAGGCTTGACTTTTAGAATCGTATAGCCATTCTTTATCAGCCATTTTACCATCAGACTTGAGGTAAAACCATGACTCTTTATCCCAAATCCATTCATTTGCTGCCATATAGCCTCCGGATTTTAGATAATAATAGTGACCATTATCAAAAATCCATTCTTTATCAGAATGATTTCCATTTTCTTTAATGTAAAACCAAGATTGGTATTGTTTGTCAAAAAGCCAACCTTGCTGTACTTTGGCACCACTAGCATTCACATAAGCCTGGTCAATCCACTGACTTGTCAGTAGATAACCACCGGATTTGAAATAATAGTCCTTACCTTTAATTTGGAGCCATTCTTTCTCTGCGTGTTGTCCATCTGCTTTTATATAAAACCAAGCATCATATTGAGAATCATAGACCCAGTCTTCTATTACCTTGGCACCTGTAGCACCGACATAGGAAGATCCTAGCCAAGCATTTCTTTTCATCTTTCCATCTTGGTCAAGATAATAGAAGGTTCCCTTGTCTTCTATCCATTCTGACTTGGCCATATAGCCACCAGATTTGAGGTAAAAATAGTCGTCACCTTGCTTCAACCATTCATTTTCAGCATAGTTAGCATCTGCTTTGATATAAAACCAAGATTGATAATGAGCATCAAAAACCCACTCATTAGCTGCTTGACTGCCATCTGCTTTCAGATACTGTTTTCCTTGCCAAGTACCATCGCTAGCCATTGCACTCTCTGGTCTGACTAGGAAAAATAGCAGGGCTAAAAAAATAAATTTCAATTTCTTCATTAATTTACTTCCTCTGTTCTTACTCATTTCATTATATCAAAATTCTCTATAATCAACATTACAAACTAATAAAAATCAAGAACAGATTGATTGCAGTTTATATCAAAGACTCTTTTACTTCCTTGCGTAGATTTTCTAGACTGCTGATGCCGTATTTGTCCATGACTTTTGGTAAATTTTCGATGATATCAGGGCAGGCATAGGGATTGGTAAAGTTGGCTGTTCCAACTCCAATAGCAGATGCTCCAGCCAGATACATTTCTAGGGCTGCTTCTGCCGAATCCACTCCTCCCATTCCAATGATAGGCAGGTCTGTTGTTTGAGCGACTTGACGGATGAGTTTGAGGGCTACTGGAAAGACTGCTGGACCTGACATTCCACCTGTTCCATTGGCCAAGATTGGTTTTCTGGTTTTGAGGTCAAATCGCATACCGACTAGAGTATTGATCATGGTTAAGCCACTTGCTCCTGCATCCTCTGCTGCCTTTGCGACGGTAACGATATCTGTCACACTAGGGGTTAGTTTAACGTAAACTGGTACATCAGAAGCTTCCACAGCTGCTTTTACCACATCATATGCCAGATCCGGATCTTGACCAATCAAGAGCCCATGATTGCAGTGGTCTACGTTAGGACAAGAAATATTGAGCTCAATAGCCTTCACATTAGCTGCCTTGGAAATTCCACTAGAAACGGCAGCATACTCTTGTTTTGAAAAACCAGCTACATTTGCGATAATAGGAAGATTTGGGTACTCTCTTTCCAACCAAGGAAGTTTTTCAGACAAAACAACTTCCAAACCCGGATTTTGCAGGCCAATTGCGTTGAGCATACCTGCAGGCGTTTCTGCAACCCTTGGAGTAGGATTGCCAAAGCGTGGTTCAAGGGTCGTTGCCTTGATCATAATAGAACCTAAAAGATCTAAATCATAATACTTGGCATACTCCTGACCAAAACCAAAACAGCCTGATGCTGGAATAATCGGATTTTTCAAGTCTAATCCAGGCAGAGAAACTTGTAAACGATTTGTAGTCATGATTTTCTCCTTATAATACAACTGTTCCTGTTCGGAACACAGGGCCATCTTCACAGACACGTTGGCTTACGGTTTCACTATCTGGGACTTTTAGGACGCAGGCATAGCAAGCCCCCATCCCACAAGCCATACGAGATTCCAAAGATAGATAGGCTCTTGGATGGTTATAGAAGGTTTGGTTGATATACTTCATCATTCCAGGCGCCCCACATGAGTAAACAGCATCAAATTGATTGTCTAAATCCTTGATAACAACGGAAACATTTCCCTTGATACCATAAGAACCATCATCTGTCGTTACAAAGACTTGACCATATTGAGACAATTCGGTTTCGAGAATAACAGCATCCTTGTTGGCAAAACCGAGGACTGTCACTACTTTCACCCCATGCACATACAATTCCTTGGCTACTTCAAGCAAGGGCGGAACACCAATCCCCCCACCAACAAGGAGAACCTGGCTCTGCTCATCAAGGTCAGACAAGTCAAAACCATTCCCCTGAGGCCCCATCACATCCAGAGTATCTCCCTGACTTAAGGTTGAGAAAATAGCTGTCCCAGCCCCTTCAATTCGATAAATGAGATGACACTGCTTCTTAACCTTATCAATAGACGAAATTGAAATAGGACGACGCAAGAGATGGGCGTCATCAGGCACACGGAGATGAAGAAATTGGCCTGCTCGCATGGCTTCAACCATTTCTCCTTCTAGGACTAATTCAAAGATTGCTGGCGCTATTTCCTCTTGTGCAACCACCTTCATGGTTTCCAAACGAATGGCACCCAAGCGTTTCTTACATGTGGGATTCATGACTTTTCCTCCTTAAATTTTAAGGGGACCAGATAAAGAAAAGACCTTGCGATTGCAAGGTCTCAGTTAAAATCATACAAAACAATAGAGCACACTCAAACAGTCTCCTCTAGAAAATTGTACTATTCTTTTATCTGACACCTTGTGAGTCTCTCTGGACTCCCCTTAAAGGTTAAATTTTTATTAGTATACTCTTTCAGCTAAAAAAAGTCAAGTAGAAAACGAACATTCTACTTGACTTCACGAGATTATTTTTCACGAATGACTTCGACCTTGTAGCCATCAGGGTCTTTGACAAAGTAATAGTTAGGTGCAGTTCCTGGTAAGCCATTTGGCTCAGTCACTTCATAGCCTTTGGCACTGTGCTCTTGATGAAGAGCTTCAAGGTCAGGTGTACTGAGGGCGATATGAGCAAACCCATCTCCTACCACATAAGGGCCATGATCGTAGTTATAAGTCAACTCCAACTCATAGTCGTCACCTTCAAGTCCTAGATAGACAATCGTGAAGGCATGATCTGGAAAATCCCTGCGACGCAATTCTTTAAAACCAAAAGCATCTTGATAAAATGCGATTGATTTTTCAAGATTTTCTACTCGCAAGCAAGTGTGTAGCATTTTTGAAGCCATATTTTTCTCCTTTATTTTCAAAAAGACTGGGACAATCCTGTTCCAGTCTTATCAGTTATTATTTACCAAGTTTTGCTTTCGCTGCATCTGCAAGAGCTGTGAAAGCTGCTGCATCGTTAACAGCCAAGTCAGCAAGCATTTTACGGTTAACTTCGATCTCAGCCAATTTCAATCCATGCATCAATTGTGAGTATGAAAGTCCGTTCATACGAGCTGCCGCGTTGATACGAGTGATCCACAATTTGCGGAAGTCACGTTTTTTCTGACGACGGTCACGGTATGCATAGTAGTAAGAGTTCATTACTTGTTCTTTTGCAGTACGGAACAAGATGTGTTTAGCTCCATAGTAACCTTTTGCTAATTTAAGAATACGTTTACGACGTTTGCGTGATACAACGCCACCTTTAACACGTGCCATGTTTTATTTCCTCCAAATATTTCCTAGAATTGTTTACTTACAGTCAAGCTATTATTTCAAGCGAGTAAGCATTGCTTTGATACGTTTGTAATCTCCTGAATGCACCATAGATGCTTTACGAAGATGACGACGTTGTTTCTTAGTTTTTCCGTGGAAACGGTGAGAAGTGTAAGCACGGAAACGTTTAAGTCCACCAGAACCTGTACGTTTGAAACGTTTAGCTGATGCGCGGTGTGTTTTTTGTTTTGGCATGATTTTTTCTCCTTTATTTAACTTTCTGACAATTATTTTTTGTCAGTCGCTGGCGCCAATTGCATGAACATTTGACGTCCATCCATTTTAGCACGCTGTTCGATGATGGCAATATCTTGAGTTGCTTCAGCAAACTCGGCTAAAACTTTTGCACCAATCTCTTTATGGGTAATCATACGACCCTTAAAGCGAATAGATACCTTAACTTTATTTCCTTTTTCAAGGAATTTGCGTGCATTGCGAAGTTTTGTATCAAAGTCACCCTTGTCAATAGTTGGACTTAGACGAACTTCTTTCACAGTAACAACACTTTGTTTTTTACGTTGTTCTTTTTGCTTCTTCTGGTACTCAAATTTGAACTTACCGTAGTCCATAATTTTTGCAACAGGCGGTTTGGCTTGGGGTTGAATCAATACTAGGTCAACATTAGCGTTATCAGCCAAAGCTTGCGCTTCACTGAGTGGCTTGATGCCTAGCTGTTCTCCTTCAAGACCAATCAAGCGAACTTCACGTACACGAATCTCATCATTGATGAATAAGTCTTGCTTTGCTATGGTTTTCACCTCTTTTGTTTTATTAGAGAAAAACAATAGCGGACTCGTAAATATACAAGCCCGCACGTTATGATAGCGTTTCTTAGAAACTTTTCATCCGTAGGGCCAGGCAACTTAATGTCACAAGGCGAGAAGCTCTCACTTCTGCTTTTCTCAACTTTTATATGATACCAAGTTTTCTATCCCTTGTCAAGATAAAAAGTTATTTTTTTGAAAAGTTTGTATTTGTATTTTGGCTTGATTTCCTAATCAAAAAGAGAGAATCAAGTTGATTCCCTCTCTATGTTAGTTTTTACTTATTTTCCCTATAGAAAAGCTAGGATCTATTAAAAAATTCTTTTTTACGTGAACTTCCCCAGCTTTCGATAAATAGAATTCCCAATAGCAAAAAGATAATCAGGCAAGGAAGTAAAACTAGCCCCATGTCCCAATTTAGATTGACGTTATCAATTTGCTTAGGTAATCTTCCAGACAAAATCTCCACTGAACGCAAGTAAGTAAAGGGAATCAGATGTGCAATCTTTTGAAGAGGCTGAATTGTTTGAATACCAAACAATAAGCCAACAATCCCAATAAGTGAAAGAAAGAGGACAGGCATTTTTTGCTTGAAAAAGTAAGCAATCAAGTACACTACTTCCACAATGATGATAAAAGCTAAGAAAGCTAGTAACAAGCTAGGAAATAACACATCTTGTATTTTTCCAATAGTTACCTCTTGATTCACTAAGCTATAAATCGGGTAGGGATAATCTAACTGTCCAAAACCACTTGTCAGACTTCCCACTAGAAAAGAAAATCCGCTGATTCCGATAAACAGCACAGTTACATAACCCACTCCAACTCCAAGAGAGGATATTGCAAATTTCACTTTTGAAAAAGGATATAAGTGAGCTGTATCCAGATGATTTTGATATCTTTCTGCAAATAGTTGCGTTAGCATAAAAATAATAGCAACCACAAACAAGCTTGGGATGATAAGCTCTAAAATCCAGACAATCTGATCAATCCCGTGGGTCGGATAAACTAAATTGTGGGCTTTTATGTTCAAGGGATATAGGGCTTGGTAAGTCTTTCGTTCGCGGTCAACCGCCATTTTTAAGTCAGAACTAGAAGTCGGTTGCTTCGATACAATTTCATAACTCTTTTCCTCATCTTGCCACTGCAAATAGTAGGCTTCTTTCCAGCGTCCTTCTCTTAACAAAGCCAGAATTTCTTTCTTTTGAGTCAAAAGATTTTTTTCCGATTCTAAATTAATTTTAGCAATCTGGTATTCCTCCGAGTTGGTATCAGATATTTGGGAGAGTTTCTCTTCATATTCATTGATGACTCTCTCATCTTTTACAAGACGGGTTTCCAACTCGCTCTCCAAGCTGACGGAGTTTGCAGTCTGACTATTAAAATAAAAGGTAACACCGAGTCCAGATACAAATAAAGCTAAGATAATCCAGTTTAAGCGACTTTTGAAAACTTTTTTTAATAAAAATAGACTAATATCTTTCATAAACTAAACCTCTTCTATCTGCCCCTGATGAATGGTTACTACTCTATCGCAGACATCAAGCAACTCTTCCTTATAGTGGGAACTTAAAAGAACCAGCTGTTCTTGTCTATCGATTTTTGCTAGCCTATCAAAAAACTTCTGTCGATAATACTCATCTAAGCCATTTGTAATCTCATCCATGAGCCAGCATTTCGCCTGACTGAGGAAATACATGGCAATCACCAAGCGTTGCTTCATGCCTAAGGAATACTTGCGAATGGGAAGTCTGACATAGTCCGACATTTCCCAGTAATCAATTTCATCCCCCAAGTTCAGCCCTGACTTCCAGATGTTTTTGATAAGACGAAGGTAGTCCATCCCACTTAAGTTTCCATCCAGCCATTCAATACTCTCATAATAAAATAAAGAAGGAGGGGCTGCAATATTTCCACTACTTATAGGAATTAAATTGCTAATAGCGCGGAAAAGTGTCGTCTTTCCAGAGCCATTTATAGCAAGAATACCATAAATCCTACCCTTTTCAAATGTAAAATCAACATCTTGTAAGATGACTTGTCGCGTTTTTAAGGTCACATGAGTAAGTTGCAACATATCTAGCCCTCCTTTTTGGATTAATAGCTTCCGCTGTAGTAGTTTAGTACCTCATAACGATTGTAATTCAAACCAGAACCAACTTTATACTCTGAATAGCTGTCATAACGATACCATAACAGGGAATTAATATAGTTATATCTCTGGCAATTCATACTAGACTTATAGTAGGTATTCCAATCATACCTATAACTTTTAGTCACTATCACAGCAGATACACTAGACTGAAAAAGACCAATAGATCATAAACTAACTAATTAAACGGTTTTTACTAATTTTTAATGGTTTTATATCATTAACATTGAATACGTTTTCCTTATATCGTTTTTATCATTATTATGCAACAGATTTTTAGTTTATTTTACTAATATATAATATTTGTCCTTCCTATCGAACACTTTCGATTTTCCAACTATTCCACCCCTTAAAGCGTATAGCTCCTTGCTGGTCAGTTCGGTAAACTTTGCTATTGATAGTTTCCAGTCGTATCAAGGTTTCCTGATGGGGGAGTTTCGTTCGATTATTCTTTCCAACTGAGATGAGAGTCATCTCTGGTTTGAGCTGTTCTAAAAAGGCTGAACTTGATGATTTTTTAGAGCCATGTTGGCTAGCTTTCAAGACATCCACCTCTAGGTCAGGATATTGCTTCAGCAAGTCCTTCTCTCCTTTCTCCTCCAAATTTCCTGTGAAAAGAAAGTGCTTATCCAAGAGTTTCCCATAAAGAACCAGAGAATCTTCATGACCTCCATCTCCCATTTTCCTTGGAGCTAGGACTTCTAACTGACTTCCAAAAATTAGCAAGTTCTCTCCTGTTGTCACACTGCGCACCTTGGTTTGAATTGCCTGTAGTTCTGCAACAATTTCCTTCTGTTTCAAACTGCCTTTGGACACTAAAATTTCGCCTACATGGAAAGCCTTGGTCACCTCCAACAAATCTCCAACATGTTCCTTGTCCGTATTTGTCAAAATCAGCTGGTCAATCTTATCTACTCCTCGACTTTTGAGATAGGGAATCAAGGTTCGCTGGGCATTGCTGGTCGTCGTCTTTTCTTGCCATTTTTCAATTTTCTTATCAGACTCTGCCTTACCTCCCACATCTATGAGAATGGTTTTCCCAGTTACATCCCGTAGGAAAATACTTTCGCCTTGCCCCACATCCAGCATGGTGATTTCATTTTCTAGTGGATACTTGGTCAAGAAAAAGAGACCCACAATAAGTAAGCTAAAGCCAGCTACTCTTTTGATATTTTTCCTCAAATCATAGATTAAAGCCAAGGAAATTAACAATAAAATTAAAAGCCACGCATTAGGTTGTCCAAAGACAAGCGGTCTACTTGCCAGCTGCGATACCAAGCGAATCATTCCCTCTAACCATTCAAAAATAAAATTAAGCTGAATGACTGAATAGAGAAAGGAAAGGGCAAATAAGATAGACAAGAGCGGTAAGAGGACCATGTCAAATAGAAAGGAAAAGACAAAAGTCAAAAGGATGGACCAAGGCTGAAATTCTGCAAAATAGAAGGATAGAATGGGTAATATTCCCAAAGAAATAACCAGACTTTCTCTGGCAATAGCCTTGAGCCCCTCCCCTTCTTTGCTGGTCATGGTCAAGATAAAAGCATAAGCGCAGGACAAGACTCCTCCTGCAGTCAGGAAAAAGTTTGGCATGACCATAAAGAGGACAAGGACTGTCAAGGCAAAATTATCCAAGCCCTTAACACCATGTTGAGCCAGTAACTTTTGCAAGAGACTGCGAATGACCGAGGCTGAAAATCCTGTCAGACCTGCATAAATAAGGGAAAAGGGATAAGTCAGCCATTTCAACTTTTCTTGAGTCAAGCCCAATCGCAAAAGAAGCTTCTTAAATCCATCCATGAAAAAGCCTACCTGCATACCTGACAAGGCAAAAAGATGGATAATTCCTAGACTGGAATAAAGCTCATTCATCTCCTCAAAGTCGGTGTCCAGATGTCCTAATAGAAGCCCCGTCATGTAATTGCGCATAGGGTCTGGAAAATGTGTCTTAATCCAAACTACAGCCTTTCGACGTAAACTGGACAGGTTTTCACCTATATCCCAACTGCCAACCTTTTGAATCAACTGGATTTTTTTGATAGTAAGTGTCTGGTAAATTCCCTGAGTCTTCAGATAGGCTTGGTAGTCAAAGCCACCAAAATTTCTCTGCCCTTCTGGCTCCGAAAGTTTTCCTTCTAACTCTATCTCATGAAGGTCTGTTAAGACTTGAAATTTCTCTTTTTCATTCTCGGACTGAAGCTTATAGTAAACTTGGAAGGTACGGCTGTCAGACTTGCCCCGAAAGGACAGACTATTACCATTGACCTTAATAGTGTCAGGCAAAATCCGCACCCTTTCAACAGAATCTGCTAGGTTTTGACTAGCTTGACTCTGTTGCCAATTTTGAAAAACAAACCAAAATCCAAAGATTCCGCAAATTGCCAAAACTTTTCCAGCAGATTTCCAAGGAAATTGGATAAAGAGACAGACTAGCAGAAAAACAAAACCCAACAAAGCAAGATAGGATGCTGAGAAAATGGCGTAGTAAAACCAGAGCAATAGGAAACTCAGATAGATTAGGGGAATAGGGAAAGTCTTAATCCACTGTAACATAGTCTTTTAGCTTTTCTATCGTTTTAACACCGATGCCAGAAACCTTCTTGAGTTCATCAACCGACTTGAACTTTCCATTTGATTCACGATGGTCGATAATATCCTGAGCTCGTTTACCACCCAGACCCTTGACCTGCTTGAGCTCTTCCAGACTGGCCTTGTTGAGATTGACCTTCTTTTCCTTGCTCGTTGAAGAAGTTGTCCCAGAACCAGTCTGTTGACTAGCTACTTCTTCTCCCTTAGTTGGAACGTAAACTAGAGCCTCATCACTAACTTTCTGAGCTAGATTGAGCGACTTGCTGTCTGCTTGCTCTGTCAAGCCACCCGCCTTTTGAACGGCATCATTGACCCGACTACCTACGGGCAAGTCATAAATTCCTGGCGATTTGACAGCACCTTTGACATCTACTGTGATTAGATCTTGTTCAACCGGTTCTTCCTTTTCTTCCTTCTTCACATCCTTTTCGGTCGATGAGTCCTTGGAAATAGCTGCGACTTCTGCCTGTAAATTCGTTTCTTTTACAGGTGTTTGTGGAGTTGGCTTTAGCAGGAAAAATCCTCCTACAAGCAAGCCCAGACCAGTACAGATGACAATGATTTTATACTCTTTGATTTTCTCGATAATTGCTTCCATATTTTCTCCTCTCTTAGATTATTCGTAAGAGGAAGAAAAAAACAGTTGAAAATTTCTTCTCAACTGCTTATTTATTTGCAAAATAGTCTTCCTTGGTCAAGACATAATGAACTCTTGTCACGATTCGGCCTTCTTCATGCTGGTCCATACAAGCATAAGCTTCTTCGTGGGAAAAACGCATTCCTGATTTCTCCATGACCTTTCCTGACGCAGGATTATCCTTATCGTGAAGAGCAACTAACTTGTTCATTCCTATTTTCTCAAAAACTAGCTTAATTACGGCACGATTGGCTTCTGTCGTCAATCCTTGATTCCAATACTTTTTATTGATAATGTAGCCAATAGCTGCCTTCTTAAGAACAGGATCAATCTTGTACAGGTCAATAGTTCCAATAAACTGACCATTGCTTTTTAGCTCTATTCCCCAACGTCCTAAGGGATTGGCCAAGTAGAACTGAGCAATGTTATTCTTGGTTTCTTCCAAGCTCTGATTGGTTGGGAAAGTGTAGCGCGTATTATCCTTGTCCGAGGCATAGTCAAACATTGCTTCCGCATCATCCAAGGTTACAGGTCTAAGCAATAAACGCTCTGTCTCGACTATGGGATACTGAGCTAGTTTTAAAAAGATTGATTCCATAGGATTCCACCACTTGAAAAGTTTCTAACTAAGATAAGGATATTGAATGAAATATTTAAAAAGCAAATTTATACTTGGTATTGAGATAACTTTAAATACAAAAGAACTACCCTTCAGACAGAGGTTGAGACTCTAATTCTTCACTCTCTTCATTCTTGACCGGTGCTGGTTCATAAGCTCGAATAATCTGAGCAACAACTGGATGGCGAACCACATCCTTGGCTGAAAAATGAACAAAGTCAATTTGATGAATGTTCTTGAGTTTTTCTTGGGCATCAATCAAACCGGACTTGACATTACGCGGCAGGTCAATCTGACTGATATCTCCATTGACAATCATCTTAGAATTAAAGCCTAAACGAGTCAGGAACATCTTCATCTGCATGATGGTCGTATTTTGCGCCTCATCGAGAATGACAAAGGCATCATCCAAGGTCCGTCCACGCATATAGGCAAGGGGTGCAATCTCGATAATTTCACGCTCCATGAGACGAGTTGTTTGGTCTTTCCCAAGAATCTGATACAAGGCATCATAAACAGGTCGAAGGTAAGGATCTACCTTCTCCTTAAGATCACCCGGAAGAAAACCTAGACTCTCTCCTGCTTCAACTGCTGGTCGAGTCAGGATAATCCGTTTGACCTGGCCACGCTTGAGAGCAGTCACTGCCAAGGTCACTGCAAGAAAGGTCTTTCCTGTCCCTGCAGGTCCGATTCCAAAGGTCACATCGTGTTGCTTAACGCTATCCACATAAAGCTTTTGACCTAAGGTTTTGACACGGATTGGTTTCCCAGTATTGTCCTTGATAATTTCTTCTTCGTAAAGGGCGACAAACTTATCAATTTCATCGTTTTTGACCATGCTAATCGCAGTCACCACATCTGGCGTACCAACGGTCATCCCACGATTTACCAAGACCATCAAAGCCTGAATAACCTGACGGGCTTCTTCACAGGCAGTCTCTTCTCCCAAAACCTGGACAATCTCCGTACGGGCATGAATCACCACATCCAGCTCTTCTTCCATCATACGAAGATGGCGTTCATTGGAACCAAAAAGATGAAACAGGTCATCTGGATGACTCAGTTGAATGTCTATTGAATGTTCCTTCAAATAAAGAACCTCTCTAATCCTTTTATTTCTTTTTATTATAGCAAAGGGATCGATAAATTACTAGCCCAAACCCAATGAATAAAGTCTAGTGTTCTAAGTATTCTTGCCAGATAACGTCAAAATCTCCTAGGTTAAAAGAGAAACTGGCATGTTCTTCCAAAAAGCGACTCACCTCATCAAAATCATCTGTGTGTTTTGGGAAGGCTGACTCTTCAAATGCTAGATCTGCCAAGATGGCTTTGGGACTGTTACTCTTAGGATTGCGCTCAGTCATGAGCCAAGTGTAAAATGATTTTCTCATATGTCACCCTAGATCAACTCTGTCCCAAACTGGTCTTGCTTGATTTTACCAGCCTTCATCAAGCCACCGAGTGCTTTCTTGAACTGACCTTTAGAAATACCAAAGGTTGCCTTGATGTCGTCTGGGGATGACTTATCATTCAAGGTCATAAAACCGCCATTGCTTTCCAAATAGGTCAAAATCATCTGAGCATCATTTTCCAACATCTCAAAGGAACGTGGTTTGAGGGAGAGGTTCAAGGTACGATCCACCTCACGGAAACCAATGACACGCGCATCTAATACTTGCCCCAAACGTGGCTCTGCGTAACGCTCGCTAGGATGGATAAAACCAAGCATGTTATTTTCTGGCAGGTAAACAAAAGTTCCCGATAGCTTGAGACGGTATACAATGGCTGGCCAGTTTTGGTTCTGCATGTTGTTGTAGGCAGGACGAGCCAGACGTTGGAAGTCTTCTTGATAAGCCAATAGTCCCCAAATACGGTCTTTCTTGTCCACTTCAAGATGGATGTAGAGTTGGTCGCCCTTCTTAGGCCAGAGTTCCTTGAGCTCAGGGAGGATATCGAGTGACACTACGATTTCCTTGTCAGGAAGTCCTGTATCCACAAAAACACCCAAGTCCTTACGAACTTCTGTGACACGTCCCCAACCAAATTGGTCCTGAGTAGCAGTCACTTCTAGAGTCGTCAAGCGGAGTTTTTGCTTCATATCCGTGTAAGCAAAACCTTTAACCGTATCCCCTACTGTATGCTGACCTTCTTCCTTAGCAAGCGCATAGGTTTGCCCATCCTTTTGCACAAAGTAAAAACGGTCATTTTCATCGATGATGAGTCCAACGATAAAACTTGCAAGATTTGTATTCATATTTCCTTCTTTCGAATAAAACTCAGCCAGCAATGCCAACTGAGTTTTTCTGTTTATTTTTAGACTTCCAAGAGTTCTTTTTCTTTGTTGGCAGTCATGTCGTCGATGTGTTTGACAGCATCGTCTGTTACTTTTTGAATGTCTTTTTCAAGAGTCTTCAATTCGTCTTCAGTAATTTCTTTTGCTTTTTCTTGTTTCTTAGCTTCGTCCATAGCATCTCGACGGATATTGCGGACAGCCACTTTAGCATTTTCACCGACCTTCTTCACTTCTTTAGCAAGGTCACGACGAGTTTCTTCTGTAAGAGCTGGGATAACCAAGCGAATCACAGAACCATCATTAGCTGGTGTAATACCAAGATCCGAAGCGTTCAAGGCACGTTCGATGTCTTTCAATGAAGACTTGTCAAATGGTGTTACTAACAAAACACGCGCTTCTGGAATGGTAATTGAAGCGATTTGGTTAAGAGGAGTTTCTACTCCATAGTATTCTACATGTACACGGTCAAGCAAGCTTGCATTGGCACGACCGGCACGGATACCACCAAATTCACGAGCAAGTGATTGGTGAGACTGGGTCATTCTCTCTTTAGCTTTTTCAATAATTGCGTTAGCCATAATCTTTCTTATTCCTTTTCTTCGATATTATTTGAAACTGTTGTTCCGATATTTTCCCCAAATACGACACGTTTGATGTTGCCTGGTTGGTTCATGTTAAAGACAACCAAGTCAATGTCGTTGTCCATTGAGAGGGTTGAAGCTGTTGAGTCCATGATACGCAGACCTTTATTGATAACGTCACGGTGAGTCAATTCTTCAAACTTAACGGCTGTCTTGTCTTTCTTAGGATCGGCATTATAAACACCGTCGACACCATTTTTAGCCATAAGGATGGCATCTGCTTCAATTTCAGCTGCACGAAGGGCCGCTGTTGTATCTGTTGAGAAGTAAGGTGAACCAATTCCGGCACCAAAGATAACGATACGGCCTTTTTCAAGGTGACGAAGGGCACGTCCACGTACGTAAGGCTCTGCCACTTGTTGCATGGCAATAGCTGTTTGTACACGCGTATCGACACCAACTTGTTGCAATGAATCTGCCATCACAAGAGCATTCATAACAGTCCCAAGCATTCCTGTGTAATCTGCCTGAACGCGGTCCATTCCTGCTTCTGCTGCAGGTTCTCCACGCCAGAGATTTCCTCCACCAATAACAAGGGCAATTTCGATACCTAAGCTATGAACTTCTTGAATCTCTTTTGCGATTGTTTGAACTGTTTGGATATCAATCCCTACGCCACGTTCACCGGCAAGGGCTTCACCTGATAACTTGATTAAAATACGTTTATACTTGGGATTCGCCATTTTCACTCTCCTTTTTTTATCCTACCTATTTTATCACAATTTCTAAGATTTTTATAGTATCATGAGCAATTCTTTCAAAAAAATTAGACTGTTAAAAATTCCTCTAAGTCGGCAAGGGCACGCTCTGCAATTTTTTCATAACGAGCCTTCTTATCACGGATACGTTCGCCTTCCAACTCCTTGATGATCCCAAAATTAACATTCATCGGTTGGAAATGTTTGCTGTCTGCATGAGTGATGTAATGAGCCAAGCTTCCAATAGCTGTCGTCTCTGGGAAAATAGCCTCGCTTTCTCCCTTGAAGAGACGAGCTGCGTTAATCCCCGCAACTAAGCCTGAAGCCGCTGACTCAACATAGCCTTCCACACCCGTCATTTGACCAGCAAAGAAGAGATTTGGTTGTTTCTTAGAACGATAGGTCTGTTCAAGAAGATTTGGTGAATCCATGTAAGAATTGCGGTGCATGACCCCATAACGAACAAACTCCGCATTTTCAAGACCTGGAATCATTTGGAAGACACGCTTTTGTTCTCCCCATTTGAGGTGGGTCTGGAAACCGACGATATTGTAGAGGCTACCAGCCGCATTGTCCTGACGAAGTTGAACAACCGCGTAAGGTGTTTTGAATTCGCCATCACGAGGTCCTGTGTAGTCGTCTGGATACTCCAGACCGACTGGCTTCATAGGGCCATAAAGCATAGTTTTAATACCACGTTTAGCCATGACTTCGATAGGCATACATCCTTCAAAGTACTTTTCTTTTTCAAAGGAATTCAGCGGTGCTTCCTCCGCATTGACCAAGGCTTCATGGAAATCCATAAACTCTTGCTTAGTCATAGGCGCGTTGAGGTAGGCTGCCTCTCCCTTATCATAACGAGACTTGAGATAGACCTTGCTCATATCAATGGTGTTGACATCGATAATAGGTGCTGCCGCATCGTAAAAATAGAAACCATCGCCGTCATTAAGGGCATGAATCTTCTCAGCCAGGGCATCGCTAGTCAAAGGACCAGTAGCGACAACCGTAATAACATCAGTCGGTAATTCTGTAACTTCATCACGAACCACCTCAATCAAGGGATGATTAGCCACTTTTTCGGTCACCATTTGAGAGAAACCATCACGGTCTACCGCAAGAGCCCCACCCGCAGGAACACATGTAGCCTCAGCAGATTCCAAGATAACAGAACCCAAGCGACGCATTTCTTCCTTGAGAAGACCAACAGCATTGGTCAAAGCATCCCCACGCAAGGAATTGGAACAAACTAACTCAGCAAAATTGTCTGTTTTGTGCTGGGGTGTTGACTTGACCCCACGCATTTCATATAGTTTAACTGGAATACCACGTTCTGCAATTTGGTAAGCTGCTTCAGAACCTGCCAAACCAGCACCGATAACATTGATATAAGATTGAGACACGACACTAATACCTCTTTGGGAGTGTGAAGACAAGATTCACATTGAAAAAGCCAACCGAACTTACTCGCTTTCGAATTTCTTGGCTCAGGCTGAAAAAGTCCACAGGACTTTTTCACTCCCACAAATCTTTCTATTTTTTTCTTCTACTAGTATAACAAAAAAAGGGAAGAAGGCAAACTTCCCTGTTTAGTCACTTTCTTCCCAGTCGTGGTAGGCAGCGTAGAGCTGACTTTTATTCCACTGGTAAATCTTCGCTACTTCCTTAATGGCTTGATTTTTCTTCATGCCTTGCTGGATGCGAGATTGGATTTCTAAGAACAAGTCTTCCTCGTCTTTTTCCTCCACATCTTGGTTGGCACCTTCAACGATGAGTAGACACTCACCCTTGAGCGGTGTTTCAGCAATGCTTTCTAATAACTCAGAAATGATACCGCGTTGGTATTCTTCATAGATTTTGGTCAATTCTCTAACCAAGACGACCGAGCGGTCACCATAGACTTCTAGCATATTTTCCAACGTATCTACCACACGATGGGGCGATTCATAGAAAATCTGAGTTTCAGGATAATCTTTTTTCGAGTCGAAAAATTGCTTTTGCTGGCCTGATTTTCTTGGTAAAAAGCCATAAAAGATATGTGGCTGCGGTGCTAAACCACTGGCAATCAATGCAGAAATACCTGCAGAGGCTCCTGGAACTGTGACAACCGCAATTTCTTCCTCAATAGCTGCCTTAACCAAATCATGACCAGGGTCTGAGATACTAGGCAGACCCGCATCGGATACCTGAGCAATACTTTGCCCTGCTTTCAAGAAACCAATCAAATCAGGAATTTTTTCCTTGGCATTGTGCTCATGAAAACTAATCTGCTTGGTGGAAATATCAAAATGCTTGAGCAAAAGTCCTGTATTGCGCGTGTCCTCAGCCGCAATACAGTCCACTTCTTTCAAGGTTTGGATAGCACGAAAGGTCATATCATCTAGATTGCCAATCGGCGTTGCCACTAGATACAGCTTGCCATAGGGAGACTGCCCCTTAAAACTTTTTTGAATCTGCATGCTTACTCCCTGTATAACAACTCGTCACAGAACATACATTCTTCGTCCTGCTCCCGACGTTGCCCATAAAAATCATTACATACGTGAAATCCATCACGGTAAATGCGACGGACACTTTCACGAACATGCTTAGCCTTGACAGGAGCATCTGCTTCCACCTCACCCAAGCGTTCTCGCAACTTACTATTTTCCAAGCGAAGAGCTGTATTTTCCTCTACCAGGCTCTTGAGATTTTTCTTGATGGCTTCCACATCGGCCAAGGTCACCAATAACTGTTGGGAAAAATCATCCAGCGCGTCAAATAATTCTTTTTTGTCCATAAACCAGCCCTTTCCTTTCTTTATCGTTCATTTTTGAGTTTACATTTCTTTCAAGACCAGATATTCCATGGCATTTTGAAAGCTGACATTGGCTTGCCACATTTTTCTAGCTTCTAGCAAATCTTGTAGAATTACCCGAACTCTTGCTTGCAGGAGGTCCTGCCCACAGAGGACTTCAAGGATTCGCAAGACCTGATCCTGTTTTTCCTTGTCATCTGCCAAGTTGGCTAATTTGGCAACCTGCAGATAACTTTCTTTTTTCTTAGCTAATAACCAGGTCAGCAGGCGTTCACTTTCATCCACCAAGGTCCAAAAGCTTGCCTGATTGGCCAACTTTTCTGCTTCAGCTCGTGATTGACTAAACTGGGCTAAAAGAGTCGCTTTTTTCTTAACCAGTCCCATTTGTTCTAAGAGCAAGATGAGTTTTTCTTCTTGCTTTTTAAAGTGGAAAATCTGGGTCCGACTACGAATGGTCGGTAACATCTTTTCCTCATCGCTGGTCAAGAAGAAAATATAAACCTCACTTTGGGGTTCTTCGATAACCTTGAGCAGAGAATTAGCTGCGTTGGGATGCATTTTCTCAGCTTGCTCGATTATAAAGACTTGTTGTTGGCTTTCAATCCCTGCTTGAGAAAACTGTCCCACCAATTCCCGAATGCGTTCTGTCTTGATGACCTGATTGACTGGCTTAATCAAGCTAACATCTGGAAACTCTTCCTGTTCAATCAGCTTGCAATTTCGGCATTTCTCACACGGCAAAACGCCTACCTTATCCGTGCAAAAGAGGCTCTTAGCCAAAAACTGCGCCATTTCCAAGTTTCCAAAGAAACCTGAAAAGAGATAGGCGTGATTGAGCTGGTCTTGTTCTAGGATACGGACAAAGCGGTCAAACTGGTCTGGCTGCCAACCCTTTAATTCTTCTTGTTTCATTTAGCCAAGCCCATTCTGTCAAATAAGACAGCCTTGGTAGCTTCCACCACTTGGTCCAAAGGGAGGCTGGCATCAATCTTGACAATGCGATTTCCTTCTTTGTCCAGAAGAGAAAGGTAGCCTTGACGAACTTTTTTATGTAAATCCAAACCTTCCAAGTCTAAACGATTGACCTCGCGGTCACTATTAGCAGCAATGCGAGCCAGTCCCTCTTCCACTTCGATGTCAAAATAAAGTGTCAAATCAGGTTTGAGGCCATCTGTGGCAAATTTATTAAGCCAATCAATGGAGTCAATGTCCAAACCACGACCAAATCCCTGATAGGCAACAGAACTATCGATGAAACGATCCATAATAACCAACTTGCCAGCTTCAAGGGCTGGAAGAACTTTTTCCACCAAATGCTGTCTGCGACTGGCAATATAGAGAAGGAGTTCTGTCTTCGCATCCATCTGAGTATGACTTGGATCCAAAATCACTTGACGAATCTTCTCCCCAATCAAGACTCCGCCAGGTTCACGGGTCGTCAGCACCTCTACTCCTTTTTCCTCTAAAATTGGGAGTAAAGCCTCTAAAACACTGGTCTTTCCTGCTCCCTCTGGTCCCTCAAGAGAGACTAAAAATCCTTTTGACATGTCTAACTCATTTCTTTTTTACTACTTCTATTCTATCAAAAAAATAGGGGTTTGTGACAATCTTTTTGTCTTCTCATTTCAACCACCATAAAAGAGGTAGTCAAAGCCACCTCTTATTTACCTAGTTCTTGTGTTCGCTTGTAGGCTTGACCAACTGCGTCCATGACTGTGCCTCGAAAAGCATGCGCTTCCAGACTTGCTACACCAGCGATAGTCGATCCTCCTGGGCTACAAACTTGGTCTTTCAAGACCCCAGGATGCTCTTGGCTTTCTAGGACCAATTGACCAGCTCCAACCACAGTTTGAGCCGCCATTTTCAAGGCCGTTTCTCGTGGCAATCCAGTCTGAACACCTGCATCTGCCAAGGCCTCGATAAAAAGATAGACAAAGGCCGGTCCACAACCTGCAAGACCTGTCGCTGCATCGATTAATCCTTCACCTAGTTCAACCAAGAGGCCAGCATTTGCTAAAAGCTGACAAAAGAGCTCACTGTCCTCAGCACTACAATTAGAAGACAAGGCATAACTAATCACTCCTTGCCCAATAGAAGCAGGGGTATTTGGCATCATACGAATAATTCTGTGTTGACTTGGGATAAGACTTGCTAGTTTTTCTAAAGTCAATCCAGCTGCCATGGAAATCAAAAGAAGATTCTCTCGTTTTTCAAGGATGGTTTGGTATTGAGAAAGCAGTTCAGAAAACTGAGCAGGCTTAACTCCTAGAAAAATCACATCTGCATCTGCGAAGATTTCTTCATTATTGGAAGCCTGACCACCGAAGTTAGCGATGAAAGCATCCACCTTGGCTTGACTGCGATTGGCAAGGAGAATGTCATCACCCGTCTTTGCCTGCAAAACAGCCTTGGCCAAACTAGCACCCATATTCCCCAAACCGATAAATCCAATCTTCATCTCTTACTCCCTTATCTGTCCGTCACCAGTAACCACATACTTGTAGCTGGTCAACTCTTTCAAGCCCATTGGACCACGCGCGTGCAGTTTTTGAGTAGAAATCCCCATTTCACAGCCAAGGCCAAATTGACCACCATCGGTGAAACGAGTTGAGGCATTGACATAAACCGCTGCAGAGTCCACTTGATCTGTAAAGTAAGCTGCAGCTTCAGCATTTTCCGTCACAATGGCATCCGAATGATGGGTACTGTGGGTTTCAATATGCGCAACCGCTTCTTCTAAACTACTCACAACCTTAACAGCTAGGACATAGTCTAAAAACTCAGTATCAAAGTCTTGATCCTCAGCTGCTTGACCTGAAACAAACTGACTTGCTTTGCTATCCAAGCGTAATTGAATTGGTTCCAGTCCAGCTTCTTTTCGATCTGCAACTAGAACTTGCTCCAAACGAGGAAGGAAGCTTGCTGCCTTGTCTTCATGAACTAGCAAAACCTCCATGGCATTGCAGACAGAAGGACGACTGGTTTTAGCGTTATTGATGATAGATAGAGCCTTGTCCTCATCTGCATCCTTGTCCACATAAACATGGACAATCCCAGTCCCTGTCTCGATAACAGGTACGATAGCATTCTCAACCACGGCATTGATCAAGCCAGCTCCTCCACGAGGAATAAGAAGATCTAGATAGCCCTTGGCCTTCATCATTGCATAGCTACTTTCACGGCTAGTATCTTCCACTAGTTGAATCACATCTGGATGAATAGTCGTGGTCTCCAAACCCTTCTTCAGGGCTGTGACAATGGCATGGGCTGTTTGATAGGCATCCTTACCACTACGAAGAACAACCGCATTTCCACTCTTAAGAGCCAAAGCAGCCGCGTCAGACGTCACGTTTGGACGACTTTCATAGATAATACCGATGACCCCCATAGCCACCCGTTTCTTGGTAATAATCAAGCCATTTTCAAGCTGACTCGTTTCTAAAACTTCACCAATTGGATCTGGTAAGGCAACCACTTCACGAATCCCGGTTGCCATTGCTTCAATACGTCCTGCATCCAAATAAAGACGATCCAACATCACATCTGAGATTTTCCCCTTGGCTGCTTCCATATCGAGGGCATTGGCCGCTAAAATTTCCTCAGTAGCAGCCACTAAGTAATCAGCCATGGCTAGCAAGGCTTGGTTTTTCACATCTTCACTAGCTGTGTTAATTGATTTTTTAACAGCCTGTACCTGTTCAAATTGTTCTTGTGTACTTACCATAGTTTACCTCTAAAATTCTGTAAAGAGTAGTTGGATTTCAGGCGTAATGGAAATCCAGTCATCACGGTGAATCAAGACACCCTTAGCTTTTTGAGAACGCAACATATCCTCCAAAGCAGATGCTCCAAATTGCACGCGTCCTTTCCCAAGTGATTTTCCACTTTCCTTGTCAAATACTGTCACGATATCACCGTAAGAAAAGGCTCCTTCTGCTTCAACAATACCAGATAAGAGAAGACTCTTTCCATGTTGAGAGAGAGCTTCTGCAGCCCCTTTATCAACCCAAATAGAACCCTGACTCTGAGCATAAAAGGCCAGCCATTGTTTTTGGGTACGAAGTCCCTTCTTTTGCGCAACAAAGTAGGAACCATCCTTGGTTTCCTCAGCTGCCTCAATCATGGCATCTGACTTTAAGGATGAGCAGATATAAACAGGAACTCCTGATTCTGTCGCGATCGTAGCTGCTTTGATCTTAGTCAACATGCCTCCAGTTCCATTTGACGAGCCAGCTCCACCAGCCATATCAATAATCTCACGATTAATGGTCTCGATTTTCTCCAATCGTTTGGCTTGTGGATCTGAATTAGGATTTCCAGTATAAAGACCGTCGACGTCTGTCAAGAGAACCAAAAGATCTGCTTGGACCATGGCCGCTACCTGGGCACTAAGAGTGTCATTGTCCCCAACCTTGAGCTCATCAATGACGACACTATCATTCTCATTTATGATGGGAATCGCCCCACGGCTAAGTAGAACTGACAAAGCCTGATGAGCATTTTTATAACGGCGCTTATCCACAAAGTCATCCTGGGTCAGTAAGATTTGTGCAGAAACGATTTGGCGCAAGAGAAGATTGGTGGTATATTCTTCTAACAAAAGCCCCTGCCCTACTGCTGCTGAAGCCTGTTTATCAGCAATCTTAGTCGGACGCTTTTTAAATCCTAAGGCTCCGAAACCTGCCGCAATGGCACCTGACGACACCAAAATCAATTCATGACCAGCCTCGTGCAGCATAGCCAACTGCTGGGTAATAGCCTTTACCTTACTACGTGATAAACTTCCATCCTCATTTGTCAGAGAAGAAGTCCCCACCTTAAAGACAATCCGTTTGTATTTCATAGTTTCACTCCGATTCTTCATATTTATCCATTATAACATGAATAGCAGGAAATAGAAAAGAGTTGATAGAAAAAGAAGGCCCTAAAACCTTCTTTTTTACTACTGTTCTGATTCCGATTTGTTTGCACTCGTTTCAGAGCTTTGTGAAGTTGAGGAAGTCAAATCTTGACTAGTCGAAGAACTTGTAACACCTTCATATTGACTCGTTTCTTTATTTTCAAGATCTTTTTTCACTACTTCTTTAGATTCTTTTGTCTCTGAATGACTTGTAACTCTAGTTGTAGCGGATTTCTCTACAGGAACATCCACTAACCAGGCACCACTTGAATCAACAGTATAGCCTTCTGGTGTCTTGCCATTTACAAGTAATTGACCATTTTCTTTCAAGAAGTACCATTTATCCTTGTCCTTGATCCAACCAACAGCTCTTGAACCATCTTCCTTGTAGAAATACCAATCATTTGCCTTTTTAAGCCAACCTTGCTTCATAGCTCCTGAATCTTCTAGATAGTAATGATGACCAGCAACTTCTATCTCGCCTGTCTTCATGATACCAGTAGAATCCATATAGTACCAGGTTTCTTTATCTTTTACCCAACCCGTTTTCATTTCCCCTGATTGAGCAAAGTAATACCATTGCCCCTTATATTGAAGCCAGCCTGTCTTCATAGAGCCATCGTTTGATAAATAATAGGACTGACCTCCAGTATTTACCCAACCAATTTCCATCTGATTTTCTTTGTTAAAATAATACCAGATTCCAGCGATTTTCTTCCAATTTTTAGCAGAAGCACCAGAGTCTGTTAAATAGAACCAACGATTGTTCCATTTTTTCCATTGATTCTGTAATAAGATACCCGTTTGGTTAAAGTAATACCATTCACTCTTAATTTCATTCCAACCGACAGCATACTCTCCTGTAGAATCAGGTGCTTGATACCACCAGTTTCCATAAGCACTTTTATGCCAACCAGCTTGAAAACTTGGAATCGGCTTGTAGGAGGTTGAAATATTGACAAAACCGTCTTGTCGAATCTCAAAAACTGTCGCATCATAGTCTTTGCTGGCTGCGTTAATTCTCTCGATTCCTCGTTCTTTGAGCCAATTGACATACTCACTATCGACACCATTTTTCCAAGGTAGACTATCTGAAGTTTGAACAATCAAACTTGGACTCAAATTTTTAATGAAATCCTTGGTGTTTGATTTATTAGTATCATAGTGATGATTAAACTTCATCAAATCAACTTTTCCAATAAGAGGCCCATACTTGTCTTCCGCTCCATGAACATTATCTAAGTCGCCCCCAAGGTAAATTTTCTTGCCATTGACTTTTACTACACTAATCAAGGAATTGGAATTGTCATCCCAAATTTTCTTTAATTCACCTGATGAATCAGTTTCATTTTCATAGTTATAGAGTTGAATATCCATGTCCCCAAACTGAAAATGAGCATCTCCCTGTGTGATGTTTTGAATAACTGAAACACCTTTTTCGGCGGCAGTCTGTAAAACCTTATCATAACCGTACAGATTATCCCATAAACGTTCCGAATTAGTAATACGACTATCACTATATTTTTTAAGATAGACTCGGTCAACTGGATAGGTAGACAGTAATTCATCAACATTTCCAATATGGTCACTGTGAGTATGGGTTACCAAAATAAAATCAAGTTTTTGAACACCCAATTCCTTCAAACGACGAAAGACACGGTCTGTTAAAACATGCTTATAAGACGTTTCAATTCCTTCTCTCCATGGATAGCGAGAATCACTTCCATCTGGGAAATCATAATCTTCTCCTGTATCCACCATGGCAAAATGTCCATTGCTTTCAAGAATAATCGCATCACTGCCACCTTCTTGAACATTGATAAAGTGGATTTTATTTCCTGAACTTTCTTGAGCTTGAACATTCCCATACCATGACAAACCTAAAAAAGCGCCTGCAAGTACTAAACTAGTTAATTTCTTTTTCATTCTTACTTTCTCAATCTCTCCAATGTTTCCTTAAAAATCTCTGGGATATCTGCTGTAAATTCCATGGTCTCACCTGTTCTAGGATGAGTAAAACCTAAAGTCTTGGCATGAAGAAATTGCCCATGCCCTTTCAGAGTCTTGCGTGGTCCATAGACTTCATCACCAGCAACTGGATGGCCAATATAAGCCATGTGAACACGGATTTGATGGGTACGTCCTGTCTCCAGTTGCAACTCCACTAAGCTGTAATCACCAAAGCGTTCCAAGACGTGAAAACGGGTCACTGCAGGCTTCCCTTTAGCAGTCACAGCCTGTTTCTTACGGTCTTTTTCACTCCGACCAATCGGCGCTTCAATCACACCACGATCATTGGGCAGATTTCCATGAACAATCGCCCAATATTTACGGAGTGACTTTTTATCCTTGAGTTCTTGGGCAAGTGCTAAGTGCGCCTCATCGTTTTTAGCAATCATAAGAAGACCTGACGTGTCCTTGTCAATACGGTGAACAATTCCTGGACGTAGAACCCCATTGATACCCGACAAATCCTTGATATGATACATAAGAGCATTTACCAGGGTTCCACTAGTATGACCAGCACTCGGATGCACAACCATCCCCTGAGGTTTGTTAACGACGGCCACATCCTCATCTTGGTAGATGATGTCTAGCGGAAGATTCTCAGCCACATACTCTAAGACCTCTGGTTCTGGCACTTGATAAGTGACGATATCGCCCTCTTGGACCGTGTATTTAGCTTTCTTGACTTGACCATTGACCAAGACCTGACCTGATTTAATTTGTTCATTCGCGAGACTACGTGATAATTCTGTCAAATCCGACAAAGCCTTATCCAAACGCAGGCCACCAGTTTCAATTTTAATTTCCATTTATTTCCTCTTTTAGCATTGCAATCAATAAAATAATCACTCCAACAGTCAGATAGCTATCTGCCACATTGAAAATTGCAAAATTGATAAAGTCAAGGTGGAACATATCCACAACAAATCCCTGACTTATTCTGTCAATAAAGTTTCCAAGACCACCTGCGATGATCAAGGTCAAACCCAAGACAATCCAGAGTGAGTCCTCCATGTGTTTATGTAGATACCAAATGGCACCTACCATAACGACCAATGTAATGATAGCAAATAACCACTGCTGGTCTTGTAACATGGAGAAGGCTGCCCCTCGATTTTGCAGGTAGGTCAAGCTAACGAAATTGGGTATCCACGAACGAACCTCACCAAGTGGAATCTGCCAGACGATATAGGATTTGACTAACTGATCCAGCGCAATCAAAAGCAGTACAATGACTGCCACTATTCCTCTTTTTTTCATGATTTCCTCTTCTGATCAAAATATTCTTGCATGACTTCTACGAAAAGAGTTCCAGCCTGACTAAGCTCGACTTCCTCACGTTTAACATAGACCATGCGATTATCCAAATTATCCTTGAGACGAATAACAGTGATGCCATTAACACTATCACTATCTAAAAATCCAGAACCTGTCGCATAGGCGTCTGTCCGCTCCAAAATACCATTCAAAGTAGCACGGTCTGTCACATTAAACATCTGTGAACTAGCACTGGTATCAACAAAGTTCTCTGAATAATAAAGGTACTCGTCTTTCTCTTGGGTAAAACGAACCGTTGGTAGATCCGCTAAATCCTCCATGACCAATCCCTCTTTCTGGGCTAAAGGATGCCCCTCACGAAGATAAATGTGGGTATGGAAGGGAATCAACTCAATGACCTCCAGACCTAGCTTTTCAACCCGCTGCATGATACCCTTTTTATTTTGATTGTTGAGGTAGATAATCCCAATCTCACTATGCCCTTGCGCTACTTCGTCTAAGATTTGAACAGTAGTTGATTCAAAAATACGAAAGTTCTTATAATCCGGATAACGCTCTGAAAAAGCCGTAATAGTTGGTGGCAAGAAGTCATAGTGCTGGCTAGCAATGGAAAATTCATCCTTTTCTTCCTCAGGATTGGCATACTGATTTTGAAAAATATCAAATCCCTTGACCAATTCTTGCGCTTTTTCATAAAATTCCATACCACGACGGGTCAAGAAAGTCCCTGAGCTGGTCCGACGGAAAATCTTAAAGCCCAATTCTTTTTCCAAATCTCGCACAGAAATAGACAAACTCGGCTGACTTACATACATCTTTTCAGCTGCTTCACGGAAAGTACCACTATTGGCAATGGCAACAACATAGCGTAATTGTTGAATGTTCATCTTCTACCCCCAACTTCTTTATCTTTTCATTATACCATATTTTAGAAGTTTTCCAAAAAGGAAAAAAGTCTGGAAATTTTCAAATTCCAATGAAGAGTCTAACAACCCAATGCAAAAATTAGAATAATATCTTTTTTCAGTCCTCATCTGATTTCAAGCAAATAAAAACAGTAAATCTTTTTGATTTACCGTTTATAATATGATGCAAGAAAATTCTCTAATTCTTATGCTCTATAAATCAACTAGAAAAAGCCTCTTCATTCCTATTAGCTATATTTGGATTTACTTCCCAAATACCAGCATAAGGTTGCTCAATATACTGTTTTTCTTTCATAGTATATAGATAGACTAAACTATCCTTTTCTTCATTCTGATGATAAAACTTGATAATGATGTAATCTTTAACATTTGTCGGTTGATCATTTACACTCTTCAAAGTTGTAGATTTTGACTGTTTCTGTATCTCCTTAATCAATTCTGAGATATCATCTTTCTTATTCATAATTTTAACATCTCTAGAGATACTTTTCTGCAAATAAATTCCTGATATCGTTTCGGGTTCAGGAAGAATAAGTTTTTTGTTACTACCGCAAGCAGATAGAACAAGAAAAGAGATTGAACAGACTATTATGATGAATATCCTTTTCATACAGGGTCACATCCTTTCATTCTTCTTACTTCTTCTCTTAGATACAATTATAATATCAAATCTTAGCAATTTTTACAATATCTTATTCCCTTATAAAATTCATCACTGTAAAAGTTTCACATTTATAATTTTACAACTAAGTTCGCCTCGTAGATAGGATTGTAGATATGAGTACCGAAATGGGTACCAAAACAAAAAAATAGGCTCTCCGAAAAACTCAGAAAGCCTGTTTTTATGCTATTTCTAGCTTCCTCGCCTTTACATTTCAAGGCTCGGGATAAAAAGGTTCACTGGACCTTTTTATTTAGCGATTGGGTAAACAGAAACTTGTTTTTTATCGCGTCCTTTACGTTCAAAGCGTACTACGCCTTCAACTTTAGCGAACAAAGTATCGTCTCCACCACGTCCAACGTTTACACCTGGGTAGATGTGTGTACCACGTTGACGGTAAAGGATTGATCCACCTGTTACAGTTTGTCCGTCAGCTGCTTTAGCTCCAAGACGTTTCGCTTGTGAATCACGTCCGTTTGATGTAGAACCTCCACCTTTTTTGTGGGCGAAAAGTTGCAAGTTGTTAAGAGTCATTTTTAACATAATGTTTTCCTCCGTGTTAGTTTTCTGTGATAACTCTGGTTTGGACGAACTCAGAAGAGTTCTCCGATAAGTTTGCCATGCCTAAGAAAAATGATTCAAAGAATAACTGGGTCATTTCTCTCTGGTGTGAAGGAAGATCTTTTGGAATTTCAACCATCAGATAGCCACCTTCATCTTCGTTTAATTCTAGGATTGGTTCATAGCCTGCAAATTTTTCAATAGAATTGATAAAGTTAATGGCAAGCGTAGAAACCGATGCACACACGACATCTAAGCCGTATTCGCCACTCTCGGCGTGTCCAGTAATTTCCGCACTCCTCAGCTCGCCATCTTCGGCTCTCTCAAAGACTGCTTGTATCATGTGTTCTCCTTAAAATTAAGCGTTGATTGCGTTGATGACAACTTTTGTATATGGTTGACGGTGACCTTGTTTACGGTGGCTACCTTTTTTAGGTTTGTACTTGTAAGTAACAACTTTCTTTTGTTTTCCTTGTTTTTCAACAGTTCCAACTACAGTAGCTCCAGCAACAAGTGGAGTTCCGACAACAGTGTTTTCACCACCAACAAGAACAACTTCGTTAAAAGTAACTTCTTGACCAGCTTCAACGTTCAATTTTTCAACGTAAACTGCTTGACCAACTTCAACTTTAACTTGTTTTCCGCCAGTTTTGATAATTGCGTATGTGCTCATTATGCACCTCCTATGATTTTTATGGGATTCCCCGAATTTTTTGTGAAGACTCGCCTAGCATCGTGGGACGAACCACTTAAAAGAAGAGCTCTAAGTATAACAAAGAATAAACTAGGAATTGAGCCGAAGGCATAACTTATGTTAGGCAAGGCGACAATGACGAAGTTTAAATTTGTTATACGACGAGCAACGATGTTCGTGCGGTTGCACAGGAATGTGCATAGTCAACTCTTCAAGTATAGCATATCTCCTATTTTCTTACAAGTAATAACACCTAAAATGAAGCTTTTTCTTTTACTTTTTTCTGCCATGAAGCAAAAAGCATACTGAGGTAAAAAATGCTCATCATAATAGGAACACCAAGAATGGTCTTTTCCTGATAAAAAATCGTCAAATAGGCTGAAAAGACAACGCCAAGGACAAAACTGCTAAGCAGGCTAACAAATATGAAACCTTCACGCAAAAAAGGAGTGTGCTTGGTCCGGAAATAATCTCCAAAAGCCAGCATGGTCCGTTTGATATTTCCTGTCATAAATGCATTGTTATAAGCAATACCCGATACTTCTCCAAAGGCAGTTGTCACCAACCCCATACAAAAGGCCAAGGGCGGTACTAGATAGATATTCTCTACAGTTTGTGGTACAAATCCAATAATGATTGATAGGATTGCTAAAGGAATCAAGGACAGAATCGGTTTTTTCACAATTCTCAATTTTTCCTTATAAATCGTTAATAAAAAGACCCCCATCATAAAAGCTAGCAAGGTCATTACTTTGGCACTGGCATCTGACACATTGTGTTGAATGAGTCCCACTGATAGAAAGACGACATTCCCAGTTTGTCCAGCCACAAGAGTGTTCCCTCGCACAATAAACGTATAGGCATCTACATATCCTGCACAAAAAGTCAAAAAAAGCGCTAGTCTCTTAGACTGACGTGATATTTTTCTTATAGGTAATAGCCTCATTTTTCCTCCCATTTCATTTACTCATCTCATTATTGTACCACTTTCTTCGGGAAAGTCCTAGTAGCTTATTTTAAAATTTTTACCCTCTGTTGGATAGTCTCGTCTATCTATGTTATAATGAAAGAAGGATTTGAAAACGGAAAAGGAGTAACCATGCTTAAATTAGGTGTCATCGGAACAGGGGCTATCAGCCACCACTTCATAGAGGCAGCCCATTCCAGTGGAGAATACAAGCTGGTCGCAGTCTATTCTAGAAAACTAGAAACTGCGGCAACCTTTGCTTCTCGCTATCAGAATATCCAACTCTTTGATCAAGTAGAGGACTTCTTCAAGAGCTCCTTTGATGTGGTCTATATTGCTAGCCCAAACTCCTTGCATTTTGCTCAGGCAAAAGCTGCACTGTATGCAGGTAAACATGTCATTCTTGAAAAGCCAGCTGTCACTCAGCCACAAGAATGGCTAGATTTGAAACATACAGCTGAGAAAAATCACTGTTTCATATTGGAAGCAGCTCGCAATTACCATGAAAAAGCTTTCACTATCATCAAAAACTTTTTAGCAGACAAACAAATTTTGGGAGCAGATTTCAACTATGCCAAGTATTCTTCCAAGATGCCTAACTTGTTGACTGGGGAGACACCAAATGTCTTCTCAGACCGTTTTGCTGGTGGAGCTCTTATGGATTTGGGGATTTATCCCCTCTACGCTACCGTTCGTCTCTTTGGAAAAGCTCAAGACGCGACTTACCATGCTCAACAGCTTGACAATAGCATTGACCTAAATGGAGATGGTATCCTCTTATACCCAGACTATCAAGTTCATATTAAGGCTGGGAAAAACATTACTTCCAATCTTCCTTGCGAGATTTATACGACAGATGGAACCTTGACCCTCAACACTATCGAACATGTCAGCTCGGCTATTTTTACCGACCACCAAGGAAATCAAGTCCAGCTCCCTATCCAACAAGCTCCCCATACGATGACTGAGGAAGTCTCTGCATTTGCACAGATGATTCAGCAACCAGATCTGAATCTCTACCAAACTTGGTTGGAAGATGCAAGTTTTGTTCATGAACTACTATTTACCATGCGCCAGACTGCTGGCATTAGATTTGAGGCAGAAAAATGAAAAGCAAACTACCTACTGAATGGCAAGAACTAAGTGACCAACTCAGTTTCCAGGAATTCACCCCCATTCAAACCCAACTATTTGAACCACTTCTTGCAGGAGAAAACCTCCTAGGAGTGAGCCCAACAGGAACTGGTAAGACCCTAGCTTACCTCCTACCAAGTCTTCTCAGACTACAAAAGAAAAAAGCCCAACAACTCTTGATTCTAGCGCCTAATACAGAACTGGCTGGACAGATTTTTGATGTATGTAAAACGTGGGCTGAAGCTATCGGCTTGACAGCTCAACTCTTCTTATCAGGTTCGAGTCAGAAACGCCAGATTGAACGCCTAAAAAAAGGACCAGAAATTCTGATTGGAACTCCTGGCCGTATCTTTGAACTAATTAAATTGAAAAAAATCAAGATGATGAATGTGGAAACCATCATCCTGGATGAATTCGACCAATTGCTAGATGATTCTCAGATACACTTTGTCGAGAAAATTACTCACTACGCACCTCGTGACCACCAACTTGTCTATATGAGTGCTACGACCAAGTTTGACCAAGAAAAGCTTGTGTCGAATACACGCACTATTAATCTCTCTGACCAAAAACTGGACAATATCCAGCACTTCTACATGCAGGTAGAGCAACGTCACCGAGTTGATATGCTACGAAAATTGGCTCATGTTGATAATTTCCGCGGACTAGTCTTCTTTAACAGCCTATCAGACCTTGGCAGTGCGGAAGAAAAATTACAATATCGTGATATATTGGCTGTTTCCCTCGCTAGCGATGTCAATGTTAAATTTAGAAAAGTCATCTTAGAAAAGTTTAAAGATAAGCAACTAACCCTACTCCTTTCAACTGACCTTTTGGCTCGTGGAATTGATATCGATAGTCTAGAATGCGTCGTAAACTTTGATGTTCCTAGAGATATTGAAACCTACACTCACCGTGCTGGTCGTACAGGTCGCATGGGTAAAGAAGGCTATGTTATCACTCTCGTCACTCATCCAGAAGAAATCAAAAAACTCAAGAAGTTTGCAAGCGTACGTGAAATTGTCTTGAAAAACCAAGAACTCTACATCAAATAATCCCCCATTGCTCTATGCACATCTAGTGTATGGAGCTTTTTCGGTAAGCAATTCTTTCATTTTAGTTCAATATTCGAAAAAAAGAGTCTGGGACAAAATAGTTCTCAACCACAAAAAGCTAGAGATTTCCAATTGCGGAACTCTAGCTTTTTAATTTTGA
>CAJNCJ010000003.1 GCA_905221235.1 bacterium
GTCTCAACTGTTGGCGCTTTGGTTGGGCCATACGTTCTAGTCTCTGTAGGAGTGACCGTTCCTGTCTTAGGATCTACTTTGTACGTTGTCGTAGTAGTGACAGTTCGACCTTCAGGATCTGTAGTTGTTTCAACTTTTGGTTTTGTTCCTACTTTGATAACTGTGTCTGTTGGTTGTTTCGTACGAACTGGATCACCTACTGTTGGAGTAATCGCTCCTGTATTAGGATCCACTGTGTACGTTGTCGTGATCGTGTCTTCTCCAGGAGTTCCTTCTTCTCTAACTGGATCTGAATCTTTGTCACGACTTGTGTCACCTTCGTAACGGACTGGAGATGGGACAGGTCTTGTCTCAACTGTTGGGTTTGGTTTAACAAGGAATGTTACTTCTCGTTCAATCTTATCTGGCGCATAGATTTTAATGTTATTTCCAATACCTTCAACAGTTTTAGTATATACTCCACCTGCACCGTAGAAATCTGCTACAGCTTTATATTTTACGATTCCTGATGTGTCAAATGTAGTTGTATTTTCTATAAAATTACCATCTTTAGACCACTTGAATGACATATTTGTTGGATAATACTTATCGTTTCCTGTCGAATTAGATTCCACTACTGCTTTTACATAGTCATGAGCATCTTTTCCATTACGTGAATTTGCAGTATCAACCAATTTCGTACCTAAAGTCACGATTTCTGGAGTATTTTTCACTTCTACATCTACAACCGTATATTTGAATTGATACTCTTGTTCATTACCTGATGCGTCTTTTACAAGGACTTTCCCGATATGATCTCCTAAGGCAGCATTTGAAGTATCTGTGATTTGATCCCCTGTAAGTTGAACATCTCCGTTTGGTGTATCTGTGTTTTTAACAAATTCTCTTCCACTTGGAAGACCAGAAGCTTTAACCTCAATTACCTTTCCAGAATTATCACTTACTGTAAAGGTTGGATTGAAAGTTGCGCCACGGAAAATAACAAATTTGCTATTTTCATTGCTAGCATCTTTAGATAACTCACTACCGTTAAATGATACTTTTGGCTTTTCGCTTTCGTTTATAGTAACTGTCACGATTTTAGATGATTGAACTTTATTAGCATTCGGTCCAGTTTCTGATACTTTCGGTAATGTTACTTTTACATAACGAGTAGCTTCACCTTTTTCTGTCACTGTCTTATTCGCAAGTGGTGTACCATCTTGGTTTACCCACTCATAAGTTGTTCCTTCTGGTAAAGCTGCTGAGCCATTAACAGCCATTACAGCATCCTTAGCTTGAGAATCTGCCAAAGCTGTTCCGCTTTTCACCATAACACGAGTTGTATTGGCTCCTACATCAAATACTTCGTGTGTAAATGATGGTGTATAAGAAAGTTTTTCTGCTTCACTTGGGTTATCTGTAAATCTACCACGTGGATATTTAGCACCAAATGAGTACGTTTTTGTCCCAACGCCATCACTATTTAGCATATTCTTCATGTCAGCATCAGCATTTTTAAATTCTGCATCATTATCTCTCTTCACAACCCAGCTCATTCCTCCTGGAAGTCCTCCTGAATTTAGATAATAAGATGCCGGACTATCATTACGACCTACGCCTGCAAAATCATATACTTTAGTTACTGTCTCGAAATTCTTATAAACTTTGTAGTTAATGTCAATCGGAGTTGTTCTTGTATTATCTGCAAATACAACAGTTGCTTTTGCTGTTTTATTGTCCGATGGACTGCTTGTATCTAAAGTAACCTCTACTCTAGCATTATTTGGAACATCTATCTTACTAGTTCCATCTTGTAATTGTAGTAAGCTACGTTTTTCAGCATCTGTTAGAGTTTCACCTTGTATCAAGTTGATGGTTGGTTTTGCTACAGCTGTGTAGTTTACTGTAATTGTATGTTCTTTAGTTACTGTTGCCCCTGCTGCATCTGTTGTTCTATAAGTAAGATTATAGGTACCTTGTTTGAGAGGTTGTGCTAAATCAACATTTTTACCATCTTTAGTAGCTGTTACATCCAAGTTGTCCTTTGCTCTAGATCCTACAGTCTTATCTGCATCATCTTCAGGATCTGTTACTGTTACAAGTGTCTTTAGCTTGTCTTTTGTTAAAGTTCCATCTGCAACATAAGTGGCACGTGGATTGTTGATTGTTATTGTCGGATTTGTATTCGTTGCTTTCGCTGCAACAACCCATCCTCCATCATTAGCTGGATCTGCTGGGTTATTTTTCCCGTTCACATGGTGAGCACGGACTCTTACCACATTATCTCCAGTAATCTTGAATGGGAAATTAGTCTTTTTATGTGAATCCTTAATACGAAGAGTAATTTTCTTCTCAGATACATTATCTCCATTAGATACTGTTAGATCAGTAGTATCCGAACCCTTTTCTAGAACCCAGTTTCCGTTTTGCTGTTTGACAGCATACTCATAAACCGTTTGATTTCCATTTAAAACTTGAAGATAGAATAGTCCAGTATCGTGAGCTACCTTAACAGCCAGTTCACGTCCTGCTTGAACTGGAGTATCAATAGAGATGGCTTTAGCCAGTTGGACATCGACTCTAGAAGCTGGTGACTCTACTCCGTCTTTAGTTTGCGTAACAGAGATTGCATTTGGAGCTTTTATAGAGGCATCTTGCTTCGTATTTTGAGTTAATGTTTCATTATCTTTTAAGTTGTAAGTCCATCTTCCGTTATTATCAACTGTTGTTGTACCAGTTTTACCATCTTGCAATGTTACTGTAACCTTTGCTCCAGCTATACCTGTACCTGAAATTCTACGATCAGTCGATACTAGGGTTCCATTGTATCTTGTTTCTGTAGTAATCGTCGGTGCGGACGGGGCAACATTAACAGGAACATCAATAATTTTATACGGTTGTCTCTTAGTTGCTTCTGGTGCATCATTGCCACTTTGCGCTGGAGGCAGAGTTACCTTCACCTTAAATGTTTGAACACCAGCTGTACTTGCTGTCGGAGTAATCTTATTTCCATGTGCATCAACCCATTCATAAGTTGTTCCAGCAGGCAAGTCAGGAGAACCATTTACTTTAGCAACGGCTGCACTAGCTTGTGCTTCTGATAGCGTTGCTCCTTGAGCTACAGTGACTTTTGTATCATTCGGTTTAATATCAAACACCTTATGAGTAAATGTAGCTGCATGCTCCAATTTATCAGCTGGTTGTGGGCTGTCAGTAAATCTACCGTAGTTATATTTACCACCAAACTTGTAAGTTGTTTCCCCTACTGGGTCTGCGTTAATCTTATCTCTCAAACCTGAAGCATCTATCTCTGCTTCATTACCTCGCTTAGCAAACCATTTCATTCCCCCTGGAATACCTGTATTGAGGTAATATTTTGATTCATCATCAGAACGACTTACGTTTTTAAAATCGTAAACCGTACGAGCAATCGGGAAGGTCGGCAATACGCGGTAACTCAAAGTCACTGGAGCCAATCTTGTTCCGTCTGCGAGTACAACTGTCGCTTGAGCTTGCTTGTTTTGATTTGTTTTAGAACTTGTATCTACAGCAACTTCAACTCTAGCATCTCTCGGAACATCAATCACATCATTTCCATCACGTAATTGAACCAAACTACGTTTAAGCTCATCTGATACAGTTTCACCTTGTACCAAATTGATAGTTGGTTTCGCTTGAGCCGTATAGCTTACCTTAATTGTGTGGTTCGCTGTTACTGATGCTCCCGCAGCATCTGTTGTTCTATAAGTAAGATTATAAGTACCTTGTTTAAGAGGTTTTGTTAAATCAACATTTTTACCATCTTTAGTAGCTGTTACATCCAAGTTGTCCTTTGCTCTAGATCCTACAGTCTTATCTGCATCATCTTCAGGATCTGTTACTGTTACAAGTGTCTTTAGCTTGTCTTTTGTTAAAGTTCCATCTGCAACATAAGTGGCACGTGGATTGTTGATTGTAATTGTTGGATTTGTATTCGTTGCTTTCGCTGCGACAACCCATCCTCCATCATTAGTTGGATCTGCTGGATTATTATCCCCATTCACATAGTGAGCACGGACTTTTACCACATTATCTCCAGTAATCTTGAATGGGAAATTAGTCTTTTTGTGTGAATCCTTAATACGAAGAGTAATTTTCTTCTCAGATACATTACCTCCGTTAGATACTGTTAGATCAGTAGTATCCGAACCCTTTTCTAGAACCCAGTTTCCGTTTTGCTGTTTAACAGCATACTCATAAACCGTTTTATTTCCATTTAAAACTTGAAGATAGAATCGACCAGTATCATGAGCTACCTTAACAGCCAGTTCACGTCCTGCTTGAACTGGAGTATCAATAGAGATGGCTTTAGCTAATTGGACATTCACTGTTGCAGCATCTGATTCTAATCCGTCTTTAGTTTGCGTAACAGAGATGGCTTTAGAGGCTTTTATAGAGGCATCTTGCTTCGTATTTTGAGTTAATGTTTCATTATCTTTTAGGTTGTAAGTCCATCTTCCATTATTATCAACTGTTGTTGTACCAGTTTTACCATCTTGCAATGTTACTGTAACCTTTGCTCCAGCTATACCTGTACCTGAGATTCTACGGTCAGTCGATACTAGGGTTCCATTGTATCTTGTTTCTGTCGTAATTGTTGGAGTTGCTGGCTTACTAACCAATCTGGTTCCACGTGCACCTACAATATATGATTGGTTAGTAGTTGGTCCACTCGTTACAGAGGCTGCATACACATTACCATTAGCAGCTTCTTTTTCTGTCACATTCCCTCTTAGTTTTACTCTAGCAGTCATATGTACCGCATAATCTGCATTTGTAAAACCTACTTCCATTCCAAGAGTATAGCTAACTCTATCAGTATAATTTCCATCTGTTTTTTTTACAATCGCATCTAAATAAGAATCGTCTTTGTTGTTTTTAAACACTTGTCCTTTTTGATTAGCACGAGTTACTCCTGATCGCGGATCATACAGAGATCTTCCATCATTACTAAAGAGGTTATCTTTCTGATCCCATGGATTTGAAATTGTAACTGTATCTCCAACCTTTTCAAAACCGCCGTCTCCATCAGAAAGCCTTCTACCACTAACTTTTCGATAACGAGTGATTGTTACATTTTGTACTGTAGAACCATCCATAATATTAAAAGGTGGTTGAAAATAATAATGTTGACCATAAGATTTGTCTATCATACTTATTCCATCATTATTGAAGTATACATCATAGACCATCCATTTACCTGAACTGTCTTGCTCATATTTTGATTTAATTACAGTCTTGTTTTCTGTAAGCTCCGGCTCATTATTTCTTGTTCTTCGTCCATTGTTATCTTTTGGATCGACAGAAGCAAAATATTTAACGTTTTCCAATGCCCCGGAAGAGCTAATTGCTGTATAAGCTCTAAACTGTGTACCTCGAGCCATTCTTTGACCATTACGAGGGTCATGAGAACCTGAACTCAAACGTGTTGTAGCGTTTTTAACAGAAATAAACATTCTCTTCACAAGTTTGTTCATTTGTTCAACATCTGTTAAAGAGACTGTAGTATTCTGAAGAACGCCTTGAGCTAATACCATGACTTCATTGGCTTTTTTAAGAACTTCTTTCGTAGTATCATGTTCAGGAACTTCTGAAATTGCTACTTTCAATTGATCAACAGATACTTTCAAAGAATCTTTTTTAGCTGATACAGTTTGATTCTCTTCGCTTGCTCTTACTTCAGAAGAAGGTTGGCTCGCTGGTTTTTCAGCCCCAGTTCCAGTATTACTTTCTCGAACCTCACTTGATTCTTTTACCGCATTAGATAAAGTAACTAAATCAGTAGACAAAAGTTCTTTTAGTTCATTAATATCTTTTTGAACTGCATCAGCTTTATCTAGTAACGCCTGAGCTCTCTGAACTCTTTCTTTTACAGAAGAAAGTACTGAGTCGTCAAGGTTTAATTTAGTTGAAAGAAGAGAATTTAATTCTTCAACTACTGTTCTTAACTGACTTTTATCAACCGTATTACTACTATTTTCAACAAGTGCAGTTTCTTTATTTTCTAAAGAACTATTGACTACTTCTGATTTATTTTCAGTAGGTTCCTTAATACCCACAGGCGAGTCGCCCTTATCGTTAGGTTGTACTACACCCGCCGTAGATTGTGAACCGCTTCCACTTACGGTATCTGCACTAGCAACGCGTGCACCCAAAAACATCAGTGCTGCTATAGCTACTGAAGCCGCACCAAAGCTATATTTACGAATAGAAAAGCGCAACACCTTTTCACGTTGATGACGCTTTATTCTATTGAGTGAATTTGATTTATTTTCCATTGTCCCTCCTGATGTTAAAACACAAAATCAAATTTAAAAGCAATATTCCCACTAGGAATAAAACAATAAAAACTACTATGATGGATATTTGACATCACAGCTATCACAGCTATCACAGCTATCACAGCTATCACAGCTATCACAGCTATCACAGCTATCACAGCTATCACAGCTCAATTATACCATTTTTAACATATTCAATCAAACAAAATAATGTAAATATGGCTAATTTCAAGAATTTTCAGTAAGTTTCAAGAAAGCGTAATCAAGTTGTTTATAATAATTAAAAATAAATATCCATAACAATAGATATCCGACCCTTAATTTTAATATATTCTTCAAATAACTACCATGAATATAAATTTATATTATTTTAAATCGAATTCATAAACTTTCGTCTTAGAAACAAATAGATGATAGTTTTAATTGAAAATCCAATTATTGATTCCCTATGCCTATCATTTCAAAGTATATCCTTATACAACGATATTTCTTGAATAGGCTATCACCAAATAGGGGACTTTGATTCAAAGGAGTATAGAGGATTGAAGTTGGAATAGTCCAACACGACTCCTAATTCATTTTTAGAAATTGACCAATCGATTTGCGTACATTTTATTTCAATCCACTATCTCTTAGTACGATTATTGATACCTACTTTTTCGAGAATACAAGAACAGCCTTGCACCTCTTGAAATGAGGAACAAGGCTGTTTTTTAATCTTTTGCATTCATTGTCCACTTAACAATGATCCGTTCATATTTGACTAAATGTTTATTTTAGTCTTCTTTTTTCTTTCCAAGAGCAAGTCCGAGACCGCCTAGCATACCAAGAAGTCCTAGAGATGCAAGAGTCCGCATTGATTCAGTTCCTGTATTTGGTAATACATTTTGAGAATCATTTGATTTAGCTCCATTATCATTAGTAGTCTTAGTATCTACTTGATCTGCATTCGGAGCAACTGCATCTTGAACTGGAGTTGTTGGTGCAGCTGTATCTTGACCAGAATTTACATTAGTATCAGGTGTTACTGGAATTGTATTTGTGTTTGAACTTACTTTTCTGAAAATGTGGGTCATTACTGGTTCATTTTCAGCTATCACAGTTCGTACAAATTCATATCCTGGAATTGATCTATGTTCAGCATCCTTTTCATTGCCTGTCTTAACGGATGATTTCAATACATTTCCATCTTCATCAATCCAGCGAACCTCAATCATTAGCTCTGGCAATTCAATTGAAGCCGGTAATACACCATTTTCAAAAATTGTTACCTTAGGTGGAGTTGCTGGATTTGAATTTGTCCTTCCACTTACTTTGCTGAAAATGTGGGTCATTACTGGTTCATTTTCAGAAATCACAGTCCGTACAAATTCATATCCTGGAATTGATCCATGTTCAGCATCCTTTTCATTACCTGTCTTAACGGATGATTTCAATACATTTCCATCTTCATCAATCCAGCGAACCTCAATCATTAGCTCTGGCAATTCAATTGAATCCGGTAATACACCGTTTTCAAAAATTGTTACCTTAGCTGGATTTTCTACTGGAACTTCCACAGCTGGTTTACCTGGTTCAGTAATCTTACCTGTACCTGGAACTTTACCTTCTGGTAATTCACTGTTTGGTACTTTACCTTTACCGTCTTCACCTATTGTGACTATGATTGGCTTGTCACCTTTACCTGGGATTTCTACCGTAGTTCCTGGTGGGTATGTTGAGCCATCTGGTTTCTTAGGTGTGACTGTAACATCACCCGTCTTAGGATCTTGTTCTAACTCTACTTTTGGTTCTTTCGTTTTCCCATAAGTTCGAACTGTTGTCGGAGTTACCTTACCTGTTTTTGGATCAACTTCATAGGTAGTGGTATCAATCACATCGCGACCTTCAGAATCTTTAGATTGTTCAACCTTAGTTTTCGCACCAACTTTAACGATTGTCTTACCTGCTGGGGTGACGACTGGATTACCAACGTCTTCTGTGATATGACCGTCGTTTGAATCCACATCGTAAGTGGTTGTTGTAACTGTTTTACCTTTAACTCCTTCAACGCGTTCATCCGGTGTACCAACTTCTCGTTCACCATCTTTAACATACTCAACTTCTGGTTCAATCAGGGTTTCTACTACTTTATCCTTAGCTGGAACTCTAACAATAGTATTCGTTGGTTCTTTCGTACGAACTGGTTTACCTTCACTTACTATAATCTTTCCAGTATTAGTGTCCACAGTGTAAGTTGTTGTGATAGTGTCTTCACCATCTTCACCTTTAACAGTAGTTGGGGCTGTACCTTTTTCTTTCGTATTATCTTTTTCATAAACTACTGGTGATGGTACTACTCTCTTCTCAACTGTTGGTTCTTTCGTTGTCCCATAAGTTCGAACAGTTGTTGGAGTTACCTTACCTGTTTTTGGATCAACTTCATAGGTAGTGGTATCAATCACGTCACGGCCTTGGGCATCCTTATTACGTTCAACCTTAGTTTTCGCACCAACTTTAACGATTGTCTTATCTGCTGGGGTGACGACTGGATTACCAACGTGTTCTCTGATATGACCGTCGTTTGGATCTACATCGTAAGTGGTTGTAGTAACTGTTTTACCTTTAGCTCCTTCAACGCGTTCATCCGGTGTACCAACTTCTCGTTCACCATCTCTAACATACTCAACTTCTGGTTCAATCGGGGTTTCTACTACTTTGTCCTTAGCTGGAACTTTAACAACTGTTTCTGTCGGCGCCTTCGTACGGACCGGTTGGCCAACTACAGGCGTTATCTTACCAGTGTTCGGATCTACTTCATACGTTGTAGTGATGGTTTCTTCTCCAGGAGTTCCTTCTTCTCTAACTGGATCTGAACCTTTGTCACGACTATCGTCTTTTTTATAAACTACTGGTGACGGTACAAGTCTTGTCTCTGTCGTTGGTTCTTTACTTGTTCCATAAGTTCGAACTGTTGTTGAAGTTACCTTACCTGTTTGTGGATTAACTTCATAGGTAGTGGTATCAATCACATCACGACCTTGGTCATCCTTATTACGTTCAACCTTAGTTTTCGCACCAACTTTAACGATTGTCTTACCTGCTGGGGTGATTACTGGATTTCCAACGTGTTCTGTGATATGACCATCGGTTGAATCTACATCGTAAGTAGTGGTAGTAACTGTTTTACCTTTAGCTCCTTCAACGCGTTCATCCGGTGTACCAACTTCTCGTTCACCATCTCTAACATACTCAACTTCTGGTTCAATCGGGGTTTCTACAACTTTGTCTTTGGCACCAACTTTAACGACTTTTGGCACCATTTCTGTTCTACTAACAACTGGTGTTCCATCCGTTACTGTACCGTTAGTTTCATTAACAAGTTTTGGTGTTGTTGTTACTATCTTACCTTCAGATCCATTATTAGTAACCGTGTTAGTTCCTACATCTTTGGTTTTATCTGTTTCATACCGTGTTGTTACTGGAATTATTTTGGTTACGACTTTGGATTTAGCACCATCTTTCTTGAAAACTTCCTTTTTCTCTGTTGGAGTTAGGGCACCGGTACTTGCATTGACCGCGTAAGTGGTTGTCTTCTTAACTACATTATCGCCTTCTTTGAGGTATTCAACCTCATCCTTAGCTGGGACTTTGACCACTGTAGGAGTTGACGGTTTGATAACGGGTTGGCCCTCATGCGGAATAAGGCTTCCATCTGTAGGATTAACAGTATAAGTGGTAGTTACTGTTCTAGTACCTGGAGTACCAGCTGTTGTTACATTAGCTTCACCTTTGGCTTTTGTCGCGTCTTTTTCATAACGAACACTTGGCTCGAGGGGCGTAACAACAACCTTAGATTTAGCACCATCTTTCTTGAAAACTTCCTTTTTCTCTGTTGGAGTAAGGGCACCGGTACTTGCATTGACCGCGTAGCTGGTTGTCTTCTTAACTACATTATCGCCTTCTTTAAGGTATTCAACCTCATCCTTAGCTGGAACTTTGACCACTGTAGGTTTTGATAGGACTACCACTGCTGGTTCTTCACGCGGAACGAGGCTGCCATCTGTAGGATTAACAGTATAAGTGGTAGTGACTGTTCTAGTGCCTGGAGTACCAGCTGTTGTTACATTAGCTTCACCTTTGGCTTTTGTAGCGTCTTTTTCATAACGAACACTTGGCTCGAGGGGCGTAACGACAACCTTGGCCTTGGCACCATCTTTCTTGAAAACTTCCTTTTTCTCTGTTGGAGTTAGGGCACCGGTACTTGCATTGACCGCGTAAGTGGTTGTCTTCTTAACTACATTATCGCCTTCTTTGAGGTATTCAACCTCATCCTTAGCTGGGACTTTGACCACTGTAGGAGTTGACGGTTTGATAACGGGTTGGCCCTCATGCGGAATAAGGCTTCCATCTGTAGGATTAACAGTATAAGTGGTAGTTACTGTTCTAGTACCTGGAGTACCAGCTGTTGTTACATTAGCTTCACCTTTGGCTTTTGTCGCGTCTTTTTCATAACGAACACTTGGCTCGAGTGGCGTAACAACAACCTTAGATTTGGCACCATCTTTCTTGAAAACTTCATCAAGTGTATTTTTAGTAATCTTCCCTGTATCAGGATCTTTCATACTCACAGTTGTTGACTTAATGATGTCATCTCCGCGTTTACTGTATACAGCAGTTTCTCCAACTTTTTCTACAGACTTGACTGTTGTAATTTTGTTATCTTGATAACCTGTCCCATCCAAAGAAATTCGTTTCCCAGATATAAACTCTGATCGTCTATTAATCATATCGGCTTCAAAATAAGAACGTGAACTATGACCTCCGCTTGTTGGTCCAACATTTATAACAACATCACTATCATTGCTGACACCTTTTCTTATTGTCGAATCATTATCTACAATATAATGAGTCAATTTCCCTGACTTAGCTATTTTTTTGCTATCTAAACCCTTTTGCCAAAATTCACGACCAGAAATAAAACTTGTTACAACTTTTGGAGCATTAAATGTTGTTCCTTTTTTTAATACATTATTATAAAAGTTTCTATAAGCCAACTGTTCTTTAGGAGACATGACTCTGCTGTCAGAATATGCCAACTGATAAGCTTCAACCATTGCCCGTTGTACTAAATATCCTCCTAAAGAATGTCCTGTCAAATAAAGATTGGTAATACTCTTATCTTTAGCTAGTTCACGCATGATATTTTCTGCCTCTATCCCCTGTTGAGGATTTCCCCCGGTCCCCAGAGTTATATCTGCTTTAATATCTTTCGCATCACTTGTTCCACGAAATGCCAACACTTGAGCAGTGCCATTTGGTAAGTATAAGAAATCACTCTTAGTTTCATACAAGACAGCATCTAGTCCGCTAGATGTATGATAACTTTTCTTCCTTTCCCAATAAGGTCCCAATTCCTTATTCATCATCATATATTCGTAACGTGGTTTACTGTCACCATTCTTTTTATATAACTCTGATTCTGTTAAGGGTTTCTTATGATTCAGCACTCTATCAATATAATTATCATCACGGTAGGACAATTCCATGAACATAATCATATCGCGCTCACTTACATTCCATTTTAATTTTTCATCTGGCTTTTCTTTACTGTCAATAATACCATCACCATCAGTATCTTCTAATAAGGGATGACTATTATAGCCTACATACTTTTTCCCGCCTTTTTCATAAATGTAAAGTTCTTCTTTATCCTTCAAGTAATCATCATCTGTATAAGCTTCTGGACTTAACTGAGGGCCGTTTAATAACAAACTATCAAGCTTATCACCTTCTGAACCGATTACTCCTGCTTTTATTTGCTTAGCATACTCATCAGTTAATTCATACTTTTTAACCTCGGAAGGATTTGATGTTGCTCTCACCGCTGGAGTGCTTGATCTGTCTTCACCCGCCACGAAATCCCTTGTGGTCAAGCTATTATTTCCCTTATCCCCAGATGTGACGGTTTCTGTAGTCCTTGTAGATCCTATTGGAACATCTCTGGTATCTAACTCAGAAGAAGGATTATTTTGATTATCTGATATAGGTTGTACTGCTTCTCTTTTCTCCACAGAAGGTAGAGAATTTTCCGTAGAAGCAAGCACTCCCTGAGATGGTGTAAACAAGGCAATTCCTATTAATACAGAAGCCACTCCAACAGAAAACTTTCGAATCGAAAAACGTTGACGTTTATTAAAAATATCTTTCATTTTACAAACTTTCTTTCTAACTATTTTTTACAAAATAGAGGCTTCTAATATTTTCCCGTGACAGAATACTAGATCATTTCTTAACTAAAATTTTAGAGCTTTTCCTCTACTTTATCATAAACTACCACATTGATTTCTAATCATAGAAAAATGGATCGATTAATATTAATAAAATATCAGCAAAATATAAAAAAATGTAAATATTTTACTTTCAACACTGCCATTATACCATAAAAAATCATAACACTCATGTGTTTTAAAAAAGGTTTGTCAAAAAGTCTTCAAAATCAAAAAACGCATAATATCAGGTCTTGAAAACCTTGATACTATGCATTTTATCTTATACCATTTACTAGATTTGCGACTACTATTGAATTTTTATCCAACTCTGTCAAATCTAGATTTTTTCTTCTTTGATATCAATCACAATCTCTTCTGATTGGTCAAGAGCTTCAGCCTTTTCTTGCCATTGTTCCTTGAGATTATTGAATTGATTTTTTGATGCTTCTGTCGCTTGACTGGCACATGATTTGGCTTGAGCAAGTACACTGTCCACAGTGATTTCTCCTGCCTCAACCTGTTCTTTGGTTTTCAGAACAAAATCTGTAGCCTGCTCCTTAACTTCTGTCAGTTTTTCACAGACTTGCTCCTTGGCATACTCCGGATTTTCTCTCAAATCATCTAGAAAATCTTGAGCCTGACTGCAAACTTGTTTGCCCTTGTCGCTTGTTAAAAACAAGGCAAGAGCTGCACCTGAAACGGTTCCTAAAAGGATTGAGGATAGTTTACCCATAAGGAATCTCCTTTTTTATTTTTTGAAAAATTTACTTGCAAGACGAAGGGCTGACAAACTTGCACCAGTCTTGAGTGTTTTTGAACCAGCTGATGAAGCTTTCTTGCTCAAGACACGCGCATGGTCATTTAGGTCTGAAACAGATAGAGATAAATCTGCAACAGCACTAAAAAGTGGATCAATCGTTGCCACCTTGACATTGATATCATCTGCCAAGACATTGACCTTAGCCAACAATTCATTGGTATGATGCAAGGTCACATCCACATCTGAAGTCAAGGTTTTAATCGTCTTCTCTGTTTCATCGATGACACGACCAAGCTTTTGTACAGTGATAATCAGATAAACCAAAAAGACAATCAAAGCAAGGGCAACAAGTATATATGCAACTTCTAACATTTAGTTTTCCTCCTCTGTAACATAGTAAGGGGCCTTCTTTCGATTTTGATAAAGAATGATAAAAATACCCAATCCGATAAGGACAACTGATAGCCATTGAGATACTCGAAGACCAAAGAACATGAGGCTATCTGTCCGCATGCCTTCGATGACCATACGACCAAAACCATACCAAATCAAGTAGAAGGCAGTGATATGACCTCGTCTGAGGCTCTTCCATTTTCGTCTCAATATCAAAATCAAGGCAAATCCAAGTAGATTCCATAGAGACTCATAAAGGAAGGTCGGCTGACGGTAGCTCCCTTCAATATACATCTGGTCACGGATAAAGCCAGGTAGATAATTCAGATTATCCACTGCAGCCCCGTAGGCTTCTTGGTTAAAGAAATTGCCCCAGCGACCCAAACTTTGGGCAATCATAACGCTAGGCGCTGCAATATCTAGAAAATCCCAAGTATTAATAAGTTTACGATCAGCAAAGATATAAAGTACAATAGCCCCTGTAATCAGACCACCGTAAATGGCCAAACCACCATTCCAAATGGCAAAAATTTCTCCGACATTCTGACTATAGTAATCAAAACGGAAAATAACATAGTAGAGACGAGCTCCTAAAATAGCCAGAGGAAAGGCTATCAAGATAAAATCTAAAATATCGTCTGGTATGATCTTCTTTCTCGGCGCTTCTTTCATGGTCAAATAAACCGCAAGAATCAAACCTGTCACAATACACAAGGCATACCAACGAATGGCTAGAGGACCTAGATGAATAGCAATTGGATCAAGCATTAGACACCTCGTTTTGAGCAATAAGATTTGTCAAGCGTTCTTCGAACAAACGGGTCGCATCAAAGCCCATTTCCTTGGCACGATAATTCATGGCAGCTGCCTCAATCACAACAGAGATATTTCGACCTGTTTTAACTGGGATGCGGATACGAGGAATAGCAACGCCAGAAATTTCTAGTTCCTCTGGATTGTTTCCAAGACGATCAAAGGTCTTATGTGTATCATAGTTTTCCAAGTAAACAGCCAGCTGGACTTGTGAAGAGTCCTTGACCGCACTCGCACCGTAGAGACTCATAACATCGATAATCCCAACCCCACGAATCTCAATCAGGTGTCTCAAGATTTCAGCTGGTTCACCCCAAAGAGTAATCTCGTCCTTGGCAAAGATATCGACACGGTCATCTGCCACCAAGCGGTGACCACGTTTGACAAGCTCAAGACCTGTCTCACTCTTACCGATTCCACTATCGCCTTGAATCAAGACACCCATCCCATAGATATCCATCAAAACACCGTGCACACTGGTACGTTCTGCCAAACGAGAATCCAGATAACTAGATAACTCTCCAGACAAACGACTAGTAGCCGTACGGCTGGTTAAAATAGCAATCTTACACTCTCTGGCTGCCTTTAGCATCTCCTCTGGAACCACCAAACCACGGGCAACAATGACCGCAGGTGTCTCAGGTAGAAACATTTTTTTCAAAACTTCATAGCGGCTGTTGGAAGGCATGCTGATCAGATAAGACCACTCCTTCATCCCCAAAAGTTGAATCCGCTCTGGCGTATAGTAGTCAAAATAGCCTGTCATTTCAAGACCAGGTCGCGTAATATCCGCTGTATTGATTTCCTTTTCAAGCAATTCTGGTTCGCCATAGACAATGTCTAGTCTAAGCTTTTCAATCACTTCTTTTACTAAAACCGACATCATTTCCTCCTTCAATCGAGTTCTTTTTACTATTATATCAAATTGTCCTTAGAAGTTTCAGATTTTTGCAGGCTTTGGAGTATTTATTTAAAAGAAAAAGGACTAGATTTCTCTAGCCTTTCAGTTCTAATTAGAATTTTTTACGTTTACGAGCTGCTTCTGATTTACGTTTACGTTTTACAGAAGGTTTTTCATAGAATTCACGTTTGCGTGTTTCTTGAAGAGTACCAGCTTTAGTAACCGCACGTTTGAAACGACGAAGTGCGTCGTCAAGAGATTCATTCTTACGTACTACTGTTTTAGACATTTTTTTCACTCCCTTCAAGTTCAAGATCTATTCTATTTTACACGTAAAAGGAATAATTGTCAAGAAAAAATGCGGTTAATTTTTGATTTTTTCTTCCATTTATACAAGAGTTGAAGGCGTTCAATAGAACATTGCTTTTTATTTTTCGAGTAAGCTAAGGGCTTCAGCATCCGCAATAATGGTCACATCAGGGTGGTTTTGCAGGCTACTAGCTGGTAGACTTTCAGTCACTGGACCAGAAACTGTTCCGGCAATGGCTTCTGCTTTTGATTCACCATAAGCAAAGAGAATAATAGACTTGGCATCCAAGATGTTTTTAATCCCCATTGAAATGGCTTGGGTTGGAACATCTTCAATTTTGTCAAAGAAGCGAGCATTGGCTTCGATAGTAGACTGATCAAGCTCTACTAGATGTGTTTGACTGTCAAATGGAGTGCCAGGCTCATTAAATCCGATATGTCCATTGCGACCAATTCCCAAGATTTGCAGATCAACTGGATGGTCAGCCAAAATTTGGTTGTAGCGTTCAACTTCAGCTTCAGCATGATCCTTAACCCCACGAGGCAAGAAACTTTCTTTAAATGGTTTTTGGTTGAACAAGTTTTCTTGCATGAAGTGACGGTAAGACTGAGGATTGTCGCCATCAAGGCCTACATACTCATCAAGGTTGACACTGGTTAGATTTGAAAAATCAAGGTCACTCTCAACAATTTCCTTGTAAAATTCAAGTGGGCTACTTCCTGTCGCAAGTCCTAGGGTTTGAGCGCCGTTGGCCATTTTTTCCTTCAAAATCTCAAAAGCAACTTTTCCACCTTCAATTTGGTTTTCAACTTTAATGACTTTCATCTTTTCATCCTCCATTTCTGTCTATATTTATTATATGGTATAGACCAATTTTTGTCAAGTGAAAACGATTTAATTTCTAAAAAAAGAGCGACTATACTTGAAACATGTTATAATGGATAGGATTAGAACTTAGAAAGAATGAACAGATATATGAATACAGCTGATTTTGATTTCCACTTGCCTGAAGAATTGATTGCCCAAACACCCCTTGAAAAACGAGATGCCTCTAAACTCCTCATCGTCAACCGTGAGACGGGAGAAATGCAGGATAAACACTTCCACTCTATTATTGATATGCTGGAACCTGGTGATGCCCTTGTCATGAACGACACCCGTGTTCTCCCTGCCCGCCTTTATGGTCAAAAGGAAGAAACTGGAGGTCATGTGGAACTGCTTCTGCTCAAAAATACTGCTGGAGATGAGTGGGAGGTTCTGGCAAAACCTGCCAAACGCCTCAAGGTTGGCACTCGTGTCAGATTTGGTGATGGCCGTCTCAGCGCTGTCGTTACGAAAGAATTGACCCACGGGGGCCGCATTGTCCGCTTTGAATACCAAGGAATTTTCCTAGAAGTTTTGGAAAGTCTGGGTGAAATGCCTCTGCCACCTTATATCCATGAAAAACTGGATGATCGTGAACGCTATCAAACGGTCTACGCCAAAGAAAGCGGTTCTGCTGCTGCACCAACTGCTGGACTACACTTCACTAAAGAATTGCTGGCAGAAATCCAAGCTAAAGGTGTTCATCTAGTCTATCTGACGCTTCATGTCGGGCTCGGAACCTTTAGACCCGTTTCAGTTGACAATCTGGACGAACATGAAATGCACTCAGAATTCTACCAACTTTCTGAGGAAGCTGCTGGCACCCTTCGCTCTGTTAAGGAAAACGGTGGTCGCGTCATTGCTGTCGGAACTACTTCTATCCGCACATTGGAGACTATTGGTTCCAAGTTTGATGGACAAATTCAGGCAGATTCTGGCTGGACCAATATCTTTATCAAACCTGGCTACGAATGGAAGGTTGTCGATGCCTTCTCAACTAACTTCCACCTGCCAAAATCAACTCTAGTCATGTTGGTTTCTGCCTTTGCCGGCCGTGAATTAGTCTTAGAGGCCTACCACCATGCCATCCAAGAACACTACCGCTTCTTTAGTTTTGGCGATGCCATGTTTATCTATTAATTTACATAATCAAAAAACGCATATTATCAGGCATGAAACCTTGATAGTATGCGTTTTGTAATAGATAAAAAATAAATTAGTCTGTTCTCAAGCTCGTATCTTTCAAACTCTGAACACTGGCATTGATTACCGCGCCGACAATCAAAATCTTAGCGATGATAATAAACCAGAACATCATGACAACCACGACTATGGAACTGAAGAAACGAACGTCCACGAGGTGATTAACATAGTTGTTGACATAGACTGAAAAGATATTGAGTAGTAAGACCAAGGTCAACAAGACAAAGGCACTTCCTGGCAATACATGTAGAATGCGTCGTATCTTAACATTAGGCAGGAAATAATAAAGCATAACCAAGATGGCAAAAATCAAGGCATAGACCAAGGGGCCTGTCAGATCCTGTAGATAATCAAAGAGAGGACTATCTAATTTCAAATAACTTTTGATAAGGTTGAGAATCATGCGACCAAAAACACTCAGAAAGAGAGCAAGAGCAAAGAGAATCTGCAAGCCGAAACTGACAAACAAACTCATGAGCTGATGGGAAATCATCCCACGATTTTTTGCTACTCCATAGGCTTTATTAAAGGCTTTCTGCAGGAAATTCATGGATTTTGAAAAGGTCCAGAGGGCTGACAAAACCGCAAAACTCAATAAGCCCGTTGACGGTTGAGTCAGTACCTCTGTAATAATCTTTGCGACCACATCATAAACCGTATCCGGCAAAAATTCATTGACAACCTTTAAAAAATTGGAAACTGGAATATGAAAATAGGGGAGGATGTTGACCACCACCAAAAGCAAGGGAAAGATCGAAATCAACCAATAGTAGGCTACTGCGACACTGGTCAACTCACTATCTGAGGCCTGATAATAATGCAAAAAAGCTTTTACTAAAGGCTTGTCTGTCAGCTCTTTCCACCACTTCTTCATGTCACACTCCTTCACTTACAATCTTGATTAGTTTCTTCTTACCAATTCCACCATATCATAAGGCAGGGTATTGGCCGCTTCCTTTAGAGAATAGTTCTCTAAGTTATTCACATTTTGTCGTAATTTCTTGGCATACTTGGTCGTAATCAATCGTTTCTCTTCATATTCGAAAATCAATTTACGCTCCAGATAATAGCCTCTCAGCATTTCGTCGATATTGTTGGGTTTGACACGATTGATAACCCGTTCGACAAAGGCACCACTGGTGATGATAGCTGTTTCACGGAGACGAGAATCCTGCATGAAGCTGATTAAAGAGCTCTTATAAACCCCTTTTAGGTTCTCCAAACTTTCGATAATCATCTCTGTATTTTCTAGATAAAGTTCTGCGATTTGGTCATAGTCAAGGGCTCTAAGTTTCTGTGATTCTTCATTTTTCCAACTGCGGAAGGTCTTGCCAAAGGTAAAGACTTCGTGAAGGAGAAAACGTAAAATCCGCAAGGAAACAAGGAAGTAATAGGTCAACCGTGAAGCAAACTTGCGATTGATACCTTGTTCCATGTTTTTCAAATAACGTTGGTAGACCCGATAAGCACGCTCACTCATCTTACCTTCCTCATAGGCTTGTTCCAAACCATCACTTTCAATACTGAGGATAAGAAGTTTCAATGCCTCCCAGTCTTCTTGAGCCCCCTTATTTTCTTGACTCAAAATGAGATTTTCAATACGTCCATGATAATTATCAATAGCCGCATAGAGGGGAAGTTTATTTCTGGTATCTTCCAACTCTTTTTCCAACTCTATCGTTACATCGTTCAAAATGGCGATATGCATGAGATAGTCCTTGCTTTCTTCCTGTTCATCAGAAAGATAAGGCAAGACCAAGAGACCTGTTAAAAAGCTGACAAGCGTCACACCTGCAACAAGGAAAAGCAAGATTGGATATTCCTGCTCTAAATCACTTGGTATCAGAAGAATCGTAGCAATCGACACCGTTCCCTTGACACCTGAGAAGGTCAAGAGAAGCATATCCTTCATATACTTATTTAGCTTTTTCTTGAGACGTCTAGTCCTATAGGCATAATAGCCATAGATCATGACAAAACGAATAGCAAAGAGGACAAAGGTAAGGGCTATAAGAGATACCAATAACAGTAAGGGATTATAGATTGGATTGGTCAAGATAGGCTCTGCTATCATTTCTAACTCCATCCCTAAAATCACAAAGACAGAACCGTTGAGCATAAAGTTCACTGTATGCCATACCGTCTCGGTCACCGTATCCACTTGGGCTTCGAGGAGCGTAATTTTCTTAAAACGGCTTGCCTTCAAAATCCCCGCAACCACAACGGCAATAATCCCTGAAACGTGGACTTCTTCTGCCAGGAAGAAAGTCACCAGAGGCAAACTCAATTCTAACAAAAGTTCGCTAGCAATATCAGTTGCTCTCACACTCAGCAAGAAGCTATGGAGGAACCGGTTGGTCATGGCTGTTAAAAAGCCAATCAAAAAACCGCCTAGGATTGAAAAGATGAGCGAACTACTCGCTTGCCCAAGGGAAAAGGCTCCAGTTGTCCAAGCTGTCAAAGCTACCTGAAAAGCTACCAAACCTGATGCATCATTCAAAAGTCCTTCACCCTTAAGGATATTAGACACGCGCTTAGGAAAGCTAAACCGCTCCGAAAGAGAGGCAAAGGCCACCAAATCCGTAGGGCCAAGTGCCGCCCCAACAGCCAAGCAAGCCGCCAAGGGAAGACTGAGCCAAAGAAGATGGGCCAAGCCACCCAAACTCAGGGTCGAGATAAAAATCACTGGAAATATGAGATAGATAATGATTCGCCAGTGTTTTAAAATAGCCGTAATATCTGCTTCCTCCGACTCTCGGAAAAGCAAGGGCCCGATAACCAGCGCCAAAAACAACTCTGTATTGAGGTGAAAGTCGGTATTGGGTAAAAAGAGACCAATCACAATTCCCAAAAGAATTTGCACCAAAGGAAGAGGTAAAAAGGGAAGGAGCTTATTGGTTGTACTTGAGACAATTAAAACCAGTAAAAATAGGATGAGGTAAATCAGTAATTCCACGCACGACCTCCTTAATCTTTTTTACAACAAGATTCAAAAATCTCCTTCTGCTCTTTGATTTTTTGGTCAATCTTGGAACAATCCTTGTGCTCAATTTTTCTCTGGCACCGTTCCATTTCAAGAGCAACTAATTTTTTCTTGATTTTAAGCATTTTTTTGCTCATATGCGCTTGGTCTAACACCCCCACCGCTCGTTCGTGGTGGGTTGATTCAACAAAATTCTGGCGCATGGCATCCAGCTTTTCACGTAGGTATTGTTTATCCATGTCTATATCTCTCTAATTTTTCAATCATCACTAAAAATGGTGGGTTGTTGACTTGGTTCAGGGTTCGGTAAATGGCAGCTGTGTACTCTTGTTGGTCCAACTGGCTAACAAAATCCAAGACAGCATCCCTCTCGAGGTCGCCTCCTTCATGACCATAGTAGATCATGATAGCAATTCGTCCACCTTTGACAAGCAAATGGCATAACTTTTCTAATGCTTCAATGGTAGTCTGAGGTTGGGTGATGACGGACTTATCAGCTGACGGCAGATAACCCAGATTAAAAATCCCTGCCTTGGCTTCTGTCACAAACTGGTCCAGTGTCTCATGGCCTTGCAAGATTAACTGGGCATTTGTCATTCCAGCCTGGTCCAAACGCTCTTGGGTCTTTTCCAAGGCTTGTTCCTGAATATCAAAGGCATAGACTTGCTTAGCTAGCTTAGCTAAAAAAAGGGTATCGTGACCATTTCCCATAGTCGCATCCACTACGACATCCTCTTTTGTCACTACTTCAGCCAAAAAATCATGTGCCATCTCAAGTGGTCTTTTCATTATTAAACTCCTGTTTTACAACCTTGCATCCTTGAACGCTTCCACGACGTCGCATTTCAGTTTCAATAGCATTTAGCACTTCCCATTTATTGAGGCTCCACATAGGACCAATCAGCATATCTCTAGGTGCATCTCCTGTTATTCGATGGATAACAATATGCTTGGGAATGATTTCCAGTTGGTCACAGATGACCTTGACATATTCGTCCTGACTCATCAATTGCAAACGTCCCTCGTGGTAGTCCCGTTGCATACGCGTATTGGTCATAAGATGAAGCAAATGCAGTTTAATTCCTTGAATATCGTTATCCGTAACACAGCGACGGACATTTTCAATCATCATCTCATGGGTTTCACCAGGCAAACCATTGATCAGATGAGAAACAATCTCAATCTTGGGATACTTTCTCAAACGCTTGACCGTTTCCACGTACAAGTCATAGGAGTGGGCACGGTTAATCAAATCAGAGGTTGTTTCATAAGTGGTCTGCAAGCCCAATTCAACCGTCACATGCATGCGCTCCGACAACTCAGCCAAATATTCGATTGTTTCATCTGGTAAACAGTCTGGGCGTGTTCCGATATTGATTCCTACTACACCTGGCTCGTTGATAGCCTGCTCATAGCGCTCTCGAATAACTTCCACCTTTTCATGGGTATTGGTAAAATTCTGAAAATAAACCAGATACTTCTGAACATCTGGCCACTTGCGGTGCATAAAGTCAATTTCCTTATAAAATTGCTCACGGATAGGCGCATCTGGTGCCACAATGGCATCTCCAGAACCAGAAACCGTACAAAAAGTACAGCCCCCATGAGCCACAGTTCCATCACGATTGGGACAGTCAAATCCCGCATCAATAGGGACTTTAAAGGTCTTTTCTCCAAAGAGTTTTCGATAATAATCATTCAAAGTGTTATAAGATTTCATAACTTTCATTATAACAAAAATTACCCACAATCTCAAAAGCCTGACTTTCCTATAAATTCCACTGTTTCTCGTTTCCATTAGCGATTTTTTATGATACAATATGGGTATGATTTTAATGAAATTAGCCTCTATTTTATTATTGATACTGACCTTAGTAGTCTGCATTATCCTAACCAAACTTTTTAGATTAAAAAAACTAGGACGAAACTTTGCGGATTTGGCTTTTCCAGTCTTGGTATTTGAGTATTACCTGATTACAGCTAAAACCTTTACCCATAATTTTCTCCCTAGACTTGGCCTAGCCCTCTCACTCCTAGCCATTATCCTCGTTTTTTTCTTTCTTTTGAAAAAACGTAGCTTTTACTATCCTAAATTCATCAAATTCTTCTGGCGTGCAGGATTCTTATTGACCCTTGTCATGTATATCGAGATGATTACTGAGCTTTTAGTTCAAAAATAAAATCTTAAATTGAAAACACCTCAATCAAGCTGAAATACAGTGATTGAAGTGTTTTTTTCTTTATCTATTTTTCATCAATTCCTATTTTCCTTCTTTATCAGGAAAGAGGTATCCAATACCAATGCAAGCTAGTACGCCCGCTCCAATTACCAAGCCACTTGAAATTGGCAACAGGTCCAAAATTGCATTCGCAATAATAAAGGCAATAATCAAACACATCAGACTAGCCTTGTAGTCTTTTTTCAAAAAATTCTCTAGGGTAAAATAGAGAAACAATCCTACCGGAATCAGTGACCATAGGTTGATATCCAAACTTGGCCAGCCTACAAAACCAAAATACAATACTGTCGCTGCTGCTACTAAAAATACAATTCCCAATAATTTTTTCATTTGTTTATCTCCAATTTCTTTTTTAGGAACTTGAGTTATCTGATAGTGACACCTCCTGTCCCTTACAAAAATCATTATAGCAGAGGTCAGTTTCAAGAACAAGTTCTTTTGCCTATCTGGTCTCTATCTCAGTCTAAGCGGTTGAATAATAGCGATAAAATAAGGAATCAGGTGAAAAACTTCCTTCCAAATAAAAAGGAATTAAGCAACCAAACGCTACTTAATTCCTTGAAATTGTCTCATCACCTCTATTAGCCTTTAAATTTTGATAGACTCTATTTTCTAATCAATATGACCAATATTGTCAATACTAACCCTTTCAATCAATTCATTAGTTGTCGAAACTAAGTCCATTAATAAATCCAAAAAGAGTATCAATAGTAAAGTAAACTAAATAATTGAGTTATAAATGGCTATTTTCACAAAACTGTTTCATCATCACACTGTCTAATCTCAGTACACAAACTATTTTTCTATAGCTTTTTCTTAATCTTGATCTTTTTTCTTTAATCCAAGAAATGCACCTACAGTAAACATTATTCCGGCAACCAATGACGTGAAGACTTCTCTAACTGTTCCGGTTTTTGGCAATCTATCAGAATTGTTAGTATCCGATTTACTATCGATATTGGTATGTTTATTAGCTACATTCTCTGGTTCATTAAGATAAACTTCCTTCTTATTTTCAAAGTTTTTATCATTTTTATCAGGAACTGGAGCTGTAACATCCTTAGTTGAATCAGATCTTTGACTTTCATCTAATTGACTATAATTTACTTGTACAGGAACTGTAGGTTTGACATCTTTAGTTGAATCAGATTTGTGTGAATGATTTTCTCTTTGTAAATCCTCTTTTCTGTAACTTTCATCTAATTGATTATGATTTGCTTGCACCTTATCTTTCTTTTTGGATACATCAAAAGTAGGTTTATTTTCCTCCTCCTTTTTCTCCTCTATTTTCTTGAATACAGGTTTTATAAGAGTATCTTTTGATAGATTAATAACATAACCAGCATCTTTTTTCCCTTCGACACCAGAAATTTCCCAGCCATCAAATTGATAGCCTTTTTCTAATCCACCCTCATAGACAGGTAAAATGAAATCTTCTTCCGACACTATCTTAGAACTCATTTCTTTTCCATTTTGAATGGTCACAGTCACCGTATGAGGTTTTAATTCGCTCACCTCTCCCGTATCTTTGTTTAAAATGAATTCTTTTACGGTCGTATTTCTTGCAAAATCTTTTACAACAATCTTAATGTTTAGTGTCTTATCTGTTAGTTGTTTAATATCATCAAATGATTTATATTCTTTTCCATTTACATAAATATGTTTGTCTTGAATCTCACCATCGAATCCATTATTTCTTTTATCATCGATGTTAAAGACTACAGATTTTCCATCAGCATATTCGATACTAGTATTTCCCTTAGGATCAATATTTACTTCTGGTTTAACATTATCATATAAAAATTGATAGTGTACTCCGACCGCTTTCGCATTCAAATCGCTATAGCCAGTTTTAAGATAAACATTTCCATCCATATCTGTTACCTTATCTGGGAATCCGTTTGCTTTATAGTCTTTCATTCCCCAGTCCATGATGTCACCGTCTTTAACATTAAGCTTAACGTTAAAATCTCTAGTGTTATCAATGTGTAAATCTCCGTAGATTAAATAATTATCTACAACCGATTCATTAACTCTCAGCTCCCAGTTAAAACCACCCTTATCAGAAATCTTACCTCTTAAATAAAATTCTGGATTTCGTACATAAATTTTATTAGATTTAGATGGATTAAAGTAGTTCTTGTCCATTGAAAGATTTACTGGTTTTGCATCAATAAATAACGTAGAGCCATCTTCTTTTATAGCTTCTACATTGGACTTATCCTCTCCAGTGTACTCTTTACCATCCTTACCAAATAATACCAGTTTAGAAGGATCTGTTACAAGATTTCCATCTTTATCGATTGCCTCCCCTTTATCGTTCATTTTAAAGGTAAACACTTGATACCTTACAATGTTAAAGCCGTCCAAAGCCGACATTAATACGGATTGAGTACTTCTTCCATCTTCAACATTTCTACTATCAGCATAAATTATTTTTTCTGAAAGGACTCTTAGATTAGGATTGGCCTTTTGTATTTTTGCTATATCTTCCTTGCTATAGACTCCATTTCCTTCTAACATATCCGTTTTTCCAGGATTATAGGTAGTCACTTTTAGTGCATAGCCTTTTCTCAGAATGATATTATCCTTTAATAGATATTGTTGTTTTTCTGAATCAGAATAGATTTTACCAGATTCCATTTCCGTTAAATTGTTTGGTTTATTCTTTGAAAGATCTCCTTCTCCTAATTCTATTATATTCCCATAACTTGATGCATAGGGATATTCTGTCTTAGTTTCCTTATTTTTTTCAGGCATTCTAATCGTCGTTTCAGCTTTTATCTGATCATCATCTTTAACAAAGAATCTCATATCTCCTGCAAAAGCTAATCCATCTACAATATCATTAATATTAGCGTATAAATCAAATATCATCGTTTTTGAGTGGGAATCATACTTGGTCGTTTTGATTTCTATCGATTTATAGTTATTGCCATAATATACCTTGGCATTTTTAGAAACATTACTTATCTTTCCAAGAATTTCAAAGTGTCCATCTTTAGACGGGCTTAGAACACCATAAATTTTTGATTTGATTTCGTCAAGTTTTTCAGTTTCATATTCTAAGGCACTACCATCGTCATAAGCAATGATATTTCCCTTATCATCGTATTTATAATCGTATTCCTCTGTTCTCTTACCAGTTTCACTTGTAAAGTCATCAACTTCTCTAAATTTCTTTTTAATGAGTTTCTTCAAGTCTTTACTTTCAAACTCTCTAATTGTTGAAATAGTTTTATGAATAGTCAAGCTAGATTTTTCTTCGATAGACTCTTCATTGTCTTGATGATTTTCTTCCTCAGTTGTATCTTTTTTAAGACTATCCTCTTTTCTATTTTCTAAATTTTTAAATTTAGATTCTGCAATCTCACCAAGCTTTTGGTATTTAGACGAATCTTGATCAGGATCTACTAGATAATAGGAAATCATCCCCTTTTCATCAGCATGATCAGCAAATTTAATTCTATGAATCTTTGTAAAATTGCTAGATCCATCTAATGCAATGACTTCAATGATTTTTCCTCTTAAATCTCCCGCACCATTAATTTCATAAATGGTATTTCCGTCTTTGTCAAGTTTTCTATTTCTTCCTTGACCCTCACCTGCGTAAGTTACTTCAAGATTTTTCTCAACCTCTCCATCTTCATTAACCAGAGCGGCGCCAGCATACCAAACTTCGTTTGCAATCTCGTCAAATTTTTCAGGATGTTCTTTTTGATCTCTCGCAAATAGGGTTTCATTCTTGTATTGATCTTTTACCTTATGATAAGTATCCTTTGTTATCAGTTTAATTTTTTCAGGATTTGAAAAATCAACCGAAACAATCTTAGGGGCTGTATTATCAATTTTTACAGGAATATAGGAAACCTGCCATGGATAATCTTTAGTTAATCTATATTTAAATTTATAGAAATATTGACCTTCCGCAATCGGTTCAAATTGACCTCTTATCTTAGTAGCTGGATCTTGCTTATCATTACTTTCTGGTGCATTTTCTTCTCTACCTCTAGGGTTATAGATGAGTCCATCCCATTTCAAGTCACCCCAAACCTTTAGTTTAGAAGATTTGATTCCCTTTGCATCATTTCTCTTAGAGTTTAAAATTCCTTTAATAAAGTGTTCTCTCGAAATGACTTTTAAGTCTCTTTGATTTTCTCCCTCTTTATTTGTATTTACTATTGAAATCATTCCTTCTTCTGCACTTCTTAATACAAGTGGAGAAGGTGTTAATCCTCTCTCAAGTTGAGCATCTTGAGGATTTCCATTTGAATCTAAAGGATATATTTTAGCAATGTTAGAACCACTTGATGATGGTGCGTTGATCCCTTCGTTATTGAAAGCAAATAATTCTGGATTTTGATCTAGAGATGTTATATTTTTATCTTTTCTATTTTGTATAACTCCTGCTGGATTAAATTTATCTATACCATGTTCTCCACCAATTCCCTTATTTAAGGTTCCTGGAATTTTTGGTTTACCATCATCATCATAACCTTCCATTGTTTTTGATTTTGAACCTTCTTCCCAAGCCCATTTATCAAGGATTGGTTCGTGGTTCCAATTCCCAGCAAATCCCATTAGAGGCATCGATAAAGATGGTTGGAAGTTTATTTTCTTCCCGTTAGAGTTTAGAGCTTCCATTTCTTCCACTGACTCAAAATGAATAAATGATTCTACAAATTTATTTTTATTTTTAGCCTCTCCAACATTTATAACCGCATTCAAATCAAAGCTAGAATTTGCGCCTATAGTGAAAGTATCATGCTCAAATGTGATATTTGCTCCTTTGATTTTTTCTGGATGGATTTCTGGAACAATTTGCTTCCCATCTGGAGATTTTTCATCTTTGTATGTTTCATCCAGTTTTAGTCTATCAGTTAGAGAATCTGTAGTTATCGCTGATGCTGAAACTTTAAAGGTTAAAGGCCTGTTTGATGTATTGTGAAGCTTAATTGTAAAGTATTTTTTATCTCCTTTTATTTCTTTAAGAGAAATAGAACCATAAGAGTTTACCAAACCTTTAGAATCCGTGTTTTTAAAAGTAGCTACAACTTCATTTCTCAAAGCATTAGCAACATTAATTAAGCCTGCTCCCTGTTGTCTAGGTGATGCAAAGTATTGACTTTTTTCTTTCCAAGACGTTGCATCCATCATAGGCCGTGCAGTATTTTGTAGGGCAATTTTTGTAAGACTTGTAAGGTCTATTTTGTCATCTCCCTTAAGATTTTTCAAGGCAGGTCTTTCAAGCATTTCCTTTAACTTTGGTCTAATCAAAACAGTAGAAGCTGCTACAATTGGAGTTGCCATACTAGTTCCTGACATATAGCCATAAGTTGATTTCCCATTAATGACATTGAGAGTGGATTTAATGTTTTTACCTGGTGCTGAGACATCAGGCTTTAAAAGCAAATCTGTTCTCGGTCCCCAAGATGTGGATCCTGCTGGAACTATGATATCTTCTTTATACAATTCTTTGTCTGTGTCAGGTGCAAACTTAAAGTCAATCTCTTTTTCGTCACCTACATTCGGTTTATTAGAATTGTAGCTTGCCATATCAATTGGATAGTATTGCTCCAATTTATCTTTGAAATCTTCCTTACTATTTCTTTTAACTTCAGTTTTTTTATCAGGGTTAATCATGTTCCATAACTTTACACCATCATCTCCTGAAATTGAAAATACTTGACTAGTAGTTCCTTCATCCTCCTCATATCCCATAGCTGGAAGCTCTGTCCAATTATCTCTATTGTAGTAATTTACAGTATTTACAACCATAATGCCACGTGCGCCCTTATCCGTAGCTCTTTTAAAAGAATTTTTTAAATCCTTTGTATAAATTCGATCCATTACTGCAATTTTGCCCTTAAGATCCAAACCTATCAAATCTTTGTCTTGACCTTTGCCTATATATACAAATTTTAATTTACTAGGAGCTTTTGATCCATCTTCATTTGTTATAATTTTATTTTTATCGAAAAAGGCCCCTATATTTCTGTATTTAAAACTTTCTCCACCTATGTTAACTTTATCAAACTCAACTGTTTGATTTTTAGCAGATGCGACTGCTATCGCATCTTCATGTGCTGCAGTTCGTGTTACATTTCCAGTGTCGGTCATTTTCAGATTATTATTTGCCACTAAATCCCATGAAGAACTTGAAGCAGAAGTCGCATAGTTACCTGTAGCAACAACCATTGGGATTCCTGCTTTTCTTAATGCTCTAATAGCCTCCCAATATTTCTCGCCTACAAGACCTGTTCCCGTAAAGCCAGATGATACCGAAACAACATCGACATTGTGTTTGATCGAATCTTCAATAGCATGAAACATTGTTTCATCTCCTGCGAAGCCAGATCCTGCGTCAGAGTACATTTTATAAGAGAATATCTGTGCATTAGGAGCAATTCCATCTATTCCGTTAAAGTTTTTAATATCTTTTTCAGTATCATTTCCCGCAAGAATCCCTGCAATATGCATCCCATGTGGATCAAAATAATCGCTCCCATCATCAGCTTTTTCTACAGTTATTTTACCACCATTATAATAATTGAAAGCATGAGGAATCTTATCACTCAACCAGAAATTTTTATCAGTACCTTTTAAGTCTTCTTTTTTAAATCTCATTGAGTCTTTAGCATCATCATCAATCCTCATGGCCTTATGCCTATAATCCGTTCCCGTATCGATATTTGAAATGACCATACCCCGGCCATCAAAATTTTTCCCAAATTGAGCATTAATGGCCTTTAGGTAATCGATAGCCTCCTCAACTCCAATTTCCTTTCGAGCATGATTCATCATCGGTTGGACTTTCTGTGCCCTTTCAACAGATGAGATACCTTCTATTAGTTTAATCTTATCCAAATTATCTGGAGTTGTTTCTATTGCAACACCATTAAAAACCGTATCATAAGTATATAAAACTTTTGTATCCTTAACATTGGATAATTCCTTGATTGCTTTTTCTCCAGATTCTTTATCTTTAAATTCAACAATATAGACAAGTTTATCCTCTTTTTGGGGACTTTCTGGGTCTTTACTTGCAGACGAGTCCGCTTTATCTTCTTGGGATGGATTGGAATCTTCTTTGATTTTTTCTTCTTCATTGCTAGTTTTGTTATCTATCGCAGATTCTTTACTAACAACTTCTTTTTCCTCAATAACCGTTGTTTTCTTCTCTTCAGTATCCTTTGAAGTTTCTATAACATTATGAATATCTTCAAGTTTTTCTTTGTTTTCGTTTTGTTTACCTACTACTTTTTCTTTATCAGAAATATTTAAAGCATCTTCAGAGCTAGATGTGTCTGCTAGGATTACCTCGTTAGGGACATATGCTGCTAAAATAACTGCAGCTGTGGTTAATGACAATACTGTACTTTTTTTCATTTTAATTCCTTACATATTTATTTAAATTCCAATAGATAGAAAACTTTAACTTTGCTAGCCTTTGTTATAAAAAGTTTTACTAAGTATTATCTAGGAAATAGAGTAGTGCATTTATATATAATTGTTAACTCTCTGAAAATAGTATATCAATTAAAAATTTTTAAGTCAAGAAAAATTAATATGCGTTAATTTGTTTTTTAACACATATTAAAAATATAGAGTCAAAAACTTTCGTAGTTAGCTGGGGTACATTATCAGAACATTCATACCATCAAAAATAGTAGCAATCAACTTAAAGCACTAGCAACATCACAAAGTCAAACATCATTGATGAAATATCAGCGCTATTAAACAATATAAAAAACCGCTAAGAATAAGACTTAACGGTTATCTTCTACATATCTATTTTTTCAAATCCTCAGTCGTTTATCTACCTATAACCTAAGCTTTACGAGTGCCTTGCTCTGCCAACTGATACTCAATGAAAATCAAAGAACAAACTAGGAAGCTAGCCGCAGGTTGCTAAAAGCACTGCTTTTAGGTTGTAGATAGAACTGACAAAGTCAGTAACATATATACGGCAAGGCGAAGCTGACGTGGTTTGAAGAGATTTTCGAAGAGTATGAGCTAAATCGGCTATTACACTTAAAGTATAGCACTCTGAGAATAGGTGTCAAGGAATTTTCATCTCTATTAGAAAAAGCCTGTCCTGAGACAAGGCTTTGAGTTTCTTCATCTTAGGACCCAGCACTTTCATAAGAATCCAAGCCCCTGTCCCAGAGTTTAAGGGAAATACCAAAAAAGACAAGGGAAATCAAAATCAAACCTCCGATGTTAAATATTACATCCTTGTCCTGCAAGAAATAGCTGGCAGGATAGTAGGCCGTAAAGGCAAAAGGCACGATAAAACTGATTAACCAACGAAGAAATGAATTGTAAATGGAAATGGGATACTTGGCAAAATCATTAAACATATAGAAAATGTAAATCATAGCCCCTGACTGTTTGGTCCAAAAAGCGATACTAGCTGTCGCAATTTTTAAAGAAGTATAAATCAAGGTCGCAAAAGGAATACAAACTAGGAAAAGCAGGAATTTTGGAAGAGTCCAAGCAATGCTAGTTACTGTTGTCGCTAGCAGAATACCACCGACCAAGAGTTCGCCCAAGGCATCAATCTGAAAGGTCTCGACTAGGATGTGAAAGAGAGGATTGATAGGACGAGTCAGATACTTGTCAAACTCCCCTTTTCGCACCAAGCGTTGCCCCAGTGCCCAGAGATTATCAAAAAAGAGATGGTCCAACCCCTTAGGAATCAAGGAAAAGCCATAGATAAAGGCAATCTCTTGAAAGGTCCAACCTTCTAGGGATGGAATATGTTGAAAGATGACATTAAGAAACAAGAGGTTCAAGCCTTGAGTCAAGAAAACTCCCAGTACTCCAACCACAAAATCCACCTTGTATTCCATAATTTGTTTGATGTACTGTCTGATAAAAATCAGATGCATGCGTTGATATTTTTTCATACTAACCTCCTTGAATGGTGATAAATGACTGGACTCGTTTCCAAATCAACTGAGACAAGCCCACCATCACTAAGAGCCAGAAGAACTGCAAAAGGAGTGCCTGAAGCATCTGATTAGCATCGTATTTCCCAACAATAATCATTACCGGAGTGTAAATCAAGGATGAAAAAGGCAGGAAGGACAGAATATCTGAAACAACCTTTGGAAAGAAAGCCAAGGGAATCAAACTTCCAGACATAAAAGCCACCAAGGAAGTCTTGAGGAGATTGGAACCCCATAGATTTTTAAACACAAAGGCAGAAAATCCAAAACAGATATTAAAGAAAAAGTTAATCAGATAGGCCAGCGTTAAGCTAAAAAGATAAAGGACAGTTAATCCCAGCACTTCTGCAATCCCTTGCCCAGATAAGATTTTCATCAAAACAATGACACTTAAAAATGGAAGACCAACAGAGATAAAAATCAACCACTTGGAACCAAGCTCGGTAAAGAGGTAAGAAGCCGCAAAATGCACTGGTCTCAACAAGCGCATGATAATGGAACCATCCTTGACCTCCTCCCCAATCATAAAGGAAGAATCTGACCTAGTAAGAAGATTGGTCACAAAACTCATAATGATGTAGAGGGTGATATCCGCCATACTGAAGCCCTGAATTAAAGACTCCTGGGAGGAATCAAAGACTGCCTTCCAGAGATAAAAGGCTACAAAAGCCCCCATGACATCCCCAATCCGATAGAGAATAAAGTTGACTCGATAGGTAATCAACTCCTGAACACCTGCATTGATAAAGGGTTTATAACGTCTCCACAATTTGACCATCTTAGAGCTCCTTTCGGTAGAAGCGGCGGATAATATCCTCGATATCTGTATCCACCATTTTCAAATCGCGGATTTCAAAATCAGACAGGGTTTGCTTAATAATATCAGCTGATTGGTAGCGAGAACTATCAAACTCAATGTTGAGGCTATTCCCCTGTCTATCAATTGTCATATCCGAAAAGCCTTCATAGTGAGAAAGGAGATGACTTTGACCTGGTAGCAGTTCAAAGGAGAGAGTCTTCATCTTGCCAAATGTTTCCTTGAGCTGGCTCACCGTTCCATCAAAAATCTCCTGCCCCTTGTCAATCATAAAAATCCGATCACAGAGTTGCTCAATATCACTCAAATCATGAGTGGTCAGGAGAATAGTAGTTTCTTCCTCCTGATTAATCTGAGTAATAGCACGACGAATGTTATCCTTGACCGAAACGTCCAAACCAATGGTCGGCTCATCTAAAAAGAGAACCTTGGGATTGTGAAGCAAGGAAGCTGCAATATCCGCCCGCATGCGCTGCCCTAGTGAAAGAGTTCGTACGGGATCCTTGATAAAGTCCTTCAAATCCAAGACTTCATTCAAAAAATCCATACGCTTATGAAAGAGCGAATCTGGCACATCGTAAATCTCCTTCAAGACCGTGTAGGTCTCTTGCAGGGCCAAATCCCACCATAGCTGGGTGCGTTGTCCGAAAACGACGCCAATATCTTTGACATAATCTTGACGATTGTCCTGGGGAATCTTGCCGTTAATCCGACAAAAACCAGATGTCGGTTTTAAAATCCCTGTCAGCATTTTAATAGTTGTCGACTTCCCAGCTCCATTTGCCCCGATAAAGCCTAGAATCTGCCCCTTGGGAACCTCAAAGGTCAAATCCTTGACCGCTTCAAAGGTCTGCTTTTCAGGATGAATAAAAGAGCGCAAAGCCCCCTTCAATCCTGGCTCCTTAACAGTCTTCACAAAATTTTTCTGAAGATGTTCCACTTCTATCATTGCCATATCTATCTCCCTATGGTAAGGAAGAGCAATATTGTATTATTGACTACAAATATTCTAAATCCTTACTTTCTACACCTTCTACATTTTATTATTACAAAAGGCTTTATACCAACCTATTATAGTCCAATAAAAAATGGAATGCAAGCGTTTGCCTACAGATTATAAAATTAGAGATTTCTCTCATAAAATGATAGTTTTAATCCAATATTCTGGCTTAATAGTTTCCTTAAAACACTAAAAAACCCACCCAATGGGCAGATTCTGTATGTATTGTTCAGCTAGATTAAGATTTAGCATCTGGAGCATAATGAACAGTTTTTTCCATGTTTCTTAAAAAGCTTTAATTATGATTTTGATAGTAGATTGAATAAGGTATGAACAACTCGCTTAGGAAAATCAATCTAATCTCTAGAAATATTTTTAGCAGTCGCAGTGTACTATTTTAGATTCAATCTACTAGATATAACTTCCATGAAATAGAATATAATCTGACTAAATATGTATATATCAATCGGATTTGTTCCCGATTTCAAACAGTAATCTGTCCAAGCTACTTGATTGATGTAACACTCTCAAGATGGTAACTGTATCCTTATCAAAACGATAAAACACTGAATAATTTTTTACTAGTAGTCGTCTAACTTTAATATCTAAACTGAGCAATTCCTCTACAATAGCACATCTTTCAGGAAATATTTCTAAGGTTTTAATCCCTTCTGCAATAGCTTCAAAGTGACTCATAGCAGTTTCCGGCGCTTGAAGCTCATCTGCGATATAATGATAAATGGCTTCCATATCTCCTTCAGCTCTTTTTAAAATATTAATGGTTATTTTAGTCATACGTTCCGTTCCTTAAATTCTTTAAAGAACTCATTGACAGATCGAACATGACCGTTTTCTGCTTCATGATAAGCTTCAACCATCATTTGTCCAAATCGTTCAGCTGTCATTTCCTCTACATTCACTGATGAAGGTACATCTGGCAATGCAATTTCAAAAGGGATTTTCTTCGTTAATGATACTTGTTTCAATAATAGTGTAACTAATGTTGATATCGGCATCCCAAGCTGCTTCAAAACCTGTTCAGCTGATTGTTTATCTAATTCATCAACTCGAACACTAATTGTAGCTGTTTTTCCCATTCTTATCACCTCATTTACGATTTGTACTGTAATTGTACAGCAATTTGCATTACTTGTCAATTAATAATCAATTAGATGTGTAAACAAAAACCCACCCAATGGGCAGGTTTCTGATTTATATGATTAAGCTAGATTATGCTTTACCTTCTGAACCGAATACGTCGATACGTTCTTCAACTGATGCTTGGATAGCTTTTACACCGTCAGCCAAGAATTTACGTGGGTCGAAGAGTTTTTTCTTGTCGTATTCTGCTTCGTTTGCTTCGTAATCACGAGCAAATTTACGAGTTGCGTTAGCGAATGCGATTTGGCATTCTGTGTTAACGTTAACTTTAGCCACACCAAGTTTGATAGCTTCTTGGATTTGCTCATCAGGAATACCTGAACCACCGTGCAATACGATTGGGAATCCTGGAACAGCTTCAGTCAATTTTTGCAAGTGATCAAGGTGAAGACCTTTCCAGTTTTCTGGGTAAGGACCGTGGATGTTACCGATACCAGCTGCCAAGAAGTCGATACCAGTTTCAACCATTGCTTTAGCGTCTTCGATTGGAGCCAATTCACCATCACCGATGATTCCGTCTTCTTCACCACCGATAGTACCAACTTCAGCTTCTACTGATACACCATTTGCATGAGCAAATTCTACAACTTTACGAGCTTTGTCAAGGTTTTCTTCAACTGGAAGGTGTGAACCGTCAAACATAACTGAAGTATAACCAACTCGGATACACTCAAGTGCATCTTCGTAGTGACCGTGGTCAAGGTGGATAGCTACTGGTACAGTGATACCCATTGATTCAACAAGGTTAGCGATCAAGTTGCGAGCAACTTTGTAACCACCCATGTATTTAGCAGCACCCATTGAAGTTTGGATCAAAACTGGAGCTTTTTTAGCTTCTGCTGCGCGCAAGATAGCTTGAGTCCACTCAAGGTTGTTTGTGTTAAATCCACCAACTGCATAACCGTTGTCACGAGCTGCTTGGACAAATTTTTCTGCTGAAACGATTGCCATTTTATCAGGCCTCCTGTATATTTTTATGGGTCATCCCATTTACATTGTTCATTTTATCACTTTTTGACAAAAAAATCTAGTTTTTCCCGCAGTTTCGATTGAATTTCTTCTAGCTTCATCTATGTAAACCCTTTCTCTGCCTAGTCTTGGGTGACTTTTGGAAAAACTATAAAGAAGGTTAAACGATTCTCTTTCATTTCAAAACGATAAGCTAATTTTTCATGTTCTAATAGACTCTTGACCACAAAAAGCCCCATCCCAGAACCCTTGGCCTTGCGACCAGCATTATCAGAGAAAGACTGGGCCAGTTTTTCTTGTTCCTCTGGGCTACAGCTATTCTCGATAAAGAGTTCCCCTTCTCTTTCGCCAATTCGGACCAAGCCACCTGGAAGAGAATGCTTGATAGCGTTGCTGATGAGATTAGACAGGATTAACTTCATGACAGATGGATTTAGATAAGCCTGCTGATGCTTCAAACTATTGTCAATCTGAAGTTCTCTTTCCTTAGCTAGTAAAGCATAATCCTTGACTAGACTTTGCGTCATCTGGAGGAGGTCTATTGTTTCCCTATCATCTCGCAATTCCTGCACAGAAGAGAGAGAAAGTATCTGGAGAACATGGTGATTGAGCTCATCCACAATCCCCAAGGCTACTCCTAGATAGTGGTCTCGATCCTTATAACGACCGATATTCTCTTTCATATTTTCGATTAGGATTTTCAAACTGGCCAGCGGTGTTTTCAGTTCATGAGAAGCCCCTCGTAGGAACTCAACCTTCATCTTCTCAAGCTGGAGAATGGCTTCATTCTTGTCATGCAAGTCCTCAATAACAGTTAAAAGATGCTGGTAGAGGCTATTGATTTGTTCCTTGAGATCCCCAATCTCATCCTTGGAATCCACGCGCAATCGCACTTGGGCATCCAGTTCCATCATCCGACGGGTCACCCGCTTGATTTCCAAAATCGGGGCAACAATGGTCCGAGCATAGATGTAGGCTACCAAGAGGGAAATCAGAAAGGAGGCCAACAAGGTATAGGGCAAAAATTGAAGACTAATCTGCTCTGCTTCCTTTTGCAAGTCCATGGACGCTAGAAACTGGAGAATCATGGTGCCACCGTCTTGTGTTTTCACCTCACGCTCCTCGATAAAGAGGGAGGTTGTCTGGCGGTCTGTATCCAGAGAAAGACTGTCCTTGACTTCTAACTTGTCCTCGGTCATCTCTCCTTTGATCGCCCCCTTGATCTCACTTGTCTGGGAATACAGGTCTAGGACTTGCTCGATATTCTGCCTATCTTTCCCTTCAAGGGACTGGGCAATAGCTGTCGCTTTCTGACCAATGGTTTCCTGACGATGACTCAGATAAGTCGAAGGAAAGAGAAAATAAATGGCTAAATGGAGACAGACGACCAGAACACTAAAAATCGAGAAGGTGTAGATAAATATCTTTGTAAACAAACCTGTTCGTTTCATTTTCGCTCCAATTTATAACCAACATTGCGCACAGTGAGGATGCAGTCCAAATCTAGCTTTTTCCGCAATTCCTTGATATAGACATCAATGACACGGTCAAAGGGAACCTCATCTGTCGCTTTCCAGACCGCATCGATAATCTGAGAACGAGTCAAGGCCCGGCCTTCATTTTTCACCAAATAATCCAGAATTTCCAACTCTTTGGCATTAATGGCCACTTCTTGACCCGCGAGGCTTGCACTGTAGCTCTCAAAGTCCACCCTGGAATCCTTATAGGAAAAGGTTCGTCCCGTATCGTAGTAGCGCTTAAAAATCGCGTCGACCCTCACTTTTAAGAGGGAGAGGGAGAAGGGTTTTTCCAGATAGCCATCTGCTAGCGAGGCAAAAGCACTCATCTTGTATTCTTCATCCTGAAAGGCGGTCAACATCAAGACAGGAACCTGACTAGTTTTACGAATCTCCGCTAGGACTTCTAGACCATTGAGCTTGGGCATCTGGATATCCAGTAAAACCAAGGCTACCTCATAGCTGGAAAATTGCTCTAAGGCTTCTTGACCGTCCGCCGCCTCAATGGTTTCATAACCACAATCCGTCAAATAATCACTAATCCCCTCACGGATCATCTCTTCATCTTCTACAATTAAAATTTTCATACTTTAACTGCTCTCTATTTTTTATTTTTCTTATACTCAATGAAAATCAAAAAGCAAACTAGGAAGCTAGCCGCAGGTTGCTCAAAGCACTGCTTTGAGGTTGTAGATAGAACTGACAAAGTCAGTAACATATATACGGTAAGGCGACGCTGACGTGGTTTGAATTTGATTTTCGAAGAGTATTAGAATAAATACCTACTCTATTTTCTATTATAGCCTCTTACTGGCCTTTTGTCTGTAAGCAACTGACCACTAGATAAAACAAAGAGAGCCTATCGCTCTCTCTGCTCACATTTGGATCTCTATGGAATGGAAGTTATTTAGCTGCTTTTGAAAATGTTACAACGTAATTATAATCTTTCCCATTAGCTTGATATACATAGTCCTCTTTGAAAGTATAGCCGCGTTTACGCAACTCTTCTTTCTTAGCATCAACTTGGCTCTTGACAGCTGCTTTCACCTGTTCATTTGATAAACCTTCCGCGATTTCAAGAGAAGTTCCATTGATATCTCCTAGGAAACCTGCAATATCTTTCATTTGATCAAAGTTATAAAAAACATTGACTTTAACCTTTTGAGGAGCTGGCTGTTCTAGACTTCTACGATTTCTGCTAACGCGTGGTTGAACTGCTGGAGCCATTCTGAAACCTGAAGTTCCTGTAGTCTCCTTAGTGAAAGTGACTACGTAATTATAATTTTTCACAGTAGTATCTTGTTCAAAAATAATGTCATTTTTCACATGATACCCTCTAGCAGCTAGATCTTTTATCTTGGCTTCAATTTTTTCTTTTACTAGCTCTTTTGCCTGTGCTTCACTCGTTCCAGCAGGAATTGTGACAGTGTTATTTTCTCCTGGGTCAGATAGGAAACCATGAATATCTGGCATTCCAGCGAAGTTATAGCTAATATTTACAGTTCCATCTGGTTCTGATGTTGAACGTGCCACTCTTCTTGCTCTTGCTTGAACTGATGGGGCATTTCTAAAACTTGAAGTCCCTTCTGAAGTTGAAGAAGGCTGTGCTGAGCTTTCTGATGGAGATGCTACTGCTGATCTGGAAGTCCCACTTGCACCATGACCAATCGCTGTGCTTCCATTGTCAATAGTAGTTCCACCCGGACCATTATTGGTCAAGCCTTCTCTACCATAATTCGGACTTGAAACTTCTTCACCTGGAACATCCAATGCATTAATTTCATTTTGATATTTTTCTGTAACAGTAGCTACTTCTTCATCGTCTTTCGCTTTGTTAATTTCTTCTATTGCTTTATCTTGTAACGCCTTTAATGCTTCTTTTAATCTTGCCTTTTCATCTGCATCAGGAACTTTTTCAATCGCATCTGCTTTTATTTTAACAACTTCACCGATGTTATCATCTATGCTCTCCTTTTTAGCTGACTTCAAGGCTTCTTCCTTCTTAAGTTCTTCTTCTGATTTTGGCTCTGAAGTTGATGTTTCTGGAGTCGGAGTTGATGTCGCTGCATTCCCTGATTCATTTGTAGCATCTGCAGATGGAGTATTGGAAGATTCTGACGGTGTTTCAGATTTACCTGATTCTCCAGCTGGCTGTGTAGTGGAATTGGTATCGCCTGATGTGACCGGTGCTTCTTCACTTGGGGTTACCGGTGACGATGTTGAATCAACTGTAGGAGTTGTAGATGATGCTCCAGACTCTTCGGAATGATTTCCTGTTGATGGAGATTCAACTGAAGAAGCTGATTCATCGTCTTTCGGTGCTGGAGTCGTTGGCTCGTCTGCTTTTGGTGTTGCAGGTTCTTCCACTTTCGGTGCTGGTGCCACTGGTTCCTCTGCTTTTGGCGCTGGTGCCGCTGGCTCTTCTGCTTTTGGCGTTGTGCCTGCTGATGGTTCTTCTGCTTTTGGTGCTGGCGCAGCCGGTTCCTCGGCTTTCGGTGCTGGTGCCGCTGGCTCTTCTGCTTTCGGTGATGGTGCTACTGGTTCTTCCGCCTTTGGCGTTGTAGCCGCTGGTTCTTCCACTTTCGGTGTTGGAGCAGATGGTTCTTCTGCTTTCGGTGATGGTGCTACTGGCTCTTCCACTTTCGGTGTTGGAGTAGATGGCTCTTCTACTTTTGGCGTTGTAGCCGCTGGCTCCTCTGCTTTTGGTGTTGTTCCTGCTGATGGTTCTTCCACTTTCGGTGCTGGTGCCGCTGGCTCCTCTTCTTTTGGTGTTGGTGTCGCTGGTTCTTCCGCTTTTGGTGTTGTTCCTGCTGATGGCTCTTCCGATTTTGGTGTTGTTCCTGCTGATGGCTCTTCCGCTTTTGGTGTTGTTCCTGCTGATGGTTCTTCCACTTTCGGTGCTGGTGCCGCTGGCTCCTCTGCTTTTGGTGTTGTAGCCGCTGGCTCTTCTGCTTTCAGTGCTGGTGCCGCTGGCTCCTCTGCTTTTGGTGTTGGTGCCGCTGGCTCTTCTGCTTTTGGCGTTGTAGCCGCTGGTTCTTCTGATTTTGGTGTTGTTCCTGATGCTGGTTCTTCAGCTTTCGGTGCGGGGGCCGATGGCTCTTCCACTTTCTGTGTTGGAGCAGATGGTTCTTCTGATTTCGGCGCTGGAGCAGATGGTTCTTCCGCCTTTGGCACTGGAACTTCAGAACTTGGATTTGAAGCTACAGGTTGATTTGTAATCCCTGTATTTGAAGGGGCATTGTCTGTTACTGGACTTGATTCACCTGAATCAGCACTAGTTGTAGCGCCCAGTGATGGAGTATTTGAAACTTCCTCCCTTGTTTCGGCTTTTGGCGCAACTGTGACTGGTGTTTCTGATTTCGGTGCTGGCGATACTGACTCTTCAGCTTTCGCTGCCGATACTACTGGTGTTTCCACAACTACTGGTGTCGTTTGTTTAACAGTAGTCGTTTGCTCTCCAGTTACAGTATCTGTCTTTGTTTCAACTTCATAACTTTGACAGCTACCAGAATTATCAATTGACACTCGCTGTCTTTTGACTTCTGTATTTCCATCTTTTAGGAAAGTTTCTTCGCTAAAATACAATTTATTATTGGCAAAAATCAAATCTCTATTTGCAATACGATTTATCTCAACCAAACTATCAACAGATAGTCCTGTTGCTCCACTAATAGCACTCAGTGTATCTCCCCACTTAATAGTGTAGTGTGATAAATTGTCTATATTTTGAATATCAGCTTTTACTTCTGCAACTGTTCTGGCTACCCAAACACCATCTTGTTCATTAGCGGAAACAGTTGGAGCTAAAAAGCCCAGTCCCAATAAAATCACACCTGTCGCAACAATTGCACCAGTTCTTAATTTTCTAAAGCCACGTAGGGATAATGTCCCTCTAACATTTGTTTGTCTCATTGTTTTCCTCACTATTTTATATTTTTTAAAAAGGCAAACTCAGCCACAGCAGGCCCGTCTACCTTTGCAGTCTGGATAGGTATCTACAGGTTTTCTATTTATTTAAAAGCAAATTATGAATAAATTTTTATGCATATTTGAATATAGAAATTGCAAATTATCCTTCCACCGAATTCCACGATTTTAGTATATCACATCCACCAGCAAAAGTACAAAGAAAGCAATGATTTTCACCACTGCTTTCGGCTCTATTTTGAATTGTTAAATAGTCATTCTCTATCTACCATTCTTGAATAGAAAAACAAGATGTATCCTCTATTCCAGACTAATTTTTTCAAACTTATTCGCTATCCAGCAAGAGCTCTTTTGGTTGTTTTCTAAGGAGATTGCTTGATGCAAGCGCCATAACGAGAACCACTAGAACCAAGGCTAGGACAAAGACGATGATAAAGTCTGATGTCTGAATGGAAATGTCTAGGCTCGACAAGGTCTTGCTAAAGCCATCTACTTCTGCACCACCACCAAGGTTAGAGGCTTGAGCAGCCTTGCTGGCTTGCTTGGCAACACCAGAAGTGACATTGGCAAGAACAGTGTTTCCGATTGCACGGGCTGTGTAGCTGGCTAGGAAGTAAGCAGAAACAAGAGCAGGGATGGCAATCAAGATAGATTCAGTGATGAATTGCCCCAAGATACTTGCCTGCTTAAGACCGATAGATAGGAGAATCCCCACTTCCTTGCGACGGGCGTTGATCCAAAGACTAAGCAAGAGGGCAAGGAGAAGGACTGAGAAGCTCAAGCTGCCCCAGAAGAGGAGGTTGGCCATCTTGTACATACCAGAGATGGATTGCTCAAGAGCTGGATAGTTAGAAGAGCTCTTCACAAGTGTGTAGCTCTTCCAGTTGATACCACTGATGCCATTCAACTCTTTCATGACATCATCCAAGTTTTTATCCGCTGTTACAAAGAAGGTTGCGTCCCCATAAATAGCTGTGTCTTCTGTGTAGCCATAAAGTTTTGCAGCAGTGTGAATGTCTGTGATAGCTGTGTTTTCATAGAGTTCTTGCGAGTAGGTTACTGCCGACTTATTATGACCATCAAAGAGTCCCTTGATAGTCACTTCGACTGTTTCCTTGGCCCCTTTTTCATTGTCTGCATCATAGACATTAGAGTCCAGTTTGACCTTATCTCCAACTTTCCAGCCGTGTTTGGCTGCCAAGTCATTGTGCATGAGAATCTTGTCTTTGTCATCGTTAGTTAAGTGCTCACCTTCGACTAGTTTATAAGAGCCAGAGACAAACTTATCTTCTTTAGAGGAGTCATTAACACCTGTAATCATCAAGCTACTTCCAAAATGTTTAGCACGGTCAGGTGTCAGATTTTTCTTTGTTTCTGGCGTTTCAATGAGTTCATATCCAGTCAAATCTCCGATAGCGTTGATGCGTTTCACATAAGACTCGATGGCCTTATTTTCGGTGATTTTTTTGATATCTTCACCCTTGATATTCCCAGCACCACGTGGCGTACCTTGATTGACGCGACGATTGATTTGCATGGAGAAGCTATTGGTGATATTTTTAAAGGTCTCCTGAGAAGCCTTGGCAGTAGCTCCCTTGATCGACAAGCCGACCAAACTCAAGCTCGCCATGAGGAGAATAATCAGGAAGATGACAATCGATTTGAAAAACTTCCTTGTAACATAGGCAAATGCGTTGTGTAACATAGGTTCCCTTTCTAGATTTTGTTCTATTTTATAGTTCTAATACTCAATGAAAATCAAAGAGCAAACTAGGAAGCTAGCCGCAAGCTGTACTTGAGTACGGTAAGGCGACGCTGACGTGGTTTGAATTTGATTTTCGAAGAGTATAGCTGAAAAAGCTCATATTATTTCGTCGTATTGCGAGTTTCAGTCAGTTTCTTATCCTTCAACTCAAGTGTAATATCTGACGCTTGTGCCACTTCTTTGCTGTGAGTTACGACGATGACACATTTACCTGTTTTCTGGGCAAGTGATTTGAGTAGTTCGACAATATCTCCAGCAGTTTTAGGGTCCAGATTTCCCGTTGGCTCATCCGCTAGAATAACTGGAGCTTCTGATACCAGACTACGAGCTATGGCAACACGTTGCTGTTGACCACCTGATAACTGGAGAACATTCCGCTTGATCTGACTTTCATCCAAACCAAGCTCAAGCAATGTATCCTTGCTTGCCTTTTTGTTGATCAAGCGGATATTTTCCAGTGGAGAAAGATAATCTATCAAGTTATAATTTTGAAAGACCAGAGAAATATGGTGCATACGATGATAAGAATATCCCTTCTTACGAATGTCCTCTCCTTGAAAAAGGATAGAACCTTCAACAGGACTATCTAGACCAGCAAGTAGGGACAAGAGTGTGGATTTCCCCGCTCCTGACTCACCAATAATACTGTAAAATTTCCCGGGTTCAAAATTATAATTGATCTGATATAAAACTGCCTCAGCAGTGTTCTTATAACGGTAGGTAAGGTCTTGCAATTGTAATAAAGTCATGATTTCTCCTTCTTAACTAATAGATGATAAAATTTCTTTAGGCGATTTTCTAAATAAGAATAGGAAACAAAGGGCTACAGACAAGCAACTAAGCAGAACTAGAAAAACATAGGATTCTGCAAAAGATAGGATGCTGGTTGATAGACTGCTTGCTTTGGCTAGCGTGTCTTGTAAGCTTGCCTGATCTCCACTTGCTAGTAGAGTTTGGAGTAGGTAAGATGTGATAGCGTTTCCTGCAACAAATGCCGGAAGCAAAGCTCCTAGAGATACCAAAACTACCTCTAAACAGAACTGTAGGAAGATCGAGCTTTTGCCTTTTCCAAGTGCAAGTAAAATCCCCACTTCGTAGACTCGTTCTCTCAACCAGAGAGACAAGACTAAAATCAAGGCGCCTGCTCCAGCTATCATCATCCCATAAAGGAAGATGGTCAGAAAGGTTTGGAAAGTTGCAACTGAGTCTTTGATTTGTTCAAAAGCCTTGCTTTCCTTCTCAACTTGGTAGCCTTGATTTTCTAAGGCCAAGTTTTCCACCTGCTTCATGAGTCCGTCCATTTCCTTAGGATTTTCTACATAGAAGCGTGCTGCACTGACTTGAGCTTCACTATTTCCCAGAAGCGTTTGGCTACTTTCATAGTCTGTAAAGACCTGGTTTTCACTAAAGTCAGAAGACAAGCCTGTGAATTTCTCTTGTTTTTTACCAGAGAAGATTCCGACGATTTCAAACTCGACAGTTTGTCCTTTCCCAGCTTCTGACTGACTAGCATCTAAGGTAATCTTGTCATGAAGCGAAAGACTATTCTTCTTAGCTAGCTCTTCGTGGATGATGATTTTCTTTGAATCCCCTTTTTGAAGGTGTCGCCCTTCTTTTAGATTGAAAGCCGAGCTGGTAAAGGTGACATCCTTGGATGAATCCTCAAGAGCCGTTAAGCTAACCAAATTCTTGTCCGCTGCTGACAAATCATCACGTTCTACGCTCTGCTCACCACTCACCGCTTCCTTGTCTTTCAGTTTTGCGACCGTCTCCAGTTCAGGAGAGACATTTTCCAGTCCCTTAATCTTGCTTACAGATGCTAGGTCTGACAACTTGAAGGTCTGACCATTTTCTATCTTCTTAATAGAAAAAGATGTGTTGAGTGATTTATAAAGATTGGTTTCCACTGTTTTATTGGACTTCATCAAAGTCAAACAAGCAGAAATTCCGGCCAAGAGAACCAATAAAATCAGAAATAAAATAAAACTTCTCAGTCGTTTTCTGCTGACATAAGCCCAAGCTCTTTGGATTGGATTCATTTGTCACCTCCATATTTGTAAGAATATTATAAAATTCAAATATGAAATGTTTATGAAATACAAAAAAAGAGCAAAAATTTTTTGCTCTACGTAAATTAGATAAAAAACAAAAGAGCTAGCCTAAGCTAACTCTTATCCTATGCGGAGAGAGGGACTTGAACCCTCACGACCTAAAGCGGTCACAGGATCCTTAGTCCTGCGCGTCTGCCAATTCCGCCATCCCCGCGTCGATTACTTTACTAGTATATCAACTTTCGGGATGCTTGTCAACACTTTTTTCAAATTTTTTTCATTTCACAACCAAATCACTCAGAAAGTTCATTTAGATTTTCATCTACTAACTTAGCTCCAAGCGTGTTTTTGAAATGACCTAGGGCAAATTGATGATTTTCAGGCCAGATGGAAGCAACGGCTGGTTTAACAATTTCAATGTCATATCCTAGATTATAGGCATCTATAGCTGTATGTAGAACACAGATGTCTGTCAAAACACCTGTTAAAATAACTGTAGACACGCGACGCTCTCTCAAACGGATATCCAAGTCAGTCCCTGAAAAAGCTGAGTAATGGCGTTTATCCATCCAAAAGACACGACTGTCTGAACCATGCTCTTGATAAAAGGTTCCCAAATCTCCGTATAAATTACGCCCACTAGTCCCAATCAAATTATGAGGAGGAAATAATTTGCTTTCTGGATGGAAACAATCGTTTTCTTCGTGAGCATCGATGGTAAAGAAGATGTAGTCTCCTCTTTCAAAAGCTAATCGAGTTACCTTGCTGATGGCATCTGAAATAGCTTGAGCTGGAGCACCTGCTGTCAACTTTCCACTATCAGCAACAAAATCTTCTGTATAATCAATCGAAATTAAAGCCTTAGTCATTAGTAATCTCTTTTCTTCACTTCTTCAAAAATATCTGTAATCAGGACCTTGAGATAGGTTCCCTTCATTCCAAGTGAGCGACTTTCAATAATCCCAGCAGACTCAAGTTTACGAAGAGCATTGACAATCACAGAACGGGTGATTCCGATACGGTCTGCAATCACTGACGCAGTCAACTGACCTTCATTTCCGTTTAACTCCCCTAAAATTGCTGAAACAGCACGGAGTTCGGAGTAAGAAAGGGTATTAACCGCCATGGTAACAGCAGTACGGCGGCGAATATTTTTCTCATCTTCCTCACGTTGGAAATTAAGGAGTTGAATCCCAACAACGGTACTGGCAATCTCAACAAGAATCAAATCCTCGTCTTCGAATTTTTTATCATTTCGCCAAATAATCAAAGAACCAAGGCGAATCCCTGATACATGAATCGGTGCAATAGTCGTCAAACCATCTGGAAAGTCGGCACGACTTTCCACAGGGAAAATACTCAAATCATGATCAACTGTCAGATTGGCTTCTGTATCGTAGATCATGTTCGCACCTTGAATGTAGTCATCTGGGAAAATCTTAGTTTGGAAGAACTGCTCTACACGATCTGTATTGGTTTTGTAACGCATGAAATAACCCAGGAGACGTCCCTTGCTATTGACGATACAGGCGTTACAGTCAATAATATCTGCCAATTGACGGGTAATCGCATTGTAGGGAAGTTCTTCCTGCAACTGCTCCTCTGAGCGCTTCAGGATAGAAGTAATTTTTCTAGTTTTTTCTAATAAATGTGCCATTTTTCACCTCGAATTTAATCGCTATCATTATAACATAAACAGCTTGAATTTTCAATTATTATCTGAAAATTGCTTATTTAATTGCAATTTGAAAAAACAAGAATATTTTTAATTAAATTGCTTCTTTTCTATTGACAAGCCCCTTATTTTTGTGTGTCATAATATTACAAGAGGATAATATACATATTTTATTTATCTTTCTTTTTCCATTCGGTCTCCTTATATAAAAAAGCGATTCATTTTGAACCGCTTTTTCTTATTTATCGCCCTTATTACGAATAACAAAGCCTGTTTGCTTTTCACTTGAAGTATTGCGTGGTTTTTTATTATCCTTACGATAACGTTTTTCCTTATCAAAACGATCATTGCCACGACTTCCTTTTTTGAAATCATCACGACGACCACGACGGTTGTCTCCACGGCGATTATCACGACGGTCATCTCCACGACGACCTCCCTTACCTTTACCACCGAAACCATTACCTGATGGTTTAAATGGCAGTGGTTTTTCACGCGCAATCTCCACTTCAGGAAGACTATCCGGATCTTGGACAGTCAGACTCAAGATATACATGGCCAATTCTTCCGGAGTAAATTCAGCAGCCAACTTACGAGCATCCTTGCCAAATTTCTCAAAGTTGCCACGGATTGTCTCATCTGCAAAATCACGTTCGATTTTCTTGAGCGCTACTTGTTTCTTAGCTTGGAAGGCTTCTTCTGCACTTGCAGGTTTGAGACCTTTCATGCGCTTCTTAGTCAAGTTTTCAATAATTTGAAGGTAGCCCATTTCGTTTGGAGCAACAAAGGTAATCGATTGACCTGATTTACCAGCACGACCTGTACGACCGATACGGTGAACATAACTTTCAGGATCTTGTGGAATATCGTAGTTATAGACATGGGTCACACCTGAAATATCCAAACCACGCGCTGCAACGTCTGTCGCAACCAAAACATCAAGATTGCCATTTTTAAAGTCACGAAGGACACGAAGACGTTTGTTTTGGTCTAGGTCTCCATGAATTCCTTCTGCACGGAAGCCACGGATTTTCAAACCACGAGTCAATTCATCCACACGACGTTTGGTACGACCAAATACAATAGCAAGTTCTGGTTGTTCCACATCCATAAGACGAGTCATGGTATCAAATTTTTCTTGTTCCTTAACACGGATATAGTACTGGTCAACCAATTCTGTTGTCAATTCCTTGGCAGCAATCTTCACATGCTCAGGTTCTTTCATAAACTGAACACCAATACGTTTGATGGCATCTGGCATAGTTGCTGAGAAAAGTAAGGTTTGACGGCTTTCAGGGACACGGGAGATGATAGCTTCAATGTCTTCAAGGAAGCCCATGTTGAGCATTTCATCTGCTTCGTCAAGGATAAGCGTTTCAATGTCTTGTAATTTCAAGGCCTTACGTTTAATCAAGTCCAAGAGGCGACCAGGTGTTCCCACCACGATATGGGCACCAGATTTAAGAGCCTTAATTTGTTTTTCAATGCTTGATCCACCATATACTGAGCGGACTTTGACTCCCTTGCTACGACCAAAGCGGAAGAGTTCCTCTTGACTTTGGACAGCGAGTTCACGAGTTGGAGCGATGACCAATGCTTGGATGGTCGCTTCTTCTGTACGGATTTTTTCAAGGGTTGGCAAACCAAAAGCTGCAGTTTTTCCTGTACCAGTCTGAGCTTGACCGATAACATCCTTACCTTCGAGAGCCAAGGGAATAGTCTGTTCTTGGATGGGACTGGCTTCTACAAAACCAGCTTTTTCAATCTCTGCTAGCAAATCAGCAGACAAGTTTAATTCATTAAATTTCACGTTATTCTTCTTTCTAAAGGTGGTGCGAAGCCACCCTATAGGGCTTAGTTTATACTTTTCTTTTTATGACGTATTTTCATATACTGGATACAAAATCGTGTTGCTTCTTTTCCACAAAAGAAAAGTACTGTTTTCTTTGCAACCTATCTAGTATAACACAAGACCAGAGCAAAAGATAGCCCAATCCGTCGATAATGTCATGTAAACGATTTTCCTTAGAAAATGAGGATGAAATTTCCACTATTTCATAAACTTTTTTAAAGCGTAGCAGAATTGTGCAAAAGTTTTTTTCTTGTGCTAGAATGAAATTCGAAATAGGAGGAAGATAAATGTTAACTTATGATTTAATCGTTATCGGATTTGGTAAAGCTGGTAAAACACTAGCTGGTAAATTGGCTTCAGCTGGCAAAAAAGTTGCCCTCGTTGAACGTAGCAAAGCTATGTACGGTGGAACTTGTATCAACATCGGTTGTATCCCAACTAAAACTTTACTAGTTGCTGCTGAGAAAGACTTGTCTTTTGAAGAAGTGATTGCTACAAAAAATACTATCACTGGTCGCCTCAACGGTAAAAACTATGCAACTGTTGCTGGTACAGGTGTCGATATTTTTGATGCGGAAGCTCACTTCCTTTCAAATAAAGTCATCGAAATCCAAGCTGGTGATGAAAAACAAGAACTGACTGCTGAAACAATCGTTATCAACACTGGTGCTATTTCAAACGTCTTGCCAATTCCAGGACTTGCTACAAGTAAGAATGTCTTTGACTCAACAGGTATCCAAAACTTGGACAAATTGCCTGAAAAACTTGGTGTTCTTGGTGGCGGAAACATCGGTCTTGAATTTGCTGGTCTTTACAACAAACTTGGAAGCAAGGTTACAGTCCTAGATGCCTTGGATACTTTCCTACCTCGTGCAGAACCTTCCATCGCAGCTCTTGCTAAACAATACATGGAAGAAGACGGTATTGAATTGCTTCAAAACATCCGTACTACTGAAATCAAAAACGACGGCGACCAAGTCCTTGTCGTAACTGAAAACGAAACTTACCGTTTCGATGCTCTTCTCTACGCAACTGGACGTAAACCAAACGTAGAACCACTTCAACTTGAAAATACAGATATTGAACTTACTGAACGTGGCGCTATTAAAGTAGACAAACATTGTCAAACAAACGTTCCTGGTGTCTTTGCAGTTGGAGATGTCAACGGTGGCCTTCAATTTACTTACATTTCACTTGATGACTTCCGTGTTGTCTACAGCTACCTTGCTGGAGATGGCAGCTACACACTTGAAGACCGTCTCAATGTGCCAAACACTATGTTCATCACACCTGCACTTTCACAAGTTGGTTTGACTGAAAGCCAAGCAGCTGATTTAAAACTTCCATACGCTGTGAAGGAAATCCCTGTTGCAGCAATGCCTCGTGGTCATGTAAATGGAGACCTTCGCGGAGCCTTCAAAGCTGTTGTCAATACTGAAACAAAAGAAATTCTTGGAGCAAGCATCTTCTCAGAAGGTTCTCAAGAAATCATCAACATCATCACTGTTGCTATGGACAACAAGATTCCTTACACTTACTTCACAAAACAAATCTTCACTCACCCAACCTTGGCTGAGAACTTGAATGACTTGTTTGCAATTTAAGTTGAGTTTAATCGTATCCAACAGCCCTCTCTGGGCTGTTTTTATTTCTGCGAAACACCAAATCCGTCTTTTCCCTCTTTTGTGATATAATAGAAACATGAAATTAAAAACTACTTTGGGCCTTCTCGCTGGGCGTTCTTCCCACTTCGTTTTAAGCCGTCTTGGCCGCGGAAGTACGCTCCCAGGAAAACTTGCCCTTCAATTTGATAAAGATATTTTACAAAACCTTGCTAAGAACTACGAGATTGTCGTGGTCACTGGAACCAACGGAAAAACCTTGACAACTGCCCTCACTGTCGGCATTTTAAAAGAGGTTTATGGTCAAGTTCTGACCAACCCAAGCGGTGCCAACATGATTACAGGGATTGCAACAACCTTCCTAACAGCCAAATCTTCTAAAACTGGGAAAAATATTGCCGTCCTCGAAATCGACGAAGCCAGTCTATCTCGTATCTGTGACTATATCCAACCAAGCTTATTTGTTATCACGAATATCTTCCGTGACCAGATGGACCGCTATGGTGAGATTTACACAACTTATAAGATGATTTTGGATGCTATTCGTAAGGTACCTACGGCTACTGTTCTCCTCAATGGTGACAGTCCGCTTTTCTACAAGCCAGCTATTCCAAATCCTGTAGAGTATTTTGGTTTTGACTTGGAAAAAGGGCCAGCCCAACTAGCTCACTACAATACAGAAGGGATTCTCTGTCCTGACTGCCAAGGAATCCTCAAATATGAGCATAATACCTATGCAAACTTGGGTGCCTATATCTGTGAAGGTTGCGAATGTAAACGTCCTGAATTAGACTATCGCTTGACAGAATTGGTTGAGTTAACCAACAATCGATCTCGCTTTGTCATTGACGGCCAAGAGTACGGTATTCAAATCGGTGGGCTCTACAATATCTACAATGCCCTTGCTGCGGTTGCTATTGCTCGTTTACTCGGTGCCGATTCCCAACTCATCAAGCAAGGATTTGATAAGAGCCGTGCTGTCTTTGGACGCCAAGAAACCTTCCATATCGGTGACAAGGAATGTACCCTTGTCTTAATTAAAAATCCAGTCGGTGCAACTCAAGCTATCGAAATGATCAAACTAGCACCTTATCCATTTAGCCTATCTGTCCTCCTTAATGCTAACTATGCAGACGGTATTGATACCAGCTGGATCTGGGATGCTGATTTTGAACAAATCACTGAGATGGATATTCCAGAAATCAACGCTGGCGGTGTTCGCCATTCTGAAATTGCACGTCGCCTCCGAGTAACAGGCTATCCAGCTGAAAAAATCACTGAAACAAGCAATCTGGAACAAGTTCTCAAGACCATTGAGAATCAAGACTGCAAGCATGCCTATATCCTAGCTACCTATACTGCTATGCTGGAATTCCGAGAACTGCTGGCTAGTCGTCAGATTGTTAGAAAGGAGATGAACTAATGGTTTATACTTCACTTTCCTCAAAAGCTGGCAATTACCCCTATCAGCTCAACATTGCCCACCTCTACGGAAATCTCATGAATACCTACGGGGACAATGGAAACATCCTCATGCTCAAGTATGTTGCTGAAAAACTGGGGGCACATGTGACGGTTGACATCGTTTCTCTCCATGATGATTTTGATGAAAACCACTATGATATCGCCTTTTTCGGTGGTGGTCAAGACTTTGAACAAAGTATTATTGCCGACGACCTACCTGCTAAAAAAGAGAGCATTGACAACTACATCCAGAACGACGGTGTAGTTCTCGCTATCTGCGGTGGTTTCCAACTGTTGGGACAATATTATGTTGAGGCTTCAGGTAAACGTATCGAAGGGCTCGGTGTCATGGGCCATTATACCCTCAACCAGACCAATAACCGCTTTATCGGTGACATCAAGATTCATAATGAAGATTTCGATGAAACCTACTATGGCTTTGAAAATCACCAAGGCCGTACCTTCCTCTCTGACGACCAAAAACCGCTGGGGCAGGTTGTCTATGGAAATGGAAACAACGAAGAAAAGGTCGGCGAAGGGGTTCATTATAAGAATGTCTTTGGCTCCTACTTCCACGGACCTATCCTCTCTCGTAATGCCAATCTGGCTTATCGTCTAGTCACTACTGCCCTCAAGAAGAAATACGGCCAGGACATCCAACTCCCTGCCTATGAGGACATTCTCAGCCAAGAAATCGCTGAAGAATACAGCGACGTGAAAAGCAAGGCTGACTTTTCTTAAACAAAGGAAAACTCTATCAAAGAACTCCCCTATCGTTTCGGAGTTCTTTTTGTCTTTTCTTTTACCCTTCTCCCTTGCATTTTCTCTCTTTTTTTGCCAAAATAGAGGGGTAGAAAGAAGGTAGCATATGTCTAAATTACAACAAATCGTAACATATCTTGAATCAGAAAAACTAGACGTCGCTGTCGTATCTGACCCCGTCACAATCAATTACCTCACTGGCTTTTACAGTGATCCCCATGAACGCCAAATGTTCCTCTTTGTCCTAGCAGATCAGAAACCTCTCCTCTTTGTCCCAGCCCTTGAAGTGGAACGTGCAAGCAGCACCGTTTCCTTCCCAGTTGTGGGCTATGTGGATTCTGAAAATCCATGGCAAAAAATGAAACATGCTCTTCCACAGCACGACTTCAAACGCGTTGCTGTTGAGTTTGACAATCTCATCTTGACCAAATATCATGGCTTGAAAACAGTCTTTGAAGCTGCTGAGTTTGAAAACCTCACTCCTCGTATCCAACGCATGCGCCTCATCAAATCAGCTGACGAAGTGCAAAAAATGATGGTGGCAGGTCTTTATGCTGACAAGGCTGTCAATGTTGGTTTTGATAATATTTCTCTTGATAAGACTGAGACAGATATCATCGCCCAAATCGACTTTGCCATGAAACGTGAAGGCTATGAAATGAGCTTTGATACCATGGTCTTGACTGGTGATAATGCTGCAAATCCACACGGCATTCCAGCAGCTAATAAGGTTGAAAATGACGCTCTTCTCCTCTTTGACCTTGGTGTTCTAGTAAACGGTTACGCATCAGACATGACTCGTACAGTAGCTGTCGGTAAACCTGACCAATTCAAGAAAGATATTTACAACTTGACTCTTGAAGCCCAACAAGCTGCTCTTGACTTTATCAAGCCAGGTGTGACTGCCCATGAAGTGGACCGCGCTGCCCGTGAGGTCATCGAAAAAGCTGGTTACGGTGAATACTTCAACCACCGTCTTGGTCACGGTATCGGTATGGATGTCCACGAATTCCCATCTATCATGGAAGGAAACGACATGGTCATCGAAGAAGGCATGTGCTTCTCTGTTGAACCAGGAATCTATATCCCTGGTAAAGTCGGTGTTCGTATTGAAGACTGTGGTGTTGTTACCAAAGATGGTTTTGACCTCTTTACAAGCACCAGCAAAGATTTGCTTTATTTTGATTAATATTCTTCGAAAATCTTCCCACAATAAAACGCATAGTATCAAGGCTTTTCAACACCTGATACTATGCGTTTTTCTGATTTTGAAGACTTATCCAGACTCTTTACTTAATCTTCTTGATACTTTGACTAAGGATAAATCCTACAACCATTCCCACGATATTTTGCATGAAATTTGGTAGGATTTCTGGTAGGGCTGCTGCCCAGCCATTCATCAATGTAGAACCCAAGGCGTAACCCCCTACCATGGCAATCGTTGCTAAGATAAGGCCTAGCCACTGAGTTTTGCCTTTAAATCCTGCGAAAAATCCCTGCAAGCCATGGTTAACCAAGCTAAAGAACATCCACTGAGGATAGCCTGATAAGAGGTCAATCAAGAAACCTGCTAGTCCTCCGACTACAGCCCCTTCGCGACTACCAAAGTAAAAGGCCGCAAAGAAGATACCCGCATCTAAAAGAGTTAGAATGCCTGTCGGTGTTGGAATTTTTAAGAAATAGCCTAGAACCACAGAAAGGGCGGTTAATAGGGATACAAGGGCGATTTTAGTTGTTTTGGTTTGCTTCATATTGTCTTACTCCATATTGATCTGCTTGTGCAATGGCACGGTAAACGAAAGCCTTCGAGCTTTCTATTGCTGGTAAAAGTTCATCACCTTTAACCAAGTGACTGGCAATGCTTGAGGCAAAGGTACAACCTGCACCAGCATTTTGGCCTTGGATAACAGGATTTTCTAGGACTGTAAAGGTTTGTCCGTCATAAAAGACATCTACAGCCTTGTCCTGACTAAGGCGATTGCCTCCCTTGATAATGACTGCTGGCGCTCCCAAGTCATGCAATTTCTGCGCTGCAGCTTTCATGTCTTCCAAGGTTTTGATCTCCTGATCGGATAATAATTCTGCTTCAGGAAGGTTAGGCGTAATCACGCTGACATGAGGGAAAAAGCGAATCAACTCTTGGCAGAGCTCACTTACAGCTACATCGTGCGTTTCCTTGCAGACCAAGACTGGATCCAATACCACAGGCACTCCTGGACGTTGCTTGATAAAGTCCAATGCCTTCTCAGCCACACTGACAGTTGGTAAAAGACCAATCTTAATCCCTGCAAATTCCACATCACGCAAGCTATCTAATTCATGTTGAAAAATGGTATCGTCAGTTGGAAAGACTTCAAAGCCCTTTTCTGTTAAAGCTGTCAAGCAAGTCACTGCTACAAAGCCATGCAAGCCGTTCAAGGTATAAGTAGCCAAATCAGCGGACAATCCACCACCACTAAAAATATCATTTCCTGAAAGTGCTAAAATACGATTATTCTTCATAACGAATCTCCTTTAAATACAAACCATTTGGTGCTGCAGTGGGACCTGCAAGTTGCCTGTCCTTCTTCTCCAAGATCAGGTCAATCTGCTCCACTGGCATACGATTATTTCCGATTTTGAGCAGTGTCCCCACCATATTGCGAATCTGCTTATACAAGAAACCATTTCCTGAAAAGGTAAAGGTCAAAAACTGACCTGTCTCATCAACCCTAAGACTAGCTTCGGTAATGGTGCGAACCTTATCCTTCACACTGGTTCCAGAGGCTGTAAAACCGGTAAAATCATGGGTTCCCTCTAGCTTTTTGATTGCAATCTGCATGCGTTCCACATCGAGTGGATAGGGAAAGTGAGTGGCATAGTGACGGCGCATAGGATTCTTGGGACGGCCCCTATCCACGATAAACTCATAGGTCTTACTGTGCTTGGTATAACGGCAATGAAAATCATCCGCCACAAGCTCAATTGAAATCACATCAATATCTTCAGGGGACTGAGTGTCTAGAGCAAAACGGAGCTTCTCCTCATCCATCTGATAGTGCAGGTCAAAATGAATCACCTGTCCCAAAGCATGAACCCCACTATCTGTCCTACCAGCACCGTGAACAGTAATGGCTTGTCCTTTATTCAATCTAGTCAAGGTTTTTTCAATTTCCTCCTGAACACTACGCGCATGAGGCTGGCGCTGAAAACCAGCAAAGGCGTAACCATCATAGGAAATAGTTGCTTTATATCTCGTCATAACTTCTATTTTATCAAGAAATTAATCTGTAGACAAGGTTCTAAAACAAATACTGTCTGGGTACAAAATTCACAAAAAGAAAAACTTAGGAAACCAATCCTAAGCTCTCTTTTGAAGTAGGTACATGACAAAGATAGAGGTTACAATTAACCAAGATCCTAAGATAGCAAAGACCAACATCCCATTGTGAGTCATCAAGCCAATCGCACCTAGAACGAATGGAGTCGTAAAGGCTCCGAAACTACAGCCTAAAACTGCAAATGAAGTTGCTTGATTGAGGAGTTTAGCTGGAATTCGTTCAGAGACCAGTTGAAAGACCGTCGTCAAGGCTACACTGTAGGCAAAACCAGCCAGAATACTCCCTGCCACTACAACCCACAAGGATGGAGACAAGGCAATCACAATTTGCCCTAAGCCAAAGGTAATACCTGACCATAGGAGCAGTTTCTCTTTAAAGATAGAAATCAAGAAAGAAAAACTCACACCAGCCACAATCCCGATTAACTGCATGACACTAAGAACAAAACTAGATAACTGGGCATCTCCCAGTCCTCTTTCCACCATCAAGCTTGGAATACGAATAGTAATAGCCGTATTGGTACAAACTACAACTGCCGCTTCTATAGCTAGGATAAAAATCAAGCCTTTCATTTCCCGAGTTAAGCGACTTGCTTCCTTCGTTTTTTTCTTGACTCCTTTCTTTTCTTTTCCATAAGGTACAAAGAGCAGATAAAGAGTCAGCACCAAAAATCCAGCACTATAGGCTAGGAAGGTAGCTGTCCAACCAAAAGCCAACAACTGTCCGACTGCCAAGGTAATGAGAGAGGCCCCTACGACCTCTGCAGAGCCACGTAGCCCTAGCATCTGAATTCGCGTTTTTCCTTGATAGCGTTCACTGATAATAGAAATGGCCTTGGCATTGATCATCCCAACACCTAAACCAAAAAGAATCCGTGTTCCAAAGACAAAAGGATAAGCTTGGAACCAAAAGGGTGCTGTTCCACTCAGTGATAAAATCAGCAATCCCAAACTAATCTGTAAGCGCTCAGGAAATATTTTTTCTAAGAAACCATTTAGTAATAACATCATCATGATTCCAAAGGAAGGTAAGCTCGCCAAGAGCTCAATTTGTTCCTTAGGATAACCTTGATAATAGTCAAACATGGCTGGCAGGGCACTTGAAATCGAAAAGGATGTAATCAAAACGAGGGAGAGAGCCAAAATACTGGCCCGTTCTAAAAATTGTTTCATAAAATCTCTTTCTATATTTTCTCTTAATCTTCTGTCTCTTTTGATATTTATCAAACAAGCAAGAAAAGAAGAAGCCTCTTTGGTGTATAGACTCCTTCTTAAACTCGAAAATGAAGCCCTTGTATCTTAGGATGACTTTCTCTTGATTTGCTTAATAAAGTAGAAGATAAATCCTGCCACCATATAGGCAACAAAGATAATCAGACACCACTTGAACACAACATCCCAACCCTTGTTTACATTCAAAAAGAAGTAAGGGAAGGGACTGACCTTAGAATTAGGAACATCAAGTTTCAGTACCAAGCCATTAAAAAGAGCAAAAATCATATACAGCAAGGGTAAAATCGTCCACACAACTGGATCACAGATTTTGTATTGACCCTGTTTGTCAAAAAAGAGGGTATCCGCTAAAAACCAAAGGGGAACGATATAGTGGCAAAGGAAATTTTCTAGGGTATAGAAATTAGTAGCAATGGGCGCCAGGAGGAAATGGTAAATCACACAGGTAATCATGATACTCATAGTGATTCCACCTTTTAAGCGCAAGAAGCTTGGCCTTTGCCAGTTTTCACCTAAACGGCTCATAACCTTTAGGAGATAGAGCGTAAAAATCGCGACTAAAAGGTTGGACAGAACCGTATAATAGAGCAACATCCCAAATCCACCATGCTTGGCGATTTCAAGATAAACTCCTGTAAAAGCCGCTAGAAACAAGAAGATACGGCTATAAAATACAAGTTTATAGTGTTTTGACATGCTTAAATTTTCTTCACAAACTCTGATTTGAGTTTCATGGCACCAAAGCCATCAATTTTACAGTCGATATTGTGGTCGCCTTCTACAATGCGGATATTTTTCACGCGCGTCCCTTGTTTCAAATCTTTTGGCGCACCTTTTACTTTCAAATCCTTGATGAGGGTTACTGTATCACCATCAGCCAATTTATTTCCGTTGGCATCGATAGCGACAATGCCCTCTTCTACTTCTGCAACTTCAGCAGGATTCCACTCATGAGCACACTCTGGGCAAACCAGTAGGGCACCGTCTTCGTAGACATACTCTGAGTTACATTTTGGGCAATTTGGTAAGTTGTTCATGGTTTCTCCTTATCATCATTCACTATTCTTTGAAAATCAAAATTTCTCGAACAGCAACTATTATACCTTAAAATCAGCATTTTGACAAATATAGAAAAAAACCGATACCAATCTATCGGCTTTTCTATATCTACATTCTTTTTTCAGCTTCTGCTTTGATTTTTTCAACTACTTCTTGAATGTTCAAGCCAGTTGTATCAAGGTAGACAGCGTCCTCTGCTTGTTTGAGAGGCGAAGTCTCACGATGACTATCCTTGTAGTCACGCGCAGCAATTTCCTCTTTTAGGGTTTCAAGGTCTGTCTCAATTCCCTTGGCAATATTTTCCTTGTAACGGCGCTCTGCTCTTTCATCAACAGAGGCTACTAGGAAAATTTTCAACTCTGCTTGTGGCAATACAACAGTTCCAATATCGCGACCGTCCATGACAATTCCACCTTGCTGGGCAATCTCTTGTTGGAGAGAAACTAGTTTCTCACGCACTTGAGGAATTGCTGCAATAGCAGAAACATGATTGGTTACTTCATTTTCACGGATAGGATGAGTAATATCCACATCTCCCACAAAAACAAGCTGGTCTCCAGTTTCTGAACGTCCAAAACTAATTGGGTGCTCATTCAATAAGACTAGAAGTGCTTCGACTTGTTCAACTCCTAATTGATTCTTGAGAGCCATATAGGTCGCCGCACGATACATGGCCCCTGTATCTAGGTAGGTATAGCCAAAATCCTTGGCAATAATCTTTGCGACTGTACTCTTACCACTTGAAGCAGGGCCGTCAATAGCAATTTGAATGGTTTTCATATCAACTCCTATTTGATTTTAACAACATCACCTGGATTAGCAAACCAAGATCCTGTAGCCATATGGCCAGGATTCAAGGCCTCTAACTGCGCAATCGAAATCCCAGCGCGAGCTGCAATAGCTGCTTCTCCTTCTCCCGCCAAGACTTTTGTCGTCCCATCTGGATCTGTAGCTTCCTCCGAGTGTTCAGAAGAAGATTCTGATTCTGAACTCTGTTCAGGCTGGGAGCTACTAGAAGATGAAATCTGTACTACATTTGCGTCTGAATCGTGAAAATCTTTCAAGGCTGCTGTGCGATTACTCCCACCCGATGATAGATAGATGAGAACAATAATCATCACTACCACAATTACAAAGAAAATACTGGCTAGGATTGTCAAAACACGATTGGCTACTACATCTCTACCTTGAGTTCTCTTACGACGTTCTGATCTTGTTTCTTCTTGATTTTCATAAATATCTTCTTGCCACGGTTCTTTTGCCATACCTTACTCCTTGTTTTTTTTTACGTTTCTTATTACAATATAAATATGAAAATCACACTTATACCTGAACGTTGCATTGCCTGTGGGCTTTGCCAAACTTATTCTGAATTATTTGACTATCACGATAATGGAATCGTGCGTTTTTACGATGATCCTGATCAACTGGAAAAAGAAATTTCTCCTAGTCAGGACGTCTTAGAGGCTGTTAAAAATTGCCCAACTCGCGCCCTGATTAGAAATCAGGAAGCCTAAATCAATGGCGATAATCCACTCCCTCTAGTTTAGCACATTTCCATGTAAAATTATAGTCTTTTCTCTCTATTTTTTTCTGTAAAATCAGGAAGGTCACTTTTTTCTTTGATAAGATAAAGTGGTCTTTTTTTAGTCTCTAGATAAATCTTACTAATATACTTGCCAAGGATCCCAATGGTCAAGAGTTGAATGCCTCCGAGAAAGAGAATGACAGCCATCAGAGAGGTCCAGCCAGATGTCGGATTGCCCAGAATAAGGGTCCGAACCACAACAAAAAAGGTCATGAGCAGAGAAATAAAACAAGATAGGATACCAGCCACAAAAGCTATAATCAAGGGAAAATCTGAAAAATTGACAATACCCTCAATGGAGTAGAAAAAGAGTTGCCTAAAACTCCAACTGGTCTTGCCAGCCTGTCTTTCTACATTAGGATAATCCAGATAGTGGGTTTTAAAGCCGACCCAAGCAAAGAGTCCCTTTGAAAAACGATTGGACTCTGTCAAGGATAAAATGGCATCCACTACAGACCTTCTCATCATGCGAAAATCACGAACACCTGACGGTAAGGCTACTGGACTAATTTTTTGCATGAGGCGATAAAAAAGATTAGCACAGAAACTGCGAAAGAAGGGTTCTCCCTCCCGACTAGTTCTCCGTGTTCCAACGCAGTCCAAATCTGCATTCTCATCTAGTAAGGCTTTCATCTCAAGCAACATACCAGGAGGATCTTGGAGGTCTGCATCCATTACCACCACCAGATCTCCTGTCGCATATTGCAAACCTGCATACAGAGCCGCTTCTTTGCCAAAATTTCGAGAGAAAGAAATATAATGCACTGCCGGATTTTGTTCCCGACAGGCCTTTAAGAGTTCCAAGGTTCCATCACTCGATCCATCATCGACAAAGACATACTCGATTTCTGCTCCCAAATCAGGAATCAAATCTTCCAAAGCCTGATAAAAAAGAGGAAGTACTTCCTCTTCGTTTAGACAGGGGACAATGATTGAAATCACCATCTTAGTCTTCAAATCCATTTGGATGCTTACTTTGCCAACGCCATGCGTCTTCACACATTTGAGTAATGTCAAGTTCTGCTTCCCAACCAAGTTCTGCTTTGGCTTTTGCTGGGTCTGAATAGCAGGCTGCGATATCACCTGGGCGACGGTCTACAATGCGGTAAGGAATCGGACGTCCCACTGCTTTTTCCATGTTTTGGATAATTTCAAGAACTGAGTAGCCTTTACCTGTTCCAAGGTTGTAAACGTTTAGACCTGAACCTTTTTGGATTTTTTGTAGAGCTGCAACGTGACCTTTAGCCAAATCGACAACGTGGATATAATCACGAACACCAGTTCCATCTTCCGTATCGTAATCGTCTCCAAACACTTGCACTTGCTCTAATTTCCCAACGGCTACTTGAGTCACATATGGCAAGAGATTGTTCGGAATACCGTTTGGATTTTCTCCTAAATCACCACTCTCATGGGCTCCTATTGGGTTAAAGTAACGAAGCAAGACAACATTCCATTCTGAGTCTGCTTTGTAAATATCTGTCAAAATTTCCTCTAGCATAAGCTTGGTGCGACCATATGGATTGGTCACAGAAAGTGGGAAATCTTCCAAGATGGGCACTGTATGAGGATCCCCGTAAACTGTCGCAGAAGAACTGAAAATGATGTTTTTACAGTTATTTTCTTCCATGACCTTCAAAAGGCTAACAGTTCCTGCGATATTGTTGTCATAATAGGCAAGAGGGATACGAGTGGATTCACCGACAGCCTTCAAACCAGCAAAGTGAATCACACCAGTCGGTTCTTCTTGCTTGAAAATATCTCTGAGAGTATCCGTATCACGGATATCCGCCTCATAGAAAGGCACTTCAACTCCTGTAATTCTTTCAACAACTTCTAAACTTTTACGGTTGCTGTTGACAAGGTTATCCACCACAACAACCTGATGACCTGCTTGGATTAACTCAATAACAGTGTGGGTTCCGATAAAACCTGCTCCACCTGTTACCAAAATCTTTTCTTGCATCTTCTTTCCTCGATTCTCGGATTATTTTTCTTATTTTACCATTTTTGATAGGGAATGTCATTTGCCATCCTAGGGGCAAAGCTAAAATTTCAGTAAAATATTTATACTCTTCGAAAGTCCAATCCAAACAACGTCAGCTTCGCCTTGCCATGGGTATGGTTAACTTCCTAGTTTTTTCTTTGATTTTCATTGAGTATTATTCGCTTTTTACTCGTTTGACATAGTTTTCAATTGGGTAGTTTACTGGATCCAAGATCAACTCTTTGTCTTGGATCAGTTGAGCTAGATGGTAACCAATGATAGGACCAGTTGTGAGGCCTGATGAACCTAGGCCACTGGCTGCATAGACACCTGCCAAGTCGGGTACTTGCCCAAAGAAAGGTGAGAAATCACTTGTATAGGCTCGGATTCCCACGCGCTCACCCGATGATTTCGCTCCTGCCAAGGCTGGGTAGTAAGGCAAGGCTGCCTCCTCCATTTGCTGGAGCAAGGTTTCATCCACCGTCAAATCAAATCCCATATCATTTTCATGGGTAGCGCCTAGGGACAATTTCCCACCTGCAAAAGGTATCAAATCCCACTCCCCTTCTGGCATAACAACAGGGTAGGATTCCATATCTTGAGCAAGCTGATAATCTCGGAGTTGCCCTTTCTGAGGACGAACATCCACTTCATAACCTAAGGGTTTTAATATATGTCCCAACCAAGCTCCCGTCGCTAAAATAACCTGATCAAACACCTCTTCGCCAATCTGGTAGCCTGATGCTAAAGGTGTCAGACTCACTTTTTCTTTGACCAGCTTGACCTGACTGGCTTCCAGCAAACGAGTCACTAAGAGTTGGCCATCTACTCTCGCTCCACCAGAAGCATAGAGTAGGCGGTCAAATCCCTGCAAGCCAGGGAATAATTCAATAGCTGAAGCTTGGTCCAGAATGGCTAACTGACCTATCAAGGGAGATTCTTCCCTGCGCTGGAGAGCTAGTTCATAGAGTTCGTCCAACTTGGACTCATCCTTTTTCATGAGAAAGACTCCCGAACGCTGGTAAAAGTCGATTTCTTGCCCTGATTTCTCTAAATCAGCCAACAAATCCACATAAAAGTCAGCCCCCAAGCGTGCCATCTTGTACCAGGCCTTATTACGGCGTTTTGAAAACCAAGGACTAATAATTCCTGCTGCGGCCTTGGTGGCCTGACCTTGTCCATGGTCAAAAACGGTCACCTCTAGGTCACTTTCTTTCGAGAGGTAGTAGGCTGCTGTTGCTCCCACAATTCCTGCTCCGATAATGGCTACTTTTTTCATTGTTTTCACTTTCTAACTAGATATGGTGGAAAGGATTGGTTGATGCCTGACTAGGTAAGATATCAATAGACCAGCCCTTCTCTGCCTTCCATTGAGTAAGGAGTGCTGCGATTTTTTCCACAAAAAGCACTTCGATATAGTGTCCTGGATCCAATGCCAACAGACCATCAGACAGCATATCCTGGGCAGTGTGGTAATAGATATCGCCAGTAATATAGACATCTGCTTCCTTTGCTAAAGCATCCTTATAGAAAGATTGGCCACTACCGCCACAGATGGCCACTCTTGAAATAGGCTTCTGCAAATCACTCTCTTGATAATGCACCAAGCGCAGGCTGTCTAGGCCAAAGACTTGCTTAACATGCTGGGCCAATTCCCCAAAGGTCTGAGTCGGAATATTCCCAATCCGTCCAATTCCACGTTCAGGACCCGTCTCCTGTAAATAAGTCGTCTCCTCAATGCCTAGCATCTGGCAGAACCAGTCATTGAGGCCATTTTCAACGATGTCAATATTGGTATGGCTGACATAAACTGCGATGTCATGCTTGATCAGGTCAATGTAAATCTGATTTTGCGAACGGCTGGCTACCAAGTCCTTGATCGGACGGAAAATCGGCGCGTGCTTGACAATAATCAAGTCTACACCCTTTTCAATGGCTTCAGCCACCGTTTCTTCACGAATATCGAGAGCCACCATGACACTTTGGATATCCTTGTCCAAAGTGCCGATTTGCAGACCACGACTATCCCCCTCCATAGAAAATTCCTGAGGGCAAAAGCCTTCATAAGCTTGTATCACTTCACTTGCTAGCATGGAGAACCTCCTTGATGGCTTGAATTTTATCTACAAGAACTTGACGTTCCTCCAGATTTTTTTCTGGAATTTGTCTGAGGGCAAACTCTAGCTTAACAGCTTCTTTTTGCCATTTTTGGACAAAGACTGGACTGACTTCCTTGGATAAGAAGGGACCAAAGCGGACATCACTGGCTGATAACTTCATTTGTCCCGCTTCCACAACTAGAATTTCATAAAATTTACCAGCTTCTTCTAAAATGCTTTCTGCTACAATCTGAAAATCGTTATCTTGCAACCAGATACGCAAGTCGTCTTCACGATTATTAGGCTGGAGGATCAAACGCTCTACATTAGCTAACTTGTCCAAGCCTTCTTCTAAGATCCTAGCAATCAAACGGCCACCCATACCTGCAATAGTGATAACCGATACTTGATCTGCCTCTTCAAAGGCTGCTAGGCCATTGGCTAAACGGACTTGGATTTTCTCCTTTAAGCCGTGAGCCTCAACATTTTTAACCGCAGACTGATAGGGACCTTCCACAACCTCGCCTGCAATGGCGCTTTTGATTTGACCTCTCTCGACTAACTCGATTGGCAGATAAGCATGGTCACTCCCCACATCTAGTAAAATGGCCCCTTGGGGAACAAAGGAAGCCACCAATTCTAATCTCTTTGAAATCATCTTCTCTCTCTTTCCAAAACTCTATTACCTCTTATTATACCATATTTCGGCTGGCAATCTTGCACCTAAAAAAAACCACAATCCACAGATTGCAGTCTTTCTTTATTTTTTCGCTTGATAACGACTGGTCAAGATGAAAATCACGGTAAAGACCAACATCATGGCACCATAAACAGGTAATGTTTGTCCTGTTAAGGTTGAAATTTCAAGCAGTTTTTGAATTCTTGGGAAGAGAGCTGTGGCTAGGAAGCCTCCTACTGACCAAACAATCAAGAGGACACGCCAAAGGGTAAATGGCATGCAGGCTCTAAATACGGATAAGAAACCGATAGACCCAAGTAGATAATAGAGGAGGGTTGAGATTTCTATCTCAGACCAGCCTTGACTACTTCCAAATAGTTTCACAAAAAGAACGCTGAACACGACCATGAGGGCACTTGGTAGGGCACGAAGCATGGACCTTCTGAGGAAATTTGGCTCTACAGGCTTGATATTTCGCTCAAAAGTCAGAACGAATGGTGGGAAACCTTCCACGAATTGGTCGATCATGGTTATCTGAATTGGAATGAAGGGGAAAATCAAAATCCACTCTGACCGTCCTAGAAGGGCACTGGCGATACAGATAACTGCCAACAGGAAGGAATAGATAGTTTTAATCAAGAAAATCGGTGCGATGTGGGCGATGTTATTGACCACCCGACGACCTTCAAAGAGAATCTCAGGAACATCATTAAAGTCAGAGTTCAAGAGAACTAGATTAGCAATTTGACGAGTCGCAGGGTCTCCCTCAGCCATCACGATAGAACAATCTGCCTCACGAAGAGCCAGGATATCATTAACTCCATCCCCAGTCATAGCTGTTGTATGCCCTGCTTTTTTCAGAGTTTGGATGATGAGTTTCTTTTGATGAGGGGAAACACGTCCGAAAATTGCAGTTTCTTCAGCCATGGCAATCAATTCCTCATCTGTGATTTTTGAGCAATCTACATAGCTGTGATAGTCCGCAAAGCCAGCCTTCTGAGCAATACTGGAAACTGTAACCGGATTGTCGCCAGAGATAATCTTGAGTCCCACTTCTTGAGAACGGAGATAGTCCAGCGTCTCAGCTGCTCCTTCTCGTATCGGGTCCAAGATTTCCAGCAAGGCCAGAGCCTGAATATCAGATGGTTTTTGTGATTTGTGGTGGTCTAGTTTTTCCTGACTGAGGGCTAAGACCAAGACACGTGACCCTCTCTCCAAGGCTTCTCTGGCTTCTGGGACTTCAGAGTTCAGCAACATCTCAGGTGCCCCTAAGAAAACTGTCCCCAGACCTTCCAATTCCATGGCTCCCCACTTGCGATCGCTTGAGAAGGGAAGATTCGAAAGCATAGGATAGGCAACCTGGCCTTGGAAACGCTGGCGAATGGCTTGAGCTGTTGGATTCTTATCCTCACTATGGGCCATATAGCTAGTCAAAATGCTGGCAATAGCTTCATCACCATAAGTTTCCGTCAGTGGAAGAACAGCCTCCACCTGCATCTTTCCTTGGGTAATGGTGCCCGTCTTGTCCAGACAGAGCATATCCACACGCGCCAAGGTCTCAACAGAGTACATCTCCTGTACCAAGACCTTTTTCAAGCCCAGTTTGATCACTGCAGTCAAGAGAGAAGTAATGGTCAACAGGGCAATTCCTTTAGGCAACATTCCCAAAAGGGCTGTCGACGAATTTACAACGGACGACTTAAGAGGCAATCCTTTTAACATCAAGGCTTCTAGCAAGAGAGCCAGACCAAAAGGAATGATAATCTTTCCAGTAAAACCTGCTAACTTGTCCAGCGATTTCATGATACGGGAGTTGATGGGTTTAACTGTCTTGGCTTCCAGCATGAGCTTGGCAGCATAGTTGTCAGCACCGACATGGTGGACTTGAGCCAAAACTGACCCACTGGCTAGGAAGCTTCCTGACAAAAGCAAGGCATCCACTTCCTTTTGCACTAAATCACTTTCCCCCGTCAACATGGCTTCATTGACTTCCGCAAAACCTTCTAAAACGAGGGCATCACTGGGAATCTGCTCCCCAGCAGACAAACGAATGACGTCTCCTAGCACCAATTCTTCAGGATTGAGGGCAACTTCCTGTCCATCACGAATGGTTTTGACCTTTTCCTTGGTCATGAGATTGAGCTTGTCTACCATGTGTTTGGCCCGTAACTCGGTCACAATACCAGAAAAGGCGTTAAAGCAGATAACAGCAAAGAAGACCAGATTGCTCCAAGCCTGCACAAAGGCAAGTGCCAAAGCAATGGCAAAGTTCAAAGCGTTAAAAAGGGTAAAGACATTTCGTTTAACGATTTGCCAAGTACTGGTACTGGCCGATGCGGTAAAATCATTGACCAGGCCCTTAGCCTGTCTTTCCTTGACTTCTCTTTGGGTTAATCCCATAATCTTATTTTTATCCATAAATTCTATCATATCATTTTTTCTAAAAGAATTCTAATCTCACCCCAAATCTGCACCTAGTCAAGGGAAAAGTTTGCCAGCCCTCCTTTGATAAGGTATAATAATAACAAGAAAATAATCGAAGGAGATCGCATGTTTTATACTTATTTACGTGGATTGGTCGTCTTGCTCCTATGGTCCATCAATGGCAATGCCCACTATCATAATACCGATAAAATTCCTAATCAAAATGAAAATTATATTCTGGTTGCGCCTCACCGCACTTGGTGGGATCCTGTTTACATGGCCTTTGCGACCAAGCCAAAACAGTTCATCTTTATGGCAAAAAAAGAACTCTTTACCAACCGTATCTTTGGTTGGTGGATTCGTATGTGTGGTGCCTTTCCTATTGACCGTGAAAACCCCAGCGCCTCAGCCATCAAATATCCTATCAATGTTCTCAAAAAAAGTGACCGCTCCCTTATCATGTTTCCAAGTGGGAGCCGCCACTCAAATGATGTAAAAGGTGGCGTAGCCCTGATTGCCAAAATGGCCAAAGTCCGTATCATGCCGGTTACCTACACCGGTCCCATGACTTTAAAGGGCTTGGTTAGCCGTGAGCGTGTCGATATGAACTTTGGAAATCCTATCGATATCTCAGATATCAAGAAAATGAATGATGAAGGCATTGAAACAGTCGCCAATCGTATCCAAACAGAATTTCAACGTTTGGACCAAGAAACCAAACAATGGCACAACGATAAAAAACCAAACCCACTCTGGTGGTTTATCCGCATCCCTGCCCTCATCCTTGCCATTATCCTCGCTATCCTAACCATCATCTTTAGCTTTATCGCAAGCTTCGTCTGGAATCCAGATAAGAAAAGAGAGGCTCTTGGTTAAAAAATACAACAATCCCTTGGCAAAAGCCAAGGGATAATTCTTTTACTTGATTTTCCATTTTTGGGCCAACCAGCTAGAAAAGGCTAAAAATCGCTCAGCCACTTGCTCATGATGCCCATAGGAATCAAAGACAAACTGGCCAGTCGGATAGTGTTTCTGAAGACTGGTATGGATCTGTTCAGCATAGACCGGTGCTTGAGCCAAGCGATTGCTATGATTGGCTCCTTCTGTTTGCCCATTCTGTAAATACAGCAAACAGTCCAAATTTTTCACATTTTCTTCCTTGCAGTAAGTCACAAAATTAGGATACCAAAAGGAACCGCAGATTGAAAAGACACAGGAAACCTTGTCAAAGCTGAAAAGACTGTAGACTGCCGCCAAACCACCTAGTGAATACCCTCCATAAGCAAGGCGAGTTTCGTCCAGGCGATAAAGCGACTGCAGCTTGTCTAAAAGACCTCCAAATAAATGATCATGATAGGCAGTTGCCTGACCACCAAAATCTGGAGCCCCATCTCTCAGAGCCGATGCCTTCCAGGGCGTGTAGTTGTCTAGACGATTTTTAGAGGCCAAGCCCACTAAAATCACAGAGTCGGACAGGGATGATAGGAAATCCAAGTTTCCATCATTCAAGAGAATCGCTGGATAGCTTTGATTGGGATCATAGGTCGAAGGCAGGCTGACCTTGACCTGGATTCCTTCCCAATCAAACTCATTATTTATTGATAAAATCATTGATTTTCTCAAGGGAATCAATCACTGCTGGACCATAATCCATCAACTCATCGTAAGATATAGTCATGATTTTTTGATTCTTAATAGCAGGAACGCTTTCCAAAACAGCATTTGCCTTCATCAACTCTACTGCTTTTTCATCCAATTTTTTATTGCGATCGCTGGTTACATAGATAATCAATTCAGGATCCATTGACACGAGATTTTCCAAGGTCAAGCCTGATGTCCCCGTAGCAACGTTTGTATAACCAAGTTGGTTCAGCAAACTTTCTTGCAAAGCAGACTTGTAGGCACCGAAGGTTTGATCATTATAAGCAACCATAATCAAAGCCTTTTTCTTTTCACCTTGGTTTGCTGGATTTGCTTTCTTAACAGCGTCAATTTTAGTTTGTAATTGGGCTGCGTATTCATTAGCCTTGTCCTGAACATTAAAAATCATTCCAAGATTTTTTACATCTTCTACGATATTCCCCAAATCTTGCTGAATTGTTGAGAGAGAAGCTTTTTGTGTATAAACTGGGATTTTATTTTCATTCCAAGTGCTAACTGTCCCCAAGGATTTTTCAGAAAACATCATGTTTCGACCCATCACAGCGTCTGGCTCATAAGAAAGGACTGTCTCTTGTGAGACTGTTTTTTTATCCCCAATTTGAGGAATCGTTGCAATCGCGTCCTTGTATTGGTCTGTTACAGCATTGTCAGGGTTGAGCATGCCAGCAATTTTATCCTTCAACCCCAACTCCAATAAGATTTCAGTGGTTGAAAGATTGTTGGTGATCACTTTTTCAGGTGCCTTGTCAAAAACTTGTTCGACTTCATTTCCCTTAGCATCATAAGTTTTGATCGTTAGCGGATAAGTCGTCTCTGCGTTAGCCTTTTGACTTGTTTCTGTGCTAGACTGTGTGGTAGTTTTTTCTGTAGTAGTATTGCCACAAGCTGCCATGGTTAGGGTAGCTACTGTTACGAGTAAAATGCTTAGTGTTTTTTTCATCTTGTTTTCCTTTTCATTCTTATAAATAGTGAATCATGGCTTGCTGATCCTCGGTCCAAGTCACCTGACTTTGAACTCCGTATACAGTTTGCAATGACTCAGGGGTGATGGTATCCTTTGGAGTCCCTTGGTAAAGGATTTCCCCCTCTTTCATCAGATAGAGATAATCCGAATAGCGACAAGCAAGTTGAATATCATGCAGGACAGCTAGAACATTTATCTTGAGCTCCTTCACAATGGCCAACAAGTCTAGCTGATACTTGATATCCAAGTGATTGGTCGGTTCGTCCAAGAGTAAGAGAGTTGGTTCTTGCGCCAAGGCACGTGCCAACAAGACTCGCTGCTTCTCTCCCCCTGACAGGGACGAATAGAGACGAGTTTTCTTCTCTAGCATATCCACCTTGACAAGAGCATCTTGAACGAGGGCATAATCTCTTTTCCTTTCCTTCTGTAAAAAAGAGAGATGGGGCGTTCTGCCCAGCAAGACGATTTCCTCAACTGTACAATCAAACTGCAATTGATTAAACTGGGTTACAACTGCCATTTGCTTGGCTGTTTCTTTGAGTGACCAATGCTCCAGCGGCTTTCCATCTAGGCTTATCAAGCCTTTGTCTGACTTTTCCTGACGATAGAGGAGTTTAAGCAGGCTGGTTTTTCCACTTCCATTTGGTCCTAGTATCGTATGAAATTGATGCCCCTCAACCTTAAGAGAAACTCCTTTGAGGATTTTTTTCTCTCCTAGTCCAAAGTGGACATCCTGACAAATCAAATCCATATCAGACCTTCACCTCCCTTCGCCGACCTCCAACAATGTAGATGAAGAAGGGAGCACCTACCAAGGCCGTGAAAATACCAATGGGTAGCTCAGCATTTGGAATAATGACACGAGAGAGTACATCTGCCCAGACGACAAAGAGGGCACCCAGTAAGGTCGCAACAGGAAAAAGTCTCCTGTAATTCGTTCCTACTAACCCTCGAGCTAAATGAGGAGTAATCAGACCGACAAATCCAATAATCCCACAAGTTGCCACCAAGACTGCTGTCAGCACAGCCACCATTGTCACATAAAGATACCAAAAAAAGCGTAAGGGAATCCCCAAAGTTAAAGCAGCCTCATCTCCCATCATCATCGCATTGAAAACACGATACTGAGTAGAGAAAAATAGAAAGGCTATTCCTACTACCATAGTTGGCAGGACTAAGTCAGACCAGGTAGTCCCAGCAAGCGAGCCCATAGTCCAAAACTTAATGGTCATCACACTGTCCGCATTAGCGCCAACTGAGATAATAAAGTTTGAAAAAGCTAGAAAGAGAGCATTGACCACCGTTCCTGATAAGATCAGACTAGAAGTCGTCATCCTTCCCTGCATAGAAGCAATGATGAGGACAGCAATTGTTGCCAAAATAGCTCCAAGAAAAGCTCCAAAGCTAATCATCACTTTTAAACCAAGAATGATGCTCAAGGTTGCACCTAGAGTTGCACCCGCAGATATTCCTAAGACATAAGGCTCTGCGATGGGATTGTTCACTGTAGACTGCATCACACTACCACACATAGAAAGACCAGCACCTACTATCAAGCCCAACAATACTCGGGGAAATCTCATATTCCATACAATGGCAAGAGTAGACTTGGAAACCTCTCCTATCTCAAGAGGAAATCCCAACCTACTCAAAATAATCCGATAGGTATCGCTTAGATGAATCGCAACGGATCCCATTGAAACAGCTAAAAAGAGGGAAATTCCTAAAACACCTAGTAAAATACCTAAAAGTAATACAAATTTCAGGTCCTGTTGGCTTCCAGAAAATTTGGAAAGCATGCAAACCTCCTTTGATAGAATCTTAAAAATTTAGAAAATTCTCATGAAAAGTATACCATATTTTCAACAATGGAACAAGATGAGAAAAATGAATATAGTTGCTTTTACAGTGTCAAAAACCGCAACAGAAGATCATACTTGAGTATATCTAGGTAAGAGGACAACATAAAAAGCCCTCTGAAATCAGAGAGCTTGATTTGAGCTCGGGCTAAAATCCTAGTGAAACAAAAAAATCTACACGGTCAGAAAAGTCTCTATCGTGCCATTTTCATACATGATGTATAGTCCAAGTAGAATGAATACTAAGGGCACAATGATTCGCTCGTATTTTTCAATTGTCTCGAATATTAACGGAATAGAGGATAACACCCGACTAATCTCGCATAAGATAATTATGCCGATTACAAACACAAGCAAGGCCACGAGGGTCTGTGACCAATCTAACGAAGCAAAATAAGGTATATAGATACCTAAATTATCTCCGCCAGACGCAATTGTCAGCAATGTAACTGTCCAAAACAGTTGATTTGCCTTGCTTTGTTCTAATCTTTCAATAATTTCTTCCTCTTCTTCCTCACCTTCTCCAACAATTGCAAAGCGAATCCCTAAATAGATAGGGATTAAACCAAGCAATCCGACCATCCATTCTTCAGGCACGAAATTAACGACATAAGCAGCAACTAAACTCGCCCCTACAAGTAAGCCTGTGCCTAGATATTGCCCCGCATAAATATGCCATTTTTGTTTATTCTGTGATAGCTGTGCAAATAAAATAAATAAAATAATTAAATAATCGATACTGGTGGAAATATAAACACCAATAGCAGATATGATTGTCTGTCCCATAAAAAACCTCCTGTATTGGTCAGTAATAAATCAGCAGATTTTAGGAGAGCACAGACACATTAATTTAGCTATCGCTAGTGGGTAATGTCGAACATAGGAAAGCATTTTACTCCTCCTCAAAACGTAGTTACAAAGTAATTTCTAACTGGAATTCGGTGACTACTTCCATGTAAAGTATAACATACTATACTTTACTTCGTAAAGTGTGGACTCTCCGAGGGGGCTTGCAGACAGCTACTCGGCTTTTCAAGCCGAGTAGCTACGCACCTTTATGGTGTAATTAGCTGATACCATTTGAGGTTTTTGTAGTCTCCAAAATTGTGACCGATAAAACCTCAATAAAAAAGCCCTCTGAAAATCAGAGAGCTGATTTGAGCCCGGGCTAAAATCCTAGTGAAAAAGATGAAACTCCTTGTGTTCATCGAACACGGTGTCGTTTCCCTATTTTCATACGGATTTCTTACGCCCTTAGCATCATAATTCTTGCTGGATAAAACGTTTATAGACTAGGCGATAAGCCGAAGATTGTACAAAATTTTTAGTGAAACAGAAAAATCTCCCCGAAGGGAGAATATCTGGTTTATTTTACCTTACAGTGCTAGGAACTGTAACCGAAGATTATACTTGAGTATATCGAGGTAAAGTGACAACGTAAAAAGCCCTCTGAAAATCAGAGAGCTCCAGTCTTGCTGGATAAACCGTTTATAGACTAGGCGACGAGGCGAAGAATGTACGAAACTTTCAGTGAAACAAAAAATCTCCCCGAAGGGAGAAGATCTGGTTTATTTTACCTTACAGTGCTAGGAACCGTAACCGAAGATTATACTTGAGTATATCGAGGTAAGGTGACAAAAGTAAAAAAGCTACCCAATTTAGAGTAGCTTCATTATCAAGATATGCTCAATTGAACACGGCCTAAGCACTTGGCAAAAAAGATAAAATCTCCTAGAAACTGAAGTTTCTTCGTCAATTTTCCTATTTTTGCTTTGTGCTTTTGACGGCCTTTGTATCTTGAATTAGCGACGAAGTCCTAGAGAGTTGATCAACTCACGGTAACGGTTAACGTCGTTTTTACGCAAGTATGCAAGCAAGTTACGACGGCGACCGATTTTCTTCATCAATCCACGGTAAGTAGCGTGGTCTTTTTTGTGTTGTTTGATGTGTTCGTTAAGGTGGTTGATTTCCCAAGTAAGGACAGCAACTTGAACCTCTACTGAACCTGTATCACCTTCGTGACGTGCATATTGTGCGATGATTTCATTTTTTTTCTCTTTTGAGATTGCCATGATGTTTCTCCTTTTTATTTGGCTTCATCCGAGTGACAGGTTGGCATGCCTGCAACCAAGAAGAAGTTATTTGTCTTTACGACATTCCCTATTCTACCAATAACTAACTTCTTTGTCAACAGATTTACTTTCTTTCTCTTTACTTCACCAACATAATGGAGATACTCAACTTCTTCTAAAAATTACCATTCCTAATTCTCCCCCTAAACAAGGAAATTCAAAAAAATCTACAAATATCTTGAAAATTTTCACAATCATGCTATAATAATCCATAGAGACAAGTCACTTAGTCCCTTTCTACTAGAGAGTGCGTGGTTGCTGGAAACGCATAGAGAGCCTAAACTGATACTACTCGTGAGTTTTTTATGAAAACATAAAACGGTGGCCACGTTAGAGCCAATCAGAGGTGTCCCTCTCTTTTGAGGAACATAAATGAAGGTGGAACCACGTTGCGACGTCCTTTCGAGGATGTCGCTTTTTGTTTTTCTAGCTTTCACTATCCTCTGTCCCTGTTTTAATAATAGGGTTAACACATTCGTCAATAATATAAGTAAGGAGAACATCATGATTAACATTACTTTCCCAGATGGCGCTGTTCGTGAATTCGAATCCGGCGTTACAACTTTTGAAATTGCCCAATCTATCAGCAATTCTCTAGCTAAAAAGGCCTTGGCTGGTAAATTCAACGGCAAACTCATCGACACTACTCGTGCTATCACTGAAGATGGAAGTATCGAAATCGTGACACCTGATCACGAAGATGCCCTTCCAATCTTGCGTCACTCAGCAGCTCACTTGTTCGCCCAAGCAGCTCGTCGTCTTTTCCCAGACATTCACTTGGGAGTTGGTCCAGCCATCGAAGATGGTTTCTACTACGATACTGACAATACAGCTGGTCAAATCTCTAACGAAGACCTTCCTCGTATCGAAGAAGAAATGCAAAAAATTGTCAAAGAAAACTTCCCATCAATCCGTGAAGAAGTTACTAAAGACGAGGCACGTGAAATCTTCAAGAATGACCCTTACAAGTTGGAATTGATTGAAGAACACTCTGAAGACGAAGGTGGTTTGACCATCTACCGTCAGGGTGAATATGTAGACCTTTGCCGTGGCCCACACGTCCCTTCAACAGGTCGTATCCAAATCTTCCACCTTCTCCATGTAGCAGGTGCTTACTGGCGTGGAAATAGCGACAACGCTATGATGCAACGTATCTACGGTACAGCTTGGTTTGACAAGAAAGACTTGAAGAACTACCTTCAAATGCGTGAAGAAGCCAAGGAACGTGACCACCGTAAGCTTGGTAAAGAGCTTGACCTCTTCATGATTTCTCAAGAGGTTGGTCAAGGACTTCCATTCTGGTTGCCAAATGGTGCGACTATTCGTCGTGAGTTAGAACGCTACATCGTTGACAAAGAGTTGGCTTCTGGCTATCAACACGTTTATACTCCACCACTTGCTTCTGTTGAACTTTACAAGACTTCTGGTCACTGGGATCATTACCAAGAAGACATGTTCCCAACTATGGACATGGGTGACGGGGAAGAATTTGTCCTTCGTCCAATGAACTGTCCGCACCACATCCAAGTCTTCAAACACCATGTTCACTCTTACCGTGAGTTGCCAATCCGTATCGCCGAAATCGGTATGATGCACCGTTATGAAAAATCTGGTGCCCTTACTGGTCTTCAACGTGTACGTGAAATGTCTCTTAACGACGGTCACCTCTTTGTGACTCCAGAACAAATCCAAGAAGAATTCCAGCGTGCCCTTCAGTTGATTATCGATGTTTATGAAGATTTCAACTTGACTGAATACCGCTTCCGCCTCTCTCTTCGTGACCCTCAAGATACTCATAAGTACTTTGATAACGATGAGATGTGGGAAAATGCCCAAACTATGCTTCGTGCAGCTCTTGATGAAATGGGTGTGGACTACTTTGAAGCCGAAGGTGAAGCAGCCTTCTACGGACCAAAATTGGATATCCAAGTTAAGACCGCCCTTGGAAAAGAAGAAACTCTTTCTACTATCCAACTTGACTTCTTGCTTCCAGAACGCTTCGACCTTAAATACATCGGGGCTGATGGTGAAGAGCACCGTCCAGTTATGATCCACCGTGGAGTTATCTCAACTATGGAACGCTTCACAGCTATTTTGATTGAGAACTACAAGGGTGCCTTCCCAACATGGCTAGCACCTCACCAAGTAACCCTCATCCCAGTATCTAACGAGAAACACGTGGACTACGCTTGGGAAGTGGCTAAGAAGCTCCGTGACCGTGGTGTCCGTGCTGATGTCGATGAGCGCAATGAAAAAATGCAGTTCAAGATCCGTGCTTCACAAACAAGCAAGATTCCTTACCAATTGATCGTTGGAGACAAGGAAATGGAAGACGGAACAGTCAACGTTCGTCGCTACGGACAAAAAGAAACACAAACTGTCTCAGTTGATGACTTTGTTCAAGCTATCCTTGCTGATATCGCCAACAAATCACGCGTTGAGAAATAAGAGATAAAACCTAGGATAAAATCCTAGCTACCTAAAAAGCAACAACTGAAACAGCTGTTGCTTTTTATATTTTTACTCAATGAAAATCAAAAAGCAAACTAGGAAGCTAGCCGCAAGCTGTACTTGAGTACGGTAAGGCGACGCTGACGTGGTTTGAATTTGATTTTCGAAGAGTATTATTTAATCCGAGCTAGTAGTGATTGATCAAACCACCACACAAGATTTGCTTTCATGAGTTAGATAAGGTCAATATCCTCAATCCTTGTCTGCTTCGTTTTCTTTTACGAGATCTTTTTGTGAATCCTTTTCAGAGAGTTTTTGATCGATATACTTGTTAATGGTTTCATAAAATTCCTTAGTCATCTCACTATCTAATTTTGTCGAATTATGAACTTGATTGACTTTCAATTGAACAGATTGAATACCGTAAGAGGCTTGTTTTTGGTGGAGCGTTTCTAATTCTTCTTCCGAAATCGGATCTCCAACAACCGTCAAGACCAATTCATTGTTCCTTGACTTGTAGACTTGATTAATGACCGTATGATTGGCGAACTCTTTTCCTACAAACTGTTTGATTCCTTCTTTTCGCGCTTGATCTATCGTCAGAGTGACTGCTGAATAACTAGCTGGAAGAATCAATAATACAATCAAGGATATCAAGCCAATTCTCATTTTAATATTTAGCTCTTTAAATGAACTTAAGGGAGATTTTCTCATCAAAATTCTTGTTCCAACAATGTTGATTAGCATGATAAAGACACAGTTAATCAAGAAAAGATAGAGAGCTCCAAATAAAAATCGTACATTTCCATTAGCTAAACCGTAACCTGCAGTACAGATAGGTGGCATCAGAGCTGTTGCAATGGCTACTCCTGGCACGATATTGTTTGCTTCTTTTTTCCTTGAACCAATGACGCCTGCTATCCCACCAGCAATAGCAATGAGAACATCCCAAATGGTTGGAGAGGTTCGTGCAATCAATTCGCTACTTTCATAAGATAAGGGAGAAATCCAGAAATACAAAGCCGAGACAAGCAAGCTGACCAATACTTGAGTAAATAAAACCTCTAGAGATTGCTTGATTAAACGCGTATCAAAAATAGCTAAACCGAATCCCAGCCCAACAATCGGTGTCATAAGAGGGGAAATCAGCATAGCTCCAATAATGACAGCTGTTGAATTCATATTTAGGCCGATAGAGGCAATAAAAATCGCACACATCAAAATCACTGTATCTCTTAATCGAACATGAAGATCATCATATAATTTCTCACGGTATTCACGTGTTGAATAGTTTCCGGTCATTGGTTACTCCTTTTATTTCATATAATCTTGTTTCTGCATGGATGAAGGTAGAGAGACTTCTGTCCAGTCTTACATATTTTAATTCTCATCTGTAATTCTTTTGAACATTATCTTTTAAATATCCGTCAGTCCATCCTTAACATTATATCAAAAATTTTACAGTCTTTCTCTGACGAAATCTATCAATTGAATAGATAGATGAAGCAAGAAATTTTTGTTTCCTTATCCGAAGAAGGAAAAAACGGTATCTCCTGAACTGCACCCCAAAAGTTAGACAGAAAAAATCTAACTTTTGGGGTGCAGTTCACCTTAATACTATGCGTTTTATTCTTTATAATTTAGCTATTTCAAAATTACAAGTTCTCCATTCTTAATTTCCCAAACTTGGTCAAACTTACTTAATAATTCGTTTTGGCGATGTAAAGTAACAATGACGGCACTTGGTAGTTCCAGAACTCTTTCCAATTCCATTTTAAACTGATTAGTATCCAAGGCAGAGAAAGGTTCGTCTAGGATAAGCAATGGATTTTTACGATTTTTCTCACGATTTAAATACATTCGTTGTTGCTGACCACCTGACAGGGATTGTGGTGGAATTTTTTCAAAATCTTCTTCTCTGAATTTTGCATCGAAACTATTGAATAGCGTTACATTATTTTCATAACTCGAAATAAATGTATGTTCTTGTTGCAGAATCATACCGAATCTTCCCCAAAGATGGTCCAAAACAAGCCCATCTAGCACAATTTGTCCTTCAAAATCTTCATCTGTTCCATTTAAAATGTTGAGCAGACTACTTTTTCCAGACCCATTCTTACCAATAAGCGCAATTTTATCCCCTTTTTGAATCGTAGCGGAAGTAATTATCAATTTTGATTCTCCCAGTTGTTTGGAAATGTTTTTCAAAGTAATCGTATCAAAAGAATGTTGAGGTGCTTGAACTGAAACGGGTCTCCCAACAATGTTTTGAAAACTCTTGATTACAGGCTTTACAGACTCTAACATTTGTAAATCATAAAGGATTTCCTGTATTGGTTCAGAAAAAGCATTAATATATCCGAAACTCGCCACCACCTCAGGAATACCGAGTTGCTGGTGAGATAGAGAGTAGGCTAAATAAATAAACAGAACAAGACTAATGAATTCAAAAGAAACACCTGTCAATAAGATGCCTGTAATTTTTGTCAAACCATACTTAAAATACTTATCCTGCAAATTCTTTAGAGAATTCTTTTGTTGATTCAAAAAATGCGACATAGTTAGTTTATTTACCAAATGATGTCCCATGAGCAAATCCTCCAAAGTTCGATAGTAATCTCCTTGTTTTTTCAAGTAAACCTGTCTACGATTAGCGGTCAACTTCCCAACGATTTTAGGAATTTGAATACTAATTCCAGTAGAAAAGATTAAAATCAGTGATACAATAGGATTAATTGTTCTGCTAATAATGAAAGCGTAAATGATGATACGTAAAATTTGTTTGATAAAACTCATCAATGGAGGAAGGTAATCCTTTTCCAACGAATCTAGGTCATTAGATTGATAGGAAATATACTCTGCTACTGTTTTCTGCTTGAAATCGTGGTGACTGAGTCCCAGAAGTGAACGAAACCACTCATTTTTCAAAGTAGTCGAAAAGATAATCCCCTGCTTCCAATCAAGTATCATTTGGATATAGTTACAACTCAAATAGCCTGCCACTGACATAGAGTAACCATATAGAGCTACTTGATAATCCCCTTTGATTAATGCCTGCGTGAAATACGGTAACAAAGCTGTGCAGATATTCGATACTACACCAAAAAGAAAATTAAAGAAGAGATACCATCTAATAGTTTTAAGATATGGTAGCATATACGATACTCCTTGCTAATGCGTTTTTTTACATATCGCAGAACAATCTCTACTATTCCCTATTTCAGATAGTGCGATACTCGGACATTGAGTGCAATAATTGTAAATCACACAAGTACTGCAGTTTTTACTATCATTCAAAATATAATTTGCTATTTTGTAAAATATAGGTCTATCCCATGTTTCTTTGATAGATGTAAAATGAATATTTCCAATACTTCTATTGAAAGTAAGCTTTTTCAGTTTTTCTAACGATTTAGGCTATTTCGTGACACACCCACAATCCGTGAAAATTCTGGTTATATCAGATTATGTGATTTTCGTAAGAATTTTATATTGTCTCCAATCATGGCAGTCTCCTTATTAAAAATTCTATTATTGGTTTTGAAAAAAACAGTCTTCAAATATCCTGAAATATAGCAAAAAGAGATTGGGTAAAAACTCATTGTCTCTTCTCACTCAAGGACTAAGTTCACTTGAGCAAACTGAATCCGCACTGTCGTTCCTGTACCGACCTCAGACTCGATGCGAATCTGGTGCCCCAGTTCTTCAGAAATTTTCTTAGATAGGTAGAGGCCAAGTCCAGATGACTGCTGGGTCAGACGACCATTATAGCCTGAGAAACCACGTTCAAAGACTCGGAGGACATCACTGTTTTTTATCCCGATTCCCGTATCCTTGATACAGAGTTCCTGGCCCTCCATATAAATCTCCAGACCACCTTCCTTGGTGTACTTGAGACTGTTTGAGATAATTTGTTCAATGACCACTAGTAGCCACTTCTTATCCGTCACGATTTCTTTATCAAGGTCATGTAGATTGACATTTAGACCTTTTTGAATAAAGAAAAGAGCGTATTTACGAATTATTTCCTTAACCAAGTCCTCAATTTGAACCTGCTTTAAGATCAAATCATCATGGAAACTTTCTAAACGCAGGTACTGTAAGACTAGATTGGTATAGGAATCAATCTTGAAAATTTCCTGTTCTAATTGCTGCTTTAATTGGCGGTCAGCTACTTCTGCAACTAAGAGTTGACTGGCTGCAATGGGGGTCTTTATCTGATGGACCCACAAGGTATAGTAATCCAACAAATCCGTCAGTTTTCTTTCTGCATCTGACCTCTGCTGATAGAGTTCCATCTCACGAGCTTCTAATTTTTCTGCTAAAGCTATTTCCAAAGGAGATTTGGCTTCCCTCTCCCCATAGAGAATTTCCTGGCGATAGACCTGCATTTCCACCAATATGTCCCAAACGAAAAATAAAATGGTTACAAAGCAACACAAGAGGAAAAAGTAGAGAAAGTAAATTCCTAAACTGGTAAATAAAAACTGAAAGAGTAAGACCAGAAACGTCAAAGAAATCAGATAGACAAACAGACGACTACGGGAACGCAGATAGGCTAGAAAAAATGGTTTCCAATCAAGCATGCTTCAGTCCGTACCCTATCCCTTTCTTGGTCTCGATAAATCCTACCAAACCCTGCTCTTCCAATTTTTTACGCAAACGAGCCACATTAACAGAGAGGGTATTATCATCAATGAAAAAGTCACTGTTCCAAAGTTCCCGCATGAGGTCGTCACGCGCTACAATATTGCCCGCATGCTCAAACAAAACGCGTAAAATCTGGAATTCATTCTTAGTCAAATTCAAGATTTGACCTTGATAATGTAAATCCATGGATTTGGTATTGAGTATAACACCGGCATATTCCAGTAAACTCTCATCACGCCCGAACTCATAGGAACGACGCAACAAGCCCTGAACCTTGGCTAAAAGAACCTGCTGGTCAAAAGGCTTGGTCACAAAGTCATCCGCCCCCATATTGATTGCCATGACAATATCCATAGCCTGGTCTCTCGAAGACAGAAACATGATGGGGACCTTGGAAATCTTGCGAATCTCCTGACACCAGTGATAACCGTTAAACAAGGGCAAGCCAATATCCATGAGAACCAAATGAGGTTCCGACTGGACAAAAAGACTCAAAACTTCCATAAAGTCTTCTACCAAGACCACTTCAAATCCCCATTCAGAGAGCATTTTCCCGACCTGTTGACGAATAACCTGATCATCTTCTACTAATAAAATCTTGTGCATCTGATTCTCCTTTGCTAATTTTAGGAGTCTTAAATCCTTTAGTATAAATAGAGGGCTTAGTATCTAATACTTTTTTGACATTTCCTTGTCACAACAGCTCAAAAACAGATAGTGAATAACCCCATTGATATCATACCTTATTTTCAGACATAGTGCCAGCACTACCCATTTATTTTTAATTTTTTCAACCCTCATTTCAGTTCTTTTATACATCCCCTTAACCAAAATTTATATCTATTCTTCCAAACCTTGAGTGTAGTTAAAACGACACTCTATACTCTTCTAACATTGAAAAGCTCCTTATCAAGTGGTATCCGTAAAAAGTTCTAGCTTTCAGATTGACAATCTGAAAAAGATTTGTTAAGATATGAATGAACAATATTTAATATTCATTCAGAAAAGAGGTGAATCAAATTGGACAAAAAACAGGCTTTGAAATCCGCAGCTTATGAAGTTTTTTCAAAAAAAGGATACAAGGCGACAGGAATTTCAGAAATTGCTAGACAAGCTCATATGGCAGTCGGATCTTTTTATAACTATTACGAAAGTAAAGAGGCTATTTTTTTAGATATCTATATTGATGAAAACAACCGTGTTCGCCAAACTATGATCGAAGAACTGGATTGGGAAATTGATATGATTGATCTTATTAGTCAACTCTTTGCTCAATCCAGAGCACTCGTTTCTTCCAATAAAATCCTTGCAGAATGGTACAATCCTGCCATAGCAGATGAGTTGCATAGCTACTATTCCTCAGAAGAAGGGAAAGTCACGAATCCATTTCATCAATTTCTCGTGAAAACCTTTACTCATCGTTTACAGGCTGAAGGCCATTCTCCAGAAAAAATTCAAGATATTTTACAAGTTTACAACCTATTTTACTACATGGATATGCATATCACAGAAAATGATTTTCCAGATATTAGCAAAACTGTAGAAATACTAGCAACCAACTTCATTAAAGGAATACTGAAATAAAGAAATCTTTTCTTTATTTTTTGGAAATTATTGAATGAAAAAAAATATTATTCATTCATAGAAAATTACTACACTATAGGAGTTAAAAATGAAACGAGGGAAAAAAATGTTCATAATTATTCTAACTACACTTGGAGTGCTCGGCTTTATATCTTGGGGAATCATTACCTATCTTGGACGAAGTCAAACTTTATCGATAAAATCCATTGAAAATCCCAGCGGAGATTTGTATTTAGTTCACATCACAAAACCAAAAAATCAAATATGGAAAGCTGGCTCCTATGCTCAGTTTAAGCTTCCTGACAGCTCGTTTGGTCCAGACAAAAGTCCAGTAAAGGAGGATCAGGCTAGCCGATGGCTAACCCTTGCTTCCACTCCTGATGAGGATGAAATTCTTATTGTAACCCATAATAGTGGTAGCGTGTTTAAGGAAACCTTAACACATTTACCAGCTGGTAGTAAAATTGAGATGAGTTGGCTGGAGTCATCTTTATCTGTTGAAGACAATGACCAAGCACTGGTTTGTTTTGCCTCTGATGTCGGCATTTCTACTCTACGTCCAGTTGTGAAAGAGTTGGCTGGTAAGCGCTCTATCATTCTTAATCATTTAGACAAAGGAGTAAGCATTTTTGATAATGAGTTAAAAGAGCTTAGTAAGAATAATCCGAATCTAACTTATAAAACTAGCGAAACCTTTTCTCAAAGCCAAGCATTTTTAAAAAATGCGGTTGTGAAATACGGTAACCAAGCTATTTATCTCTTGACCGGCCAACCTGATGATGTAAATGAGATGAAGAATTTTTTAAAGGAAAACGGGATTGATAGCAAAAACATTCAAGCAAGTTCGTTTAGAGGTTTGAAATAAAAGCAAACTGTCTTCTATGTGTCTGAATCATACCATTATAGGTCGGTATGTAGAGAGCTCGTACAAACCAACTAGTAAATTCTATGTGATTGTGATAAGATAAATAAAAAGAAAGGAGCTCTTATGGCCAATATTTTTGATTATCTGAAAGATGTCGCATACGATTCCTTTTACGACCTACCTTTAAATGAATTAGACATTCTAACCTTAACAGAAACCACCTACCTACCCTTTGATAATCTGGTATCAACAAGTCCTCAGCGACTTTTAGACTTGGCACCTCAGGTTCCAAGAGAGTCTAGCATGTTGACCAGCAAAAATCGCCTCCAGCTATTGGATGAACTAGCTCGACACAAGCGCTTCAAAAATTGCAAACTCTCCCATTTTATCAACGACATCGACCCTGAGCTGCAAAAGCAGTTTGCGGCTTTGACCTACCGCCTCACTCTCGATACCTATCTGATTGTCTTTCGTGGGACTGATGATAGTATCATTGGCTGGAAGGAAGATTTCCACCTGACCTATATGAAGGAAATTCCTGCTCAAAAGCACGCCCTCCGCTATTTAGAGAACTTTTTTGTCCACCACCCTAGGAAAAAAGTCATTCTGGCTGGGCATTCCAAGGGAGGAAATCTAGCCATCTATGCTGCTAGCCAAATTGATCAAAGCTTGCAAGAGCAGATCACAGCAGTTTATACATTTGATGCACCTGGTCTCCACACAGAATTAACACAGACCGAAGGTTATCAAAGGATAATGGATAGAACTAAGGTCTTCATTCCACAAGGTTCCATTATCGGTAGGATGCTGGAAATTCCTGCCCACCAAATCATCGTTCGGAGTACTGCCTTAGGTGGCATCGCCCAGCATGATACCTTTAGTTGGCAGATTGAGGATAAGCACTTCGTCCAACTGGATAAGACCAATAGCGATAGTCAACAGGTAGACACAACCTTCAAAGAATGGGTAGCGACAGTCCCTGACGAGGAACTTCAGCTCTACTTCGACCTCTTCTTTGGCACCATTCTAGATGCTGGGATTAGCTCCATTAATGACCTGTCTTCCTTCAAGGCTATCGAACATATTCATCATCTCTTTGTCCAAGCTCAATCCCTCACTCCAGAAGAAAGGGAAACCATGGGACGCCTTACCCAATTATTGATTGACACCCGTTACCAAGCATGGAAGAATAGATAATACCTTTCAAAAATCAAATGTATACAAAACAAAAGACCTAGAATACAGACTTTCATGTGCATTCTAAGTCTTTTTAAATAGAATCTGACTACCAAAGAATCCCTTTGTAGGCTATCAAAATGAGGGCTAATAGCAGGACATAAAAGGCAAGGAAAAGCCATTTCATTTTGACACAGAGGGCCACGTACTCCCGAATAAAAGCAGATGGTATGTAGTAACCTGCCGTCCTACATCCGAGCCCATCTCCCTTCATATTTAGCTTACGGGCATAGGTACTAGTACGAAAGACATGATAGTCATTTGTTACAAAGAGAAATTGAGGTTTGGCTACCAGTTTCTCGCCAAGTTCCTTAGAAAAGAGAAGGTTCTCATAGGTAGTCCTTGATTGATCCTCCAGAATAATCGCATCTTGGGGAACATCTGTCTCTTCAAGCAGATAGTTTGTAATAGCCTGCGCTTCAGAAATCTTCTCATCTCCTCCTTGACCACCGCTGGCAATAATTTTTATGTTAGAATTTTTAGACTTGTAGTAAGCTTCTACTGCCTTATCAATTCTCCTCTTCAGCAAAGGTGTTACCTTTTCTCCGTCTAACAAACCTGCACCATGAATGATAATAAAATCATAATGCTTCTTCTTAGGAATAAAGAGATACAAGATAGAGTACAGCATAAAACCCGTAAAAGCAAAGCCAAAAATAAAATAAGAGTAGAAAATGAATACAAATAAAATATTTAGAAAGTGATTGGTGTAAAATAATTCATGTCGTCCTCCCAATCGAAATGACATCAAAGCAAAAAATAGCAAAATGACTATTCCAAGGAGCATGGAGAGATAATTAGCCTTTGAACGTCCCTCTCGCTTCAACAAAATGACCCCATTATAGATTAGAAAGATGCCACTTAGAAAAAGCAAAAAAGGAAGTAAAATAAAGGGAAATATAAAAAAAGCGAAATGAATCTTCTCATACCCATTTTGATAAAAAAGGTAGCCTAGATAAAAATAACTGGAAATGAGGGATAATAAGAATAATACTGGATTCCACAAACTTCTATTATCCTTCCAAAATGACACTATAAATGCTAATACAATTCCTATAACGAGATACATTTCTTCCTCCTTTAATAACTACATTTTATCATAATTATCTAAAGAGAAAAAGAGGGCATCTATCCCTCTCACTCCTTCATCTGACTCTCTGCATCGGCCACTACTTGTTCTAGGCTAGTCTGACCAAGTTCAGCCTCCATAGCCAGCTGGATTCTCTCCAATTTTTGATCCAAAACATCATGAATATGAGCTCCAACTGGGCAATTTGGATTTGGATTGTCATGGAAACTAAAGAGTTGACCTGTCTTACCAAGACACTCTACCGCCTGATAAACATCTAAAAGACTAATGTCTTTGAGATCTTTGACAATCTCTGTTCCACCCGTTCCACGCGCTACTGAAATCAGCTCGGCCTTCTTCAACTGGGACAAGGTTTTTCTGATAATGACAGGATTGACCCCGACACTAGCTGCCAGAAAATCACTGGTCACCTTGCTTTCCTTCCCCTTGAGGGCAATGATTATCAGCATATGAGTCGCAATGGTAAATCTACTTGGAATTTGCATGCTCTTCTCCTTTTTACGAGGCTGCCCTGCCTCTACTCCTCTTTTTCTTTTATTATACCCTTTTTGGTTGTAATGTCAATCGTTACCACTTTTCAACCAGGCATCTAACTCCCTATCATAGCCCTCTTTCTGGGCCAATTCTCTCAGAAATTCCTGATTATGAGTATGGTGGATACCATTGACCAGACTTTCATAATAAACATCAAAATAAGGGAGTTTCAGGTCTTTAGCCAGTTGCAATTCAGCTGCCACATCGTAGTCCACCCGCCGGAAGTCCATATCTACCAAGCCCTTGTCATCAAACTCCACAATCATATACTGGGCCCGCAGGTCCTTCCGCAACTGGGCATCCAAAAAGAAAGGTTGCCCAATTGAACCCGGATTGACAATCAATTGCCCACCAGTCCCATAACGAAGTAACTGCTGGTGAATATGGCCATAAACGGCTATATCGCAGGACGGATTGGTCACCAAGCGGTCAAAATCCTCTTGCGCCCCAGTATGAATCAACTCACGCCCCCAATTCTTATCAGGCAGATGATGACTAATTCCCACCGTCAAATCCCCAAACTGACGATGGAGCTGGAGAGGTTGATTGTGGAGCAGTTCAATTTCTTCTAGGGAAATTTCCTCTAAAACATACTGACACTGGCGCAAGAGATAACGTTGGCTGGGACGAGTACTATCCAGTTCCTTGCGGGCACCATGCCACAGACTGTCTTCCCAGTTTCCCAAAACTCTAGCCGTAATCGGTAGTTCAGCCAACAAGTCCAAAATCCTTCTACGTCCTGTCCCTGGCATAAGAATGTCTCCCAAAAGCCAGTATTCATCCACTCCTAGCTTCCGAGCATCTGCCAAAACAGCCTCCAAGGCAGTGGTGTTTCCATGAATATCTGAAAGAAGAGCTATTTTTGTCATATCTATCTCCTCGTTTTTTCTCTTGCAATAAGTATAACATAAAAAGTCACAGCTAGAGAAATCTAGCTTTTTTTGATATACTAGATAAAGATATTAGACAAGAGGAAGCGAATGACCCCGAATAAAGAAGATTATCTAAAATGTATTTATGAAATCGGCATAGACCTGCATAAAATCACCAACAAGGAAATTGCGGCTCGCATGCAAGTCTCTCCCCCTGCCGTAACTGAAATGATTAAACGGATGAAAAGTGAAAACCTCATCCTTAAGGACAAGGAATGTGGCTATCTACTGACAGACCTCGGACTCAAATTGGTCTCTGAGCTCTATCGTAAACACCGCTTGATTGAAGTTTTTCTAGTTCATCATTTAGACTATACGAGTGACCAGATTCACGAGGAAGCTGAGGTTTTGGAACATACTGTCTCTGACTTATTCGTGGAAAGACTGGATAAACTGCTCGGATTCCCCAAGACCTGCCCCCACGGAGGAACCATTCCAGCCAAGGGAGAACTTCTGGTTGAAATCAATAACCTACCACTAGCTGATATCAAGGAAGCTGGATCCTACCGTCTGACTCGGGTACACGATAGTTTTGACATTCTCCATTATCTGGACAAGCACTCACTTCACATCGGAGATCCGCTCCAAGTCAAGCAGTTTGATGGCTTCAGCAATACCTTCACTATCCTCACTAAAAATGAAGATTTACAAGTGAATATGGACATTGCCAAACAACTCTATGTCGAGAAAATCAACTAATTTCTCAAGTCCCCCACTAACCCTGAAAGTTTAATTTTCAGGGTTTTATTTCTATCATTTGATTTTGCTTTCATTTTATTATAAAATCGATGTAAAAAACAAGAAAGATACCTTAACCTATGAAAAAATCACTAAAAATTTTTGCGACATCTAAATGGTTTGACCTCTTCGGAGTTGCTTTGGTCGTTGGGATTGCGATTGCATCTGGCTACCTCAACTCCCGTCTCGATAAATTCGTAGACTGGGGACCATGGACAGCTCTTGTTCCCTTTGGATTCATTTCCGTAACCAACGTTGGGATTTCCATGTTGTCCACTCGTTTCACGGGGAAATTAAGCAAATGGGGAAATTACTTTGGTATTATTAATACCATTTTGTCTGGTACCATTGATTATATCCTTGGAAATAAGGCGGCTATTATCACCTATCCTGTCACCTTCCTCATCTATACCTTTGCTATTAAGAAATGGGAAGCTTCGCAAGAAGGCAGACCCAACCAAATGAGCCAAAAACAGCTAAAATTGGCGGCCATTATCATTTCCATCATCGCCTTCCTCTTTGCCTTTGCGACCAACTATATCGGCTATGGAGGAAAGATGAATCTCCTTGCCTACGTAACAACTATTGCCTTCGCACTGTCTCTCATTGCCAATGCTTTGAATGCATTGAAACTAACAACTCAGTGGGGATTTTGGTTGATTTACAATTTCGTTCAGCTGACAAAGGCTGGAATTCAAGGAAACTTTGCCAATATCGGTAAATACATCTTTTATATCCTCAATGCAATTGGAGCTTTATTTGTCTGGAATGATGAAGAAGTGGAACAATAATAGGGAAATCAAATAAAAAAGCAAGTCGACTTAATAGAATCTACTTACTAAAATTTTTTATCATTTTACTTGTAACTTCCATTCTTTTGGAGTAGAATGAAGCTAGATAAAAGAGGGAGGTCATCTTATGAAAAATCTCTGTAGAATCCATTTTACAGCAATTGCAGTTATCGATTTGCTACTATTTGCATTCTTCAGCACTAGACCCGAGACAGCTTTTGGCTGGCTCTTGCTCACTGGTTTTATTTTCATCCTTGCTCAAGGACTACTGCTATTTCGCTTGGTCAATCGACTCAAAAAACATTCATCTGAGATTGATCCTCAGATCAGTAAAAAGATTCGCTTCTACTATTTAGGAGTTCTCTCCATTCATTTTCTATTTTTTGTCCTTTTATCCTTCGTTAGTTCTCAGCGATTTTCCACTCTTATACCAATCGTCACTGCTTGCCATTCTACTTTATATTATCGGACAACTGACTACCTAAGAGAAAACTATCTAGACTTTTATGACAAACACACCTCTTTGTGGGAGTGTCTCTAAGGAAAAGAAGGTTTTATCATGAAAAAAATCATCTTCATCAAAACCACTCAACTCCTTGTCATTGATGGAATCATGCTGGCATTTTTAACATTTAAAGAGGGGCTCACTTGGGATTGGATTTTGATTTATAGCGGTTGGCTCATCTTCTTTCATCCTGTACTATTGACCTATCTTTCCAATCAACTTTGTGACCACTTCAGTCAACTCTATTCCCAGATTAGACCAAGATTCTGGCCTTTTACCTTACAAATCCTCCTCTGGGATAGCCTGATAATTCTCTCTTTAATATTTTTAAGCTGTATTCCACTTTTCCTTCAGGGAAGTCTCCTCATCCTAGGCCATCTCATCCCTTCCTATCGCACTTGTCAAAGCCTGAAAAGAGACTTCCCCAAAGGCTATCAGGAACAGATTTCATTTTGGAGTATTTTATGATAGATGAGAAAGACCAAGCCGGCTGGGCTTGGTCTTTCTTATCTATTTTTAGTATCAAGGATGATGGTGACTGGTCCGTCATTGACCAACTCAACCTGCATATCCGCTCCAAAGATGCCTGTCTGAACAGGCACTTCTTGCGCTAATTTTTGGTTGAAAGCGTCATAGAAGTCTGATGCCATATCTGGTTTGGCTGCACCTGTGAAGGCTGGACGATTGCCTTTCTTAGTATCTGCAAAGAGGGTAAACTGAGAAACAGAGAGGATTTCTCCCTCAATATCTTTGACAGACAGGTTCATCTTGCCTTCTGCGTCTGAAAAAATCCGCATGTTGACAAGTTTTCTCACGGCATAGTCCAAATCTTCCTCTTGGTCCTCTGCTCCAACACCAACCAGCAATAGGATCCCCTGATTGATTTTTCCCTGAACCTGACCTTCGATACTGACTTGGGCTTTTTTAACCCGTTGGATAATGATTTTCATAATAGCCTTTCTAGTAAGAACTCAGACAATTAGCCGTTGGTCCGTTTGACAGAATAAACTTCTGGAACACTCTTAATCTTGTCCACAACCGTAGTCAATGTAGAGAGGTTGGCAATGCCGAAGGACACATGGATATTGGCAAATTTCATATCCTTGGTTGGTTGGGCGTTGACTGTCGAGATATTCTTGGTTGTGTTTGAGAGAACTTGCAGTACATCGTTCAACAGTCCTGTACGGTTGAGGCCATAGATATCGATATGAGCCATATACTCCTTATTTGAGCTAGAGTATTGGTCTTCCCACTCCACATCAAGGAGACGTTGCTCATAGTTTTCTTGAGCGCGCAGGTTCATACAGTCTACACGATGAATAGCTACACCACGACCCTTGGTAATATAACCAACGATATCATCACCTGGAACAGGATTACAGCACTTGGCAATCCGCACGAGGAGACCAGACGCACCTTCAATGACCACACCACCCTCATGCTTGACCTTGAGGGTTTCTTTATTTTCAACTTTGACTTCGCCACCTTTGACAAGCTCTTCTGCTTCCGCCTTGGCCTTGGCACGTTCTTCCTCACGGCGTTCCTTTTCAGTCAGACGATTAAAGACGGTAATCGCACCGATTTCTCCAAAACCAATAGCCGCAAAGAGGGATTCTTCTGTCTTGTAGCTTGTCTTTTGCAGAACTTGGTCCATATGACGCTTGTCCATGAATTTGTTGGCCACATAACCATTTTCTTGGAACTGGGCCATCAGCATCTCACGGCCCTTGTTGACAGACAATTCCTTATCTTGATTTTTAAAGAACTGACGAATCTTGTTACGGGCCTTGCTGGTCTTGACCATATTGAGCCAGTCACGGCTCGGTCCAAAGGAGTTCGGGTTGGTGACAATTTCAACCTGATCCCCTGTCTTGAGCTTGGTTGTCAGTGGAACCATACGGCCATTGACCTTGGCACCAGTCGCTTTTTCACCAACTTTGGTATGAATTTCGTAGGCAAAATCAATCGGTCCTGAATCTTTTGGAAGAGAACGGACAGCACCATCTGGAGTAAAGACGTAAATCTCCTCAGCCAGATAGTTTTCCTTGACTGAATCCACAAATTCCTTGGCATCATCAGCCTGGTCTTGGAGCTCCATCATCTCCTTGATCCAGTTCATCCCAATAGCTGATTCCTTGCTGTTGACCTGCCCTTTAATGCCTTTCTTATAAGCCCAGTGAGCTGCAACCCCGTACTCAGCCACCTCGTGCATTTCCTTGGTCCGAATTTGGAATTCGATCGGCCCTTTTGGCCCATAAACAGTCGTATGGATAGACTGGTAACCATTGGCCTTGCGGTTAGCAATATAGTCTTTGAAACGACCAGGCATGGGTTTCCAAAGCTCATGCACATAACCAAGCATGGCATAAACATCACTTTGGGTATCTAAAATACAGCGAATGGCAATCAGGTCATAGATTTCCTCAAAACGTTTTCTCTTATCCTGCATTTTGCGGAAAATAGAGTAAATATGCTTGGGACGACCGTAAATCTTCCCTTTCAAGTGACGATCCGTCGTATATTCCTCTAATTTTGTGACCACCTCATCCACCAAGGCTTCACGCTCTCTGCGTTTTTCCTTCATCATATGGGTAATCTTGTAAAACTCCGTTGGGTTGAGATAACGGAAAGATAGGTCTTCCAATTCCCATTTAACGCTAGAAATCCCCAAACGGTGGGCAAGTGGAGCATAGATTTCCATGGTTTCTTTGGAAATACGCTCCTGCTTGTCTTTTCGAAGATGTTTCAGGGTTCGCATATTGTGCAAGCGGTCAGACAGTTTGACCAAGATAACACGGATGTCCTCAGACATGGCCATGAGCATCTTGCGGTGGTTTTCAGCCAACTGCTCCTCGTGAGACTTGTACTTGACCTTACCAAGCTTGGTAACTCCATCGACAATCACGCGCACATCTGGACCAAACTCTCTTTCCAAATCGTCCAAGGTCGCATCTGTATCCTCCACCACATCATGCAAGAAACCACAAGCTACCGTTACGGCATCCAGCTTGAGCTTGGCTAAAATACCTGCTACTTGGATAGGGTGAATGATATAAGGCTCGCCTGATTTGCGGTATTGACCACTATGGCAATCCACCGCATAGACCAAGGCCTTATGGACAAAATGGACATCCTCTTCCGTTAAATATTCTTTGGTTAAAGCGACAACTTCTTCGCCTGTTAAATTCACTTCTTTTGGCATCTATACTCTCCAATTCTTCCTACCATTTTATCACTTTTTTAAGAATATGAAAACTAGAAAAGGAGGATTCTAAAGCTTATTCAGTTTGTTTGGACGGAGAATAAAATAATATTCACACTAAACATCTGATTTTCATCTAACTTTGTTTTGTTATTGACTACGTTAAAAGTTAGTGAAATGAAATTATATTCTTCTTTTTCAATAAGAAAAGATTTGATATTTTGGTAATTTTCTAACTTTTTTAGTGTATAATGGTAATATGAACAGTTTTTTTACGATAATTACTGAATTTTCATCTTTCTAGAAAGGCAAATCACATGAAAGCACACAAAAGACTGACATTTTTAGCTTTGGCTGTTCTTGGATTATCTAGCCAAGTCGTTTTGGCTGATGATACGAGTCATTCTACTACTAATCCTATCACTAGTTCGACCAGCAGCTCAACAAATATTTCCACTAGTAATCCTATTAGCAGTTCTACGACTCCTTCTGCTAGCAATTCTCAAGCTAGTACAGAAACTTCGACAAGTACAGCTGGTTCGAGTGAGCAAGAAAGCAAACCCAATCAACCTATACAGACTGGCTGGGTAAAAGAAGGGAACAAATGGACTTTTTATAGTCAAACTGGGGTCAAATTTACAGACACCCTCTATGAAGGTTATCTCTTTGATAGTAATGGCTATTTGCTTGAAAACAGCTGGTATCAGATGGGAAATAATTGGTACTATATCAATGGTTCAGGGAAATATTTATCCAACCAATGGAGCCAAATCAATGGCAAGTGGTATGCTTTTGATGACTACGGTAGAATGCTGGCCAATGTCTGAAAGGGCGATTACTACCTCAAATCCAGTGGTGCCATGGCAGATAGGGAATGGGTCTACGACCAAAATTACTCTAGTTGGTTTTACCTCAAATCTGGCGGACGCTACGCCCAAAAACAATGGATTGGTTCCTACTATCTTAAATCTGGTGGCTACATGGCCCATAAGGAATGGATTTATGACCCAGACTATCAAGCTTGGTACTATCTTAAGGACGATGGTGTATATGTCACAGGAACCTATGCAGTGGATGGTAAAAACCAGCTCTTCCAAGGAAATGGGAAATGGGTTCGTGAATTAGCACAAGGTTTCCAAAAAGGACACTATTCTAAAACTATTTTTCTAGATCCAGGACACGGTGGTAAGGATCGCGGTGCTTATTATTATGGCATAGCTGAAAAAGATTTAAACCTACAAGTTTATCGTAAGCTACGTAAACGACTAGAAGGACTCGGCTATACTGTTCTAACTTCTCGAGATAGCGATATAGACGTTGATTTTATTACCGAACGTTCTCGCATGGTTAATAAGACCAATGCAGACTTTTTCATCAGTCTTCATTTCAACGCAAAAGGAAATGATACAACTGTTAATCTAGGTATCCAGACCTATTCTTACAAAGATGAACCTGGTTTCCCTAGCAAGATTAACAAAGATTGGCATAATAATCCTGAACGGATGAGTGAAAGTAACCGTCTTGCTGCCGATATCCATTCTTCACTATTAGCTGAAACTGGAGCCAGAGATGCCGGACTCTTGCAAGCTACCTTTGCTGTTCTACGTGAAACAGCTAAACCAGCTGTTTTGCTAGAGATGGGATATATGGATAATCCAGAAGAAAACAAAAAAATCCGTAGTAGTGAATACCAAGATAAACTGGTTGAAGGGATTGTCAAGGGAATCCAGAAATATTACGCTGGGAATTAATACTCAATAAAAATCAAAGAGAAAACTAGAAAGCTAGGCGCAGGTTGCTCAAAGCACCGCTTTGAGGTTGCAGATAAAGCTGACGTGGTTTGAAGAGATTTTTGAAGAGTATAAAGCAGTTTAAGCCTCGAACTCATTCGGGGCTTATTTTTCTTATCCAAATTCTGTTCTTCTTTCTAGATCTATTTCCTTTTTCAGCTTATTCTCCCCAACTGTGCTATACTTATCTTAGTACATTCTTTGAGATTGGAGTCAATATGAAAATCCATAAAACCGTAAATCCTGTTGCCTATGAAAATACCTATTATCTAGAGGGCGAAAAGCACCTCATCGTTGTCGATCCTGGTAGCCATTGGGAAGCCATTCGTCAAACCATCGAGAACATCAACAAACCGATTTGTGCCATTCTATTGACCCACGCCCATTATGACCATATCATGAGTCTGGACTTGGTTCGTGAGACTTTTTGCAATCCTCCTGTCTATATCGCAGAGAGTGAAGCCAGCTGGCTCTATACTCCTGTCGATAATCTCTCTGGCCTCCCTCGTCATGATGATATGGCAGATGTGGTCGCAAAACCGGCTGAGCACACTTTTGTCTTTCATGAAGAATATCAATTAGAGGAATTTCGTTTTACAGTCCTACCAACTCCTGGTCACTCTATCGGTGGTGTTTCCCTAGTATTCTCTGATGCTCACCTAGTCTTGACAGGTGATGCTCTGTTCCGTGAAACAATCGGACGGACCGACCTTCCAACTGGTAGTATGGAACAACTCCTTCATAGTATCCAGACCCAACTTTTCACCCTGCCAAACTACGATGTCTATCCAGGGCATGGTCCAGCTACTACTATTGCTCACGAAAAAACTTTCAATCCTTTTTTCTAGCAAGATGATGACAATGACTAACACAATTTAATACTCAATGAAAATCAAAGAGCAAACTAGGAAACTAGCCGCAGGCTGTACTTGAGTACGGCAAGGCGACGTTGACGTGGTTTGAATTTGATTTTCGAAGAGTATAAGTAAACTATCCAGCAAGTCTTTCCACTACAAAAGGCATCCTATCAAGGTTTTCACACCTGATTGGATGCCTTTTTCTGATGACTAGATTTTTTGCATTACCAAATAATCACGCGCTCTTCTGGTGAACGCCACATACCGTCGCCTTCTTTGACATCATAGGTTGTAAAGAAATCATCGAAGTTTGGCACTTGCACATTGACACGGAGTTTGGCTGGCGCGTGCACATCCACGCTAGCCAAGAGTTTCATAAATTCTGGGCGACCTTTCATGCGCCAGATGCGACCGAAATTGTAGAAAAATTCTTCTGCCGAGAAGTCTGGTTCTCGCTTAGCTGCTTCAAGCGCTGCTGCGATTCCTCCCAAGTCAGCCACGTTTTCTGACACAGTTAATTTACCGTTGATGGTTGCACCATAAGAATCCTGTCCATCAAATTGGTCAATAACTTTTTGTGTTTTCTCCTTGAAGGCAGCATAGTCGCTCTCTGTCCACCAATCCTTGAGGCTACCATTTTCATCAAAGGAAGCTCCGTTGGTATCAAAAGCGTGGGAAATTTCATGGGCAATAACCGCACCAATACCACCGTAGTTAGCAGAAGATGACTGATGCAAATCATAGAAAGGCGCCTGTAAAATGGCCGCCGGGAAGACAATCAGGTTCTTCTGTGGATTGTAGTAGGCGTTGACCATATGAGCAGGCATACCCCACTCCTTGTAGTCTACAGGCTGGTTCCACTTGCTCCAACTGTGCTTGATTTCCACACGCGCAAAGGCTAAAGCATTGTCAAAAAGACTAGCATTTTCATCCACTACCTTGTCCTTGTAGCGTTCTGGCAATTCTTCTGGGTAACCGATATAAGGCTTGATAACATTGAGTTTGACAATGGCCTTATCACGAGTTTCAGGAGTTAGCCAGTCATTCTTAGCCAAGCGTTCCTTATAGACATCAATCATGGTTGCCACTTTTTTCTCCACGTCTGCCTTGGCTTCTGGGGAGAATTTTTCATGGGCATACCAAAGACCCAAGGCTTGTTTGAATGGACCTTGTGCTAGCTGGTAGGCTGCCTTGACCTTGTCTTTGGCTTCTGGAACTCCAGAAAGAGCACGGCTGTAGGCACCTGACAAGACACGGATTTCTTCTGTTAAATAGCTGGTTGAAAGATTGACAACACTCAAAATCAAGGTTGCCTTAAGGAGAGGCCAAGCTTCTTCACTATAGAATTGCTCTGCTGCTTGCCAGAAACGTTCCTCGTCTACGATAACCTTGTCTGGCACTTGTCCAAGAACTGCTTGGAAGAAGTCATCCAAAGGTAGAGCAGGCGCGAATTTCTTGAAATCTTCATAAGCATATGGATGGTAGAGTTTAGCATATTCTGAACTTTCTTCATTAGAGAGCACCACTGCCGCAACTCGACGGTCCAATTCAAGTCTTTTTTCTAGCAAGTCTTCAATTTCTTCGTCAGAGAAATCATAAGCCTTGAGGAGATTGGCGCTGGTTTCTTTCCAAAGAGTCAAGAGTTCCTCGCGCTGAGGATGGTCTTCAGCATAGTAGGTCGTATCTGGCAAAATCGTGCTTGGAGCGCTAGCCCACAAAACGTTGATTCTGGCATCCATAAAGTCTGGCGATACACCAAAAGGAAGGAAATTAGGTTTGCCAGCAAGTTCAAACTCTGCTAGTCTAGCTGTAAAATCCGCAAAAGTCTCCAATTCTTGGAATTCTTTAAGGAGTGGTAAGACAGGTTTGATACCGTCAGCTTCTCTCTTATCAAAATCACGAACTAGGTGGTGATATTTGACAAAGTTTGCCAAAATAGCATCCTTAGGCACCTCTTCTCCTGTCAACCACTTGTCTGTTGTCGCCAGCATCAGGTCTTCAATTTCCTGGTCTAAATCAACAAAACCTCCCGTTTGAGACTTATCTGCTGGGATTTCAGCCGTCTTCTGCCATTCTCCATTGATTGCATCATAAAAATCATCTTGATAACGTGTCATCTTGTTCTCGCTTTCATTTGTACTTGCTTTTAGCTTAACAAAAATTACCTGGGAATGCAATTAAAAATGAACTGATACTTTCTATTGTTTTTCAGTTATTATTTTAATTTTTTCAAAAATTAACTTGACTTAATTTTTTTTTTAAGGTATATTAAGAGACAGGAGGAATACAACTGTATGATACGTATCGAAAACCTCAGTGTCTCCTACAAAGAAACGTTGGCACTTAAGGATATTTCTCTAGTGCTCCATGGACCAACAATTACCGGTATCATTGGTCCAAACGGTGCTGGGAAATCAACATTATTAAAAGGGATGCTGGGAATTATCCCACATCAAGGTCAGGCATTTCTCGATGACAAGGAAGTTAAAAAATCCTTACATCGAATCGCCTATGTCGAACAAAAAATCAATATCGACTACAACTTTCCCATCAAGGTCAAGGAATGCGTCTCGTTAGGACTCTTTCCCTCTATCCCTCTCTTTCGAAGTTTAAATGCTAAACATTGGAAGAAAGTGCAAGAGGCCCTTGAAATTGTCGGTCTAGCTGACTACGCTGAACGTCAAATCAGTCAACTGTCTGGAGGTCAGTTCCAGCGAGTCTTGATTGCCAGATGTTTAGTTCAGGAAGCCGACTATATCCTCTTGGATGAACCCTTTGTTGGGATTGACTCAGTCAGTGAGGAAATCATCATGAATACGCTGAGAGATCTGAAAAAAGCTGGGAAGACGGTTCTCATCGTCCACCACGACCTCAGCAAGGTTCCCCACTACTTCGATCAAGTCTTGCTTGTCAATCGAGAAGTGATTGCCTTTGGTCCAACCAAAGAAACCTTTACCGAAGCCAATCTCAAAGAAGCTTACGGTAATCGACTATTTTTCAATGGAGGTGACCTATGATTGCAGAATTTATCGATGGATTACAAAAATTCCATTTCTTACAAAATGCCTTGATAACAGCCATTGTCATCGGGGTCGTAGCTGGAGCTGTGGGATGTTTCATCATCCTACGCGGGATGTCACTCATGGGAGATGCCATTTCACATGCTGTCTTGCCAGGTGTAGCCCTATCCTTCATCTTGGGCCTTGACTTCTTCATCGGAGCCATTGTCTTTGGACTACTAGCTGCCATCATCATTACCTACATCAAGGGGAACTCGATTATCAAAAGCGATACCGCCATCGGCATTACCTTTTCTTCTTTCTTAGCCCTCGGTATCATCTTGATTAGTGTCGCTAAAAGTTCAACTGACCTTTTCCATATCCTTTTTGGTAATATCCTAGCCGTCCAAGATACAGATATGTTTATTACTATGGGTGTTGGGGCAGTCATTCTCTTGTTAATCTGGATTTTCTTCAAGCAACTCTTGATAACTTCCTTTGATGAACTCTTGGCTAAAGCCATGGGAATGCCTGTCAATTTCTATCACTACCTTCTCATGGTACTCTTGACTCTCGTGTCTGTGACAGCCATGCAAAGTGTCGGAACTATCCTGATTGTAGCCATGCTGATTACCCCAGCTGCAACTGCTTATCTTTATGCTAATAGCCTGAAAAGCATGATTTTCCTTTCCTCAACCTTTGGAGCGATAGCTTCAGTTTTGGGACTCTTTATCGGCTATAGCTTTAACGTTGCGGCAGGTTCTAGTATCGTGCTCACAGCTGCTAGTTTCTTTCTCATTAGCTTCTTTATCGCTCCAAAACAACGATATTTGAAACTGAAAAATAAACATTTGTTAAAATAAGGGGCAAAACCCCAATAAATTGGAGGATCTAATGAAAAAATTAGGTACATTACTCGTTCTCTTTCTTTCCGTCATCGCTCTTGTAGCATGTGCTAGCGGAAAAAAAGATGCAGCTTCTGGTCAAAAACTAAAAGTTGTTGCTACAAACTCAATCATCGCTGATATTACTAAAAATATTGCTGGTGACAAGATTGATCTTCACAGTATCGTTCCTGTTGGTCAAGACCCACACGAATACGAACCACTTCCTGAAGACGTTAAGAAAACTTCTCAAGCTGATTTGATTTTCTATAACGGTATCAACCTTGAAACAGGTGGCAATGCTTGGTTTACAAAATTGGTAGAAAATGCTAAGAAAACTGAAAACAAAGACTACTTTGCAGTCAGCGAAGGCGTTGATGTTATCTACCTTGAAGGCCAAAACGAAAAAGGCAAAGAAGACCCACACGCTTGGCTTAACCTTGAAAACGGTATGATTTTTGCTAAAAATATCGCAAAACAATTGAGCGCTAAAGACCCTAGCAATAAGGAATTCTACGAAAAAAACCTCAAAGAATATACTGATAAGCTAGACAAACTTGATAAGGAAGCTAAAGCTAAATTCAACAACATCCCTGCTGAGAAAAAACTCATCGTAACCAGCGAAGGATGCTTCAAATACTTCTCTAAAGCCTACGGTGTCCCAAGTGCCTACATCTGGGAAATCAATACTGAAGAAGAAGGAACACCTGACCAAATCAAGACCTTGGTTGAAAAACTTCGCCAAACAAAAACTCCTTCACTCTTTGTAGAATCAAGTGTGGATGACCGTCCAATGAAGACTGTTTCTCAAGACACAAACATCCCAATCTACGCACAAATCTTTACTGACTCTATCGCAGAACAAGGTAAAGAAGGCGACAGCTACTACAACATGATGAAATACAACCTTGACAAGATTGCTGAAGGATTGGCAAAATAATACTCTTCAAAAATCAAATTCAAACCACGTCAGCTTTATCTGCAACCTCAAAGCGGTGCTTTGAGCAACCTGTGGCTAGCTTCCTAGTTTGCTCTTTGATTTTCATTGAGTATAAACCTCTGAAAAACGTCATTCTTTTCCGAATTGACGTTTTTTCTATGCCCACATTTCCAGTCAAATCATTGGAAAATTCTGACTGTTTCAGCTAAAATGGAAGAAAAAAGATTGGAGTATCTTATGGTAACTTTTCTCGGAAATCCTGTGAGCTTTACAGGTAAACAACTACAAGTCGGCGACAAGGCACTTGATTTTTCTCTCACTACAACAGACCTTTCTAAAAAATCTCTAGCTGATTTTGATGGGAAGAAAAAAGTCTTGAGTGTCGTGCCTTCTATCGATACAGGCATCTGCTCAACTCAAACGCGTCGTTTTAATGAAGAACTGGCTGGACTGGATAATACGGTTGTCTTGACTGTTTCTATGGATCTACCTTTTGCCCAAAAACGTTGGTGCGGTGCTGAAGGTATTGAAAATGCCATCATGCTCTCAGACTATTTCGACCAGTCCTTTGGACGTGATTATGCCCTCTTAATCAATGAGTGGCACCTATTGGCACGCGCAGTCTTTGTCCTCGATACTGACAATACTATTCGCTACGTTGAATACGTGGACAATATCAACTCTGAACCAAACTTCGAAGCCGCAATTACAGCAGCTAAAGCCCTATAGAAAAAATCCTCTGTCACAAAGAGTTCCTGCTCTTTGAAACGGAGGATTTTTGTTTACGAGTAAATAAAAGTTCAATCAGCTAAAAATAACTACCTTATACTCAATGAAAATCAAAGAGTAAACTAAGACTCTAGCCTCAAGCTGCTCAAGACACTGTTTTGGGTTGCAGATGGAAGCTGACGTGGTTTGAAGAGATTTTCGAATAGTATTACTCTACAGATTTCAAGGCTTCTAACATATCAACTTTTCTCAGATGATGATTGACAAAGAAACCAAGTACGGTCAAAATGATGCTTACTGCTGCCACCGGAATCGCATAGACTTCCCAGCCTACCTGCGGATAAAAGAGAATAGTCGCAGGAGAAATCATTTGAATCAAAAATTGGTGTAAATAGAAACCAGATACCAAACCAAGTACGATTCCCACAAGAGACAAGACAATCGTCTCACGGTAAATGTAGAGGGTGACTTCTTTATTATGAAAACCGAGCACCTTGATAGTGGAGAGTTCACGGATTCTCTCAGCCACGTTGATATTGGTCAAATTGTAGAGGATAACCATAGCCAACAGAACCGATACGATGACCAAGATAGTCATGGTCTGATTGAGTGAACTTGCGACCGAGTCAAAAAGTCGAATTGCTGAAGCATTCTGGACAACACTGGACACCGCAGATTGATTCATAAGTAAGCCGGCCTGTCTTTCGATACTAGGCGCACTAGAATCCTTTAGCGAAACCAGATAAGTGTTGGCTTGGGGTAGCTGTCCGTAAATTTGCTCATAGCTAACCTGACTCATATAAATAAAGTGGCCAACGTAGTTCTCAGTAATAGCAGCGACCGTTAGTTCCTTACCTTCAATTTCTAAAGTCTGTCCAACCTTAACACCTGCCAGCTGGGCGAGTTTAGCTGTAATAACAACTCCATCTTTTAATGTCAACTCTTGCTGATGATGTTGCAGATGAATAAAGGGAGTCAAATCTTCCTTCTCTGTCATCATAAGGGTAATGGTCTGAAGACCAGCCTTACCTTTGAAATCCTTGTCTAGCGTTTTAGAATAGATTTTCTGGTAGGCTTGAATATCCTGCCCTTTCAACACTTCTTCTAGATTTGCCTTGTCTTGATTGGTCGCACTAAGATTTTCAGAGACAATCATTTGATACTGTTGGATTTGTTGAAACTGTCTAGACGGAACTCCTGCTACAGAGGATTGGATTCCCAAACCTGCAAAGAGCAGGGCTACAGAACCTGCTACACCAAAGATCGTCATCAACATCCGCTGCTTATAACGGAAGATATTGCGAGCTGTTACCTTATGAGTAAAACTTAGACGGCGCCAAATAAAACCGATGCGCTCCAGTAAGATTTTAGCTCCTTTAACAGGAGGTTTAGGCAGTAAAAGCTGGGCTGCTTCATCATGAAGTTCCCTACGAGCTACCAGATAGGCTGGTAACACACTCGCCAACCAACTCAAACCAAGAGCCAGTAAGCTATAGGTCCAATAGAACTGAATCTGGGTTTCTCCCACTACCATACCTTTTGTAATAACACTTGAAATCACACTGGCTAGTAAATAATGTCCAAGTATACTACCTAGAGCTGTTCCGACAGTTCCAGCTACTAGACCGTAGAGGAGAAACTTGGCAATAATATCCTTGCTACGATAGCCCAAGGCCTTAAAAATTCCTGCATGAGTTCGCTCTTCATCCACAAAGCGAGTCATAGTTGTGAAGGTCACCATAGCTGCTACGGCATAAAGAACCACAGGAAAAATATTGCCCACTGCCCGAATACTGGCTGAAGCATTACTGTACATGAGATAGCCCTGACCACCTGGTATGGTCTGACGATTATAGACTTGATACTTGGGCTCCGCCAAATCATCCAAGACTTGCTGATGTTTTTCTAATTTTTCCTTTTCTTGGGCTAGATTTTGTTCAGCCTGCTTTAGTTTGTCCTCTTCCTTACTCAATTCCTGCTTGGCTTGGGTAAGTTGAGCACTGGCCTGCTCTCTCTGATCTTGAGGAAGCAAGGCTAGTTGACTTTCCTGAGCCTGTAAACGAGCTTGAGCAGCTGCCAAACGACGCTTGCCTTCCTGTAAATTAGTCTCAGCCTTATCAAGGGTTTCTTTGCCTTTGTCTAGAGACTCTTGTCCTTCTTTTCTCAAGAGTTGTAGACGTGCCTTGCCATTATCTGATAAAGTTTGTTCAAGTTCTTCCTGATGTTGCTTGGATTTCTCTTCATAAGCTGCTGAAAAAGCATTTAATCCTGCTAAATCTTGATATTTCAAACGAGCTATATTGTAGACTTTCTGATCAAACTGACTAGGTAAAATCACTCCATAGGCTGTCAGAGTCCCACTTCCACTTCCTGCGTAGCCCATATCTCGCTGGGAGAGGATTTCAGCTGAATCCACAAAACCAGTAATTGTATAAGTATGGTCTTTTAAAGAGGAAGGCCCCTCTTCTTTTTCTTTAAAACTAATCTCCTGCCCCACGCTGTATTGGCCTTGCAAATGAGTGGCCAAAGCAATTTCCTGGTCTGACTGAGGAAACCGCCCCTCTCTTAGCTGAAAGGTTGAAATTCGCTCTGGTTTGGAGTACAGCCGAATAGCATCCTGCCTATTTTCCATAGTCACATCTGTCAAATAGCCAAACTCAACCTCTGCGCCCTCTATCTGTTCTAGTTCTTCTTGATCTGCTTGATCCAAACCATAATTAGACATAACTGCCAAATCCAAGGTTTGAGCAGTTGTTAAATAAGCATTAGCTGTCGCCTCCATGTTGGGGCTAGTCACTTTGAGGCCTACTAAGGCTAGAGACCCTAACATCATCAAGGTCAAGATGGATAAAAAACGCCCTTTGGAGCCTGTGAAGGACTGAATTAAGTCCTTCCAATAGGTTTTTCGCTTCATCATGCTAGTACTCCAAACTGTCGATATTCTGAGGATGCTGGTTGATCACCACATCCTTGACACTGGCATCGTGCATATGAATCACGCGATCAGCAATGGGCGCCAAAGCTCCATTATGAGTCACGATGATCACCGTCGCTCCCTTTTGACGAGACATGTCTTGGAGAATTTTCAAAACCTGCTTACCTGTCTGATAATCCAAGGCTCCAGTCGGTTCATCACAAAGGAGAATTTTAGGATTTTTAGCTACCGCGCGTGCAATGGAGACTCGCTGTTGCTCCCCTCCAGAAAGCTGGGCTGGAAAATTATTGAGACGATGAGCCAGACCTACATCTGTCAGAACCTGCTCAGGATCCAAGGCATCTATCACGATTTCCGAAGCCAGTTCCACATTTTCCTTAGCTGTCAGATTAGATACTAGATTGTAAAACTGAAAAACAAAACCGACATCATTTCTACGGTAATTGGTGCGCTGGTGGGAACTATAGTCCGCAATATTGGCACCATCAATCCAGATTTCTCCCTCGTCATTGGTATCCATTCCCCCAAGAAGGTTAAGAACTGTTGACTTACCAGCACCTGACGCACCAAGGATAATCACCAGCTCCCCTTTTTCAATTTCAAAATTCACATCACGATTGGCCATAATCTCCGTGTCCCCAACCTGATAACGCTTGTAACAATGTTTCATCTCAATATAAGCCATTAGACTCACCCTCTCTTAAACAAATTACTTCCTACTACCATTATAACGCTTTTTCAACTAGTTGGAAACTGCTTACATTCTCAAACCCTTCATAAAAGGCAGTCTCAAACCACTGCCTTTTATCTTCTTCTTAAAAATAAAATTGAACAAGATCACCTTCTGCTGTTGCTACCGAAATCCAATCTTTCCCCATGCATTTCGCTTTTGCTTTTTCTTGATTCACTTCAATCACATTTTTTTCAATGCCTGGATAATAGACTCGCAAATCTCCTCCACTCCTTGATAAAATGCTCATCTGTAAGAGTTTTTTATCCTCCCACTGCATGCTAACTTCAAAATGTCCACGTGCCATTAAGCCTGAAACTGAACCTGTTGACCAGGCATCAGGTAGGGCAGCTAGGGGCACCAGATAAGCTGTATGAGACTGAAGCAACATTTCTGCCATGCCACTAGTAGCACCAAAATTACCATCTATTTGAAAAGGTGGATGGCTACACCAAAGATTGGGTAAGGTGGATGTCTTTAACTGCTCTGCTAATAATTTATGGGCTCGATTTCCATCTCCCAAACGGGCCCAGAGATTGATCTTATTAGCCTTGGACCAGCCTGTGCCCCCATCTCCACGATCATTGAGACTAGCACGCGCCGCTTCAAGATACTCTTGCCCCTTATGACTAAAGAGAGTTCCAGGATAGAGTCCCACCAGATGGGAAGCATGCCGATGTTGGGCCTCCACCTTCTCATTTTGAAAATACTGCTCTTCCTCCTCATACCACTCCCTGATTCGACCAGATTGAGTAATTTGAAGAGGATTTAATAAATCAAATTTTTCTTTGACTTCAGTCAACAAGTCCTCATCCATCCCCAGTTCTTGAGCAGCCTGAATAAAATCATGGAATAATTGCCAAGTAAGAGATTGGTCATAGGTATTGCCAATAGAAATCGGACCATGTTCTGGCGAGTAAGACGGAGAAGATACCCAACGCTGGGCCAGCTTATCCTCATGTAAAAAAGCATTCCAAAAACAAACCGTTTCCCTCAACATGGGATAAATTTTCTCCCTGAGATAGTCTTGGTCCCTGTAAAATGAATAGGCCTCATAAACCGTTTGCATCATCCACGCATTGGCAGCTGGCGACCAGCCCCAGTAGTAGTCCCAACCAGGTGCCGTCCAGCCAAAAGGAGTCGCTTGCGTATGAACCAACCAACCATTCTCCTCCCCTTCCTGAGAGACGATTCCTGCATACCTTGCAGCCGCTATGCGACCATAGACACGCAAATCATCGATATAGTTGATAACCGGAAAGGCCGTTTCTAAGAGGTTAGTCACATAGGCTGGCCAATAATTCATCTGCAGATTGATATTCAAGTGATAGTCTGAATTCCAAGGAGGATTGTCAATCGTATTCCAGACCCCTTGTAGGTTAGCTGGTAGAGCATCTGGGCAATCTCTGGAAGAACTAATCAATAAATACCGCCCATACTGGAAGAACAGTTCCTCCAAAGCCTGCCCCTCTTGTGGCTTATAATTTTTTAACAAATCTTCTGTAGTGGATGCGTCAATTTCAGCCCCCAAATCCAATTGAACACGCTGAAATAAGGATTGGTAGTCCTGAATATGCCTGGATTTCAATTGGTCATAGCCCTTTTCTTTAGCTGTCTCCACCAAGTCCTTTACTTGCTGCTCTAAATCTAGTTTTTTGCGATAATTGCTAGCAGGATTTTGGGCAAAATCTGTCTTAGCAGACAAGAAAAGATTGGCATAACTGGCTCCTGATATCTGAACCTTATTCGACAAGACTCTAATGTCTCCATCCGTTTGCCAAGTAAGACAGCCAGCAAACCGCAGATTATTATCCTTAACCCGTCCCTTCATCGAGATATGAGAATCAGTGATATCCAGCTGGCATTCCTTGTAATCAGACTTTTTCTGCTCATACTTTCCATCAGAAGCCAAATCACGCGTCAAGGACAGTTCCATAGTAAAATCTAGAGTTTCCTCCCCTTCCTTAGTAAAACGCTGAACCAAGAGATCATCTGGAAAACTGGCAAAGGCTTCACGTTCAAATCTCGTTCCCTTATAGGCATAAGAAGTCGTCGCAAGCGCCTTACTGATATTCAGCTGTCTCTGGTAATCCGTCACCTGAGACAAAGTCGTGCCTTGCTGGCTAAACTCTATGAAAATATCTCCAAAAGACAGATAGGTTCCATATTGACTCGTTTTTGGTCCGACTAGGTGCTGCTCAGCCAATTCCTTAGCAGTATTGCAATCCCTCTTTTCCAAAGCCTGCCGAATCTCAGCTAAAAAACTATACTGATCTTGAAGATTTCCACCCTGATAATCTGAACTATCAGGAAGTGGACCTCCAGACCAGAGACTTTTTTCATTAAATTGAATCCGCTCAGCCCCTATAAGCCCAAATACTTTAGCCCCTAAAGAACCATTACCTATCGGTAAAGCCTCTTCTTCCCAGCCCTTGTAAGTGCTTGAAGCTGGTTGCTTGTAGGTCAGTACATAATCTTGTTTTTTATTCCTTATCATACTACCATACTAACATAAAAAGCCTAGAAATCAATTCTAGACTTACAATTTTTTATTTTCCAAGGTAGTATTCAGAAACTACGTTCAATTTTTCGTCGAATTCGAATACCAATGGTGGGAAGTTAGGGATTTCCACGTCCATGATTTCGTCATCTGACAAACCTTTGATGTGTTTTACAAGGGCACGGATTGAGTTACCGTGAGCTCCTACGAATACGTTTTTACCATCTTTAAGAGCTGGAGCGATTTTATCTTCCCAGAATGGAAGGGCACGTTCCAAAGTCACTTTCAAGTTTTCAGCATCTGGGATAACTGAGTCGTCAAGTGAAGCGTAACGACGGTCAGTATGAGCTGAGTGCTCATCATCACGATCCATGTTTGGAGGCAATACATCGTATGAACGACGCCAGATGTGAACTTGTTCATCACCAAATTGTTCAGCAGCTTCAGCTTTGTTTTTACCAGTCAAACCACCGTAGTGACGTTCGTTCAAGCGCCATGATTTTTCAACTGGAACCCACAATTGGTCAGAAGCTTCAAGAGCCAAGTTAGTTGTTTTGATAGCACGTTTCAATACTGAAGTGTAAGCTTGGTCAAATTCGATACCAGCTTCTTTGATCAATTTACCAGCGTCAATCGCTTGTTGTGTACCTTTTTCAGACAAATCAACATCAGCCCAACCAGTGAAAAGGTTAGCTTTGTTCCATTCAGACTCACCGTGGCGAGCAAAAACCAATTTTACCATTAGATGGATTCTCCTTTAAATTTTCCGAGGTTTCCCCTCGTTTATCTATTCTATTTTACACAATTTTTCACAAAAAAGCTAGTCAAAACCAAAAAGGAAAGGACTGTTTGACAATCCTTTTCCTTATTTTTTATCCTTCAACTTTGAATTTTTTGAGACTTCCTAAAAATAGTGAACCACCGATAATTGCTAGGATTCCTCCTACCCAACCAAGGGCTGGAATCAAGCCAACTGCTCCACCTACGATTAATAGGACAGAAGGAGCCGAACCAACACGACTTTCTCCCTTATAGTATACAATCGCAACAATTCCTAAAACTAAAATAGCAATTTTCAAAACAGTTGGAAGTAAAACTCCTGCAACTCCTGCAACTGTTGTAGATGCAGTTAATTCAGGACTCTGTGTAGCTGTTGCTGTAGCAGCTGTACTCACAACTGCTGCTAGTAAAAGAAATGGGGCAATAAGCAAGTATATTCCACCTACTAAACCAACAATACCACTATAAAGTGCTAAAGCTTTTGACTTCATAATAAATCTCCTTTAATGTTTTATACTAAATATTATACCATAACTAGTTAAAATACTCAATTCATGAATATTCTCCAGACTACTCGAAACTATTTCTCTTCAAATCCTTCTGCGACTGCGTCCGCAAAGTTTTCTTCTACGATGCTAGCACAGTGGTCACAGATGACTGCGTGGTAGCTGCGTTCTGCTGTTGTTGGGTCGATACGACGGCAACGGTCACATACTTCACCTGCAGCGCGTTCTACTGTGAAGGCCACATCTTCGAAGCTAACGGCAACTTCTGGAGCTGGTCCTTCTGCGATGGTCAATTCAGACACAATCAAAAGTTGAGCTACATTGCTGTTTACTGCTTCGAGTAGAGTTTTCACAACTTCGTTTGGATAAACTGTCAAGTGGGCTTCTAATGATTTACCGATAACTTTGGCATTACGAGCTTCTTCCAAGGCTTTTTGAGCTTGTCCACGGAAGTCCATGAAGGCAGCCCATGTATCCAAGATTTCTTCTTGGTTAGCAAATGTCTCTGCTTCTGGCAATTCTGACAATTGAACGAAGTCTTCTGCTTCAAACTCAAGATATGACCAGATTTCTTCCGCAGTGTGAGGAAGGATTGGTGTCAAGAGTTTGGTGATTTTCACAAGAATGTCATAGAAAACAGTCTGCATTTGACGACGTTCCAATGATTTGGCACCTTCGATGTAAACAACGTCTTTGGCAAAATCAAGGTAGAAGGCTGACAAATCAACGTTGATAAAGTTCACCAAGGCCTTGTAGATTGTCAAGAATTCAAAGTTGGCGTAAGCATCACGAATGGTCTTAACAAGCTGGTTAAAGCGAATCGTCATGTACTTATCAACTGAACGAAGTTCATCGTAAGCGACTGCATCTTGAGCTGGGTTAAAGTCAGATGTATTGGCAATCAAGAAACGAAGGGTGTTACGAATCTTACGGTAAGTTTCAGAGACTTGGCTCAAGATATCCATAGAGATACGTACGTCATTGCTTGAGTCAACACTTGTTACCCAGAGACGCAAGATTTCAGCACCAAATTGTTTTTCAACATCGCTTGGAGCAATGGTATTTCCAAGAGATTTAGACATCTTCTCACCTTTACCGTCAAGGGCAAAACCTTGTGACAAGATTTGCTTGTAAGGTGCTACGCCATGGTTGGCAACAGATGTGATGAGTGATGAGTTGAACCAACCACGGTATTGGTCAGAACCTTCTAGGTAAAGGTCTGCTGGGTAAGTCAACTCAGGACGGTTTACTACAACTCCATTCCATGATGAACCTGAGTCAAACCAAACGTCCATGATATCTGTTTCTTTTTTGAACTCACCATTTGGTGAACCTGGATGAGTAAATCCTTCTGGCAAGAGGTCCTTAGCATCACGTTCCCACCAAATACTTGAACCATGGCCTTCAAAGAGTTGAGCCACGTGTTCAATAGTTTCAGCTGTCATGATCGCTGTACCATCTTCAGCGTAGAAGATAGGAAGTGGAACACCCCAAGCACGTTGACGAGAGATAACCCAGTCGCCACGGTCACGAATCATATTGTAAAGACGGACTTTACCCCATTCTGAGTGGAATTTCACTTTTTCAATTTCGTCCAAGATTTCTTGGCGGAATTTAGAAACTGAGGCAAACCATTGTGGTACTGCACGCCAGATGATTGGTTTCTTAGTACGCCAGTCAAATGGGTATGAGTGAGAAATTTCTTCTTGGGCTAGAAGGAGGTTACCAAGTTTTTCAATAACAGTTGGAACTACCTTTTCATAGAATTGACCTTCAAACTCAGGACCAGCATTCTTCATCATGATACCACGCTCGTCAACAGTCACTGCGACTTCAAGACCATTAGCAATACCAACATTGTAGTCGTCCTCACCAAAACCAGGGGCTGTATGGACAATACCAGTACCAGAGTCAGTTGTAACGTGGTCTCCAAGGATAACCAATTCATCTACAGCTGTATCCCATGGATGTTCTGTTACGATATGATTCAATTCTTGACCACGGTAAGTTGCCAACACTTGAACATCAGCCCAGCTAAATTTCTCAGACAAGCTAGTCAACAATTCTGCAGCAACCACAAACTTACGAGCTTCACCAGCAGGTTGAACCAAAACGTAATCAATATCTGCTCCGACAGTCAAACCACGAGAAGCTGTGATGGTAAATGGAGTAGTTGTCCAGACAACAATGTAAGTATCTGTATCTAGAACACCTTTGCCATCTTTTACCTTGTTGGCATAGTAAAGGGAAGTTGAAACTAAGTCATGGTATTCAATCTCTGCTTCAGCAAGGGCTGACTCAGATGACCAAGACCAGTAAACTGGTTTTGCACCACGGTAGATATAACCTTTATTAGCCATCTCACCAAAGACACGGATTTGGGCTGCTTCATAGTCAGGAGTCAAGGTCACATATGGATTTTCCCAGTCACCAGAAACCCCCAAACGTTTAAAGTCTTCACGTTGTTTATCTACTTGTGAAAGAGCGTATTCACGGCAAAGTTTCAAGTACTCAACCAAGTCCATTTCTTTACGTTTGACACCTTGTTTTGCCAAAACTTGCTCGATTGGCAGACCATGTGTATCCCAACCTGGAATATATGGTGCATAAAATCCTGACATAGATTTTGAACGAACAATGATATCTTTTGAAATCTTGTTCATTGCGTGTCCAACGTGGATATTTCCATTCGCATATGGAGGGCCATCATGCAAGGTGAAATGAGGTTTTCCTTGGTTCAATTCTTGACGACGTTGATAAAGTTTTGCATCTTCCCATTCCTTTTGCCAAACTGGCTCTTTGGTAGGAAGGCCTGCACGCATTGGGAAAGCTGTTTTCCCAAGATTAAGGGTATCTTTGAGTTTCATGGTATCTCCTTTATAAATAATAACAAATTAAAAACCACGACTTCCAAAAAGGACGAAAATCGTGGTACCACCTTTATTCGAAAAAAGACTCAGCTTTTTTCCTCTTATCCCGTAACGTGGGGAACGTCAAATCTTACTCCATTCAGACTTGAGTTTTTGAGAGGATAATCTTATCGTTAGGGATTACAGGACTCACACCATCTCCTGCTCGCTGGAAATATAAGGATAAGATATTGTTCTCAGAATATTTCTTATAAAATTGTAACAGATTCTTGCGGTGCTTCAAATCCTGGTGCTGAATCAAACGTTTCTGTAGCTGGTGTTGGAGCCGAAGGATGTACTGGAGCTACTTCTGGTTCTTCGTACATTGGACCAACTGGATGAGCAGGCTCTTCTTCAATTTGAGGACTCACTACAGGAGTTGGATTTTCCACTTCCTGTTTAGCCTGAGCTTCAAATTCAGCCAATTCTTTATTGGCTGCCTCAATACGAGCCTGTAACTCTGTCATTTCTTCTTGAGAAAATTGACGTGTCATATCAATTGGTTCTTCCTCAATTGGAGCTGGAATCGGTTCTCCAAGTACTTCGCTAACAACTTCTTTAAAGGCTTCATCACTTGTCTGAAGATAAGTAGCTGTTGGACGAAGAATATCTTCCCAATCTGAAGATTCAACAATAGCCAACTGACTCTCAATTGTAGATTTGAGACGTTGGTGGAAGACACGACTCTTGTTCTTCAATTCTTCGGTTTCAACAGCAACTTTCTTAGCATTATCAGCTGCCTGACGAAGAATTTCATTTGCCTTGTATTTTGCTTCTTCCAATAATCGATGTGCATCCTGTTCAGCTTGATGAATAATATTATTTGAACGATCGTGTGCTGTTTGTTTCACTCTCTCAGCTGTATCTTGGGCAATCAATACAGACTGGCTCAACGAATCTTTCATCTCATCAAAGTAAGACAAACGCTCTTCCAAATTTTTAATATGTAAATCCTTATCATGATTAGAACGAACCAAATCTTCATAATCACGAACCACAATATCTAAAAATTCATCTACTTCTTCTGGATCAAAACCTCTAAATCGTGTGCTAAAGGTTTTATCTTTGATTTCTAACGATGTAATTGGCATATTTTTCCTCACTTACTTAATAATAACTGGACGGTTATTTTTTTCTTCTCTTTTTTAGTTTGTCCCTTATCTTGAAGCAACCTCAGACGCCCAAATTTTCTAACACTAATCAAGTCCCCAACTTGAACAGTATAATCTGATTTGTCTACCACATGATAATTTACTTGGACAAGTTTCTTTTCAATCAACTGGTTTGCTTGATTTCTGGATAGTTTTAAAACATTTGATAAAAGAACGTCTAATCGAAAACTAGACACAGATAAATCCAGTTCACGATACTGTTCTAGCTTATCTATTTTCTCGGTGAAAGGACGTTCCTCCAGCGAAACGGGTATACGGCCAATTTTCTTTAATCCATCTTGAAAGAGAAGAAGAAATTGCTGATTAATCATAATCTGTGCACGTTCTTCATCTACTAGGATATCTCCAAAAAGTTTCCGTTCAATCCCTAATTGATTGATGACTGTACCTAAAATTTTAGCATGCGTCAAATGTTCAAATTTATTGGAATACACAATTTCCTGAAGAGATATTTCAAAATCTGAAAACTCTGGTTGGAAATAATCTGGGTATAATAAGATCCGAACATACTCACTCGAGACGAATTCCCCACTACTGCTACAAGCAAGACCATAAGTTTTTGCTAAAATCTTTAATAGCTTCTCCTGATGAGGATTGATAAAAGGAGTTAAAAAAGGAGCATAGCTATCTTCTACCTTCTTTATCCATTCCATTCCCTTGTCAAGAAAGGGGCGATCTTCTATGGAGAAATGCTGGTAAATCCCTTTATTCATCCTATCATCGCCAGAAAACGCACTAGGTTTTCTCCTAAAAATCGAACCAAAACAATCGCAACCCAAACAGATAAATCAAGACCCGCTATCTGTAAAGGCAGGCGTTGCAAGGGAGCAAGCACTGGTTTTACCAATGCTACAATCCAACGACCTAAACTTGATTCGTAGGCACCTGGAAACCAAGACATGACAGCAAAGGCTAGCAAAATCAGGGAGTAAATATCCACTGCATTATAAATCATACGAATTAAAAAAATCATTATCGTACTCTATTTCGTCTCATATCAAAATCAAACTCACCTTGTTGATCTTCATCTGGTAAACGGATATCTTCAACATTTACAATAACATTCACTGGTGTCAACAGGTACATGGTAGAAGCTACCTTTTTCAAATTTCCAGCTAGAACATGGCAAGCTCCATCCAGATAATCTAAACAACGACGAGCTTGCACTTCAGTCATATATTGAAAATCAATCAAAATACTTTCGTTTCCTGCTAATAAATCAACAATTTCTATCGCATCTTCATATTTTCTAGGATAACGAACATCAATTGTTACTTTTTCAGTAGAATGCTGATTTTGCTTTGCTAACTCTTGTTGACGTGCATGCAGTCTAGTAATATTATTTTCTTTTGTACTACTTGTGCTTGGTGTTTGATTCGTTGAGAGAGCCTTTTCCTGTGTAGAATTTACTGGAGTTAAAATGGGCTCATCTCGTTTTTCATTAGGGAGACTTAAATCCTCATCCTCCGTAAAATAATCTATAAATCTATCGAATCTATCTTTTAAAGACATGGTTCTCTCCTACTTAAAAAATGCTGTACCTATGCGAACAAAGGTGGAACCGAATTGAATCGCTTCTTTATAATCACGACTCATTCCCATGCTTAAGTCGGTCATAGGCATATTTGGAATTTGTTTTTCTTGGATTTCTTTTTGTAAATCTTGGGTCGCCTTGAAAATTTCTTTCAACTGCTCACTGCTAGCCTCAAAAGGTGCCATCGTCATTAAACCAACATATTCAATCTTATCTAGTTTGGCTAACTCTGGCAAGACTTCCAATAATTCTTCTCTCGAAAAGCCGTGTTTACTTTCTTCTTTAGAAATATTTACTTGAAGGAAACACTTGATGACTCGGTCACTTCTTTTTTGGATTTCCTCTGCTAGCTTTACTGAATCCAATGCATGGAAATAATCAACGTATTGAATGACATCTTTCACCTTACGTCTTTGCAAGGTACCAATCAAATGCCAAGTCACATCTCGATCTTTTAAAGCTTGATATTTCTCTAGAAACTTATCTACACGATTTTCACCGATATGATGAACCCCTAGCGGAAGCAAGGCTTCCGCTGTCGGTACATCTACATACTTGGTAACTGCAATGACAGAGACTGAGCCACTCTCGCGATGAGCACTCAGACTTGCTTCTGCGACTTCTCGAAAAACACGTTCTGTATTTTCTTTTACATTCATTTACTTAACGATTTTTGAAAAATGGAGGTGTATCCAACTCATCTTCATCTTGTGAATTTGGAATTTCAAAACGTTCTACCGGTGACACTACTGAATCAGTCGGACGAACAATTGTCTCGCGACGTAAATCCCAATCACCAAAAGCAGATCCTTGAGCTTGTTCCGAGCGACGTTGATTTTGTTTTGGCAATTCAGCCGTTTCTGCCATATCAAAATGACGATCAAAGCCATGTGAATGAGATGGTTTCACTGTCTCACGGTAGTTGGTAGTAGGTCTAGCTTGTGGAGCCACAACCTTTTCTACACGGTCTTGACGAACACCCGTTGCGACAACTGTTACACGAATTTCATCACGCATACTTTCATCAATTGAAGTACCGAGCCAGATGTTTACTCCTTGTCCCGCTGCCTGGTTCACAATTTGTGAAGCCTCTTCTGCCTCAATCAAGGTTAAGTCGAGACCACCAGTTACGTTAACAATCACATCTTCTGCTCCATCAATTGTTGTTTCAAGAAGTGGTGAATAGATTGCCTTACGTGCTGCTTCTACCACACGTTCTTCTCCACTACCAATACCAATACCCATAAGAGCATTCCCTTTATTTGCCATAACTGTTTTCACATCGGCAAAGTCAAGGTTAATCAATCCTGGATTGGTAATCAAATCGGTAATTCCTTGAACACCTTGACGAAGAACGTTATCTGCTTCGCTAAGAGCCTCCAAAAGCGGTGTCTTCTTATCAACAATTTCAAGCAAGTTGTTGTTTGAAATAATCAATAGAGTATCTACATGCTCACGTAGTTGATTGATTCCTTCTACAGCAAATTGTCCACGTTTGCTTCCTTCAAAACCAAACGGACGTGTTACGACACCAACTGTAAGAGCACCTAAATCTTTGGCGATACGAGCAATAACAGGAGCAGCTCCAGTTCCAGAGCCTCCTCCCATACCAGCAGTGATGAAGACCATATCTGCGCCACTGATAGCTTCCGTCAGTGTTTCTTCGCTTTCTTCAGCAGCTTTACGACCAACCTCAGGTTGACCTCCTGCACCCAAACCACGAGTCAATTTAGGTCCCAACTGAATAACAGTCTCAGCTTTTGTACTACTCAATGCTTGTACATCTGTGTTTGCTGCGATAAATTCTACGCCTGTAACACCTTCGTCGACCATACGGTTGATGGCATTGCCACCACCTCCACCGACACCAATTACTTTAATCACTGCACCTTGAGCAGCAGCTGTATCAAATGAAAATGTCATAATTTATTTTTCCTCTTTATTCGTCAAACATGCTTCCGATCAAGCCACGGAAACGATCTGCTAATTTCGGTTTATTTTGTGAAGCTTGTTGGAAATCCGCCATTGGTTCTGTAGGCGCCACCGGCTCTACTTCTGGGGTAGGGGCTGGTTGAACAGGCGTTGATTGTACAAACTGAGCTGTTTTCTGAATCATTCCCCCAAAACTAAGCGGTTGTTGGAATAATCCTTCATCACCCTTGACTGCTCGTTGAGCCAAGAGATGTACTTCTGTCAATTGTCCCGCGAATTCTGATAGACTAATCACATGCGCAAAGGCTGGATTACGAATTCCAACTTGGTTTGGAACATAGAGTTTCACACGAACACCAAAAACTTCTTGAGCAAGTTCCACAATACCCGGTAAAATAGCATTTCCACCAATCAAAACAATACCACCAGGAAGATCCAATAAATGTCTTCTGTCTAAGTCTTGTTTGATTTGTTCAAAAATATGCTTAATTCGTGCAGAAATAATCTCTGACAAGTAATTTTCTGTTACTTCAACAGGTTCTACTTCCCCGATCACTTCGACTTGGAATGTTTCTTTACTTGCGAGAGGAGGATAAGCCTCTCCATAGTTTAATTTCAAACCTTCGGCTAGTTTCTGTGATGTCTTCAAGACTTTAGAAATATCCTTAGTTACATAATCTCCGCCTTCTTGGAGAATATTGGTAAACTGGAGTTCTTGGTTACGGATTGTAGCGACAGTCGTTTGACCTGCCCCCATATCAATCACTGTAGCACCAAATTCACGTTCACCTTCATTCAAAATAGATTGAACCATTGCTAGTGGTGAAATAATAATATTTTCAACCTGAACACCTGCACGTTCAACTGTCTTACGCAGATTGTGCAAGATAGTACGAGGTCCTGTATAAAGTAAACCACGCATTTCAAGGCGAACCCCCATCATACCACGTGGGTCACGAATCCCTTGAAAACCATCCACAATAAATTCCTCAGGAATGAATGTGATAACTTCACGATCAGGTGTCATACTCTTTGTCAAAGCTGATTTGACAACATTTTCGACATCTTGATCCATAATTTCCTTGGTATCAGATGTTACTGGAATCATTCCTTGAGTTGGTTCTACCTGTAAGAGATTAGCTGGTAAACCAACATTCACTGATTTAATTGAGATGCCTGCTTTTTCTTCTGCTTGGGAAATTGCTGATTTGATAGCAGTTGCTGCTGCATCAATATCAACAATAATTCCATCCTTTACACCTTTACTTTTGGCATTACTCACGCCAATTACATTTAATTCACCATTTCTCTGCTCGGCTACAAGCACCTTGACAGAGCTTGTTCCAATATCTAGACCTGTAAAAAAGCCTTCTCTAGCCATTACATCGCATCCTCTCTATCTTCCAAGTTTCTAACTTCGTAATATTCAATAGCTAAACGTAGGCATAGCTATTCACAGAATATTATAACACAAAAAATCTCATCGTGCTCAGTTTTTTCCTAAATTTACTAGCCAATTTTTTAGTTTTTCTGTTCAGAAATTCATTCACTGTAAACTTTGTCAACAATCTGTCTATTGTACAAAAAAGAAAGCTCATTTCTAAGCTTTCTTTGCAATCATTTTTTCTGCTTCTTGTTCTAAAAATAGTTCCAAAATTTTCTTTGTCAATGTAATCGCCGCTGACAAGGCCAGGGAAACGATTAAATAATTAGCTACTAAGCCGTGATCTCCAACCAATGGCGGTTTTGTCAAAAATCCATAATCACCACCTGTTACCAAATTGACCACAAAAATCAAGGCATTTAGTCCAAAGGTCATAAGAAAAATTCCTTTCACATCCAGTAATCGCGCATTATACTGTCTCAAGAGATAAACTAGAGAGTTCCCCAAGAGAGCTAAGTGGCCAAAGATAAAGGATAAAATCGCAATATGCGGGAATGGATAAGGATCTGGCACTGGATAAACAAAGGCTGCTAATGTCCCAAATGTTCCTAGTAATGCAAAATACTGCCTATATTTTGACTGACCAGGAAGCAAAAGTACCACAAACATGGCCATACGGCAATGGTAAAAGGGTAAGCTTTCTGATAGTGGCATATGGTTGACCCCATACCAACCATAAAGAAGGATCAACTGAACTGCCTGTAAAATCTGGAAAAATCGTTGATAACCCTTCTTTTCACGATAACGATAGGCTGTATAAAAGGTCAAAGCCAAGAGTGTAAATATACTGATATACCAAAAAAGGTCAAATTGGGGTGGCTCTGTTGCTTGGGGCGTAAAGAAAATATCCCATAAATTCATCTAGTCTTCCTCATGATTCAAAATTTTCCTGCATTTTATTATACCATGCTATCTGTCAAAAATGGATTTAGAAATACGTAAATGTTTGACAAAATTACTTGGCTTCATTTTCTAAACTTTCTACCAACTTGGCTAGATTCATAGAGTTAGAGCCTTTGAGTAGGATTTGGTCGTGGACTCCTAAGCTTTCCTTGACCTGCTTGACTAGGTCTTCAAATTGGTCTTGGTCTTCTGTTTTCTTGAAGTAGTAAACGTGGCCAATTGGGAACATTTGACTGGCCAATTGGGCTAATTCAGCAATGTCTTCTCCATAGAAAATAACGGTATCCAGCACATCTGGCGAAAGACTCAAAATCATCTGGTTATGAAGTTGAACAGACTGGTCACCAAGTTCCTTCATATCCGCCAAGACAGCGATTTTTTTGCCACCTTCATTGGCTGGAATGGCAGAGAAAGTCTCTAAAATCAGCTTCATAGCAGTTGGATTGGCATTATACACATCTGATAGAATATCTGCACCATTGGCTGCTTTCTTCCACTCAGTACGGTTACGCGTCAATTCAAGTTTTTGGAAGGCCTTATGAATTTGTTCCTCAGTCACTCCTTCTTGCAAGGCAACATAGGATGCAATCATAGCATTAGTGGCATTGTACTTACCAGTCACTGGCAAATCAAGGACTTGTTCCAAGAAATTAGCCTTAAATGTCAGACTATCCTTGCGCTCAACCAAGTCGGTAATTTCCAGCTCTGCTCCTTGCCCAAAACGGACCACCTTTTTATCAGTTGGCAAGTAGTCCTCTACAATAGGGTCAGCTGGCGCTAAAAGCAAGGAACCAGATGCCATCCCGTCTGCAATTTGCATTTTTCCTTTAGCAATCTCAGAACGATCTTTGAAAAAGGCCAAATGAGCCTCTCCAACCAAGGTCACGATGGCTGTTTTTGGACGAGCCAATTCTGACAAGAGATGAATATCTCCCAAGTGATCCTGCCCCATCTCCAAGACCAACTTTTCTGTTCCTTCAGGCATATGGAGAACTGTGTAAGGAAGACCTATCTCGTTATTGTAGTTTCCTTGAGTTTTGTAGGTTTTGTAGGTTGTTGATAGCAAGTGCGCCAACATATCCTTGGTCGTTGTCTTACCATTTGAACCCGTAACTGCAAAGACATCAACAGCTGTTTTCTCAAGATAGTAGGCAGCTAGTTGTTGAAAGGCAGTCAACACATCATCAACTAGAATGTAGGGATGATTTGCAACTTCTTTCTCAGACAGGGTTACAGAAGCACCATTTTCAAAGGCTGTTTCGATAAAGTCATGACCATCACGCGCACCTTTTAGAGGCACAAACAAGTCCCCTGTCGTAATCAAACGACTGTCAAACTCAGCCTTTTCTAACTGAGCATCTGCAAAAAGACTAACATCATTTTTAGCTCCGACAACTTGGGCCACTTCATGAATTGTTAATTTCATTTCTACTCCTTTAAAAAGGGTTGAAGTCCGAGAACTCTAGTCACCTTGCAGTGATGATTCTGGCTTCTACCCTCTCTTTCATTTTTATAGCAAATGCGCTTCGCGCTTGTCAAAACTTTGCTTAGCAAGATCAACCAAATGCTCAATTAGGTCTGGGTAGCTGATTCCCATATTGTCCCAAAGTAATGGATACATAGACCACTGGGTGAAACCTGGCATGGTATTAAGCTCGTTTAGGAAAATCTCTCCCTTATCTGTATAGAAGAAATCGCAACGAGATAGACCAAGACCACCAATCGCACGGAAGGCCGTTTCTGCATTTTGACGCATAACAGCTACCACATCATCACTGATTTTGGCTGGAATGTCCATGGTAATCTTGTTATCAATATACTTGGCATCGTAGTCATAAAAGTCAACATCCTTGACAACTTCTCCTGGCAACGTGCTCTTGACATCGTAGTTACCCAAGAGACCAACCTCGATTTCACGGGCATTCACTCCTTGCTCAACCAAGACACGACTATCATATTGGAAGGCAAGTTTCAAGGCTTGACGGAGTTCTTCTTGATTTTCAGACTTAGAAATACCGACACTTGAACCCATGTTTGACGGCTTCGTGAAGACTGGATAAGTCAATTTTTCTTCCACTTCAGCAATTTTAGCAGTCACATCATCACCTTCAACGATAGCCACATAAGGAACTTGGGCAATGCCAGCAGATTCTAAAACACGCTTGGTCGTGATTTTATCCATGGCAAGACTGGATGACAAGATGTTACAGCCGACATAAGGCATTTTCAAAACTTCCAAGAATCCTTGAACAGAGCCATCTTCTCCCATTGGACCATGAAGGACTGGAAAGACCACTGCACCTTCTTCGTAAATAGCACTTGGTGCAACCTGCTTATCCCAATCAATGGTCGCATTGGTCATGAGACGGTCCTCTTGACCTGGAGTCTGACTAAATTCCTGCGTTTTGATAAAGTCACCTGACTGGCTGATAAAGAAAGTCTTGACTGTGAAACGATCGTAATTGATCGCACGCATGACACTTTCCGCTGAAAGAACAGAGACTTCGCGTTCCGCACTCCGTCCACCATATAAAAGAATAATCGTTTGTTTCATATTATTTGTCCTAATTCTACTAGAATACTCACTCTTTAGTATATCATATTTGCTTGGTTTTTTAAAACTTGAACCTGATACTGGTCTTCAAGAAATCTAAAAAGAGACCGATAAAAAAACTGTCGGTCTCCGTGATTTTTGTATAAATGAATTTGAGTTTGTTAATTGTCTACATTTACAACTCTGTTCGATTTTCAATCGCTCGTAAGAGTGTGACTTCGTCCGCATACTCAATATCTGCCCCCACAGCGAGACCTCGCGCCAGGCGAGTGACCTTGATCCCAGCTGGCTTGAGCAGACGCGAAAGATACATAGAAGTCGCTTCCCCATCTGCTGTGGCATTGGTTGCTACGATTACCTCTGAAACCTCACTATCCATAAGACGAGTCATGAGACTCTTAAGATTGATATCATCTGGACTGATGCCATTCATGGGGGAAATCAGGCCATGCAAAACATGATAGAGTCCATGATATTCTTGGATATTTTCCATGGCCGCCACATCCCGACTATCCTCTAGCACCAAAATCGTTGTCTGGTCACGAGTCGGATCGGTACAGATAGAGCAAGGATCGTCATCAGTCAAACGACCACAGATTGAACAATAGGTCAGCTCTCTCTTAGCAGAAAGGAGATTTTTTGCAAATTCATTGACATCGTCATCAGACATCCCAATCGTATAAAAGGCCAGACGCGTGGCCGTCTTAATCCCGATACCTGGTAACTTGGAATAACTGTCAATCAGCTTGGCAATAGGTGTTGGATAAAGCATAAATTCCTTTCTAGTTCATTGGATGGTATTTTTGATACAGATTGATAATGTCACGCGCAATGGAAGGTCCTACACCATTTGTTAGATTGGTATTATGAGGAAAGACCACTGCAACAGCGATTTGAGGATTATCAGATGGAGCATAGGCCACCGCATTGGTATTGGTTGCTTGCTGACCATCTGCCACATAGCTTTCGGCTGTACCCGTTTTTCCGCTAATGGATACCAAGGCACCATTTGAAAAGGCACGTCCAGTTGTCAATCCACTAGTCCCATGAGCAACCTGATAAAAACCTTGATGCAAGACACTCATATCGGAGTCGGATATATTGACCTTATTCATCTCTGTCGGTTGCAGTTGCTGAATCAAGTCGCCCAGTCCTCCCTTATCATTATTACCATAAATGCCTTCAACAATACGAGGAGCCACACGAACACCATCATTTGCAATAGTTGCTACATACTGAGCCAACTGCATCGGCGTATAGTTATCAAACTGCCCAAAGGCATTGGTGATGAAATTGGCAAAGTTATACTCTTTGGGAATAAATCCAGTAGATTCATCTGGTAGGTCAATCCCGGTCGCAGACCCCAAGCCATATTCGCCAAAGGTTGAACGCAATTTACCCATAGCAGACTCTAGATTGCTGGTGCCGACAAACATATTAGGTTGATAGGTCTGCCCCATAAGACCTAAGGCTGTTTGGACCATATAAGTATTGGATGAATACTCTAGAGCTTGAACTGCCGTAATCGGCATTGGCCCAGAAAAGGCAGTATACCAAGAATTAATTGGGGCTGAACCTTGAAAGACAATGGACTGGTCTGTCAAGGTCTGGTTTCCTGACAAGACTCCATTTTCCCAACCGGAACTGATGGTTGCGGCCTTAACAACCGAACCCGGGACAAAGACATTGGTTACCGTTCCCAAGGAATCCGGCGTCAACTCTCCCGTTTTCAGGTCATGTTTGATCCCTGACATGGATAACACAGCACCTGTTTTTGGATTAAGGGCGACTGCATACACACCTTCCGAATACTTAGCTCCACCATTTCCCAACTCTGAATTGAAATAACTTTTCAGCAAAGCATCCACGCTATCTTGGAAGGCCAAATCAATGGTCAGTTTAATATTATTCCCTTTGGTACCATCTTCGATATTTTCGACACTTTCCATGTTACCGTACTTATCTAGATGAATTTCCTTCACTGAGCGTTTACCTTGCAAGGTTTCCTCGTATTGCTTTTCTAGATAAGAAGTCCCCACACGGTCATTTAGAGAATAACCTTTTTTAAGATAGGCATCTGCTTCTTCCGCTGGGAGACCAGCTTTTTCACTGGATACACTTCCTACTATAGAAGAAAGGGAAGTCTCTAAAACTTTTCGATCCCATGAAGTTGAAATACTGACACCGGGTAATTGTTTCGAAGCAGAGGCAATCAGAGCAATCTGGGTATCTGTCAAGGCATCTGTCACAATGGTTCCTGTCGCAAAGTTTCCAACGGCATTTAACTGACTAAAAAGATAGATTTCTTTCTTTTCATCCTCTGTATAGTTTAGTTGACTCGCTTGAACGCTATCGACCGCATTGTTATACAGTTCTGATTCGGATAGACGATTGCCATCTGAATCCAAGCGTTTCTCACTTGGGAGAGCCTCTACTGTTTTTTTATAGATTTCAGGATCAGCCAAATAGTAATCTGCCAACTGGCGTTCTGTCAAATTTGGTGAAGTGATGCTCACATATCCCAGTAACTGACTAGCGATTTCTTTCAGATCTTTAGCCGTCATTTTATTACTACGCGTAAAGGAAACAACCTGCTTTAAAGTATTTTCTACCAAAGGTTTTCCACTAGCATCATAGATTTCCCCACGGGCAGAACTGGTTGTGACCTTGGTCTGACTAGCTGAGGCTAGCTTTTTTTCGTAAAAATCCTTGTTCAAAACCTGCATATACAACAAACGACCAATAATGGTCATAAAAAGTAAAATGACGATTGAAAACAATAAATTAAGCCGAATCGGAATCGAATGGCTGTTAAATTTTCTCATACAAATCAGTCTCATTTCTAACTTAAAATCTTACTCTTCATTGTACCATAATTTGAGCAGAAAATTATGGAAAAGAAAGAAGCTTTTTTCGTTTTTACGGTAAGATACGTTTTTATTTATTCATCCCTATATTATATGTTATAATGAATGTAAAAGTTCAATAATCTAGTCTTTTTCCAATACGACTCATTTAAAGGAGCCTTCCCTATGGACAAACCAGATATCGCAACTGTCATTGATTCACATTTTGAAGAAATGACAGACCTCGAGCAAGAAATCGCTCGCTATTTTTTGCAAGCTGAAACGATTACAGATGATTTATCTTCTCAACAAGTCACCCAAAAATTACATATCTCCCAAGCTGCTTTGACTCGCTTTGCTAAAAAGTGTGGCTTTACTGGCTACCGAGAATTTATTTTCCAATACCAACATCAGGCAGAAAATCAAGCCAACCAAGTCTCCAAACACAGTCCACTGACCAAACGAGTCCTCAGAAGTTATAGCAATATGAGGGAACAAACACAAGACTTGATTGACGAAGTCCAACTAGAGCGAATTGCCCAGCTAATCGAAGATGCTGAGCGTGTCTACTTCTTCGGAACAGGGAGTTCTGGCCTTGTCGCTCGTGAAATGAAATTGCGTTTCATGCGTCTGGGTGTGGTCTGCGAGGCCTTGACCGACCAAGACGGTTTTGCTTGGACGACCAGCATTATGGATGAGAATTGTCTCGTACTCGGTTTCTCACTTTCTGGCACAACTCCTTCTATTTTAGACAGTCTATTAGACGCTAAGGAGATGGGGGCAAAGACTGTACTCTTTTCAAGTGTTCCCAATAAAGATAGCCAGACCTATACAGAGACTGTTCTTGTTGCTAGCCACAGCCAATCTTCCTACATCCAACGAATATCCGCTCAACTTCCAATGCTCTTCTTTATCGATTTGATCTATGCCTACTTTTTAGAAATCAATCGTGAAAACAAGGAAAAAATCTTTAATAGCTATTGGGAAAATAAGAAACTAAACGGCTATCGTAGACAAAAACGTATCAGAAAATCCTAGTTTGGCTCAGCCAAACTAGGATTTTTATTCATCACCAAACATCCCTCTTCTAGATTATGAATTAGTCGTATCTTGACTTAGTCTTAAATAATTTCATATAATCACTTTTTGAAGGGAGTAAATAAGCAAGTCTGACAGTATCCTCAACAATTGTATATAATACGATGTAATCCTTACTCAAGGTCAATCCTCGCGTTTGGTAGTGAGGATCTAATTTTTTACCAAATTTTTCATCAGCATCAAATCCAGCTTGGGGGAAAATTTCTAGCCGATTAATATCTTTTCTAATATTGGCTACTTTTCGTCTCGCAGCCTCTACAGAACCAATTTCCTCCGCTATATACTGATATATTTTATCCAGACTATCAATCACTCTAGGAGAATACAAAATCCTATATCTTTTATAATTCATAGCGTGTCACGACATCCTCATCTGTCAAGTAATTTCCAGCCTCAATCTTGGCATAACTTTCTTGAACTTCTGCTTGTAATTGCCTAAATAAATACTCCTTCTCCAATTCCTCTTCACTCAGTAAATCTACTTCATTTGTTACGGCAACATTCTTTAAAAATAATCTTAGTGCTGATGAAAGAGAGAGATTTTTTTCTTTTAACACTTCCATGGCATCATTTACTAATTCTCTATTAGCTTGGAAGGTCACAACTTTACTTGAATTTGCTATAGCCATTTTATATAATTCCTTTATATATTTTCTTTATTATCTCACAATTATAAAGAAAGTCAAGGGAACTTGATTAGAAAATCCTAGTTTGGCTGGGCCAAACTAGGATTGTTTTGTCTTGAAATGATAGTAGGCACCCAACATCCCTGCTGTGTTTTGGTGATGGGCAAATTCTAATCGTGTTTTTTCAGCTAGGCTTGGTACCAAGGCATCTTTTAAAGCTGTGCGGATCTTCGGTTTGAGGATAGCCTCTTGTCCCATGATACCTCCACCTAGAATGACCACTTCTGGATTGGCCACATAGCAAATATTTGCCAGACCTTTTCCTAAATAATCTACCATGCGGTCAATACCAGCCATACAGATCTTGTTTCCTTCAGTAGCTTCCTTGAAAATGCGTCGGCCATTCCACTGGTCAACTGGATCTCCATGAGCTGCTGCTACATACTCCACCAAGGCTGTCGTAGAGGCTAAGTCTTGGAAGGCTCCATCCTGCATATGCATATAACCAACTTCACAGGCTGAATTGCTAAATCCATGGAAAACTTTCCCATCCATAATCAAGCAACCCCCGATACCTGTTCCAATAGTCAAGCAAAGAGTGACACTCGCTCCCTTGCCTGAACCAGATACCGCTTCGGCCAAACCTGCACAGTTAACGTCATTTTCAATCTCGCAAGGAATATTAAAGCTAGTCTCGATTTCCTTTTTGAACTGGGTGCCTGCATAGTTAGGGATTTGAGGACCAGCATAGAAAATCTCACCCTTATCCGGATCCACCATCCCCGCAGAAGAAATAGCAACACCTGCTACTGGGCCTTTTTCTAGATAGCTGGCAACGATATCTTTTGTCTTTTGTAAGATATGAGGGCCACCTTTATGCGCCTCAGTTGGCATTTCATGTGATTCAACAAGTTGGCCTTCTTGGTCGATCAAACCATACTTGATGTTGGTTCCACCGATATCAATTGCAACGTAGTCTGTCATAAATACCTCCTTATGGATTAGAGGAAGCGCTCCTTGGTTTCACGAATCAATTGAGCAGCTGCTTCTACAACTGGGCGATCTTCTTCAATCACTGGTGTCAATGGAGAACGAACAGAACCAATATTCAAGCCTTCATTGATTTTCAAGACTTCTTTAATGACACCATACATATTTCCATGTGCAGAAGTGAGCTTGCCAATGATTGCGTTGATAGCATACTGCAATTCACGCGCTGTTTCCAAGTCTTTATCCGCAATCAATTGATTGAGTTTCAAGAAGAGTTCTGGCATAGCGCCATAAGTACCACCGATACCAGCCTTAGCACCCATGAGACGGCCACCTAGGAACTGCTCATCTGGACCGTTAAAGACAATATGGTCTTCTCCACCAAGACTCACAAAGGTTTGGATATCTTGAACTGGCATAGAAGAGTTCTTAACACCGATAACACGTGGATTCTTCAACATTTCTATGTATAGACTTGGAGTCAAAGCAACACCTGCCAATTGAGGAATGTTGTAAATCACGTAGTCTGTGTTTGGAGCTGCAGAACTGATATCATTCCAGTATTTAGCAACTGAGTATTCTGGCAAGCGGAAGTAAATCGGTGGAATCGTTGCAATGGCATCTACACCCAAGCTTTCGGCATGGCGAGCTAGTTCCATACTATCTTTAGTATTATTGCAAGCAACATGGGCAATAATAGTTAATTTACCTTTGGCAACTGCCATGACTTCTTCCAAAATCAACTTGCGGTCTTCAACGCTTTGGTAGATACATTCGCCAGAAGATCCATTGACATAGAGACCTTGAACACCTTTATCAATGAAGTATTGAACCAAGGCACGTGTGCGCTCTGGACTTACTTCTCCTTGTTCATCATAACATGCGTAGAAGGCTGGAATGACACCTTCGTATTTTTTCAAATCTGACATATATTTTCTCCTAAGTTTTCTTTTTTTCTGCTAAAAGCAGGATTTATTCTTTACGTGTTTAGTATACACCTTGTGAAAAGCGCTTTCAATATCTTGTGTACACTTAGATTTTAGTTTCGATATATATTTTGAAATGTTTATGGCTTGAAAGTAGTTTCATAGACAAGCCATCCTATTGGTATTTTGCGAAAATTTTCTCCATCAATCCAGTCTGGATAAAGACCAATAGTCCAAACCCAAAAAGCAGGAAGGCTGAGCCACCTAAAAGTAAACTGAAGGCAGACAGATAAAGAACCATCACAATGAGAAAGAGAATAACTAACATGAGGAAGAACCAAGGAAAGTTAAAACTTGCCAAGATAAGTCCTTTTTGTAGCACTTCTTTCCAAGTCAAATCATAGCGCGCAGCTATGGGGTAGCTAGCCAACATCACGATAGTGAGGAAGATAAGAACACCTAGACAAATAGCTTTTACCATTTGGAAAGGCATAGCTGTCTGCCCCCAAAAAAGATAGAGGTCTAAAATACTTAATGAGACGATACCCAACTCAAGCAGACCTAACTGAAGACCTAGTTTCAGATTTTGCTTGAAAGCTCTTAGATAGATTTTAAAGACAGGCACACGTCTACTCTTCTTAATCTCAAACATAGTCTCGTAAAGGCTAATTTTAGCCACTCCAATCGTCACGATGGGCAAACAAGAGACAACAAAAAGAAGATTGGCTGTCACGATATCCAAGACCTTCTCACTAAAACGCATGAGAAAGTTATCTGTATCAAATGCTGCCTTGATAAGGCTTACTCCTTTTTGTGCCATGTCTACTCCTCCTGAGTTTTTAATCAATCAAAATTTTAAAGAGATATTTGCGAACCTTCTCTTCCATACCTGCATAGCCATTTGGCTGGTGTGGTTCTCCTGGGAAGAAAATCGCAAAATTGTGATAACCCAACAAGAGTGGGTAGTGTTCATGACAATGCACAAAGCCAATGTCACTTGCTTCGTCGAATGCTACTGCCTCGTCTTTGATACGTGAACCGTAACTCGAATATTCATGTCCTTCTACCAGCAAATGCAAATCTGCATAGTTCTGATGATGCTCAAATTGATCATTTTCAGCTTGATTGAGGACATTTTCCTGAACAACTAGAAAGACCTTGTCCCCATCAATCTCATACTTTCCTAATTCGAAAGAATCCTTACGGTGCTGATAGAGATAGTCGATAGCCTTGTCTAGATTGGGATGAATTCCTTTGTAAAAGGTGATGTTTTTCAAATCGTCAAAAATCATACTCTTTCCTTCGTTTCTGATAGTTAACTAAAATCATTCTTAAGTTTATAAGTGTCTAACAAAATCTCTAAGGTAAGCAAATACCCAACATTTTGTAGACACTTATAACATCTATATTTCCATAGCATGTCAAGACCACTTCTGCAATCTTGACACACCAGTTTACTTTTCTTAACCTTTGACCGCTCCCATGGTAATACCTTGAGTAAAGGATTTTTGGAAGACTAGGAAGACTGTTACGATTGGCACAGCAGCAAGAGCTGCACCTGCCATGATCAAACCATAGTTGGTTGCCATTTCAGCCTGCATAGTCGCAACACCGAGTGAAATGGTCAAATTATTACGTGAAGTCAACATTACCAACTGCATGAAGTAGTCGTTCCATGTATTGATGAAGGTAAAGATTGCAAGTGCTGCAAATCCTGGTTTCACAATTGGGAAGGCTACGCTCCAGAAGGTACGAATCTCACCACAACCGTCGATTTTAGCTGATTCAAGCAACTCTGTAGGAATATTCTCACTGAACTGTTTCATGAGGAAGACCCCGAATGGCCATCCAATCAAAGGCAAGATAACTGCCCAGAGAGTATCGTGAATTCCCATGAAGTTGACGATACGTACCAATGGTACAAGGACAACTTGTTTTGGAAGTGCCATAGCAGCAATAAAGATTGCAAAGAGAATACGTTGCCCATAGAAACGTTTTTTAGCCAATACATAACCTGCTAGAGATGAGGTCGCACAGACTAAGAACATGGTTACCAATGAGATAAACACAGAGTTCCACATCCACTGCATAGCAGGGTTTTGCACCATGAGTTGTTGGAAGTTTTCCATGGTTGGCATTTTAGGGAACCATTGTGGCGGAATCATAATGGTATCAGGCTGTGATTTGAAAGCACCTGTCAAAATCCAGTAGAATGGAAAGATGAACAGCACAGTCAACAAGAGCAAAATGATTGTTGAAATAACAGTAAAGGCTGTTAATGGTTTCTTTTGTGTAGATTGCATAGCTGTCTCCTTTCTTTAATATTCTACGTCGTTTCCGAGTGCTTTAAATTGAACAAAGCTTACGATAGCAATCATAACTGCCAAGAAGACGCCAATTGTGTTGGCATAACCATATTCTGTCAATTGGAATGCTTTTTCGTAAAGGTAATACATAAGTGTACTTGTTGAGTAGTTTGGACCACCTGAAGTCAAAAGCTGAATCAAGGCGAAAACTTGGAATGAGTTGATTGTTGTGATGATTGCGATATAAAGAGTTGTTGGAAGAAGGCTTGGCCATTTAATCTTCCAGAAAACTTGAAATTCAGTTGCACCGTCTACACGAGCCGCTTCAACCAGTGAATTATCAATATTACCCATGGCAGCGATGTAGAGGATAATTGGTTGACCAACTGAAGTTGTCAAGAGGATAATCATAATTGCCAGTAATGCCCAGTGTTTATCTCCCAACCAAGAAATATTCTGGCTGATGATATGACTTGATTTAAGGACAAAGTTTAGAATCCCTGATAGTGGATCATAAATCCATTTCCAAACAACTGTTACGGCAACACTACCTGTTACAACAGGAAGGAAAAAGACAAAACGGTAGAAAGATCTGGCAATAGCATTTTGATGGTAGGTTTGCGACGCCACAAAGAGCGAAAAGAGAACAACAATCGGTACAGATCCAACAACCAAAATAACTGTGTTAATCAAAGACTTCATAAAGACAGGGTCTTTAAACATACGAATGTAGTTGTCCAAACCCACAAACTCAAATTTAGTCATTGAATAGTTAAAGAAACTTGTAATGAATCCCATAATCATAGGAACCAATACAAAGATGACAAAGAAGAATAATACTGGTGCTAAGAAAGCGTAGGAAATCACTGTTTCCCGCATACGAATTTTATTGACTTTCACAGTCGGCACCTCTCTTTCACAAATAGAATATTTTGGATTTTCTTGAACTGTTTTAAAATCAAAATGAAATTTTTTAAGATTCTCTTATGTAAGAACTTCATTTTAATTTCGTGACAGTTCCTGATATTTCAAATAAAATCCTCCCTTTTCTTACATAGATTATGCACAGGGAAAAGGGAGGAAGTAATCTGATTCAGTGCTTATTGTTTTGTAGCTTTTTTGATAGTTTCGTTTGCTTTTTCAGTAAATGCTTTCAATGCATCAGCTGGTTTTTGATCGCCATTTGAAACTGATTGCAACATTGGGAACCATAGAGTTCTCATTTCTGCAAAACCATCAATTGTATTGTAGTATGGTGAGTAGTACTTAGTCCAAGCACCGATTGTTTCCATACGTTTGTCATCATAGAGTTTACCAAATGATGTACGAACTGGGAAAGCACCCGTACGAACAACGTCTTTTGGACCCCATTCTTTGTCATCCGCGATGAATTGAACGAATTTCTTAGATGCTGCAACTTTCTTGTCGTCCTTGTTGTTGAATACTGCAAATCCGTTTACAAGGTATTCAAGAGCTGGTTTACCTGAATCTGATGGGAATGGTACTTCTAGCACTTCTACTTTACTTGCTTCCAAGAGTTTAGCTTGGATACCGTTTTGAGCTGGCGCCCAAAGGATTGTGTAAGATGTTTGACCATTCGCAAAGTTTTGGATATCTGCCCCACCGTCAAATTGTGAACCATTGTTCAACAAACCGTCTTTAATCCAGCTAGCTGCTTTTTCAAGACCTTTGACGAATTTAGGATCATCAGTTGTATATTTTGTTACATCTTTGTCTGTTACAGAAGCTCCATAAAGATTAGAGATGAAGGCACGTGTTCCTTGGTCTCCCCCTTGACCAGAACTGAACAATGAACCTGGTGTATACCCTTTATCTTTAAGCGCTTTCAATACTTTTTCAAAGTCGTCTGTTGTCCAACCTTCTTTTACAAGGTTAGCAACTCCTGCATCTTCCAACATTTTCTTGTTCATAGCCATGTAGAATGGTGCAGAACTGATTGGATACATGTAAGCTTTATCACCAGCTTTACTTGCTTTTACAATGTTTTCATTGTTGACATCTTTAACAAAGTCATCTGTGAAGAGGTCATTCAAGTCAGCCAATTTACCATTTTTACCATATTGGATGATACGTCCTGGTGCGTCAAAAAGTACGTCTGGAGCTGTACCTGCTTCGATAGCTGTAGTGATCTTTTCTGGACCTGACTTAAAGTCGATTGTTTCCAATTTCACTTTTACATCTGGGTTTGCTTTTTCAAAGGCTTCGATGATAGATTTTTCATATGTTCCAACACCATCACCAGTTTTTTCTTGAGTGAAGACTGGGAATGCCCACCAAGTGATTTCTGTTTTTCCGCTATCTCCACCAGATTTTCCAGCATCTTTACTTCCGCCAGAATTTCCACATGCAGCAAGGCCAAGAATCGCAGCACCTGCAAGTACTGTACAAGCTAGTTTTCTAAATTTCATTTGTATTCTCCTAATTGATAAGCGTATCCATATTGGATAATGAGTTTTTTGCATTTGTATACGTTTTCATTTTGTTCGACGCATCCACCACTCTCCTCTGTTTTTTTATTAAATAAGTTATTAATCATCAACACCTAAAATTTCATTAATACTATTTTTATATAAGATCGCTTTTGCTCCATAGATTGCTTGAATTCCACCCTTCACTTCTAAGACATCAACTGCACCTATTTGTTTTAAAAGTGCTTTATCAACTTGATCAACTTCTTTTACAGCTACACGTAAACGTGTTACACAAGCATCTACATCTTCTATATTATTTGATCCACCCAACGCTCTAATAATTTGTATACTATCCTGTTTTAAATGATTTGTAGTATTTGGAGTTGAGTCTGTAGGTTCAGAAATTTCTTTAGAATCCACTTCTTCTCCTCGTCCTGGAGTTAACACATTGAACTGAGTAATGAACCATCTAAAAATAATATAATACAAAACACTCCAAATAAGTCCAAATGGAATCTGCAAAATCCAATTCGTTTTATCATTCCCCTGCAAAATTCCAAATAAGGTGAAATCAATTACGCCTCCTGAGAATGTGTTTCCTATGGAAATATTTAAGACGTCTGCGACAAAGAAGCTAACACCATCAAGAAATGCGTGAACAACATATAAAACGGGACTGACAAACAGAAACATAAATTCAATTGGTTCTGTAATACCGGTAACAAAAGATGTTAAAGCAACTCCAAAAAACAAACCTGCGTATTTTTTACGACGATTTTTAGGGACACTATGGTACATCGCTAGACAAGCAGCCGGTAAACCGAACATCATTGTTGAAAAGCGACCTGCAAAAAACCTTGTTCCTTCTGTAAACAATCCAGAATGAGTTGGGTCAGCTAATTGAGCAAAAAATATTTTTTGAGCTCCAACCACTGTTTGTCCTGCAACAGTTTCAACACCACCAAGTTCAGTATACCAAAACATAGGGTAAATCATATGATGTAGGCCTACTGCTCCAGAAAGTCTCATTAAAAATCCATATAGGAAAGTTCCAATTGGTCCTGCCTGAGAAATATATCCACCTGTAGAAACAAGAAGTTGTTGGAAAGGTGGCCAAATAACAAAGAAGACAAAACCAATTAAGATAGAAGAGAAAGATGTGACAATAGGAACAAAGCGTGAACCTCCAAAAAATCCTAGAGCAGAAGGTAATTGAATATTGTTATATCGATTATGCAAATATACAGCTATCATTCCGACAACTAATGCTCCAATAACTCCAGTATCAATTGCAGATCCTTCTGACATAAAAAGTTTTACCAGAGCTTTGATAGTTGCAGTCATAACTAAGTAGCCAGTTACTCCTGCTAACGCAGCAGTTCCTTTATCTCGTTTTGCTAAGCCAATACATAGTCCCACACATAGAAGTAGTGATAAGTTACTGAATACAACTTCTCCCGCGGAACTCATTACTTGGAATATCGACTGAATAATACTATTGTTTAATATTGGATAAGTTGCTATCGTGGTGGGATTTGAAAGTGCTCCACCAATACCTAAAAGTAGGCCTGCTGCAGGCAGTATAGCTATAGGTAACATAAAAGCTTTTCCAATTTTTTGTAAAACTTTAAACATAAAACTCCCATCTTACATCTTATTTGAGACCAGCAACGAAGCGTTCTGTAATCTCTTTTGGTCTAGTAATAGCGCCACCAACAACGATGCCTCTCACTCCATATCCAAGGATTTGTTTGGCTTGTTCTGGTGTATGAATTTTCCCTTCGGCAATGACATCCACTCCTGCATCACAGAGTTTTTTGATCAATTCAAAATCAGGACCATCCACTTTTGGACTATAAGATGTATAGCCTGATAAGGTTGTTCCGACAAAGTCAATTCCTGCTTCAACAGCTGCTAGTCCTTCTTCAAAAGTGCTTGTATCAGCCATCAAGAGCTGGTTAGGATATTTCTCCTTAACCTGACGAATGAACTCTTGAATCTCCAAACCATCGTAGCGTTCACGCTTGGTACAATCCAGGGCAATCACCTCGATGTCGAGTTCTGCCAATTCATCAACTTCTTTCATCGTAGCCGTGATGAAGGGTTCTTGCGGTGGATAATCTCGTTTAATTATCCCAATGATTGGAAGGTTTGTAACTTCCTTGATTTCCTTGATATCGCGAACACTATTTGCTCGGATACCTACTGCTCCACCTTGCTCAGCCGCTTTGACCAGCAAGGGAATGACTCCTCCCGCTTCTGTATAAAGCGGTTCGTGAGGAAGGGCCTGACAAGAAACGATGATTCCATCTTTAATTTGTGCAATCAAGGCCTCTTTAGTAATCTGTGGCATCCTCTTCCCTCCTTTTCCTTGTTCTTATGAGGTCATTATATATCATTTATTAAGCGCTTTCAATACTTTGTGGTAGAATAGATTTCAGTTTCAAAAGTATTTTATAGAACAGTCTTTTCTGAAAGTAGTTTCAGAAAAGACATATCCTTTCAACCTATTGTCCCATAAACTAAATATGCTACCTTTTGATTCTTTCACTTAATAATTTAGAAAGTAATCTGTCTACTCAGAACTGACTCTATTCTACTCTAGCTATTTATAATTACCATTCAAATCTTGAAAAAATCAAACAAAAAAAGAGCATCCCAGCTCTTTCTTCCTTCTATTCAATCTTAATTTTTTGCTTCTTTCTTTTGGAAAGTGGTTTGGTAATTTACTTTAATCGTTACTGTCATATGAGAGTCCTCATTTCTTTTTGATGACTCTAGTATAAGGGTCAAACCTGAAAGCTAGCTTAAGTTTTTCTTAGAGAAAACTTAATCCAGATGTTCTTTCTTTTCCAGATGAAGGGCAATCATGCGCCATTCCGGATCCTCTTGCCAAGCTTCTATCGAACTAATGTAGCTAGCAACCTTTCTGGCTTCTTCTAAAATCGGAAAATCTTCGATAATATCAGCCACTTGGAATTCTGGGAGACCTGACTGTCTGGTTCCAAAAATCTCACCCGATCCGCGCATTTTCAAATCTTCCTCCGCAAGGACAAATCCATTGGTGGTTTCCGTCATGATGCGCATGCGGTCTTTCCCAGAATCCGTCTTGGGATTGGCAACGAGAACAGCATAGGACTGCTTGTCGCCCCGACCGACACGACCTCTGAGCTGGTGAAGCTGGCTGAGACCGAAGCGATCGGCATCCATGATAATCATGACAGTCGCATTGGGAACATTAACCCCAACCTCGATAACCGTCGTCGAAACCAGAATATCCGTTTTTCGCTCTTTGAACTCCTGCATAATCTGATCTTTTTCATCACTCTTCATCTTACCGTGTAGAAGAGCTACTTCAGCCTTGCCTGCAAAATGAGCCGTCAGCTCCTCAGATAAGGCAATGGCATTTTTCAAGTCCAGAGCTTCAGATTCTTCAATCAAGGGAGAGATAACATAGGCTTGAGAACCTTTTTGGATTTCTCCCTCTAACCAAATCAAGACCTGAGGTAATTGCTCATGCTTGATCCAGCGCGTCACAATAGGCTTCCGTCCTGCTGGCATCTGGTCGATAATGGAAACATCCATATCTCCAAAGGCTGTGATGGCCAGCGTCCGTGGAATAGGAGTCGCTGTCATCATGAGAACGTCAGGATTGTCACCTTTCTCCCGTAAAATACGCCTTTGCCCCACACCAAAACGGTGCTGCTCATCGATGATAATCAAGCCAAGGCGAGCATAATCCACCCCATCCTGTATCAGAGCGTGGGTTCCGATAATCAAATCAGCCTCCCCCTTAGCAATAGTCTCCAAGACTTCTCTCTTTTCTGACGCTTTTAAGGAACCTGTTAAGAGAGCCAGTTTCAAGTCCGGAAAAAGACCCTTCAAACTCTCAAAATGCTGCTCTGCGAGAATCTCTGTTGGCACCATGAGAGCTGCTTTATAGCCAGCTGTCACTGCCGCAAACATGGCCAAGCCAGCGACCACCGTTTTTCCGCTCCCCACATCCCCTTGTAGGAGACGATTCATGTGGTGGTCGGATTTCATGTCAGTTAAAATTTCCTGCAAACTCTTTTCCTGAGCTGAAGTCAGGGCAAATGGCAGACTTTCTTTAACCGCCGACACTTTTTCCTGAGACCAATCAAGAACCAGGCCACTTCCCTGAACTCTATTTTCAGACTTGAGCGTCTGCAATTGCATTTGGAAATAAAAGAGTTCCTCAAACTTGATACGGCGAAGAGCCTGCTTGTATTCTGCCAAATCCTTGGGGAAATGCATAGCGCGAACAGCCTGACAACGGGACATGAGTTTGTATTTGTCCAGCAAAGACTGGGGCAGATTTTCCTCTATCAAGAGGTCCAGTCCCTGATCAAAGGCCGTCTTGATAACCTTGACCAGACTGGCCTGACTGATTCCCTGAGCCAGACGATAGACAGGCTGGAGATCATCCTCAACCTGAGCCAGAACCTTCATCCCTGTCAGACTAGCCTTGGCGCGGTCCCATTTTCCAAATACGGCAAGGGTTGCTCCCAACTCTATCTTGTCAGCCAGATAAGGTTGGTTAAAGAAATTCACCGCAAAAACAACTTCTCCCTGCTTGAGACTAAAACGTAGGCGATTACGCTTGAAACCATAATACTGGACACTAGCAGGAGTCACGACTTGACCAGACAGAACCGCCTTTTCACCGTCCTCCAGCTCTAGCACCTGCTTGGTCTTGAAGTCTTCATAACGAAAAGGAAAGTAGAGCAAGAGGTCTTGCAAGTTTTCAATTCCTAGTTTGGCGTACTTCTCTGCTGACTTTGGTCCCACACCAGGTAAGACATGCAAGGGTTGATGTAGATTCATGCTCCACTCCTTTCTTTTTAATAATATTCTCTCGGAATACGGTCGCTGAGGAGACAAACCACCTCATAGTTAATGGTTCCACGGTAGGTAGCTACCTGAGTAGCTGTGATTTCCTTGTCCCCGTTGGTGCCGATCAAGGTTACTTTTGTTCCGAGCGGATAAAGCTTAGGCAGACGAATGGTAATTTGATCCATAGAAACCCGCCCGACGATTGGGCAAACTTGGCCATCTACCAAGACAGTGAAATTCTGCATATCTCGTGTCCAGCCGTCCGCATAGCCGATTGGCACCGTCGCGATGACTTGCTCGCTGTCCGCTTGATAAGTTGCTCCGTAGCCCATGCAAGCTCCAGCTGGAACTGTCTTGACATGAACTAGTGCAGATTCCAAGGTCAAGGCTGGTTTCAAGTCATAAGGCAAGTCCAAAACCTCTCCACTCGGATTGAGACCATACATGGCATCTCCCATACGGACAGCGTTAAAAATAGTCTCTGCATGCCAAAGAGTCGTTGCCGAGTTGCTGGCATGAACCAGTTCTGGCACTTCTTTCATACTAGCCAAAATAGTTTTAAACCGTTCTAACTGGGCATTAAAGTAATCATCTGATTCCTCGTCTGCAGTCGCAAAGTGGGTAAAAATCCCTTCAACACGAGCACCATGTTGTTGAAGCAAGTCTTGAGCCTGATTAGCCTCGCGAGCCTCTCGGAAACCAATCCGTCCCATGCCTGAGTCAATCTTGAGATGGACTGTCAATCCAGCTAGGTCTGCTTCCCTATCTAAAAGTGCTTGAATCCACTCCAGTCCAGCCACTGTCAAGGTAATGTCGTATTCTTTAGCCAGAGCAACAGCTTCAATTTCAGAAACTCCTAGAATAAGGATTTTCTTGCTAAGCCCAGCCTGTCTGAGTTCAATGGCTTCATCGATATTGGAAACGCAAAAGCCATCTACATCATCTTGAATCGCCGTCGCAACGGCAACAGCCCCATGCCCATAGGCATTAGCCTTGACAACTGCAAATTTGAGCGTTCCTTGAGGGATATGAGCCCCCATTTGCTGAATATTTTGTCGAATAGCTCCCAGATGAATCAGAGCCTTGGTTGGTCTATGTGGACTAGCTTTCATGATTTTCCTCCAAAATGACACTGGCTGTCACAAACTGATCTGTATGGCTGATAGACAGCCAAATCTTTCCTGAAAATGGTGACCGACTAAAATAAGGCGCCCCGCGTTCATTATTCAAGACTTCCAAATCCTGAAAGCCGAGCTTGCCAATACCCGTTCCCATAGCCTTAGAAAAGGCCTCCTTGGCCGACCAGCGACCAGCCAAATATTCGATTTGTCTGCGCCCTTTTAGACTGGTGAAGCGCTCCATTTCCTTAACGGTCAGCACGCGCTTGGCAAATCCTTCATGTCGTGTAACTGCGCGTTCTATCGAAGCTAATTCCTCGATATCAATTCCGTGTCCAACTATCATTCTCATCAAAAGGAGTTGAGATTCCCCAACTCCATCCTTTTCACTTATTTTGTCAAGGTAGCATAAATCTCTTCTACCAAGGCCTCTGTATTTTCCCAACCTAGGCAAGGATCGGTAATAGAGCAACCAAAGACCTCTGGTTGGTTTTGACGACCATCTGCTAGGTAAGATTCAATCATAAAACCTCGAACCGTCTTTTTGATTTTCTCATTCCAATCACGATTTTGCAAGGTCTGGCGAACAATCCGAATTTGCTCCATATATTGCTTGCCTGAGTTATCATGGTTAGTATCAATGAGGATAAAGGGATTTTCAAGTCCCATGGCTTCATAGCGCTCAATGGCATTTAGCAGGGTTTCATAGTAAAAGTTAGGCTCATTTTTCCCATACTCATTAACTGCTCCACGAAGGATGACGTGGGCCAAGGGATTTCCTGAAGTCTCAACTTCTTGACCATGGAAGAGGAAGGTCTGTTTGTTCTGAGCGGCATAGATACCGTTAAACATGACTCCAAGATTTCCTGAGGTTGGATTTTTCATCCCCACTGGTGCATCAATTCCTGAAGCCACAAAGCGGTGCTCTTGGTCTTCCACAGAACGAGCCCCAACAGCATGGTAGCTGACCAAATCATCTACCAAAACCAGATTTGACGGATAAAGCATCTCATCTGCCGTTGTCAAACCAGTCTCTGTAATCACGCGGTAGTGCAACTGACGAACAGCCTGCAAACCGTTGATTAGACTTGGAGCCTTAGAAGTATCTGGCTGGTGTACCAAGCCTTTATAGCCGTCTCCGTTGGTACGAGGTTTAGCAGTATAAACACGCATAACCATGAAAATCTTGTCCGCCACCTTCTTTTGCAAGGCGGATAAACGGCGAGCATATTCCAAGACAGCCTCTTCATTATCAGAAGAGCAAGGACCAATCACCAAAAGGATCCGGTCATCTTCTCCTGAAATAATGTCTGCCAATTCTCTATCACGGCGCTCCTTGAGTCGCAAGGCTTCCGCAGACAATTGGGTTTCTGCCTTGATTGCTTCAATATCGATTTCTTGACCTTTTTCAATAAATGCCATCTTATTCTCCTAACGTTTGGTAGATTTCTCTGACGAGGACTTCCGTATTCTCCCAGCCAAGGCAAGGGTCTGTGATAGACTTGCCAAATACTTCCGGTTCGTTCTGACGACCGTCTTCTAGATAAGACTCAATCATAAATCCACGAACGTACTGCTTGATTTTTTCATTCCAATCACGATTAATCAAGGTCTGACGGACAATTCGAATTTGGTCCATATGTTGCTTACCAGAGTTGTCATGATTGGTATCGACGATGATAAACGGATTTTCCAAGCCCATCTTCTCATACTGAGCAATGGTATCCATCAAATTATCATAGTAGTAGTTAGGAATATTCTTACCATATTCATTGATTGCTCCACGAAGAATGGCGTGCGAAAGCGGGTTCCCAGTTGTTTCTACTTCTTTTCCAAGAAAAAGGAAACTTTGTTTGTTTTGAGCAGCATAAATCCCATTAAACATAACATTGAGATTTCCAGAGGTTGGATTTTTAAACCCAGTCGCAAAATCTGCTCCACTTGCCACGAAGCGGTGTTGCTGATCTTCAACTGAACGGGCACCAACCGCCATGTAAGAAATCAAATCATCCACAAGAGGAAGATTTTCAGGATAAAGCATTTCATCAGCTGTTGTCATACCTGTTTCTGTGATAACACGATAATGAAGATGGCGAACAGCTTTGATTCCGTTGATAAGACTAGGCGCTTCTGTCGCATTAGGCTGGTGAATCAAGCCCTTGTATCCATCTCCGTTGGTACGAGGTTTGGCAGTGTAAACACGCATAACCATAAAGATACGGTCTGCCACTTCTTCTTGCAAAGCTGCCAAACGTTTAGCGTACTCAAGGACAGCTTCTTCATTGTCAGATGAGCATGGCCCGATTACCAAGAGAATCCGTTGGTCTTCTCCACGTATAATGGCTTCTAGCTCTTGATCGCGCTGTGATTTTCTCTCCAAAGCTTGACCTTCTAATTTTGATAAGGCACGAACTTCTTCAATATTAATTTTAGGACTTTTTGCTGTAAATACCATAACTCATCTCCTTATAAATCAAACGGATACCAAGTAAAAATTTACTTTTCACAAGGTATCCGCCTCTAAACTATCTCATTTTATTGTCTTTTACCGTGACAGTTTTTAAACTTCTTACCAGAACCACATGGGCAAAGTTCATTCCGTCCAATCTGACTCAAATCCAGATTTTCAGGCATATTTGCTTGGTGGGCAGCGATATTGCGAGTCGCTGTTGTACTGATATGGTGTTCTGCTTGTGGTCTTTCTTGTTCATGAATTTGGGCTTTCATCATCAAGCGTGTCACATCAAACTCAATCGAACCAATCATATCATTAAACATACGGAAACCTTCTGCCTGATACTCAACAACAGGATTGTTCTGAGCATAGCCACGAAGTCCAACCGCATTACGCAATTGATCAAGGGCATCGATATGATCTGTCCACTTGTTATCTACCACTCGTAGAATCAAGACTTTTTGGAATTCTTTAACTGCTTCTTCATCGCGTAGTTTTGAAACCTGACTATCGTAAACTTGCAAGGCACGTTGGAAGAGCTCTTCCTTGATGGCCTTATCAGACAAGCCTGACAAGTCTTCCATCGTAATAGAATCTTCTGGAAGCAAGTTATACTTAGCAAAGTTCAAAATTGCTTCGAGTTTTTCATCTTGTTTGGCACGCGCATGACCATCAACGACACGACCAATCGTGCGTTTGATCATAGCCTGAATTTCAGGTGCCAAGTCACGGTCTGCAGTGATGACATCGTAACGTTGAGCGTAGATAATTTCACGTTGTTCACGCATGACATCATCGTATTGAAGGACTTGTTTACGGGTATCGTAGTTATTTCCTTCGACACGTTTTTGTGCTGCTTCAACCTGACGTGTCAACATACGAGACTCAATGGCCTCTTCAGACATGTTGAGACGTTCAAAGATTCCCTTCAAGCGTTCAGAACCAAAACGTTTCATCAAGTCATCTTCAAGAGATAGGTAGAATTGTGACTCACCTGGGTCTCCTTGACGACCTGAACGTCCACGAAGCTGATTATCGATACGACGGCTTTCATGACGTTCTGTACCAATCACACAAAGTCCACCCAATTCGCGAACCCCTTCACCAAGCTTGATGTCGGTACCACGACCGGCCATGTTAGTCGCAATGGTAACAGCACCACGTTGACCAGCATTCATGATGATTTGGGCTTCTTTATAGTGGTTCTTAGCATTCAAAACTTCGTGAGGAACGCCAGCTGCGACCAATTTCTTAGAAATGTAGTCACTGGTTTCAACCGCTACTGTACCAACCAAGACAGGCTGACCTTTTTGGTAACGAGCCTTAACGTCTTCGACAACCGCCTTAAACTTAGCCTCGATACTTGCATAAAGAAGGTCTGAGTGGTCAATACGTTGAACAGGACGGTTGGTTGGGATTGGAATAACACGAATGTTGTAAATTTCACGGAATTCTTCTTCCTCAGTCTTACCTGTACCCGTCATTCCAGACAATTTCTTGTACATACGGAAAAGGTTTTGGTAAGTGATTGAGGCAGATGTCTTGGTTTCATCCTGGATTGGCACACCTTCTTTGGCTTCAATGGCTTGGTGCAATCCATCAGAATAACGACGACCTTCCATGGTACGACCTGTAAATTGGTCGACAATCAAGATTTCTTGCTCTTCGCTCACCACATAGTCAATATCGAGAAGCATGATGTAGTTGGCACGAAGGGCATTATCGATAAAGTGAGTCAAAGCTACGTTTTCGATGTCATAGAGGTTTTCAAGTTTGAAGTAGCTTTCAGCCTTGTCAATCCCTGAATCAGACAAACCAATAGTCTTAGATTGCACGTCGATGATGTAGTCGTCTTTGTCCAAAGATTTTACATAGTGGTCTGCCATATGATAGAGCTGACTGGTTTCAACTGCGTTAGCACCTGATACAATCAAAGGTGTACGCGCCTCGTCAATCAAGATTGAGTCAACCTCATCGACCAAGGCATAGTTAAGCGGGCGTTGTACCATGTTTTCAGCACGAACGACCATGTTATCACGAAGGTAGTCAAATCCGATTTCTGAGTTGGTTGAGTAGGTAATATCACACTCATAGGCTTCTTTTTTCTCCATTGGAGATTTGGCAGCCAAGTTAATCCCTACTGACAAACCAAGCCATGAGTACAATTCACCCATCTCAGTCGCGTCACGTTCTGATAGGTATTCATTGACCGTAACTACGTGCACCCCTTTACCTGAAAGGGCATTGAGGTATACCGGCATAGTCGCAGTCAAGGTTTTCCCTTCCCCTGTACGCATCTCTGGCACGTCACCATGGTGAAGAACGATTCCCCCCATGACCTGAACCTTATATGGGAAGAGGCCTAGGACACGTTTGGCACCCTCACGGACAACCGCAAATGCTTCATAAAGCAGTGAATCCAGTGATTCTCCATTTTGATAACGTTCTTTAAATTCAACTGTTTTTGCTTTTAGTTGGTCGTCAGTCAAAGCAGCCATTTGGTCTTCATATTTGAAAACCTTGTCAGCCATCTTTTCCAGACGACGGATTTCTCCTTTATCATTTTCGATAATTGTTTTTAAAATATTAGCCATGTTTTTCCTTACTTTAAATTCCGAATATTTTAGAATGTTCTTTTAATTTTAGCACAATTACTGATTATTTTCAAGGAAGAATCCCCATTTTGAAAAGGAAAAAGAGGCTAGTTTCCAAGCTAACCTCTCTGACTTTTATGATACTTTAATTGCCAAAAATCGGCAAAATCGCAAATAGGATAAATAGATTAATCCAAAGAGAAAAACAGCAGATCAATCTAAAAACAAAGAGACTGACTTTCTTGGACAGCAAGGCCATCAAAATCGACAGAATGCCAAAAACTAGTAAAACTTTCTGCATGATTAAGAGATTGATAGATATTCCCAGAACTGGTTTATCCCAAGGAACAAAGAAGAAAGCCAGCCAGATCAGCAGAACTAAACCAATATAGACCTTAGAATAGCGTGTAATAAATGATTTTAGATGTTCCATAAGCCACCTCCTAGGATTGTATATCCTTTAAATATTGTATATGTCCATTTTCGACAACTAATACATCTGTACAAAGATCTGAAATATCTTCCGATATGTGCGAAGTCAGGATAACCAAACCATTTTCTTTTTTCAGATAAGATAAAATGACCTGTTTGGTTAACCTCACACTCTTCTCATCTAAAGCATTCATAGGTTCATCGAGAAAGAGTATAGATGGTTCGGCAATAAAGGCTTGAATCAAAGCCATTTTTTGCTTTGTTCCTAAGGATAAATGACGGTATTCAACGTCTTCAAATTCCTGTAAATCATAGTATTGAATCCAATAGGCAATTCTTTTTTCCGTAACTTTATATGAAAAATACCTTAACAGTTCCAAATTTTCTCTCAGGGATAAATGAGATAGAAACTCTACCTTTTCAATTAAAATTCCTGCATTCTGAATATAATGATTTTTTACCCCGTAAACTTTCCCATCTTGAAGAACTTTTCCTTTGTCAAGCTTAATATAACCAGCAAGTACCTTTAAAAGAACCGTCTTGCCAGATCCATTATCACCTTTAAGTCCATAAATTTTTCCTGATTGAAACACCAAATTCAACTGATTTAAAATAGGTCTTTTCCCATAAATTTTCTGTCCATTTATAATTTCAAGTCTCATCGTTTATCCTTTCTTAAATTTCTCTTCCAAGCGACTAACAATCAAGATAACTAATAAACTTAAGAGTCCTAAATATACTATCACAATATGATCCATCATCCATTCTTGTCCCACAAATGCTAAAAAATAGAGAAAAAAGGAAAAACCATCGCCCACACTAATAAGTGCTATCAGATAAGAAAGTAGCAAGTACAAGATCGTTAACTGAGCAAGTAAAAAGAAAAGTGTGACTGTTTTGAAATGAATTCCTAGAGGAAATAAACCAAGGAACCAGACAAATAAATCTTGAGTAAAAAATTTAGAAATGATAACCAATCGTTTCCTTGTATAATCGAAAAAGGAGCTTGATTGATAACGAATCAAGTGATAGTAATGGTCTGCTAAATCACTTTCAAGCAAAATAACAGAGAGCCATCCTAACATGAAAATAGAAAGGTTTAACAAGAGTTTGGGGATTTCTAAATTCGCTTCAGAATAGTCATTATAGGAAAAGATTGAAATCAATTCTCTCTTGAAAAAGAGAAAAACATCCTGCTTTTGAACCGCTGTTGACAATAGATAGTTGGTCAAAATCATCATCAGAACTATACGAAGTAGTAAAACAATCTTTCTCTTTAGCAAAATATTGTTAAAATTCTTAAACATTATCTTCATATTTTTCAAGCACCATATAAGGGACAACATAAAGGATATAAGGAGTAAAGAGTTTCATCAAACTTACATCCCCATAGCTAGCTTGCATCAAACTCGTCATAGGAACCATATAGTATGGCAAGATACTATAGAGCAGCATAGAACCAAGCCAAAGAAACATCAAATAGGCAATTGCCGAACGAGTCACATTCCCTAAATAATCAACTATTTTTAAAAAATAGACCGTATTGATGAAGATACCGATTAGAAGGACACACATAAAAAACAAATAACTTTTTATTTCTCCATCTAGAAGCCTTTGTAAACTACTTCCATCAGAAAATAGAGAATTCCATTCCAGAGGCGAAAAAGTCCCAAAGAAATAGGTTATGATTGCAATTATCAGCACAGTCACTAAATATATCACACAAGGGATACTTGCAACTTGAAAAGTCAACTTTCTTTTTAACCCTTGATAACTCACTTCTCTTCCAATACTCAATCGTAAAACTTTATTTTTCAGCTCAATATATTGAAAACCTAGCAAAGAAATGATGATTGGAATAATAAATGATTGATAAAAGCCTAGATTGAACTGGAGAATACGAAAATCTAACGCTGATTTTAATAAGTCATTTTTAATTGCTTGTCCATCGAATTGGGCTAGGTCAGGCGCATGAATATCAAAAAAGAAATAAGTCATCAAGAAATCACGATAAACCAAAGCAAGAAAAAGCAAAGTAAGCAAGACATAAACAAATTTATGCCTTGCCAAAGTTAAGAGAGGAATCTTCATAAGCCACCTCCTACAAATAGAAAGTAATATAATACTCAATGAAAATCAAAGAGCAAACTAGGAAACTTGTACTTGAGTACGGCAAGGCGACGTTGACGTGGTTTGAAGAGATTTTCGAAGAATATAAATCAATGCCTCCCCGCTTTTGACTTCCCTAGTTCTCGTCTCAAGCGAAGCATTTTTTTGAAACAGAAATAAGTTGACCTATTCAGACCAATAGCTAGCAGAATAAAAAGAAACCAAATGCCCCATAACTTGATATCTGTCAAATTTCTCAAGACGATATTGAAAAACAGAACTGAAATAACTGTCCAAGCAAGGCTAAAAAGAGCATAGAGGGGGATGTAAAACCAGTAAAAATAGTAAAAAATTGGAAAAAATTTACTATCTCTATCGGCCTTTTCAATCCAGCTGAAAAAGTAAAACCAGGGAAATAGGATTATCAATTTAAACAAATGTTTCATCACCAGCCCCCTCTGTTTGATAGCGTTTTCTTTACCTTCATTCTATCAAAAAAATCTGGAAATGTCATTCCAGATTCTGCTTTTTTATTTACGTTTTCTTGCGATGAGATGGATCGGTGTTCCCTCAAAGACAAAGGCCTTGCGGATTTGATTTTAGAAGAATATAAATCAATGCCTCCCCGCTTTTGACTTCCCTAGTTCTCGTCTCAAGCGAAGCATTTTTTTGAAACAGAAATAAGTTGACCTATTCAGACCAATAGCTAGCAGAATAAAAAGAAACCAAATGCCCCATAACTTGATATCTGTCAAATTTCTCAAGACGATATTGAAAAACAGAACTGAAATAACTGTCCAAGCAAGGCTAAAAAGAGCATAGAGGGGGATGTAAAACCAGTAAAAATAGTAAAAAATTGGAAAAAATTTACTATCTCTATCGGCCTTTTCAATCCAGCTGAAAAAGTAAAACCAGGGAAATAGGATTATCAATTTAAACAAATGTTTCATCACCAGCCCCCTCTGTTTGATAGCGTTTTCTTTACCTTCATTCTATCAAAAAAATCTGGAAATGTCATTCCAGATTCTGCTTTTTTATTTACGTTTTCTTGCGATGAGATGGATCGGTGTCCCTTCAAAGACAAAAGCCTTGCGAATTTGATTTTCCAAGAAACGCAGGTAAGAAAAGTGCATGAGTTCTTCTTCGTTTACAAAGATAACAAAGGTTGGTGGTTTGGTTGCCACTTGGGTAGCATAGAAAATCTTGAGACGTTTCCCTTTGTCTGTCGGTGTTGGGTTGATGGCAATAGCATCCATAATCACATCGTTCAAGACAGCTGATGGAATACGTGTGTTTTGACTTTCGCTAATTTGCTTAATCATCTCAGGAAGTTTGTGGAGACGTTGCTTAGTCAAAGCTGATACAAAGATAATCGGTGCGTAAGGTAGATATTGGAACTGCTCACGGATATCTTCTTCCCAGTTTTTCATGGTGTGGTTGTCTTTTTCAAGTGTATCCCACTTGTTAACCACGATAATCATCCCTTTACCAGCTTCATGGGCAAATCCTGCGATACGCTTGTCGTATTCACGGATACCTTCTTCCGCATTGATGACCATCAAGACCACATCTGAGCGGTCAATAGCACGCATGGCACGCATGACAGAGTATTTCTCGGTATTTTCATAAACCTTACCAGACTTACGCATACCAGCCGTATCAATCATAGTAAACTCTTGGCCATCTGTATCTGTAAAGTGGGTATCAATGGCGTCACGCGTTGTTCCAGCAACTGGACTGGCAATGACACGGTCTTCTCCCAAGATAGCATTGATCAAACTTGATTTTCCGACGTTAGGACGACCAATCAAGCTAAACTTAATGACATCTGGATTTTCTTCTTCATATTCATTTGGAAGATTTTCTACAATCGCATCTAGCACATCCCCTGTACCGATACCATGGACAGATGAGATTGGCAGTGGTTCACCCAAACCGAGGGCATAGAAATCATAGATATCATTTCGCATCTCAGGATTGTCTACCTTGTTAACTGCGAGGATAACTGGTTTGTGGGTCTTATAAAGCTTACGGGCCACGTATTCGTCCGCATCGGTAATCCCTTCCTTACCAGACACGACGAAGACGATAACATCTGCTTCTTCCATGGCAATTTCTGCCTGGTGCTTGATTTGTTCCATGAAAGGAGCATCGACATCATCGATTCCTCCTGTATCAATCATGCTAAAGGAACGATTGAGCCACTCACCCGTTGCATAGATACGGTCACGTGTCACTCCTTCGACATCTTCTACAATGGAGATTCGCTCACCAGCGATCCGATTAAATAGGGTTGATTTCCCAACATTGGGACGTCCTACAATGGCAATAGTTGGTAGGGCCATAATTTCTCACTTTCTACAATAACTTTTTCTGTTCAAGATTTTTTCTAGTTGAGCTTGGTTCAGCTTGACCAAACTGTTCTGCTAGGCGCTGACTCCAGCTTGTTGTCGCACGCGCCCCAGCATAGTCAGCCTGTACACGGTCATAAGCCTCAATCACATCAACTGTCTGTTCCTGATATTCTTCCTCAAATACCACCTGATTCAATGGCAAGCGAGGTTTGACTTCATGTTCTTCATTTGGAAGACCCAGTGCCATCCCAAAGACAGGATAGGTGTAGTCAGGCAAGTTAAAAAGCTCTGCTACTTCTTCTGACTTGTAACGCACCAAGCCAATGATGACACCGCCATAGCCCAAACTTTCAGCCGCCAGCAGGGCATTTTGACCAGCAAGAGCCGCATCGACCGAACTAATCAAGAGACTTTCTACACCTTGAGGTTGGAAGGTGTCGGTATGAAGCTGAGCTCCCTTTTCTGCTCGATTCAAATCTCCAACAAAGAGAAGGAAAACAGCAGACTGGCGAATGGCTTCTTGAGGCACCAATTCGTACAAGGCATCTTTCTTTTCTTGACTTCGTACCACAATCACAGAGTAGGATTGAAAATTCTTCCAAGACGAGGCCATTTGGGCTGCTTTCAGGATTTCAGTCAAGTCTTCCTGAGGAAGGGCCTGCTCCTTAAATCTTCGAACAGATTTATGAGCTTTCATCAGTTTAATCGTTTCTGTCATCGACGGTTTACTCCTTCTAAACGAGTCTCCTCAGCCAAATAACGGATGCGTTCCATGACACGTCTGGCTTCCCAGGTTTCATCATTTCCTTGCTTCCCTTTAGCAAAATGCAGCTCCAACTCTTCAAAGTTGAAGTTGGAAGTGAAAAAGGTCGGTAAATTTTCCTGCATCCGATATTGGAGAATGACTTGCAGGATTTCATCCCGCACCCAAGCTGTTGATTGCTCGGCACCAATATCATCTAAAATCAGGACTTCAGAAAGCTTAATCTCATCCACCAAGGTCTTGACATTGCCATCACTGATGGCATTTTTGGCATCAATGACAAAGCTAGGATAGTGGAGGAGAGTTGATGAAACACCACGCTTTTCTGATAAATCATGGGCTAAGGCAGCCACCATGAAACTTTTCCCCACACCAAAGTCTCCATACAAGTAAAGACCTTTTCGAATAGCTGGATATTGCTCCACGAAGGCTAATAGCTTTTCAAAAACTGGCAAGCGCCCCAAATCATCCAAGTCTACTTGAGCTAAGCTAGCTTTCTTAAGACTGGCTGGCAGATTGATTAACTTGAGACGGTTCTTAATAGCCGCTTCTTTTTCCGCTGCGATTAGTTCAGGAGTTTCTTCATAAGAAACATCCGCATAACCATGATTCATAACCAAAATAGGCTTATAACCTTTGGCAATATAATCTGTATCCCCACGGAGAAATTTGTCGCGCTCGGTGATGTACTGATTAAACTTGGAGATACTACGATTTAATTCCTCTGGGCTGAGGGATTCTTGCTGGATAAAGGCCGCAACATCAGGATCCTTCATGATTTTCTGAACCAAATCTTGATAGTGAAAACGGCTGGGTTGACGTTTGAGTACGTCTCCGACACTTTCCATCTAATCTCCTCCTTTTTCTAATCGAGCTAATAGTTCTTGTTTCTTACGTTCTAGTTCCAGACGAGTTTCCTCGCTTGTTTCATTCTTATAATCTGGATTGCTCCACTTGGGTACATTGGACTTGGCAGGACTCGGTTTACTACTTTTTTGAGCCTGACTTTTCTGCCCACGTTCACGGATCCGCAAGACTGCTTCTTCTGCCGAATGAATCTTTTGATAGGCATAGTCATTGGCCACTTTCATGGCATATTTCTCATTGATATTTGCCGAATCTACCTTATTAAAGGTCAATAAGAGAATGATATTGATGACTTCGTCCAGCAAGCCCAAGCCAGCCATCTGTTGCAAGAGTTCTCTTTCTGTTTGGGTAATAGTTCCCTTGCGTGTTTGCTTGATTTCTGCCAAGAACTGCAGGGCAGTTTTACTTTTTGCTTCCTTGATAATGGTTGCTTCCTTAGGACTAAAGTCAGAGGAAACTGGTTTTTGAGCGATTTTTTCCCGCATGCGTTTAGTTGAAATGACCTGGGAAACAGCTGTTGACTTGGCCAATTGATAGGTCTCAAACCAAGTCCATTTCTTTTCCTCGGCAATGGCAAAGAGGTTTAAGACATCGGACTGTTCATCCGCAAAACGCAGTCCATCTCGAGACATCAGCTGACGAAAATGGTCCAAGTCAAAATCATTGGCTACTTTCTTCTTGAGACCAAGGTCTTCTTGACTTCCTAGTTCTGCCAAATCTGGAAAGACTTGATTGAGGGAGACAGGTATTTCTTCTCCCTCAGCACTTTCAACTTTTAAATCCTCCACAGCTGCATCGCCAATTTTTTTCTCCAAAAGTCTGCGATAAACAGGATGTTCCAAGAAATCCTGACTCGAAAGAGGGGCATGAAGAGATAGCTGATAGGTATCACCCTTTTGATAAAGGGTCAAGAGATTGAAAGCAGATAGGATTTTCAAGGATTTTATCAGTCTATCCATCCCAAAGTTGAGATGGTTGAGAATACTTGAAAAGAGGTATTCCTTTCTGCCATTATCCCAAAAACTAATCGTATAAAGATAAAGGCTCAGTGCCTCCTGACCGATAATCGGGAGGTAGCACTGTACCAGAGATGAGGTATCTTGCGACACCCGATTATTCTTTAGATAAGAAAAACGGTCAATTGGCTTCATTTATCTTTCCTTTTTCTTTTTAGAGGACTGGGTGATTTGTTGGAGCAGGCTCTCTAACTCACTGACGTCCTTAAAGCTACGATAGACACTGGCAAAACGTACATAGGTAATCTCGTCCAATTCAGCCAACTCCTCCATGACGAGTGAACCAATGTCCTCACTTTGAATTTCATTTTCATTTCGACCACGGAGTTTCTGTTCGATACGATTGACTACCATGTTGATTTCATCACTTGACACAGGACGTTTCTGGGCTGAGCGGATAATTCCATTAAAGATTTTATCTCTGGAGAACTGTTCCCGTGTGCCATCTTTTTTAACAACAACTAAGGTTCTTTCTTCTACTCGTTCGTAGGTTGTAAAACGGTGTTGGCATTCATCGCACTCACGTCTTCTACGAATGGTGTTCCCTTCTTCTGCTTGACGACTATCGATAACACTTGACTTGGTAGCCCCACATTTTGGACAACGCATCCTTTCCCTCCTTATCGTTTTCTTTTCATTATACCATTTTTTAAGCGATTCCCAAAACAATTCTTCTTTTTGCTTGACAAGTTTTTTGTTTTGCTGTATTATTTAATTAAGACAAAGAGATAAAAGAAAGGAGAACAAGATGTCCTGGACATTTGACAACAAAAAACCCATCTATTTACAGATTATGGAGAAAATCAAGCTTCAGATTGTTTCCCATTCACTGGAACCCAATCAACAACTTCCAACCGTGAGAGAGCTAGCTAGCGAGGCAGGTGTCAATCCCAACACCATCCAAAGAGCCTTGTCAGACCTCGAACGTGAAGGCTTTGTCTACAGCAAGCGAACAACTGGACGATTTGTGACTGAGGATAAGGAGCTAATTGCCCAATCGCGCAAACAATTATCGGAAGAAGAATTGGAACACTTCGTTTCCTCCATGACCCATTTTGGCTATGAAAAAGAAGAACTACCAGGCGTAGTCGGTGATTATATTAAAGGAGTTTAAGCCTATGTCATTACTAGCATTTGAAAATGTATCCAAATCTTATGGAGCAACCCCAGCCCTTGAAAATGTTTCTCTTGACATCCCAGCTGGAAAAATTGTCGGTCTCCTTGGCCCAAACGGCTCAGGAAAAACAACATTGATTAAACTAATCAATGGCCTCTTACAACCAGACCAAGGACGCGTCCTTATCAACGACATGGATCCAAGCCCAGCAACCAAGGCTATCGTAGCTTATTTGCCGGATACGACCTATCTCAATGAACAAATGAAGGTCAAAGAAGCCCTAATCTACTTTAAGACCTTCTATAAAGATTTCAATCTTGAACGCGCCCATCATCTACTTGCAGACCTTGGCATTGATGAAAATAGTCGTCTCAAGAAACTATCAAAAGGGAACAAGGAAAAGGTCCAACTGATTTTGGTTATGAGCCGCGATGCCCGCCTCTACGTTCTGGACGAACCCATTGGTGGGGTGGATCCAGCAGCTCGTGATTATATCCTCAATACCATTATCAACAACTACTCCCCAACTTCTACCGTTTTGATTTCTACCCACTTGATTTCTGATATCGAGCCAATCTTGGATGAAATTGTCTTCCTCAAAGACGGAAAAGTCGTTCGTCAAGGAAACGTAGATGATATTCGCTATGAGTCTGGTGAATCCATCGACCAGCTCTTCCGTCAGGAATTTAAGGCCTAAGCAAAGGAGATTATTATGTTTTGGAATTTAGTTCGCTACGAATTTAAAAATGTTAACAAGTGGTATTTAGCCCTCTACGCTGCTGTGCTAGTCCTTTCTGCCCTTATCGGGATACAAGCACAGACCTCTAACAATCTGCCTGTCAAAGAAAGCCAACCTGTCCTACTCATTTTTCTAGCTACTGTCTTTGGGGGAATGATGATTACACTGGGGATTTCAACCATTTTCTTAATCATTAAACGTTTCAAAGGAAGTGTCTATGACCGCCAAGGCTATCTAACTTTGACCTTGCCAGTGTCTGAGCACTATATCATCACAGCTAAACTAGTCGGTGCCTTTATCTGGTCTATTGTCAGTACTGCTGTACTCGTAATCAGTGCTTTTATTGTTCTGACTCTAACAGCTCCTGATTGGTTTGCAAGTTCTGACTTGATTCCATTTATAGAAACACACCTCCCTCAACTCTCTCTTATGGGGATATCCTTCCTACTAAATACCATTTCTGGAATCCTCTGCATCTACTTGGCAATTTCCATTGGACAGCTGTTCAATGAATACCGTACTGCACTGTCAATTGTAGCCTACATTGGTATCCAAATCGTCGTTGGCTTTATTGAACTCTTCTATCGTTCTAACCCTGGTTTCTACTTCCCATCAACCACTGGAGGAGCTGATCAGTTCCAGATGGGCATTATCATGACTATTCTGGAAGAAGTTATTCTTATAGCCATCTACTATCTAGGAACTTATCACATCTTGAAAAACAAGGTTAATTTGCAATAATTTTAAAATCAAAAAGGATAACATCTCATCGCAGAGAGGCTATCCTTTTTCTTTTATCTCATTTTCTGTCTAACTTTATTTAAAAAACAAATCCTTTTAAATCTGATTTAAAGGTCTTGTTTAATTTCTCTATTGTGACACTATCATTATATTCCTTACATATTTTCATAGCTTTGGAACATTCTTTTTTTCCTAACTCTACTTGATTCGTTTTTATGAGATAAATACCTTTTAAAAAAAGTAAATAAGTCTTTTCAAAATAATATCCTTGTCTGGTCAGTAAATTTTCTAAATCATCTATAAAAAATTGAGCGCTATCTAACAAATTATTTTTTAATAATAATTCTAAATTAAATAAATATAAAGGAATTACTCTATGTGTTCCCATATCTGTTTTTAAAAAATGTCGTGTTTTCTTGATTACCGCTCTATATAGTAAGCTTATGGTTTTAGTATTCATAAAAAACACCGAATTATAGAAAATTTTCAGTTCATACTCCATCCAATTATCTACAGAAAGCAAATACTTGATTAGCTCATTACATTTAGATGCATTGTAAGGAAGGTTTGCAAGGCGATTAATCTGTTGTTCAGCAATCCATTTTATGTGACAATTGCATAGACTTTTTTCCTGCTTTTGTTTTAGCTCTATTTTCTTTATTAGTTCTTGTAACAAAATGATATCTGAAGAGTTTACAGCATGTTCTAGTTCTTCAAAAAAACATTCTTTTTTGGAATAATAGCAATGAACTAATTCTTCAAATTCCGAAAATGATATCCCCAGGCGATTTAACAACATGTAAAAATGTTCAATAGATAATTTTGTAATCCCATTTTCGAAACGAGAAATAGTTGACTCACTAATCTTATCACAAGCCAAATCTTTAAGACGAAAATTTTTTGAAATACGGATATCCTTTAAAACTGCTCCAAAATTTTCCATAGTATCCTCTTCCATTTCTGCAAAAAATAAAACCTGTTTTTTTATTTGTGGTATGATTATGATTATACAAAAATAAAACAGAAAGGACAATATGATTATGAAAAAAATTTTATTGTCATCAGTTGCTTTACTGAGCCTAGTGACAACACTACCAGTAAATAGTCCAGTTTCTGCTCAAGAATCTATTTCTCCCAAGTCTTATAGTCACTCTAATGGCAGTTGGATTCAATCGAATGGCCGTTGGTGGTATAAACATTCTGACGGTTCTTACACTAAAAACGGGTGGGAAAAGATTAATGAAACCTGGTACTATTTTGATAGTGAAGGTTGGATGAAAACAGGTTGGTTCAATGAGTATGGAAATTGGTATTATCTAGATGATAGTGGTGCTATGAAAACAGGCTGGTGTTTGATTTCTGGTAGTTGGTACTATTTAAATACTAGCGGTGTCATGCAAACTGGCCTACAGACTATCGAAGGAAAACAATATTATTTAGCTGATAGCGGTGCTATGCAGACAGGTTGGCACAATATTGGAGATGATACTTATTTCTTTGCTAATAGTGGAGAAAAGCAAAATATCAATCGTCGGGCCTTAGTTCTTGGTGAAACATCAACAACCGCTGTACCTATCGCAGATGTTAATGCTATGGAAAAGGTTTTTAGTAACCAAAACTTTAGTAAAGTTGTTCGTTTCCCTGATAAGACAAAAGCTGAGATTCTTGCAAAAATGCAAGAACTGTTTGAATCTTCTAGCGAAAGCGATGTGAACTATCTTTACCTTACTTGTCATGGAAAAGAAGATGGGACGATAGCCATTGGTAGCGATAAAACATCCTTTTCAGGTTGGGAATTAGCATCTATACTGAAACAATATAAAGGTAAGTTTGTGGTTATGCTGGATTGTTGCTATTCAGGAACAATTATAGATGTAGGTAAGCCAAACAAAAAGGTTGCCTCCAAGTCTGAAGAAAAATTTGATGAACAAGCATTTTTGGCAGGATTTTCAACAGGAGATGTAGCAAGCAAGAATGGTGAAATGCTTGATTCTAAATTCCTCGTACTATGTGCCTCTTGGAAAGGTGAAGAATCGTATAGTTTAGTCGGAGTAGGTAGTCTTGCCACCAGATACTGGGCAATGGGTACAGGTTGGGATTCACTTCAAAATAGAATGATTTCGCCTATGGCAGACACCAATACTAACGGAAAAATCACTTTAG